>NZ_JBVHQG010000003.1:0-717373 GCF_055567535.1 Streptomyces sp. NPDC026538
TTCCCTTTCCGGCGGTTCCGACTCTATCAGATCCTTTCGGCGTCTGATTCCCAGTCAGCGGGTGTTGTCTTCGCGGCTGTTGGGCCGTTCCGACGTCTCAAACCTTAGCGGATCCGCTCCGCGATGCCCAATCGGGCCTTAGTGGCTCGACCAGACAGCACAGAGATCCGAAATCGAATTGAATTCGGGCACGCCGAAATCAACCCGGTCGGGAGATCGTACTGATGGTTTGGGTGCCGCTTAATGCGGCGGAGGTGCTGTCGCAGAACCGTTACGGCTCCGCGGCAACCCGAAGAACTTTACGGATCGGCCATGGGGGTGTCAAGTACCCCCTGTCAAGATTTTTTTCCGGCCCCCGCGACCTGGGTCAGTCCAGGTCGGTCAGGCGGCCGCCGGCGTCGGGCTGGGCGTGCTCCACGCGGCGCAGCAGCCTGGTGAGGACCTCGCCGAGCACACCGCGCTCGGCCGGAGAGAGGTCCTGGAGCAGCTCCTCCTCGAAGACGGAGGCGAGGCGCATGGCCTCCAGCCACTTCTCGCGACCCTCGGAGGTCAGCTCGACGATCACCCGGACGCGGTTGGACTCGTCCCGCTCCCGGGTGACCAGACCCTCGGCGACCATCCGGTCGATGCGGTGGGTCATCGCGGCCGGGGTGAGACCGAGTCGCTTGGCCAGCTCGCTGGGGCCCAGGCGGTAAGGGGCGCCGGAGAGGACCAGGGCCTTGAGGACCTCCCACTCGGCGCTGCTGATGCCGAGGGCGGCGGTCTGGCGGCCGTAGGCGACGTTCATCCGGCGGTTGAGCCGGGACAGCGCCGAGACGACCTTCTCGACCTGGGGGTCGAGGTCCTGGAACTCACGCTGGTAGGCGGCGATCTGTTCGTCGAGTGTCGGCTCGCCGGCGCCGGTGGTGTCGGCCATGCCCGAAGTATCGCACGAACAAGCTTGGCGTTGAAGTCCTTCGGCATGTAGTCTTTAGGTCGAAACTTTAGCTTCTAAGTCTTCAGACTTCAGCAGCCCGCTGACTTAACGACCTGAGAGAGGTGAACGTGACCAGGGCGATGGGCGCAGCGATGCGCCGGATCCACGTGGGGAACGCACTCAGCGCGTTCGGGCTCGGCTTCACCGTCCCCTACCTGTACGTCTATGTGGCGCAGGTGCGGGGGCTCGGTGCCATGACAGCGGGGTTCGTGCTCGCTGTCTTCGCCGTGGCCGCGCTGATCGTGCTGCCGTTCGCCGGCCGGGCGATCGTGCGGCGTGGCCCACTGCCGGTCCTTCTCACCGCCTTGGTCCTGGCCGCGACAGGTGCGCTGAGCCTCGGCCTGGCGGGACAGGCGGCGACCGTACTGGCCGCGGCCGCGCTGCTGGGTGCCGGGCAGGCCGTGATGCAGCCGGCGCTGGCGACGATGATCGTGGACTGCTCCTCGGCGGAGACCCGGTCGCGGGCGTTCGCGACGCAGTTCTTCCTGCAGAACCTGGGGCTGGGTGTCGGTGGCCTCATCGGCGGCCACCTGGTCGACACGACCCGGGTCTCCTCGTTCACGCTCCTCTTCGCGATCGAGGCGGCGATGTTCCTGCTGCTGGCCGTGGTGATGTCGACGGTACGGACGCCGCACGCACCGCGGATCACGGGCGCTCCCGCCTCGGCCGCGAAGGCCGGCTGGAAGCAGTTGCTCGGGAACCGGGCGATGGTGCAGCTGAGCGTGCTGGGCTTCGTGCTGTTCTTCGCGTGCTACGGACAGTTCGAGTCCGGGCTGAGCGCGTACGGCGTCGAGGCGGCGGGGATATCCACGTCCGCGCTGGGGACCGCGCTGGCCGCGAACACGCTGATGATCGTGGTCGCGCAGTTCGCCGTGCTCAAGTTCGTCGAGCGCCGCCGGCGGTCCCGGGTGATCGCCGGAGTCGGGCTGATCTGGGCCGTGGCCTGGGTCGCGGCGGGGTACGCGGGGCTGGGGCACGGCAGTCAGGAGATGGCGACGGCCGCGTTCGTGTCGACGTACGCGCTGTTCGGGCTGGGTGAGGCGATGCTGTCGCCGACGGTCGCTCCGCTGGTGGCCGACCTGGCTCCGGCAGGCCACGCAGGGCAGTACAACTCGGCGTTCGCCCTGGTGAAGCAGCTCGCGCTGGCGGTCGGTCCGGCGGTGGGCGGCCCGCTGGCAGCGTCGCTGCCCGCCCCGTACATCGTGACGTTCCTGCTGTTCTCGCTGGGGATCAGTGTGCTGGCGGTACGGCTCGGACGGCGGCTGACCCCGGCCCAGGACCAGCCGTGGCTCGCGTCGAAGAGCGTGGTCGTGGCGAGGGGCGGCGCCGCGGCGGAGTCCGTTTCCGCGTAGCGGTGGCCGGTCGGGGGCACTTACCGGCGCTGGCAGGGCGCCCCTTCAGGGGCGCGGGGACTGCGCGAGCAACCCCCCGCCCACCCGCAGCCGAAACCCGGCCCTCCCCCTAGCCCTTCGGCAGTACGAACTCGCACCACACCGCTTTCCCGCCGCCCGGTGTTCTTCTCGACCCCCACCCGGAGGCGATCGTCGCCACGATCGCGATACCCCGGCCCGACTCGTCCCCCGGTTCCGCGCGTCTGCGGCGGGGCAGGTGGTCGTCGCCGTCCGTCACCTCGATGATCAGGCGGCGGTCGGTGCGGCGGAGCCGCAGCCGCATGGGCGGGGTTCCGTGCTGGAGGGAGTTGGCGACCAGCTCGCTCGTGGCGAGGACGCCCAGGTCATGGAGTTCGACCGGGAAGCGCCAGCTGGTCAGCACGCCGGAGGCGAAGGCACGCGCGCGTGGCGCCGCTTCGACGCCGCCGAGGAGTTCCAGCGCAGCGTTGCGGAACAGCTCGCCGTCGGGGCCGGTCCGGGCCGGGTGCTGGAGGACCAGGACGGCCACATCGTCGTCGTGGTCGGCCGTGACGCCGGCCGAGCGGACCAGGCGGTCGCAGATGACCTGCGGGGTGCCGGTTGCTCCCGCCAGCGCGCGTTCGAGCGCGGCGATGCCCTCGTCCAGGTCCTCGTTACGGCGTTCCACCAGGCCGTCCGTGTAGAGGACGGCGGTGGAGCCGGGGCCCAGCGGTACCGAGCCCGACGTGTGGATCCAGCCGCCCGTGCCGAGCGGCGGCCCGGTCGGCTCGTCGGTGCGGAGCACGGTGCCGTTCTCGTCGCGGACCAGGATCGGCAGGTGGCCGGCCGAGGCGTACACCAGCCGGCCCTCGTTCGGGTCGTGGATGGCGTACGCGCAGGTGGCGATCTGGTTGGCGTCGATCTCGGTGGCGAGGCCGTCTAGGAGCTGGAGGACCTCGTGCGGGGGCAGGTCCAGGCGGGCGTAGGCACGGACGGCCGTGCGGAGCTGGCCCATGACGGCCGCCGCGCGGACGCCCCGGCCCATCACGTCGCCGATGACGAGGGCGGTGCGGCCGCCGCCGAGGGTGATGACGTCGTACCAGTCGCCGCCGACCGCGGCCTCGGTGCCGCCGGGCTGGTAGGTCGCGGCGATGCGCAGGTCGTCCGGCTGTTCGAGTTCCTGCGGGAGGAGGCTGCGCTGGAGGGTCACGGCCGTCTCGCGCTGGCGGCGCTCGCTGGCGCGCAGTCGCTCGGCCGCCTCCGCGTGGTCGGTGACGTCGGTGGCGAAGAGCAGCACGCCGCCCTCGTGGTCGCCGTTCTCCGCGACGGGTGTGCAGGTGAACGTGTAGGTGCGGCCGTCGAGCGCCTTGCGGGACTTGAGCGTGCGGGGCTTGCCGCTGCGCAGGACCTGGTCGAGGAGGGGGAGCAGACCGAGTTCGGCGAGTTCGGGCAGGGCCTCGCGGGCGGGGGCGCCCGGGGGCCGTACGCCGAAGGCCGCCGTGTAGGCGTCGTTGACGTACCCGATGTGGTGGTCGGGGCCGTGGACGAGGGCGACCAGGGCCGGGACGCGGTCCAGGACGTCGCGGACGGGCAGTTCGTCGACGGCGGGCACACAGGGCGGGTCGTCGGTCAGTTGTTCGACGCGGGCAGCGGGCACGGAGCCTTCGCCCCGTCGGTCCGGGGAGACCGCGTGCTCGGTCCGCGCTGCGGCGCGGCGCTGCGTTCCGGGGAGCCGGGCGCTCCAGCGCGTGAAGTTCACGAATCCTTGCCTCGTGTCGTCGTCTCCGGCCTGCTACGGGAGCGGCCGGGGGCCGGGGGAAGTCCCCCGGTGCAGTTCTGGGGAGAAGCCTTGTGCTCGGTCGGGGGGCAGTCTGACAGGGTGGCCGTCGGCGGCGACATCCGTCAGACGCCGGGGCGGGCCGTGGAGTTCCTGAGTTCCGTCAGGACGACCCGTTCGAGTCGTCGGAGGGACTGTGAGGAGGCTTTCCACCGGCCGCGAGTTCGAACTCCGCTCGGGGATGTTCGAGTGATCCGAGCGAGACGATCTCCCGTTTGAAGAGTCCGGAGAGGGTCCATTCGGCGAGCACGCGGGCCTTGCGGTTGAAGGTGGGCACCCTGCTCAGGTGGTAGACGCGGTGCATGAACCAGGCAGGGTAGCCCTTCAGCTTGCGCCCGTAGACCTGGGCGACGCCCTTGTGCAGTCCCAGGGAGGCGACGGAGCCGACGTAGGCGTGGGCGTAGGTGTCGAGGGGCTCGCCGCGCAGGGTGTGGACGATGTTGTCGCCGAGGACCCTGGCCTGGCGGACCGCGTGCTGCGCGTTGGGGGCGGTATCGGTGCCGGGTTCGGTCGCGGTGACGTCGGGAACGGCGGCGGCGTCGCCCGCGGCCCATGCGTGGTCGACTCCGTCGATCGCCAGCTCGGCGGTGCATTTCAGCCGCCCGCGCGGGGTGAGCGGAAGGTCGGTGGCGGCGAGCACGGGGTGCGGTTTGACGCCGGCCGTCCACACGAGCGTCCGGGCCGGGAAGCGCTGGCCGTCGCTGAGGACGGCGATGCGGTCGGCGCAGGATTCCAGGCGGGTGTTCAGCAGCACCTGGATGTTGCGACGGCGCAGCTCGGTGACGGTGTAGCGGCCCATCTCGGGGCCGACCTCGGGGAGGATCCGGTCGGTGGCCTCGACGAGGATCCACTTCATGTCCTCGGGCTGGACGTTGTGGTAGTACCGCGTGGCGTAGCGGGCCATGTCCTCCAGTTCGCCGAGGGCCTCGACGCCGGCGTAGCCGCCGCCGACGAAGACGAAGGTGAGGGCCGCGTCGCGGATCGCGGGGTCGCGGGTGGAGGAGGCGATGTCCATCTGCTCGATGACGTGGTTGCGCAGGCCGATGGCCTCCTCGACGGTCTTGAAGCCGATGCCGTGCTCGGCGAGACCGGGGATGGGCAGCGTGCGCGCGATCGAGCCGGGCGCGAGGACCAGTTCGTCGTATGCGAGGAATGTGGCGCCTTTTCGTTCCTCGGCCGTGGCGAGGGTGGTGACTTCGGCGGTGCGCTTGGCGTGCTCGATGGACGTCACCTCGCCGATGACGACATGGCACCGGTCCAGAACGCTCCGCAGCGGTACGACGACATGACGAGGGGAAATCGAACCCGCGGCCGCCTCGGGAAGGAACGGCTGGTACGTCATGTAGGGATCGGGGGTGACGACAGTGATGTCGACCTCGTCGCGCCTGAGCTCCGCCTTCAGCTTCCGCTGGAGCCGCAGGGCCGTGTACATCCCGACGTAGCCGCCGCCGACAACGAGAATGCGCGCACGTTCCTTCACCATCCCATGACGCACCCGTGACTGTTGTTTGTCCACAGCCCCGGCAATTTGTGTGACCGGCGGGCCGCTGTGCCGGGTGCCGGACGCACGGCCGGGACCGGACGAAAGGGGCCAGGTCAGCAGGGGCGGACGAGGGGGAGCGAAGGCAGCGAATCGGGATGTAAGCGACCCGTACTCCGATCGGGGGGCGCTCTGTGCGGAACGCCCCCCTTCTGAATTGACAGCCTCTCAACTATGTTCGTGTGTCGACGGGGTGTAGGGGATGTGGCCGTACGGTCCACGACGGGCGGGTCCGCCCGGTCGACGTTCGATGGATCGGCGACAGTTCCACTCGCTCCGGCCTTCACAGTGCGGGGAGAGTCTCCGGGGGGAGACGTCATTAACCGGGGGAACACAGATGCATATTCAGGACACGCATTGGTCATCGGCTTCCGTCCTCGCGACGGGCGGCGCAACGGTGAGCGCGGCGACGGGCAACGGACGCGGCGACGGGCCGCGCACGACGCCGCTGCGGGTGGACGCACAGCGCAATCTCGAGCACGTGCTGCGTGCGGCACGCGAGGTCTTCGGCGAACTGGGTTACGGCGCGCCGATGGAGGATGTGGCGCGGCGGGCGCGGGTCGGGGTCGGCACGGTGTACCGGCGCTTCCCCAGCAAGGACGTGCTGGTCCGGCGGATAGCCGAGGAGGAGACCTCCCGGCTGACCGACCAGGCGCGGACCGCGCTCGGGCAGGAGGACGAACCGTGGTCGGCGCTGTCGCGCTTCCTGCGGACATCGGTGGCGTCGGGGGCGGGGCGGTTGCTGCCGCCGCAGGTGCTGCGCGTCGGGGTGCCGGAGGAGGTCGGGGGTTCCGGCGCCCGGGCCGAGGAGGTCCGGGTGCCGCAGCAGCGGACGCAGCCGGTCGCGGGTGAGTTGCGGCTGGTGCCGGAGGAGCGGGAGCCGGTGGCCGGCGCCGACGACGACGCGGGAGCGGCCGCGCTGCTCGAAGTCGTCGGGAGGCTGGTGGAACGGGCCCGCGCGGCAGGCGAGTTGCGGGCGGACGTCTCGGTCTCCGACGTGCTCCTGGTGATCGCCACGGCGGCGCCCTCGCTGCCGGACCCGGCGCAGCAGGCGGCGGCTTCCTCGCGGCTGCTGGACATCCTGCTGGAGGGGCTGCGGTCGCGGCCCTGACGGTGCCCTGGGTTGGCCGAGCAGGTGTCCTTCGTGCCGGCGACCGCAACGGCTGTGCCGCGCCATGACCGCGGGCGGGTGCGGGTGGACTGTGGCTGGTCGCGCAGTTCCCCGCGCCCCTTACGGGGGCGCTGCAGTTTGCGGGGCGCTGCAGTCTTCTGGGCATCTGTCGGTCCCCCGCGCACCGTTGACGTTTCCCCTCAGGGGTGATCGTCAGGCACCGCGCTGTCAAGTGCGCTCGGACGAGTGGTACGTCCGTCGCTCCGGGGGCTGAACAAAAGCCAATGTGGCAGTCTGACCCGGTGATTCGGTCGGGTTGGGCAGGCATCGGGGGCGTTCCACGATGAGCGTTGACGGGCGGGACGAGTCCGCCGGTGAGGAACTGACCTCGCCGCAGGTGCCCAGTCAGGGCGGCCGGGCCGGTGTACCGCCCGTCGGCGAACCGCCGGAAGGGAACGTTCCGGCACAGCGGAGCGGCAGTGTGCTGCCACCGCCCCGGGAACAGGCGCCCGCCGACACCCAGTTGATCGATCGGATGCGGGCCGGCGACGACTCGGCCTACGAGGAGCTGTACCGGCGCCACGCGGACGCGGTACGGCGGTACGCGCGGACCTGCTGCCGGGACGGGCACACCGCGGACGACCTGACCGCCGAGGTCTTCGCCCGGATGCTGCAGGCGGTGCGCGGCGGAGCCGGGCCCGAGTACGCCGTGCGCGCCTATCTGCTCACCTCCGTACGGCGGGTCGCCGCGCAGTGGATCAAGTCCGCGCGGCGCGAGCAACTGGTCGACGACTTCGCGCTGTTCGCGGCGCAGTCCGCGCGCGGCTCCGAGGCCACCGACGACACCGCGTCCGTTGGCTCCTTCGGAGCGGGGCTGGACATCGGTGCCGATGTGCGGGCGATGCACGAGGCCGAGCAGTCGATGGCGATGCGGGCCTTCCGCTCGCTGCCCGAGCGCTGGCAGGCCGTGCTGTGGCACACCGAGGTCGAGGACGAGTCGCCGAGCGAGGTGGCCATCCTGTTCGGGCTGGACGCCAACGGCACCCGCGTCCTTGCCAGCCGGGCCCGTGAGGGGCTGAAGCAGGCCTACCTCCAGGCCCATGTGAGCGCCTCCCTCATCGACGACGAGGAGTGCGCCCGCTACGCCGACCAGCTCGGCGGCTACGCCCGCCGCAAGCTGCGCATCCGCGCGGAGCGGGGGCTGCGCAAGCATCTGGAGGAGTGCGCCAAGTGCCGGCTGGCCGCCGCCCAGATCGAGGAGGTCGCCGCCGGTATCCCGGCCGTCGTACCGGTCGCGGTCATCGGCTGGTTCGGGGCCGCCGGGTACGCCAAGGCGCTCGGGATCATCGCGGGCGGTGCCGGAGTGGGGGCCGCGGGCGCGGCCGCCGCGGCAGGCGGTTCGTCCGGCGGGGCGGGCGGCGGTGCCGGTGGTGCCGCGGCCTCGGAGGGGCTGGGGGCCCCGGTGAAGGCCGGCATCGCGGCCGGGGTGGTCGCGGCGGCCGCCGCCGCGCTGGCCCTCGCCCTGGTGAACGACAGCCACCCGGCCAAGGAGGTGGCCCGCCCGGCCCCCTCCGCGCCGGTCGTCGAGCCCGGGACAGCAACGCCGGTCCCCACGCCGCCGAAGCGGGCGCCGCACCCCGTACCGGTCGTCCTCGCCCCCGAGCCGACCCCGACGCCCACCCCAAGCCCGACCCCGACCCCGACTGCGAGCCCCGAGCCGAAGCCGACCCCCACGCCGACTCCGACGCCGACCCCGAAGCCGACGCCCACCCCCACCCCGACGCCCACTCCGCCGCCCGCCCCGGTCGTCTACCGGTGGAACGAGCTGCGCTACGACGTCACCGGTGACGGCACCCGGCCCGAGATGCGGCTCGGCGAGAGCAGCTGGGTGTGGCAGCGGTACGGGGTGACGGTCGCCGGCGAGCGGTATGCGAACGGCGTCACCGTGCACGGCTGGTCCTCCGTCACCATCGACCTCAACCGCGAGTGCACCGCCTACGACGCGATGGCCGGCGTCGACGACATGACGCTCGGCCTCGGTAAGGTCGCCTTCTCCGTCTACGCGGACGGGGAGCGGTTGTGGCGGTCCGGGACCGTCGAGGGCGGGCGGCCCGCCGTACCCGTCCATGTGAACCTGGCCGGGCACCGGACCGTGCGGCTGGTGGTCGAACCGGGGACCGGCCTCGACTCGGTGGCGCTCGCCGACTGGGCCGATTCGACGTTCACCTGCCGGTAGCGGTGCCCGCGGGCGTCCCGCCCAGTTCGCGCAGCACGTCCTCCTCGGTGAGGGACGCACCGCGGGAGCGCTCGGCCGCGTAGTGCTCAGGAGTCAGCGTCGCGCGGGCGACCGCGTCGATCTCCGCGGCGCGGGTGCGCTCCGGCTCGGGGCGGACACTGCCGGCCCGCCAGTGGTCGGCGGCGGCGAACAGCCGTACCGCGCCCGCCGGATCGCCGAGCCGGGCCAGCAGATCGGCGCCGACGTCCGCCAGCGCCGCCGTGATCACCTCTGCGCACCGCGCCTCCATCGCCTCGCGCAGCCCCCCGGCCAGGATCGGCAGCCCCTGCCGCGGACCCTGCTCCATCGCCGTGATCAGGGCCTCGACCGCGCGGAACCCCGCCATGAACTGTGGCGGCGGGGTGCCGCCCCGTGTCGCCGCGCGGGCGGCCTCGCAGAACTCGCGCGCCTGGGCCAGGTCCCCCTCGTGCTGGGCCATGTGCGCCCGCAGCAGCGCCACGAACGCCTGCGACTCCGCCACCCCGTACCGGTCGGAGGCCTCGCTCGCGCGGTCCAGGGCGGTCCGGGCGGCCGCCCGGTCGCCGGAGCGGTAGGCGATCTCGGCGAGCCGCGCGATCAGGAACGGCGTCTCGGCGTACGCGCCGACCTCGTGGGCCAGCCGCAGCGCCTCCTCGTACTCGGTCTCCGCCTCCGGGTACCGGCCGCGTGCCATGGCCGCCTCGCCGGCCGCGCTGCACACCTGCGCCCGCATCCAGCGGTCCCCGACCCGCCGGCTGAGGACCCGCAGCTCCGCCAGGTCCTCGTCGACGCCCCGCAGGTTGCCGGGCGAGTCGACCATGACGTGGGTGCGGTACATCAGGGTGACGCCCGTCTCCCAGTCGCCGCCGTACACCCGGCAGTTGGCGACGACGGCGTCCATGTCGGGGCCGACGTCCACCGAGCTGCCCAGGAACCAGGAGGTCAGCGGCCAGATGAGGCCCGGCAGCCGGGCGGCCCGGGGACCGCCCGCCTCGAAGGCGGCCCGGACCAGCGCGATGTACTTCGGAGCCCGCTCGTCCGTCACCAGGCCGCCGGCCGACGGGGACTCGGAGGCCAGGAGCAGGTCGAACAGCCTCAGGTCCATGCGCAGTTCGTACAGCGGGTGTCCGGTGTCGGCGTCCGGAGCGGCCAGCAGCGCGCCCACCGGGTCCGCCGCGTCGGCCAGCGCGCGCAGTTCCTCCGGGCCCGCGCCGTCCGGCAGGGCGTCCCGGGCGACGCCCAGGCGCAGTACCGCGCCCATCCAGGTCATGGCCTCCAGGCGGTAGTTCCGCAGCCACCAGAACCAGCTGACGGCGAGGACGATCCGGCCGGCCAGCGCCTCGTCGCCCGCGCACACCGCGCGGTCGAGGGCGGCACGGATGTTGTCGAGGTCGGTCTCCAGGCGGCGGATCCACGGAAGCTGCTCGCCGGACCGCAGCTTCGGCGCCGCTTCCTCCACCAGCGCCCGCACCCACGCGCCGTGCCGCCGCTCGGCCGCCGCGCGCAGCCCCGGGACCTCGGCGGCACGCTCGACGGCGTACTCGTGGATGGTCTCCAGCATGCGGTAGCGCATACCGCCGGTGCCGTCCGGGCCGTCCGGGGTGGCGACGATCAGGGACTTGTCGACGAGCGCGCCGACGAGGTCGGCGACGGGGCCGGTGCACACGGCCTCGGCCGCCGTGAGGTCCCAGCCGCCGGCGAAGACGGACACCTCGCGCAGGACCGTGCGCTCCCCCTCGTCGAGCAGGTCCCAGGACCAGTCGACGACCGCGCGCAGGGTCTGCTGGCGGGGCAGGACGGTGCGGCTGCCGGAGGTGAGCAGACGGAAGCGGTCGTCGAGCCGGTCGGCGATCTGCCGGGGTGTCAGCAGCCGCAGCCGGGCCGCCGCGAGCTCGATGGCGAGCGGCAGTCCGTCCAGCCGGCGGCAGATCTCGTCGACCGCGGTCCGCTCGCCCGGCGCACCACGGGCGCCGGGGCGGACCGTGGCGGCGCGCTCCTCGAAGAGCCGGTGCGCCTGTTCGGGGGCGAGGGGCTCGACCGGGCGAACCGACTCACCGGGGACGCCGAGGGGTTCACGGCTGGTGGCCAGGATCGTGAGCCCCGGGCAGTGGGTGAGCAGGGTCTCGGCGAGGGCGGCCGCCGCTTCGATGACATGTTCGCAGTTGTCAAGGATCAGGAGTTGGCTGCGGCGCGCGCAGTACTCGACGAGCAGGGCCGTGGGGTCGGCCTGCGGGGTCGCCAGCTCGTTGGTCATGAGCACGGTCTCGCGCAGACCGAGCGCGCTGACAACCGCGCCTGGCACCGCCTCCGGCCGGTCGAGCGGGGCGAGCTCGACGAGCCATGCCTGCGGGAGCCCGGCGGCGGCCTCCTCGGCGAGACGGGTCTTTCCGGAGCCGCCCGGTCCGGTGAGGGTGACGAGGCGAGCCCTGTGCAATTCGGAACGAACCGCGTCGAGTTCGGGTTCCCGGCCCACGAAAGAGGTAAGCCGTGGACGCAGGTTGCCGGTACGGGGCGGGGGCGCGCCGGGCGGGGCCGGCTCCTGTCTCAGCAACGACGCGTGCAGGGCCTGGAGTTCCGGCCCGGGGTCGGTGCCGAGGCCTTCGGCGAGGATGCGGCGGGCGGTCTCGTACGCGGCGAGGGCGTCCGCCGGGCGGCCGGAGTCGCGCAGGGCGCGGATGAGGAGGGCGTGCAGCGGTTCGTCGTACGGGTGCGCCGTGGTCAGCGCGGTCAGCTCCGGTACGGCGTCGGAGGCGCGGCCGAGGCGGAGGGCGGCGTCGGCGCGGGTGCGGGTGGCCTCCAGCCGGAGCGCCTCGGGGCGGGCGGCGGCCGTCGCACGGTCGGGGAGGTCGGCGAGGGCGGGGCCGCGCCACAGGGCGAGGGCCTCGGTGAGGACGCGGTGCGCGGTCGCCGGGTCGGCGGCGGCGAGGGCGGCCGCGCCTTCGCGTACCTGACGTTCGAAGACGTGCAGGTCGATGTCGTCCTCGGCGGCGGCCAGGCGGTAGCCGCCGGGGGTGGAGGCGACGGTGTCCTTGCCGAGAGCACGGCGGAGCCGGCCGACGAGGGCCTGGAGGGCGGCCGGGGCGTCCTGCGGCGGATCGTCGTCCGCCGCCCAGACCTCCTGGATGAGGGTTTCCGGGGTGAGGGTGCGGTGGGGGTGCAGGGCGAGGACGGTGAGCAGCGCGCGCAGGCGGGGGCCGCCGACGGGTATGGCGGTGCCCTGGTCGTCAGTCGCCTGGGCCACACCCAGAATCCGGTACCGCACCGGGTCATTGTCGCCGGGTTCGCGGGGCTCGGGCACGGGAGTTTCGGAGGCCGGGCGCCGGAGCCGTCGGCTGGGGGCCCGTGGCGGGAGCTGGAGCCGTTGCCTGAGGGGCTGCCCGGGTCGGGGCCGGGTGGCCTGAGGGGCTGCCCGGGTCGGGGCCGGGTGGCCTGAGGGGCTGCCCGGGTCGGGGCCGGGTGGCCTGAGGGGCTGCCCGGGTCGGGGCTGGAGGCGGGGGGTTTCACTTACCGGCGCTTGCAGGGTGCCGCTGCGCCCACCCTCCCCCCACTCTCGGCTTCGCTCGAGCGGGGGGACCCCCATCGCCCTGCCGCACGATTGCCCGCAGCTGAGTAGGACGCGGTGGGGCAGCGCCCCGTAAGGGGCGCGGGGAACTGCGCGACAAGCCCCCACCGACCCGCACTCCGCTACCGACCGGCAGCGCAACGGCCGCCCCCCGGAGGGTCACGCCCCCGACGCCAACGCCCCCCTCATCGGCCGGATCCCCGCAGGGACCGCACGGGCGCGTGCCGGCGTTCCCGTCCAGCACGTGCCCCGGCGGGACAGCAGGCGGCGGAGCCACAGTTCCAGGGAGACCAGGTCGGCCAGGCCGTCCAGCGGCAGGGGTTCACCCGCCGCCGCCCCGCGGAGCGCCTTGCGGACCACCCGGGCCTCCACCAGGCCCGCCTGCGCCAGCAGCGGCGTCGAGAAGAGGGCGATCAGATCGTCGGCCGCCACGCGCAGCCCCGTACGGGTGGCCGCCGCGGAGGAGGCGTGCGAGGTGGCGCCCCAGCCCGGCGGGAGATCGGCGACACCGGCGCCCTCCAGCACCGTGCGGAGGATGGCGGCGCGAGCCCCCGGCCGCACGCGCAGCGCCTCGGGGAGGTCGCGGCAGGCGCGGACCACCTGGTTGTCGAGGAAGGGGGCGTGCAGGCGCTGGGAGCGGATCTCGGCGGCCTGCTCCAGGATGCGGATGTCGGCCGCGTGGCGGGCGAGGACGGCACGCGCGCGGTAGTCGCCGGGGCGCTGCCCGGGGCCGACGCCGGAGCGGTTCGCCGCCCCCTGGAGCAGAACCGATACTTCAGCCAGCGCCTCCCCTGTCAGCCAGCGGGCCGCCGGGCCGGGTCTCGCCCAGCTGAGCGCCGCGAGGGACGCGCCCACCGCGCCTCCGGGTTCGTCGAAGCGGCGCCGCAGCAGGCGCTCGGCGAGGGACTCGACGCCGGCGCGGTACGGCGTACGCGCGAGCCGGCGCGCCGCGCTGTACACGCGCGCGGAGACCATCACCGAGCCGTCGGCCTTGGCGAGCGCGGCGACCGGGCGGACCAGGTGCCGGCGCTTGCGGTCCATCAGCAGGTCGGCGAGGCGCGCGGGGTGCGCGTCCAGCACCTGGCGGGCGCCGTAGCCGGTGAAGTGGTCGGCGCTGCCCGCGGCGAGGCGGGCGCGGTGTCTGGCGGCGTGGACGAGGGACGGCGCCGGTTCGTCGGTCAGGGGGCCCTCCAGGTCGGCGTACGGGAGCATGTCCTCGCCGCCGGTGACCACCACGTGATGCAGCCGCGGGTTGGCCGCCAGGGTTCCCGCCCGTTCGAGTTCCGCCTCCCGGCCGCCGACGGCGAGGTCGTTGAAGGTGACCGCGAGGAGGCGCTCGCCGGCGCCCGTGCCGTGGCCCAGGACCGTGCCGGGCATGCCGGGCAGCCCGGCGGCCAGCAGGGCGAGGGTGCCGGAGGCCGGCCCGCCGGACAGGTCGGCGCCGATGCCCGGCACCGGCATCCCGCGCGCCGCACGCCGCGCGGCGGGGCCCATCCCGGGCACCGGACCGGGGTCGATGTCCGGGACGTGCCGGGGGGCCGACAGCCGCGCGCGTACGGCTTCTACGAGCGCGTCCCGTACGGCGTCCACCGCACGGTCGGGATCGGCGGAGGGGGCCGCGACCGCGAGCGAGGCCACCTGCTCGTACCCGGCGACCTCGCGCGCCCCGGTGCGCAGGATCAGCGCATGCCCCGGCGGAATGCGCCGTACGCCCTCGTACGGGGTCGAGTCGTGCACCGCCGCCGGTACGTCGGGGGCGGCCAGGAGCGCGGCGAGGTGACCGTAGTCGAGGTTGGCCTCGATCAGGTCGGCGAGCGGCAGCGCGGCCGTGGCATAAGCCGTACCGCCTGCCCAGGGGGTGTGGAAGACCGGGCGGGCGCCCGCGAGGTCGCCGCACACGGTGACCCGGCGGCCGACCTGGACGACGGCGGTGTAACTGCCGGGCCAGGCGGTCAGATGACGGAGTGCGCCCCCGCGCGCCGTGAAGAGGCCGAGGCGCAGCTCCTCGTCGGTGGCGCCGCAGGTGCCGAGGACGGCGATGCGGTTCTGGGCGTCGGCGTTGATGACGCGCACCTCGTCGGGGCGCCAGTCGCCGACCGCCCAGAGCGGGTCCGGGTCGCCCCACAGCAGCTGGGAGCCGACGGGGTGGACGGTCTCGCCGTCGTATCCCAGGGCGCCGGCGGAGCCGAGCGTGGCGGCACCGGAGGCGGTGCTGCTCCATCCCACCAACCACCGCATCGACGCCTCCACAGGCTGTGGACAACCATGCACGGTACGAACTGGATCCCCATGCTGCCATGAAGGACGCGCTCCGGAGGGCCGGTGGGGCCGCCTTTGATCCCCGGAAGATTTCACGGAGTTGCCGCGGGACCGGCCACGCGCGCGTGCCGCGGAAGAGCCACGGAAGCGTCGCGGAAGAGGCGAACCGCCTTACGACACAAGGCGACTGCGACGCGAATGCGCCCCCTGTACGCTCCCCCCGAACGCCCTTCGCGCCCTCAATTCCCGTGGTAGGAGCGTTGATCGCCCACAAAAGGATGGGTCGATTTTCAGCCAATTCGGCGAGGTCGGCGCGGCGGTGCGCACGCTCCGTACATGCTTTACGCACCGCACGCGCACGTACTCGAACGCGCACAGTCCGGGAGGCGGGCATCGCCTCCCGGACCGGTCCGCCACCCGCGGGGATTGAGGTGGCGGTGTCCCCCAGCCCACTGGATCCAGTACAGCGGGCCGACCCACGCACCGACCATGGAACCGCTCCCCCGATGGCCGGAGAAGAGCGCACGGACGGGCGCACGGCCACACGGCGGGGGCACGACGCGACAGGCCGTGCACGGTGCGTATATGGGCCGCACTCGCGTACGGACCACAATCCCGCCATCCGGAACAATGCCCCTTAACGCTTGGGATGCGGCGAACTACGCTGGGTTTACGAATGCCGCGTGGTTATGCCATCGCGGCAGCCGTCTGTGTCGAGGGGTGGCGCATGTCCAGGGAGCAACGCGGGCCGAACGAAAAACTCGGCACCGTTCTCGCCCTCGCGGGAATCAGCAACGCAGGACTCGCGCGACGCGTCAACGATCTTGGCGCTCAACGCGGGTTGACTCTTCGCTACGACAAGACGTCGGTGGCGCGCTGGGTGTCGAAGGGCATGGTGCCGCAGGGCGCCGCGCCACATCTCATCGCAGCCGCGATCGGCCAGAAGCTCGGCCGCCCGGTGCCGCTCCACGAGATCGGCCTGGCGGACGCGGATCCCGCGCCCGAAGTGGGCCTCGCCTTCCCCAGGGACGTCGGACAGGCGGTGCGCTCGGCCACCGAGCTGTACCGGCTCGACCTGGCCGGCCGCCGGGCCGGCTCCGGCGGCATCTGGCAGTCGCTGGCCGGTTCGTTCGCAGTTAGCGCGTACGCAACGCCCGCCTCGCGCTGGCTGATAACCCCCGCCGACAGTTCGGTCGCGCGCGAGGCGAACACCGCCGAGGCCTCCGGCGCACCGCTCAAAGTCGGCCACAGCGACGTGCAGAAGCTGCGGGAGGCGGCCGAGGACGCCAGGCGCTGGGACTCCAAGTACGGGGGCGGCGACTGGCGTTCGTCGATGGTGCCGGAGTGCTTACGAGTGGAGGCGGCACCGCTGCTGCTCGGCGCGTACTCCGACGAGGTCGGGCGGGCGCTGTTCGGCGCGAGCGCCGAACTGACGCGGCTCGCCGGGTGGATGGCCTTCGACACGGGACAGCAGGAGGCCGCGCAGCGGTACTACATCCAGGCGCTGCGGCTCGCCCGCGCGGCGGCCGACGTGCCGCTCGGCGGGTATGTCCTCGCATCGATGTCGTTGCAGGCGACGTACCGCGGGTTCGGCGACGAGGGCGTCGACCTCGCGCAGGCGGCCGTCGAACGCAACCGGGGCCTGGCCACCGCGCGGACCATGAGCTTCTTCCGGCTGGTCGAGGCACGGGCACACGCGCGTGCCGGTGACGCACAGGCCGCGGGGGCCGCGCTGAAGGCCGCGGAGGGGTGGCTGGAGCGGGCGCGGGAGGGGGACAGCGATCCCTCCTGGCTCGGCTTCTACGGATACGACCGGTTCGCCGCCGACGCCGCCGAGTGCTACCGGGACCTGAAGGCGCCGCGCCAGGTGCGGCGGTTCACGGAGCAGGCGCTGTCGAAGCCGACGGAGGAGTTCGTCCGGTCGCACGGGCTGCGGCTGGTCGTCTCCGCTGTCGCCGAACTGGAGTCCGGGAACCTCGACGCGGCGTGCGAGCAGGGGGTACGGGCCGTGGAGGTGGCCGGGCGGATCTCGTCGGCGCGGACGACCGAGTACGTGAAGGATCTGCTGCACCGGCTGGAGCCGTACGGGGACGAGCCGAGGGTGGTGGAGCTGCGGGAGCGGGCGCGTCCGCTGCTGATGGCGCCGGCGTGAGGGGCGCCCAGCCGTCTGCCGGGTTGCCCTGACGTGGCGAGTGCGGGTGCGTGGGGGCTGTTCGCGCAGTTCCCCGCGCCCCTGACGGGGAACACCCGCCGGTCCCCGACCGCGAGCAGTACGCGCTCGGTCGCGCCCGCGCGGCGCGACAGCCGCACATCGAACACAGCCCCGCGCCCCTGACGGGGCGCGTGTCCGTAGCCGTACATCGAAGGCGGCCCCGTGCCCTGAAGGGACGCTTCCCCGGCCCCGCGTTTGAAGTGGTTGTCAGTGGCGCAGTGCACTATCGAGCGTGGGAGGTGGTGCAGGTGTCTGCCGGGGTTGCTTATGACTGTGACGTGCTCGTCGTCGGGGGTGGGATCGTCGGGCTGTCCACGGCGTTCGCGATCAGCCGGGCCGCGCCCGGTACCAGGGTCACCGTGCTGGAGAAGGAAGCCGGGGCCGCACGGCATCAGACCGGGCGGAACAGCGGGGTCATCCACAGCGGGATCTACTACCGGCCCGGCTCGCTGAAGGCACGGTACGCCGTCAAGGGTGCCGCCGAGATGGTCAAGTTCTGCGCGGAGTACGGCATCGCGCACGCCGTCACCGGCAAGCTGATCGTCGCCACCGAGCGGGCGGAGCTGCCCCGGCTGCACGCGCTCGTGCAGCGCGGCCGGGAGAACGGGATACCGGTGCGGGAGCTGGGGGCGGCCCAGATCGCGGAGTACGAGCCCGAGGTGCGGGGGCTGGCCGCCATACACGTCGGGACGACCGGTGTGTGCGACTTCGTCGGGGTCGCCCGGCAGCTCGGCGAGGCCTCGGGGGCGGAGATCCGGTACGGGGGCCGGGTGGAGCGGATCGACCGGCGGCCGGAGCGGGGCGTGGCCGTCCTCACGTCACGCGGAGACGTCGTACGCGGGCGCGTGCTGGTGAACTGCGCCGGGCTGTACTGCGACGAGATCGCCCGGCTGGCCGGGGACGAGCCGGGGATGCGGATCGTGCCGTTCCGCGGGGAGTACTACGAGCTGGCGCGGCGGGAGCTGGTCCGGGGGCTGGTGTACCCGGTGCCGGATCCGGCGTTCCCGTTCCTCGGGGTGCATCTGACCCGGGGCGTCGACGGAGGTGTGCACATCGGGCCCAACGCGGTGCCGGCGCTGGCCCGGGAGGGGTACGGATGGGGTGTCGTACGGCCCCGGGAGGTCGCCGGGACGCTGGCCTGGCCGGGGACCTGGGCGCTGGCCCGGCGGCACTGGCGGTACGGGGGCGGGGAGCTGCGGCGGTCGGTGTCGAAGCGGGCGTTCACGGCGGCCGTACGGCGGCTGCTGCCGGCCGTGACCGACGCGGATCTGGTGCCGGCGGCGGCCGGGGTGCGGGCGCAGGCCGTGCTGCGCGACGGCTCGCTGGTCGACGACTTCCTGATCAAGGAGGGCGCACGGACGGTGCATGTGCTGAACGCGCCCTCGCCCGCGGCGACGGCCTCGCTGCCGATCGGGCGGGAGGTCGCGCGCCGGGCACTCGAGATGCTGCGCTCGGTGTGACCCAGGCCGGACCCAACCACCCCGTCCTCCCGCCCGGCGTGACCCCGGCCCGACCCGGCCACCCCGCCCCCCGCCCGGTGTGACCCCGGCCGGACCCGGCCGACCCGTCCCGCACGGGCCGTAAAATCGACTCCACTGTGTCTGACTCGCTCAATGCCCCAGAGACCCCCCGGCCCGCCGAGACCGTCCCCGGCACGGGCTCCCCGCACGCTCCCGGTGTGTCCGTCCGGCACACCCGGACCAAGGGGGAGCCGCGGTTCCCGGACGGACCCAGCGCCGATCCGGCCGGGTCGCACTTCGAGCGGCGGATCCGCAGCTTCCAGCCACGGCGGAGCCGCGTGACCGCCGGGCAGGCGGACGCCCTCCAGCGGCTGTGGCCCAAGTGGGGCCTGGACATCGACGGGCAGCACGTCATCGATCTCGGTGCGCTGTTCGGCAACACCAATCCCGTCGTCCTGGAGATCGGGTTCGGGATGGGTGAGGCGACCGCGCAGATGGCCGCCGAGGACCCGGACACCAACATCCTCGCCGTCGACGTGCACACGCCGGGACAGGGGAACCTGCTCAACCTCGCCGACCAGAACGGGCTGTCCCACATCCGGGTCGGCAACGGGGACGCGATCATCCTGCTCCGGGAGATGCTCACGCCGGACTCGCTGGACGGGCTGCGGGTGTACTTCCCGGACCCGTGGCCCAAGAAGCGGCACCACAAGCGGCGGCTGATCCAGCCCGAGTTCCTCGACCTCGCCGCGACCCGGCTCAGGCCGGGGGCGATCGTGCACTGCGCGACGGACTGGGAGCCGTACGCCGAGCAGATGCTCGAAGTGCTCGACGCGCACCCGGCGTTCGAGAACACCCGGGCCGAGGGCGGTTTCGCGGCGCGTCCCCCGTACCGGCCGTTGACCCGTTTCGAGGGGCAGGGGCTGGACAAGGGACACGTGGTGAACGATCTGCTCTTCCGTCGCGTACAGCATCCGGTGCAGCAGGGCGATCAGCACCGACCGGAGTCACCTCGTTAGGGTCGATGCCGTGGCCACCTTTCCGCCGCCGTACCCGCCGTATCCGTCGCACCCCCCGGACCCCACCGGTGCCGGGCTGCGGCATCCCCGCTGGTGGCAGCGGCGCTGGGTGCGGTACGGGGCGCTGAGCACGCTGCTCGCCCTCTCCGGCCTGGTCATCCTCGCGCTGGTGCGGGAGCAGACGGGCACGGAGGGCTTCCTGGTCGGGCTCGGGCTCGCGGTGCTGCCCGTGCCGCTGCTGATAGCCGCGTTCCGCTGGCTCGACCGGGTCCAGCCCGGGCCCTGGCGGAACCTGCTGTTCGCGTTCGCCTGGGGGGCGTGTGCGGCCGCGCTGATAGCGATCGTCGCCAACAGCTTCGCGACCCGCTGGATAGCGACGGCGACCGCGGACCCGAGCAGCGCGGACACGCTCGGGGCGACCGTGATAGCGCCGATCGTCGAGGAGTCCGCCAAGGGCGCGGCCGTTCTCCTGGTCTTCCTGTTCCGCAGACGGGACTTCACCGGGATCGTCGACGGGGTGGTGATAGCCGGGATCACCGCCACCGGCTTCGCGTTCACCGAGAACATCCTCTACCTGGGTACGGCCTTCGGGACCGACCGGCTGACCGGCGGCACCGGCATCGCCTCCGTCACCGCCGCGACGTTCTTCGTGCGCATCGTCATGTCCCCCTTCGCGCACCCCCTGTTCACCGTCCTCACCGGCATCGGGTTCGGCATCGCCGCGTTCTCCGGGGAACGGCAGCGGATGCGGCGGGTGCTCGTGCCGGTCGCCGGGCTGCTGCTCGCGATGAGCATGCACGCGTTCTGGAACGGCTCGTCGACGTTCGGGCAGTACGGGTTCTTCGCCGTGTACGGCATGTTCATGGTGCCGGCGTTCGGGCTGCTGACCTGGCTGGCGGTCTGGACCCGGCAGCGGGAGCTGCGGACCGTGCGGGAGGAGCTGCCGGCGTATGTGTACGCCGGGTGGCTGGGGACGGCCGAGCCGTTCGTGCTCGGCTCGATGCGGGCGCGGCAGATGGCCCGGGAGTACGCCGCCTACCACTTCGGCAAGCCGGCGGGGCGAGCGGTCGCCGAGTACGAGGCGTACGCGACGACGCTCGCCCTGCTGCGCCGCCGGGGGCGGCGGGGGCGGGCGGGCGCCGACTTCGTGGTGCGGGAGCGGGAGCTGCTGACGGAGCTGTGGAGCCGGCGCGAGCTGGTCCGCCCCGCCCTGGACTACGCGGCCCGCACGGCCGCACCGAACGGCTGGCCGGGGTACCCACCGGCGGCCTGGGCGGGGCCGGGCTGGTACGGCCCGCCGGTGCCGTACCCGGCCGCCAACCCGTACCGGAGTTAGTGCGTCAGGCGGAAGCCGCCGTCAGCCGTGTCAGTTCCTGCTCCGTCAGCTCCAGGTCCGCCACTCCCAGCAGCGCCGGGAGCTGTGCCACCGTGCGGGCCGAGGCGATGGGGGCGGTGACGGTGGGCTGGGCTGCCAGCCAGGCCAGGGCGACCGTGGGGACCGGGGCGGAGTGGGCCTCGGCGATCTCGTCGAGGGCGGTGAGCACCTTCTGGCCCCGCTCGGTCTCCAGGTACTGGGCGGCGCGGCCCGCGCGGGGGCTGTCGACCGTCGTGCCGGGGCGGTACTTGCCGGTGAGGAAGCCGGCGGCCAGGGAGAAGTACGGGACCGCCGCGAGGCCGGTGCGGGAGGCCAGCTCCTGGAGGGACCCCTCGTAGGTGTCGCGGGAGACCAGGTTGTAGTGGGGCTGGAGGGCGACGTACCGGGCGAGGCCCTCGCGGTCGGAGAAGTCCAGGGACTCCTGGAGCCGCTCGGCGGTGATGTTGGACGCGGCGATGTGCCGGACCTTGCCCGCCCGCACCAGTTCGTCCAGCGCGCCGATGATCTCCTCGACCGGGATCTCGGGCTTGTCGAAGTGCGTGTAGTACAGGTCGATGTAGTCGGTGCCCAGGCGGCGCAGGGACGCGTCGGCGGCGGCCTTGATGTTGGCGCCCGACAGACCCGGGTAATTGGGGTGCTGGCTGACCTTCGTCGCGATCACCACGTCGTCGCGGTTGCCGCGTGCCTTGACCCACTCGCCGATGACGGTCTCGGACTCGCCGCCCTTGTGGCCCTCGATCCAGGCCGAGTACGAGTCGGCGGTGTCCACGAAGTTGCCGCCCGCTGCCGTGTACGCGTCGAGGACGGCGAAGGAGGTGGCCTCGTCGGCGGTCCAGCCGAAGACGTTGCCGCCGAGGCAGAGCGGGAAGACCTCCAGATCGGAGGCGCCGAGCTTGCGGAGGGAACGGGAAGCGGAAGAAGCGGGAGAAGGGGTCATGCCTCAGTTCAACATCGGCCGCCTGCGGACCGATGCCGCCGAAACGCGAAGTTCTCGTAAAAGCGGAAGACCCTGGCCGGCCCCCGGGCACACCAGACCGGCAGCCCTGACGTCGGGGGGTTGTCGTCAGGGCCGCCGGGGATCCGTAGGGTCCGTCAGGGGTTGAGGCCCTTGCCGCGCAGCCAGGTCATCGGGTCGATGCCGGTGGCCTGACCGCCGGGGTGGACCTCCAGGTGGAGGTGCGGGCCGGTGACGTTGCCGGTGGCGCCGACGCGGCCGATGACATCGCCGGTGGCGACCTTCTGGCCGACCTTGACGCCGATCGAGGACTGGTGGCAGAACCACAGCTCGGTGCCGTCGTCCAGGGTGATGATCGTGCGGTAGCCGTACGATCCGGCCCAGCCGGCCTCCGTGACGGTGCCGCTGTGCACGGCCTTGATCAGCGTGCCGGTGGGGGCGGCGAAGTCGAGGCCGGTGTGGTAGCCGGAGGCCCACATGGAGCCGGCCTGCCCGAAGGTGCCGGTGATCGTGTAGGAGACGACCGGCAGCGTGTACTGCTTGGCCAGCGCGGCGAGCCGCTTCTGCTCGGCCTGCGCCTTCTCGGCGGCCTGCGCCTGCTCCTTGGCGTCGGCGGCCTTGGCGGCCGCGGCCTTCTCCGCCTTGGCCTCCGCGTCGGAGACCGCCTTGTCGGCGGCGGCCACGGCCTTGGCGGTGGCCTTGACGTCGAGCTGGGTCTGCTGCTGCTCGGCCTGGGCGATGATCCGGCTGCGCAGCGCCTCACCGGCGTCGGGGGAGGAGTCGTCGGCGTCGGTGGCGGCCGTCGTGGTGACACTGCTGAGGGCGGTCTGGGTGGCGTGGTGGCCACCGCCCTCGCCGAGCAGGGAGTCGACGGAGGACGGCAGGTCGGGCAGCGAGATGGAGACCGGCGGCTTGCCGGTGTTGGCGCTGGCCATGCCGCCCGCGCCGACGGCGGCGATGACGCCGACGCCGAGGACCGTGGAGCTGCGGGCGAGGCCGCCGCCGCGCTGCTTGGCGACCCGGTGCCGGCCGCGTACCGGGGCGAGGGACTCCTCGGTGGGGTTCCACTCCTCCCAGGGGCCCTCGTCGGTGCGGTAGCCGCCATAGCCGTAGGTCTCGGGTTGACGCTGGCTGGGCACGAACGGGGCTGTCGGGGCAGGCCGGTTGGACGCCACGCGGGCGCACTCCTTTCCTTCCGCCGCCTACCGGGTTAGCTGACGGGTTCGGAGCAGGAAGGTCTCCTACGCGCGTATACCGGCCGATCTCTGCCGGCGGCAGCCGTGCGATTCACCCCAAGGTGGTGGTTCCCCGGTTCCCTTGCGGGATTCGGCGCGTGCGCACGGAGCCGTCGCGGGTGACGGCTGGGACGACCGCGCTGCGTTATCGAACGTTAATAGACCCGGCTGTCAGATTCCAAGCTGTTCGCCTTGATCATTAAGCTTTCAAAGCATGGACTTACCTGCCACGAACGGCCGAAAACGGTCGAGTTGACCATGCGCACTGTTCGGCTCAGGAGTCACACGCGTTTTGATGGTGACTCAGCCGTTACGCGGAGGGCGGTCGCCCGTGCACCGAGGGTGACGATCCCCAGTACGGGGCCCGGCCACCGCGCTCAGGGCCGCCGTACCGCGAGCAGCGCCATGTCGTCCGTCATGCCGCCGCCGGTGTGCCGGCGCACCTCGGCCGCGAGCCGGGCCAGCAGCGGGCCGGGGGCGGTGCCGACCCGGCCGGTCAGCCGCCGCTCGGGGTCGTAGAACCGGCCGTGCGCGTCCCGCGCCTCGGAGAGGCCGTCAGTGAACAGCAGCAGCGTGGCCCCGCTCGGGAACGCGTGCTCGGCGGCCCGGTCCGGCCAGGCCCCCAACTCGCCCATCCCCAGCGGCAGCGCGGCCTCGGGCACCCGTACCGGGCTCACCCTGCCGTCGCCGTACAGCAGCAGGGGCGGCGGATGGCCGCGGTTGACGACCCGGACCGTGCCCTCGCCGTGCCGGAGTTCGGCGAGCACGGCGGTGGTGAACCCCTCGAACGCGTCGACGCCGCCACGCCGGACACCCTCGCGGTCCAGCGCCCGCTCCAGCCGCCCCGCCACCGCCTCCAGCGTCGCCTCCTGCTCGGCGGCCTCCCGGAACGCGCCGATCACCACGGCTACGGCGGCGACCGCGCCCATGCCCTTGCCGCGGACGTCGCCGACGACCAGCCGCACGCCGTACGGGGTGTCCTGGACGGCGTACAGGTCGCCCCCGATGAAGGCGCCCTCCTGGGCCGCCTCGTAGCGGGCGGCGATCTCGAAGCCGCCGATCCACTGGGCGGGCTCGGGCAGCACCGCCCGCTGGGCGGTCTCCGCGATCTCGCGGGCGGAGGCGAGGCGCTGGTCGCCGAGGCGGACCACCCGGTTGATGCCGGCGGCGAGGGCGGCGACGGTGACCACGGTGAGGACTTCGGTGGCCATGCCGACGTCGGGGTTCAAGGTGTGGCGGGCGTGCACGGCATAGGCGGCGAGGAAGGACGCGAGGCCGGTCAGGACGGTGGCGCGGAGGGAGGAGAGGGGCGCGGCGATCAGCGGGGCGGCCGTGAAGAAGGGGACCGGTGTGAAGGCCCGCGGGGTGAGGAGGTCGTAGCAGACGCCGGCCGCGATCAGCAGGACGGGCAGGAAGCGGGCCAGGGTGCGGACGGCTGCGGCCCCGTCCTCCTGCGCCTGTCCAGAGCCCACGGCACGACTCCCCATATGTCCCAGGTGTCCAATATATGTCCGTCCAGATTTGCGGCTGCGAGCGAGCAGCGGCGAGTGGTGTGGACCGGGCGGATGAGTACGGACGGGTGTGATGAGGAACACGCAGAGGGAGACACGGAGGAACACGTGCCGGTATACGACTCAGGGCCGGAATCCTTGTTCTTGGATTCCGGCCCTGGTCTTCAGTAGCGGGGACAGGATTTGAACCTGCGACCTCTGGGTTATGAGCCCAGCGAGCTACCGAGCTGCTCCACCCCGCGTCGGTGAAACCAGCATACGCCATCGGAAGAGCTCGAGTCACACGGGTTACGGAGAGGTCAACCCAGCAGGTGCGCGTTCGGTGCTTTCGCCAGCCCCTCGTACGCGCCCAGCACCAGCACCGCCACCCCCGCCTCCCGCAGCATCCCCGTCCCGTCGGCCGCCTCGACGAAGGTGTCCGGCTCGCGCCACGCCGTCACCACCCGCCGCACCCCGGCCCGCAGGATCAGCTCGGCGCAGGGGTGCGGCCGGGAGGCGCGGTGGGTGCAGGGTTCGAGGCTGGTGTAGACCGTGGCCGTGGCCAGCCGGGGGTCGGCCGGGGAGATCTTGGCCAGGGCCGCCTCCTCCGCGTGGACGACCGGGTCACCGGCCTCCCGGGAGTGGCCGCGGGCCAGTTCCGTGCCGTCGGCCGCGACCACCACCGCGCCGACGCTGAAGGCGGTCCGGGAGGGCGGGCAGTCGGCCGCCAGCTCGCAGGCGAGTCGCAGCCAGTGCCGGTCCGCAGCGGACGCCGACCCGCCCGTGCCGGGGGCGGTGGGCTCGTACCGCATCAGGACGACGTCCTCGATACGGCGGCTCTCCAGGAGCCGCAGCCGCCCCTCCTGGTACCCGCCCGGGCCGAACAGCCGCGGCGCCTTCGGATCGCCGACGAAGAGCGGGGCCAGGACCAGCTGGAGTTCGTCGGCCAGGCCCTGCTGGAGGAGCTGGGTGTGGACGGTGCCGCCGCCCTCGACCATCAGACGCCCGACCGACCGGGCCTCGCGCAGGTCCCTCAGCAGCGCGGGCCAGTCGAGGTCGGCGCCGAGGGAGACGACGTCCGCGGCGATACCGAGGCCGCGGACCCGCGCCGCACCCATGTCCGTCGTGTACACGACCTTCGCGCCGCCGGTGTGCCAGAACTTCGCGTCCGGGTCGAGGTCGCCGGTCGCGGTGACCGTGACCTTGAGGGGGTACTCGGGCTTGCCCGCCGCGGTCCGGGCCGCGCGCCGCCCGGGGTCGTTGACCAGCAGCCGCGGGTTGTCCGCGCGGATGGTGCCGGCTCCGATCAGGATCGCGTCGACGGAGGCCCGCACCTCGTCGACGCGGTCGAAGTCGGCCGGGGACGAGAGCAGCAGGCGGTCGGGGCCGGTGTCGTCGAGATAGCCGTCGAGGGAGACGGCGGCGGACAGCAGGACGTAGGGGTACGGCATCGGACGTGCTCACTCCCGAGGGCGACGGGCAGGCTTGGTTAAACTTTGAAACAAACCTACACTGACGGTATGACGACTCGCTGGCTGACGCCGAAGGAGCAGAGCGCCTGGCGCGCCTACATCTCGGCGACACACCTCCTGGACGATGCGATGGACCGGCAGCTCCAGCAGGACGCCGGCATGCCGCATCTGTACTACGGCATCCTCGTCAGTCTCTCCGAGGCGCCGGAGCGCAAGCTGCGCATGACCGACCTCGCCGAGAAGTCGAAGATCACCCGGAGCCGGCTGACGTACGCCGTGACCCGGCTGGAGAAGGACGGGCTGATCCGGCGCGAGGACTGCAAGTGGGACAAGCGGAGCAGCTTCGCCGCCCTGACCGACGAGGGCATGGCGGTGCTGGAGCGCGCGGCGCCGGGGCACGTGGAGACGGTACGCGCGGCGGTGTTCGACCATCTCTCCCCCGAGCAGGTGGACCAGCTGGAGGAGATCAGCTCGGCGATCGCACGGGCGCTGGAGGGTGACGCGTCGACCCCGCGGCCGACCTCCGACGAGGTTCCCTGGCGGCGGCGATCGTCGCCCTGTTCCGGTTCCTCGTAGGGCCTCGGCCGGCCAGGAGGTCTCGCGGTGGGACCCCGTGGATATTCCCGCAAAACCCTGTTGCTTCAAATTTAAAACATGGGTAGGGTTCCAGCGGTGGATCTGCTTCAAATCTGAAACAGAGGCCGCTACCGTCCTGCACCCGGACACAGGAGAACCCGATGCCCGACTTCCCCGCCGCCACCCAGCGCGCCCGCGTCCGGGTACCGCTGCGCTTCACCGACGGCTACAGCGTCGACGCCGAACTCGTCACGTTCCATGGCCTCAGCGACGGGCAGGAACATGTGGCCGTCGTGCTCGGCGACCCCGCGCCCGGCACGCTCCCGCTGGTCCGGCTGCACTCCGAGTGCCTGACCGGCGACGTCTTCGGCTCGGCCCGCTGCGACTGCGGACCCCAGCTGCGCGAGGCCGTCGAGCGCATCGCGGATCGCGGCGGCGTGCTGCTGTACCTGCGCCAGGAGGGACGCGGCATCGGCCTCTACAACAAGCTCGACGCCTACGCCCTCCAGGACCAGGGCCTCGACACCTACGAGGCGAACGCCGCCCTCGGCCTCCCCGAGGACGGCCGCGACTACACCGCCGCCGCCCAGATGCTCGCCGCCCTCGGCGTCACCGACCTCGACCTGCTCTCCAACAACCCCGACAAGGCGGAGCAGTTGCGCGGCCTCGGCGTCACCGTCCGGGACCGCGTCCCGACCGGTGTCTTCCGCACCGCGCACAACGTCCGCTACCTGCGCGCGAAGGTTTTGCACACCCAGCACACGCTCCCGCTCGCCGAGCTGACGGAACTCAACGCGGGCTGAGGCACCGGGCGGAGCGGCCGGGCGGAGGCGCCCCGGTGCCGGCTCGGCGCCGCCCCGATCCGGCCGGCCGGCGCGGTGCCGGACGAGTGGTGGTCGAGAACGGCGCCTGGCAGCGGTACTGCTCGCACTGGGCCGCCAACCGGGTGGTGGACGATCTGCTGCCCTGGCCGCGCTCCGTACGGCGCTCGATGCGCGGGTGGCAAACACGGAAGTTGACTGACCGCCACCCCGTAAAACACCGCAGCGCCCGAGTCAGCCGAAGCCGACCCGGGCGCTGCACAGCAGGTCAGGGGCCATATCCCCCGCCCACATCCCGTAGGCCGTGTGGGACTCGAACCCACAACCAATGGATTAAAAGTCCACTGCTCTGCCAATTGAGCTAACGGCCCAGGCGATGTTGCCTCCCCGAGCATAGCCGGACGGAGCCGTGTCGCCGATCGGGTATCGGCGTCGCGGCCGCGTCGTGAGGCAGAAGTGGCCCCGCGCGTCAGAGATCGACCAGTTTGGCGGTGTCCTCCTGGCGTGCTCTGTCCGGGTGGAGGAACCAGTGCCGGGCCGAGACCTGCCACCAGATCGCGGCGAAGCCGAGGACCGCGAGGACGGCCACCGGGGCGTAGTTGAAGGACTTCCAGGTGACCGGGGAGACCTGCGGGAGCATGAAGAGGACGGTGATGACACCGACCCAGGCCACCGAGATCACGCCGACCGCCCCGGACCAGCGGCCCAGATGCCACGGCCCGCGTTCGAACGCGGCGCCCTTCCTGACCCGCAGCAGCGTCGGGATCACGTACGCCACGTACAGCCCGATCACCGCGATCGACGTCACCGCGGCGTAGGCCGTGTAGTTGATCAGGTACGGGAGGCCCAGGGCGAGCGCGGCGAAGGCCGCCAGCCAGACCGCCGCCACCGGGGTGCGGGTGCGCGGGCTGACCGTGTGCCAGACGCGCGAGAAGGGGAGCGCGCCGTCGCGGGAGAACGCGTAGATCATCCGGCTGTTGGCGGTCACCGACGCCATTCCGCAGAAGAGTTGGGCGCCGATGACGACGAGCAGCAGGAGCTTGCCGGTCGTCGCGCCGAGCGCGTCCAGGAGGATCTGGGCCGGCGGTGCCCCCGTCGGGGACCCCAGTTCCTTGTCGTACGACTGGATCGCGAAGGTGAAGCCGAGGAGCAGGACGAAGCCGGCGATCCACGACGTCCAGATCGAGCGGACGATGCCCCGCGGGCCCGCCGTCGACGCGTCGTGCGTCTCCTCCGTCATGTGCGCCGAGGCGTCGTATCCGGTGAAGGTGTACTGGGCCATCAGAAGGCCGAGCAGGACCACGTACGGGCCGCTGCTCCAGCCCGTTCTGTTCACGAACTCGGTGAAGACGAAGGACGCCGACTGGTGGTGGTCGGGGACGAAGGTCAGCGCGCCGACGATGACCGCGACACCGACGACGTGCCACCACACGCTCACGCTGTTGAGCAGGGCGACGATGCGGACGCCGAAGGTGTTCAGCAGGCCGTGCAGGAGCAGGATCGCGGCGAAGAGGAGGATCGTGCGGCCCGGGGTCACCTTGAAGTCGAACTGCAGGTTCAGGTAGGCGCCCAGGAAGGACGCGGCGCCGAAGTCGATGCCCGCGGTCACCGCCACCTGGCCGAGCACGTTGAACCAGCCCGTGAACCACGCCCAGGCGGCCGCGCTGCGGGGCGGGGCCAGGCGGTGGGCCCAGAAGTACAGGCCCGCCGAGGTGGGATAGGCGGAGCAGATCTCGGCCATGGAGAGGCCGACGAAGAGGGTCATCAGGCCCACGGCCACCCAGCCCCAGGTGATCACCGCGGGACCGCCGGTGATCATGCCGAAGAGGTAGAGGGTGAGACAGCCGGAGAGGACCGAGATGATCGTGAAGGAGACCGCGTAGTTCGAGAAGGCCGACATACGGCGGGCCAGGACCTGGGTGTAGCCGAGCTGGGCCAGCCGCTCCTCGTCGGAGGTCGCTTTGCCTATCGCGTCATCTGTCATGCCCCCAGCGATTCCCTCGCCGGGGGCGTGACATGCGTCACAGCATGGCCGAAAACACTCTGGAACCCTCTGGAAACAGGGCTAGAAGAGGCCCTTGTAGCCCTGCCAGCCCGTCCCGATCTTCACCCGGGCCGCGAACGTGCCCTTGCCGGTCCCGGTCTGCCGGTACAGGTTGCCCGCCGTGTCCCGCATGACCAGGTCACTCTTCCCGTCCCCGGTGATGTCCCCGACGCCCACGACCGCGTTGTACGACGAGCCCCACCCGGTGGCGATCTTCACCCGGCCGCCGAAGCCGCCCTTGCCGGTGCCGTAGTACCGGTACAGGTTGTTCGCCTTGTCCTGCGCGACCAGGTCCCCGACCCCGTCGCCGTTCAGGTCCCCGGCGCCGACGACCTTCTTGTACGTCTTCCAGTCGCCGTACAGCTTCACGCGGGCGGAGAGCTTGCCGGTGCTCGTCGTCTTGTACAGGTACACCGCGCCGGTCGCGGAGTTGCGGGCGATCAGGTCGGGGCGGCCGTCCTTGTTCAGGTCGCCGGGCGAGGTGAGGACGTCGTACTGGTTCCAGCCGCTCGTGCCGAGGCTCGTGTAGGACGTCGACGGGGTGAGCGCCGCACCGCAGGCGGGCTTGTAGGCGCGCAGCGCGCCGCCGGGCGTGCGGACCAGCACGTCGTTGCAGCGGTCGTTGTTCAGGTCGCCGTACGGCACGGCCAGCGTCTTGGCCGACCAGCCCTTCCCGGAGACCGTCCCGGCGAAGCCGCCCTTGCCGGTGCCCTGTTGGAAGGCCAGCGTCGTCCCCGAGGAGTTGAGGGTGAGCAGGTCGCCGATGCCGTCCGAGCCCACCTGGTCGTGCCGCACCGGGCTGCCGGTCCGGATCCGCACCGAACCGGTCGCCTGGAGCGCCGCCCCGGTCCCGTCGGCCGGGGTGACGGACAGCGACCACTCGTACGTGCCGTTCGGCAACGGCACGTCCCCGGGGGCCGTCCGGTCCATGCCGAACCAGCCGACCTTCAGCTCACCGCGCGCCGGCGCCGTGCTGTCCGCCGTGTCCACGACCCTCCCGGTCGCCTTGGAACGCACGGTCAGCCGCCACCCGGACGTCGGCTTCGACAGCAGCAGGGTGGTCAGGGGGTCCGGTGTCGTGTCGACCGGCGTCGGATCGACCGAGGCCGCGTTCTGTGCGGGAGAGAGCAGCCGCAGGGGCTGCTGCGGCACCCCGGACGGTACGAGGTGGATCTGCTGTGTGTCGTCCACGTAGGCCGCGTTCGAACCGGACTCGTCGACGGTCCAGCGCACGTCCCGCTGCGAGACGCCCGTGTCGGGCAGGTCGCCGATGACCCGGCTGACGGGAGTCCCGCCGGCGACCGTCGTCAGCACCAGCTTCCCGGCCGTCTTGTCGTGCGTGACGACGTACCCGTCCCCGAGCTTGGCCTCGTCGGCCGGGACGGGCACCGACTTCCTCGCCGTACGGTCGTGGACCCCGGCCCTCGTGCCACCGCAGTTCCAGTACAGGTAGCGGCCGTTCGCCTGGAGTTCGGTGGGGGCACAGCCGCCGTCGTCGAGGGTGAGCGTCTCGACGGTCTTCTTCGCCGCCAGGTCGTACGCGCTGACCTGCCCGGGGGTCGTGGCGCTCGCCGTCCAGAGCAGATCGCCGGAGAGGGCGGCGACGCCGGGGGTGCGAGCGACCTTGGGACCGGACGCGTCGCCGATCTTGTAGACGTACTGCTGGGTGGGGGTGGCGTAGAGGACGTACTCGCCGGAGACGTCGGTGATCCGGCCGCCGACGGGGATGTCGTGTTCCCAGAGCGAGTTCCCGGGGCCGTAGGCCCGGAGCAGGTCGACTTCGGAATCGGCGCTGCCGCCGGCGCCGCGCTCCAGCCACACGGTCCGGCCCGCGGCCGTACCGAACAGCTGGGAACAGCCGACATCGGTCGTCGAGCAGATGCCCAGCAGTACGTCCGTGCCGTCATAGTTCGAGCGCGCGCCATACGTTGGCGTGCCGGTCGCGGCGACGGTACGGCCGAAGGTGTCGCGCCCCCGGGAGTAGCTCTCGTCCGCTTCTACCAGTTGCCCCTGGTCCAGCGACAGCCCCTGGATCTTGTACGCCGGCTTGGGCAGCGCCTTGACCTGGGTCACCGTCGGCTCGCCGCCCGGGCCCGGCTGGATGCGCTGGACGCCCCAGTCGTCCGCGGCGGCGCCGGTACGGCCGACCGCCAGGGCACCGCCGTCGGAGGCGGCGGCGACGCCGCCGTTCGACGCGGGCAGCAGGGTCCTCGAAGGACCGCCGGCGATCGGCTTGGCGATCACCGCCGTACCGGGCTGGGTCAGCAGCCAGTCGCCGACGACCGCGAGGCCGGTCGCGGGCAGCATGCCGCCGCCGCTCAGCGTCACCGCGACCGGGGCGGCGGACAGGTCGGTGCGGGAGTACACCTGGACCGTCGGGTCGTTCGTGTTGAAGAGGACGACATGGGCTGGGGTGACCTGCGCGTTGAGGTAGACCTTGGCGGTGGGTGGGGTCCACGCCCGCACCTGCCCCGTGTGCCGGTCGACCATGACCGAGGTGTACGACCCGCCGCCGGTCCGTCCGGCGAGGAAGAGCAGCCCGTCCGCGTCGCCGCCCTTGGGCTGCCCGAGCACGTATCCGTCGGGCACCCCGGTCACCGGCACGTCACGCGTGCTGCCGTCGTCCTGCGGCAGCAGCAGATGCATCTCGCGGGTCGCCGTGCCGTTCCCGTCGGGCACCTGCCGGTAGGCGACTGCCAGGTCGGCGTAGGCGGTGAGCAGCGAGAGCCCCTCGGGCGTGTGGATCGTCCGGGTGGTGCCGTCGGCCGCGTTCCACAGGTCGACCCGGCCGTCGGCGTACCTGTACGCGAGGACGTCGCCGCCGGCGGTCGAGTAGCTGGTGTAGCCGGCCGGGTGGACCACCGGCACCGAGACGCCGGTGGAGTAGCGCGTCCAGACCAGCCCCGCGCCCTCCAGACTGTGGAACACGCCCTGGTCACCGGCGCCGTCGTGGCCGCTGTACGTCGACTTCCCGTAGAGCGCCCCGGACGTGTACGTGCCGCGCAGCGTCGGCGGTACGACCGTCTCCTGTGCGGTGCCGGCCGTCGCCGACGGGGTGGGCAGCAGTGGGCTCAGGGCTGCCGCCAGTACGGCGGTCGCGGCGATGAGGCGCAGGCGTGCAGGGGCATGACGCACCACGAAGAGTCCCTCCCCAGGAACGGAGACGGGTTCGGCGCCGCTCACTCCGACGCCCTCGGCCCCCCGGCCTGCCCACCCGTCATACAAGTGCGCTGATCTTACAGCCGCTACACAGGTTCGCTCCCCACCTTTCCGGACCCGTCATGAGGAAGGGCCCGTACGACAGATCGTCGTACGGGCCCTTGCTCAGCTCACTCGGTGTCAGCCGTTGCGCTTCCAGCGCGGCTTGTCGTCGCGGCGGAAGGAGCTGGAACCGGTGCCGCGGTGGTCGTCACGGCGCCCGTAGGGGCGGTCGTGGCCGCCGCTGCGGAAGCCCGGACGGTCGTCACGGTGGTCGCGGTTGAAGGGACGGTCGCTGCCCCGGTGGCCGGACGGACGGTCGTCGCGGCGGAAGCCGCCACGGTCACCGCCGTCACGACGGTCGTCCCGGCGGAAGCCACCCGACGGACGGTCATCGCGACGCTCGAAGGAACGGCCACCACGGTCACCGTCACGACGGTCGTCCCGGCGGTCGTCACGGCGGAAGCCACCCGACGGACGCTCGTCACGACGGTCGAAGGAACGGGCACCGCGGTCGGCACCGCGGTCGTCACGGCGGTCGTCCCGACGGAAGCCGCCCGACGGACGGTCGTCGCGGCGGAAGCCGCCACGGTCACCGCCGTCACGACGGTCGTCCCGGCGGAAGCCGCCGGACGGACGGTCATCGCGACGCTCGAAGGAACGGCCACCACGGTCACCGTCACGACGGTCGTCCCGGCGGAAGCCACCGGAGGGACGCTCGTCACGGCGGTCACGGCGCTCGTAGTTGCCCCGCTCGTCACGCTGCTGACGCGGACGCTCGTACGAGGAGGACTCCTGACGGGCCGGCGCCTCGGCGGCCGGCTGCTCCGCCACCTCGGCCTCGGCCTCGGCGACGGCAGCGGCCTCGGCCACCGCGGTCTCCGGGTCCTCGCCACGCTCGCGGGCGGCACGGGCGACCAGACGGTCGGCCTCCTCGCGCAGCTCCGCGGCCCGGCGCTGCGCCCGCTCCAGCTCCTTGGTGAGCTGGGTGACCTCGCGCTCGGCCTGCTGCGCCGCGTTGCCCGCGGACTCGGCCTGGACCTCGGTCATCGAACGGGCGCCGGTGATCTCGGCGACCTCGGGCTCGAAGGCCGTACCGGAATTGATGATGTGACGGCCGGCGTCGACGCCCGCGTCCTCCATCAGCCGGAAGATCTGGCGGCGCTGGTGCGGCAGGGAGAGGGAGACGACGGTTCCGGTACGACCGGCCCGGGCCGTGCGGCCGGCGCGGTGCAGGTAGTCCTTGTGGTCGCCGGCCGGGTCCACGTTCAGGACCAGGTCGATGCCGTCGACGTGGATGCCGCGGGCGGCGACGTCGGTGGCGACGAGCGCGTTGACGTACCCGTCCTTGAAGTCGGCCAGCGTCCGGGTGCGGGCGCCCTGGGTCATGCCACCGTGCAGCGCGTCGGCCTTCACACCGGCGTCGCGCAGCTGCTCGGCGATCCGGTCGGCGCCCAGCTGGGTGCGGACGAAGATGATCGTGCGGCCCTTGCGGGAGGCGATCGCGGCGGTGACCGGCGCCTTGTCCTTGGGCTTCACGATGAGGATGTGGTGGGACATCGTCGTGACGTTGCCCTGGGCGCTGTCGACCTCGTGAGTGACCGGGTCGGCCAGGTAGCGCTTGACCAGCGTGGAGATCTCGTTCTCCATCGTGGCCGAGAACAGCATGCGCTGGCCGCCGGCCGGGATCTGGTCGAGCAGCTCGGTGACCTCGGGCAGGAAGCCCAGGTCGGACATCTGGTCGGCCTCGTCGAGAACGGCGATCTGCACGTCCTCCAGGGAGCAGGCGCCGCGGTTGATGATGTCGCGGAGACGGCCCGGCGTGGCGACGAGGATGTCGACGCCGCGCTCCAGGGCGTAGATCTGGTTGCCCATGGACGTACCGCCGCAGACGACCTTCATCTTCAGGCCGAGGACGTCGCCGTAGGGCTGGAGGGCGTCCGCGACCTGCATGGCCAGCTCACGGGTCGGGGTGAGGATGACGGCGCGGGGCCGCTTCTTCTCGGTACGGCCGCCGGCCAGCGTGGCCAGGGTGGGCAGACCGAAGGAGAGGGTCTTGCCGGAGCCGGTGCGGCCACGGCCGAGGATGTCCTTGCCGGCCAGGGCGTCCGGGATGGTCGCGGCCTGGATGGGGAAGGGGCTGGTCACACCGTTCTGCGCGAGCTTGCGCACGACGCCCTCGGGGAGACCGAGGTCGGCGAAGGTGATCTGAGGGGTGTCGGTGGTGTCAGTGGTGTCAGCGGTCTCCTCGGAGACCTGGGTCACCAGCTCGTTGTCCTCGTTGTTCTCGGACACGACGAACTGATCAGTACTGGACACGGACATGCGAATGCGAAACCTTCCGGAGTCTCTTCGGCACGCGCCCGTCAACTCCGTGATTCGCTCACGACCGCCTCAATGCGGTCCGCCACGGCAAGGGAGAGTACGCGCCACACGGCGCGCTCTGCGGTGGCGCCGGGCAAATGGGATCAAACGATCTACCACCATACGCACCCAACACCCCTCAAGGCAAACCGCCCCCCAAACCCGCAGCTCACACACCACACGCCCGTCCTCCGCCGCTCGATTTTCCGCCCGCCGCGACGGCGCTCGGACCCCGCGGCACTCTCCGGCGGTGCCGGACCCGCGTCGCTCGTGGTGCCGGACACACCGGTACTCGTCGCGGCGAAGGCAAAGCCGTCGCTTGTGGTGGCCAAGCCACCGGCGCTGAGGGCCGACAGTGACCTACGCCGGCGTCCCCGCCTCCGGTGCCGGCTCGCGTTGCACCAGCTGCGGCCCCGTGCCCTCGTGCGCCGACGAGGACGGCTCGGCGGACGGCGGGTCCGTGGCCGGCGGTGGCGGTGTCGGTGAGTCCGGCGGTGGCGTGGGGGAGGCCGCCGGCGGAGTGGGCGACGCCGGTGCCCCCGAAGGTCCGGCCGGTACCCCCGGCGCCACGCTCTTCCCCGGCTTCACCGGCACCGTCGGCCCCGCACTCGCGCCCTTCGTCGGCTTGGCGGACGCCGACCCGGACTCCCCCGGCTTCGGCTTCCCCCCATGCCCCCGCTTCCCGTCGGCCACCCCACCGCCGTACCCCGCACCGCCCTCGCCGGACACCCCGGTACCTCCGTCGGCCTCGTCACCGTCCCGGTGCCCGGCGGAGTGCGACGGCTTGGCCTTCCCCGCGTCGTCCCCGACGTTCACACAGCCCGCGGCGGCCGCGACGGCCATCACGGTGACGGCCAGACGGACGGGTACGTACAAGGGGCGCACGGCGGCCACCTCCGGGGGCGAAGAAAGGAGTCAACCTCCCCAACTCCCGCCGCCCACAAGAGGACACGCAACCGAGGCATCACCCGCACCGGTGCCTCACCCGCGTCGCGGGGTCACCCGCGCACAAGGGCGCGTGCCGGCCCCGCCACCCGCGGTTCACCCCTCACCCGTACCCCAGCGCATGCAGCCGCGCGTCGTCGATGCCGAAGTGATGGGCGATCTCGTGGACCACGGTCACCTCGGTCTCCGCGACGACCTCCTCGCGCGACTCGCACATCCGCAGCGTCGGGCCGCGGTAGATGGTGATCCGGTCCGGCAGCACGCCCGCGTACCACTCCCCGCGGTCGGTCAGCGGCGTCCCCTCGTACAGCCCGAGCAGCTCAGGGACGGACGGGTCGTCGGGCTCGTCCTCGACGAACACCGCCACGTTGTCCATCAGCCGGGTCAGCTCCGGCGGGATCCGGTCGAGCGCCTCGGCGACCAGTTCCTCGAACTCCTCGCGCGTCATCTCCAGCACAGGCCCATTGTCCGGCACGGAACGCCCGTACGAGAGTCGCGGACCCCACCGGCATCGGGGCCGCGAACCCCCGAGAGGCGGGCCACGGACCCCCGTCATCCGGGCCGTGAGCCCCCGACATCCGGCCAACCCGCGTCGCATACGCGCCCGCAATCCTGGGCATACGGCACCAATGGTCCGCGTCCGAGCCCGTGCCCATGGCCGCCTGCCCGATCTTGAACTCGCCCCCGATGCCCACGCACCGCCTGTCTGGATCCGCGTCCTCGGCCTGATAACCGTCGTGCTCGTCGGCGCCTGGCTCGGCCTGCTGGTCGTCGGGAACGTCCGGGCCCAGGTCGGCCCGATGGACACGACGATGACCCTGCGGCCGTCCCTCCACGGCGGCACGAAGATCAATGTCTCCCCGCTGGGCGCCCTCTACCTGGACACCCACTCCGCGCCGGTCCGCCTGGACGTCAACGTCGACCAGCTCGACCCGGTCCGCTCCCAGGCGCTCGTCGACCACCCCGAGCGCCTCGCCGGTCTCCAGGACGAGGTCGCCCAGGACGTCGAGCACGGCACCCTCGACGTGGCCGTACGCTCCTGCGTGGCCGTCGTCTGCGGCGCCACCGCCCTCGGCCTCGCCGTCTACCGCCGCCCGCGCCGCGCCCTGACCGCCGGCGGCCTCGCCCTCGCCCTGCTCGCCACCTCCGGCGTGACCGCGTACGCCACCTGGAACCCCAAGTCGGTCCTGGAACCGAGGTTCTCCGGCCTGCTCTCCTCGGCCCCCGCCCTGGTCGGCAACGCGCGCAGCATCGTCACCGAATTCGACGTCTACCAGAAGGAACTGGCGCGCCTGGTGACCAACGTGACGAAGCTGTACGACGTCACCTCCACGCTCCCCGCCTACGCACCGGACCCGACCACCCTGCGCGTGCTGCACGTCTCCGACATCCATCTCAACCCGGCGAGCTGGAAGATCATCGCCTCGCTGGTGGAGCAGTACAAGGTGAATGTGATCGTGGACTCCGGCGACACCATGGACCACGGCATCGCGGCGGAGAACGGCTTCCTGGACCCGATCGCCGACCTGGGCGTGCCGTACGTCTGGGTCCGGGGCAACCACGACTCGGGCATCACCCAGCGCTATCTGTCCCGGATGAAGAACGTGCACGTCCTGGACGACGGCCGCGCCGAGACGATCGCCGGGCTGCGCTTCGCCGGGATCGGTGATCCCCAGTTCACGCCCGACCGCTCCGCCGTGCCGGGCGGCGACACGGCGGAGGAACAGGCCGGGGACCGTCTGGCCACGGCCCTGCGGGAGCAGCGGGCGGCCGACACCCCGGTGGACGTGGCCATCGCCCATGAACCGACGGCCGCGCGGATGACGGACGGCGAGGTGCCCCTGGTCCTGGCGGGCCACATCCACCACGAACAGACCGAGATCCTGCCGCACGGCACCCGTCTCCGGGTGGAGGGCTCCACGGGCGGCAGCGGCCTGCGCGCGGTCGAGGGCAAGTACCCGGACCCCATCGAGGCCTCGATCCTCTACTTCGACCGCGACACCCGCCGGCTCCAGGCCTGGGACGAGATCAAACTGGGCGGTCTGGGCGAGACGACGGCCGAGGTCAGCCGTCACCTCCCGGAAGACGCGTTCGACCAGCGGCCCCGCCGCGGGCAGCCGGGCGCCACTCCCTCCCCCTCGGGGAGCCCGTCACCCTCGGGAAGCCCACCGGGCACCCCGACGCCCTCGGGGCCGTAAACCGTTTTGGCGATACTCCCCGCCATCCCATATGCTTCTCACGTCCCCGACGCGCTGAGAAGCGCCCAGGCGGGCCGATAGCCCTCATCGTCTAGCGGCCTAGGACGCCGCCCTTTCAAGGCGGTAGCACGGGTTCGAATCCCGTTGGGGGCACGCAAGATCGTGTGCGACACTGTTGCACACAAAGCTTGGTCCTGTGGAGCAGTTTGGAGTGCTCGCCACCCTGTCAAGGTGGAGGCCGCGGGTTCAAATCCCGTCAGGACCGCTGGGGTTTCACGTGAAACCTCGTGGCTGGGTAGCTCAGTTGGTACGAGCGATCGCCTGAAAAGCGATAGGTCGCCGGTTCGACCCCGGCCCCAGCCACAATGAGCAGCCCCTCCGGGATTCCGGAGGGGCTGTTTTCATGCCCCGAAGGCCTCGCCGATCCGGCGCTCTGTCGGCCGACTCCGTTTTGAGCAAGACCGGGGCGGAGCATGGCGTTCCTTTGAGGTCGCCCTGAGACCATGACGGCTGCATGTCAACGCCGAGCCGAACCACCCCTGGTCCCAACCGGTCGTATCCCCAGGATCGTTCGTCCTCTCCGGCGATCTCGTGACCGCGCCCGCGAACGCTCCGTGGAGACCCCATGCACAGACCCCGCCCCGCCGTCGGGCTGTCCCTCGCCGTGATCGCCGTAGCGGGGGTGATGAGCGGCTGGGGGACCGGGGCGGCCGTGGCCGATCCGGGCTCCGACGGGACGCTGTACGTGAACCATGACGTGGCGTGCAGCGACACCGGAACGGGGACGCAGAGCCTGCCCTTCTGCACGGTGCAGGCCGCGGCGGACGTGGTGGAGCCGGGGGACACGGTTCGGATCCTGTCGCCGAACGACCGCCCGTACTCGGAAGCGGTGACGCTGACCCACTCGGGCACCAGCGACGCGCCGATCACCTTCACCGGGGTGCCGAGTGCCTCCACCACATGGGCCCAGCTGGCGGCGCCCGGCTCCGCGCCGGCGCTGACCCTCGACGCGGTGCACGACGTGCGGGTCGAATCGCTGATGTTCGGGTACGACGGCAACGACGCGGTGGTGTCGACGGGATCCGACCACGTCACCCTCGACCGGCTGTCCTTCATGCGCGCCCCCGTGCCGGGTGGCGTCGGCGCGGGGACCGCGATCACCGTGGACGGCACGTCTTCGGACGTGACCGTGTCACGGAACTCGATCGGCAACGGATACGCGTACGGCGTACGAGCGGAGCAGGGCGCTGCACGGGTCACCGTGACAACCAACATCATCAGCGACCCGCAGCTGGGTGGGATCACCGCGAGCGGGACGACCGACGCGGACGTCACGAGCAACTCGCTCCTCTCGCCGTGCGCTCCTGGGATCTCGCTGGACGGCGGGAGTTCCGGCGCCGTCGAGAACAACGTGGTCGAGTCCTTGAAGGAGCTTCAGAGCAGCACGTGTCCGTCGCCCACCGCTCCCCTCTACACGGTGTCGGGCGACTCGGCGGGACAGGTCACCGCCGACTACAACGTGGCGGCGAACGGCATGGGGAATGCCACGAGCCGGCGTCCCGAATACGCCTGGGCAGGCACCCCCTACGCCACCACCGCGGCACTTCGGAACGCGACCGGACAGGGCGCGCACGACATCGACGGGCTGGGACTGAACTCCCTCGCGGCACCGCTCGAACACTCCCCCCTCATCGACTCGGCGAACGCCGGCGCGCCCGGCGAGCTGAGCACCGACTCCGTGGGGCACCCGCGCGCCGACGACCTGCTCGTCGCCAACACCGGCACCGGTACGACGGCTCCGGACCGAGGCGCCCTCGAACGCGAGGACGTCATCACGATCCCCGGCGCCGCCTACCCGCCGAGCGGGATCGCCCCGTTCACCACCTGGGTGACGGCCGACGCCGTCAGTTCCTGGGGTGAGGCGCTCACGTACTCCGTCGACTTCGGGGACGGCAGCCCACCCGCCACCGGCGCACCAGGCACCCGCATCACGCACGCCTACACCACGCCCGGCAACTACCTCGCCCGCATCACCGTCACCGACACCGACGGGACGACCAAGACCGGCGGCAGCTGGACGAAGGCGGGTACGGCCACGCCGCCGCCCGCCTCGCTGTCCGCAACAGCCATGACCGCGGACAACGGGGAGACCAACGCGGGCTTCGCGCAGTTCATCGCTCCGGAGTCGGCGGAAGCGTGGGAGGTGCTCAGCCGGGTCGTGGACTTCGGCGACGGCAGCCAGGAGAGCGTGGGCGACGGGACCCAGGTGACGGTTCACCAGTACTCGGCCCCCGGCCCCCACACCGCCACCCTGACGCAGACCGACCTGTTCGGCCGTACCACCACCGCCACGACGACCTTCCACGCCGCGGACGCCTTCGTCGCCGTGACCCCGCAGTACGACACCGAGAAGACGATCGCCGCCCACGGAGTCCTCAAGCTGTCGGCGGCCACTCTGCGCGCCGACTCCGACGGCGTCGACGCCGCCCAGCTGCAGATCGTCACCAGCGCCGCCAAGGCGAGCGGCTCGCTCACCCTCTACACCGCCGGCACCGCCCGTCCCGGCACCTCCACCATCGTCTTCGAGCCCGGCCGGACGGCGCTCGACGAGGCGACGGTCAAGGTCACCCCGACCGGTTCGGTCGACATCTACAACGGCAGCACCGGTGCGGTCACGGTCAATGTCGCCACGGTCGGCCTCCAGTCGCACGCGCAGTACGCCGACACCTACCACCCGGTCTCTCCGCTCCGGCTGCTCGACACCCGCAACGGCACCGGCGGCAGCACCGGTCCGGTCGCCGGCGGACACGCGGTCACGCTGCCGGTCGGCGGCACCCACGGGGTCCCGGCAGGGGCGTCGGCGGTGGTCCTGAACACCACCGCGACCAGCACCAAGTCGTCCGGCAGCCTCGTCCTCTCCACGCACGGCGCCACCGGCTCCAGCGTGACCGGCCCGTACTGGACCACCGGGCAGACCGCCTCCGCCCAGATCGTGCTCCCCCTGAAGGACGGCAAGGCCGTACTGCGCAACGCCGGCAAGGGGTCGGCGCAGCTCGGCGCGGACCTCGCCGGCTGGTACGGCGGCACCCCGGCGGGCGGTTCGGAGTTCCTGCCCGTCACCCCCGCCCGCATCCTCAACACCCACTCCGGAACCGGCACCGGCAAGGTCGCCAAGATCGCCGCCCACGCCACCCTCAAGCTCAAGGTCACCGGCGCCCACGGAGTCCCGGCGACCGGGGTCACCGCCGTCGACCTGAATCTCACGGTGCCCTCCCCGTCCGGCAACGGCTACCTCGTCGCCTACGCCGACGGCACACCGCGCCCCGGCGTGTACTCCCTGAACTTCACCAAGGGACACACCGCGGCCAACCGCGCACTGGTCAAGGTCGGCGCCGACGGCGAGATCGACCTCTACAACGCCGGCACCGGCCCGGTGGACGTCTACGCCGACCTACTGGGCGATTACGACGTCTTCCCGGCGGGCTGACCTGATCTTCTTGGCGGCGGGCCCGCTCGGCGCTAGGTTCTGGCGGGTCGACACGTCACCAGGGTGGGGAAGATGAGCCGGGACCAGGACATCCAGCTGGAGAAGGACCGCGCGAGATACGGCCTGCTCGCCGTCGTCATCAGCAACCTCGCGATCGCCGCGGTCGCGGTCTTCGGAGTCTGGCGGCTGCGCGGCGACACGTCGGTGATCATCGGCGTGCTCTCCGCCGCGTTCACGGCCGTGAGCAGCATGACCACGGCATACCTGGGGATCAAGGCGGTGTCCAACACGGCAAAGTCGATGGCCGCCGCCGCCTCGGCCTCCGCCGCCCACACCACCCCGGCCGCCCCCACCCCCACCGCGCCCCCGACTCCGACCGCGCCCACCGCCACCACCGCGCCCACGCAGCGCACCCAGTGACCGCCCACCGGCACCCCGAACCACCCGCCACCACACCGCCCGCCGCCCCGTCTCCGCCCTGACTTCACCCCGCCCCGACGCCCCCGGCGTCGGCTCCGCCGGGGCCCCTCCGCCGGCACCCCGGTCGGCCGGCAAGGCCGGTGAAACCGGTGGGCCGACCCCGGCCGAACCGCCGGAGGCAAAAGCGTTCGCCACGAATTTCCCCGAGGTGAGATCCTGGACCGCGTATGTCTACGCATCCCGCCCCCGCCCTCGGCGCTCTCGCCCCCCGCCTGACCGAGCTTTCGCTGCGCGACGCGCACCGGCTCGGGCGCAGGCTGGAAGGTGCACGCAAGATCCGTAAGCCGGAGGCCCGGGCCGCCGTCCTCGCGGAGATCGAGGCCGAGGTGGCCAGGGCCGAGGAACGGATGGCCGGCCGACGCGCCGTCGTGCCCGCCGTGTCGTACCCCGAGCAGCTGCCCGTCAGTCAGAAGAAGGACGAGATCGCGGAGGCGATACGCGATCACCAGGTCGTGATCGTCGCCGGTGAGACCGGGTCCGGGAAGACCACACAGATCCCGAAGATCTGTCTGGAACTCGGGCGCGGTGTCCGGGGAATGATCGGTCACACCCAGCCCCGCCGGATCGCCGCCCGCACCGTCGCCGAGCGGGTCGCCGAGGAGCTGCGCACGCCCCTCGGGGAGGCCGTCGGCTGGAAGGTCCGCTTCACCGACCAGGTGAACCCGGACGCCACCTTCGTCAAGCTGATGACGGACGGCATCCTGCTCGCCGAGATCCAGACCGACCGCGAGCTGCGCGCCTACGACACGATCATCATCGACGAGGCCCACGAGCGGTCCCTCAACATCGACTTCCTGCTCGGCTACCTGGCCCAGCTGCTGCCCAAGCGGCCGGACCTGAAGGTGGTCATCACCTCCGCGACCATCGACCCCGAGCGGTTCTCCCGGCACTTCGGGGACGCCCCGATCGTCGAGGTCAGCGGCCGGACGTACCCCGTGGAGGTGCGTTACCGGCCCCTCCTCGAAGAGGACGCCGAGGACGCCGACCGCGACCAGATCACGGCGATCTGCGACGCGGTCGAGGAGCTCCAGGCCGAGGGCAAGGGCGACATCCTCGTCTTCCTCTCCGGAGAACGGGAGATCCGGGACACCGCGGACGCGCTGGAGAAGAAGAACTACCGGTTCACCGAGGTACTGCCGCTGTACGCCCGGCTCTCGCACGCCGAGCAGCACCGCGTCTTCCAGCCGCACACCGGTCGCAGGATCGTTCTGGCGACCAACGTCGCCGAGACCTCGCTGACCGTCCCGGGCATCAAGTACGTCATCGACCCCGGCTTCGCCCGGATCAGCCGCTACAGCCACCGCACCAAGGTGCAGCGGCTGCCCATCGAGGCGATCTCCCAGGCCAGCGCCAACCAGCGCAAGGGCCGCTGCGGCCGTACCAGCGACGGTGTCTGCATCCGGCTCTACGGAGAGGACGACTTCCTCGCCCGCCCGGAGTTCACCGACGCCGAGATCCTGCGGACCAACCTCGCCTCCGTCATCCTGCAGATGACCGCGGCCGGCCTCGGCGACATCGAGAAGTTCCCCTTCATCGACCCGCCGGACCACCGCAACATCCGCGACGGTGTGCAGCTGCTCCAGGAGCTGGGCGCGATCGACCCGGCCGAGAAGGACACCCGCAAGCGGCTCACCGACACCGGCCGCAAGCTCGCCCAGCTGCCCGTCGACCCGCGCCTGGCGCGCATGGTCCTGGAGGCCGACAAGAACGGCTGTGTCCGTGAGGTCATGGTCATCGCCGCCGCGCTCTCCATCCAGGACCCGCGCGAACGCCCCGCCGACAAGCAGACCCAGGCCGACCAGCAGCACGCCCGGTTCCGCGACGAGACCAGCGACTTCCTCGCCTTCCTCAACCTGTGGAAGTACGTCCGCGAACAGCAGCGCGAACGCGGCTCGTCGTCCTTCCGGCGGATGTGCAAGCAGGAGTTCCTGAACTTCCTGCGCATCCGGGAGTGGCAGGACATCTACACCCAGCTGCGCACGGTCGCCAAGCAGATGGGCATCCACCTCAACGAGGAGGACGCCCCCGGCGACCGCGTCCATGTCTCGCTGCTCGCGGGCCTGCTGTCGCACATCGGCATGAAGGACGTGAAGGACGGCGCGAAGAACGAGTATCTCGGCGCCCGCAGCGCCAAGTTCGCGATCTTCCCCGGCTCGGCCCTGTTCAAGAAGACGCCCCGGTTCGTGATGTCCGCCGAACTCGTCGAGACCTCGCGCCTCTGGGCCCGGGTCAACGCGAAGATCGAGCCGGAGTGGGTGGAACCCCTCGCCGAGCACCTCCTGAAGCGGACGTACAGCGAACCGCACTGGGAGAAGGACCAGGCGGCCGTGCTGGCGTTCGAGAAGGTCACGCTGTACGGCGTGCCGATCGTCGCCCAGCGGAAGGTCAACTACGGCCGCATCGACCCGGAGACCAGCCGCGAGCTTTTCATTCGCAACGCACTGGTCGAGGGCGACTGGCGCACCCACCACAAGTTCTTCGCCGACAACCGAAGACTCCTCAGCGAGGTCGAGGAGCTGGAGCACCGGGCCCGGCGCCGGGACATCGTCGTGGACGACGACACGCTCTTCGACTTCTACGAGCAGCGGGTGCCCGAACACGTCGTCTCCGGCGCCCATTTCGACTCCTGGTGGAAGCGGAAGCGGCAGGAGCAGCCGGAGTTCCTCGACTTCGAGCGCGAGATGCTCATCCGGGAGTCGGCGGAGGCGGTCACCAAGGCCGACTACCCGGACTCCTGGCAGCAGGGGCAGCTCAGGTTCCGCGTGACGTACCAGTTCGAGCCGGGCGCGGACGCCGACGGCGTGACCCTGCACATCCCGCTCCAGGTCCTCAACCAGGTCAGGGACGAGGGCTTCGACTGGCAGATCCCGGGCCTCAGGGAAGAAGTCGTCACGGAGCTGATCCGGTCCCTGCCCAAGCCGATCCGCCGCAACTACGTGCCGGCACCGAACTTCGCCAAGCGCTTCCTGGACACCGCGGTCCCTTTGCAGGAACCGCTGACCACGACCATGGCCCGCGAGCTGAAGCGGATGGTCGGGGTGCCCTTCGAGGCCGAGGACTTCGACTGGGCGAAGGTCCCGGACCACCTGAAGATCACCTTCCGGATCGTCGACGAACGGCGCCGGAAGCTGGCCGAGGACAAGGACCTGGAGGCGCTGAAGATCCGGCTGAAGCCGAAGGCCCGCCAGGCCATCTCGCAGGCCGCCGCGGCCACCGCGGAGCGCGAGGGCGGCGAGTCGCTGGAGCGCAAGGGCCTCACGGACTGGTCGATCGGCGCCCTCACGCGCGTCTTCGAGACCCGTCGGGCCGGCCAGCCGGTGAAGGCGTACCCGGCGCTCGTCGATGACGGCGACACGGTCTCGGTCCGCCTTTTCGACACCGAGGAGGAGCAGGCCGAGGCGATGTGGAAGGGCACCCGCAGGCTGATCCTCCGCAACATCCCGGTCAATCCCGCGAAGTTCGCCTCGGAGAAGCTCACCAACGCCCAGAAGCTGGCACTGTCCGCCAACCCGCACGGCACGATCCAGGCCCTGTTCGACGACTGCGCGATGGCGGCGGCGGACAAGCTGATCGGCGACTTCGGGGGCCCGGTGTGGGACGAGGAGTCGTACCGGAAGCTGTACGACAAGGTGCGCGCCGAGATCGTCGACACGACGGTCCGCACGGTCGGTCAGGTACAGCAGGTACTGGCCGCCTGGCAGGCCTGTGAGCGCCGTCTGAAGGCCGTGGCGAGCCCCGCGCTGCTGGCAAACCTGACGGACGTCCGCAAGCAGCTGGACGCCCTGGTGAAGCCGGGCTTCGTGACGTGGGCCGGTATACGACGGCTCCCCGACCTCATGCGCTACCTGGTGGCCGCCGACCGGCGCCTCCAGCAGATGCCGACCAACGTCCAGCGGGACACCACCCGGATGGAGAAGGTCCACGAGATGCAGGACGAGTACGCCTGGCTCCTGGAGCAGCTCCCCCAGGGGCGGCCGGTGCCGCAGCAGGTGCTGGACATCCGCTGGATGCTGGAGGAGCTGCGGGTCAGCTACTTCGCGCACGCGCTGGGCACGGCGTATCCGATCTCCGACAAGCGGATCGTGAAGGCGATCGACTCGGCAGCACCGTAACCGACCGGGCACACTGCGTGAGTTCGACCAGGACCCTCACCCTCCTGTACAGTCCTTCTCGCAGCACAGCGAAGACAAAGTGCCGCAAAACCTGGTCCTGTGGAGCAGTTTGGAGTGCTCGCCACCCTGTCAAGGTGGAGGCCGCGGGTTCAAATCCCGTCAGGACCGCATCACTCGAGAGGCCCGCATCCCCACAAGGGAGCGGGCCTCTCGCACGTCACCCCGACGAGACCGAGACAGACCGAGCCCGCGCCCGCGGCGCAGCCGCGATCGGATGCCGCAAATCCCGTCAGGACCGCATCACCCGAGAGGCCCGCATCCCCACAAGGGACGCGGGCCTCTTCCGTGTTCCCCGGCGGTGCCGCCGGCCCCTCCAGGCGTTGGCCGGGTGCGGAGGGTGCGCTCTTGACGGGGTCACATTCGATCGGTACCCAGAAGACAGGGCTCGCTTCCCCTCGGACCCCCTTCTGGAGGTGGCGCATGGCGGCTTCGGTGCGGCATGAGACGCGAGCCCTGTTGCGGGCCCACCTGGCGGCCGCCTCGTCGTACCGGCACCTGACCCGCCACTGCCCGGTCTGCCATCAGCTGCTGCGGCTGGCCATGGACTCCGCCCCGTGCGCCGCGGAGGCCCCCGAGGACGCCGCGGAGGACGAAGGTCCCGTCGGCGCCTGAGCGGTGCCGGCCCCAACGGCCGTTCCCCTGTGGGACGGTGGAGCCTTCGGCTCCATTAGCGCACCCGGGGCAGTACAAACAACACGTGCGGTATGTGACGGGAGTCACCGCATAAGTTCCTGAAACAGCGGTACTTACACCCCGCCTACAACAAGTCAATTTAATATGTGCAATTGCACCACCCTGAGACACCTCCCGCGGCACGCCCGCGGGCTCCCCCCGGGCCCCCTCCCGCCACCTCTCCGGCCGCGTTCACAGCAGATCCGACAGGCCTCCCCAGACTCCGACAAGGCTGCTCACAGAGTCGCCGGTCATGGTCGATCCGGCCCCATGGGCGCACAAAAAAGATCGCGCTGGACCCGGCGGAGTCCAGCGCGATCTACGACGCACCCTGTGTCGCTGCCTGAGAAGTTCTGTCGGCTTGGGCGTGGGCCCTGTTGGGGCAGGTCCCGCGTCGCTCGGAGCTAGGGTTGCGAGCACCTCGGCCAGTAGGGGGACCGGTCGGTTTGCCCGCTATTCAGTTGGTCAGGCCTCGCTGCGCTGCTGCGGGATACCCGCGAGCAGCGCGCGGACCTCAGCCTCGCGGTAGCGTCGGTGTCCGCCCAGTGTGCGGATCGACGTGAGCTTGCCGGCCTTCGCCCACCGCGTGACCGTCTTGGGGTCGACGCGGAACATCGTGGCGACCTCAGCCGGGGTCAGCAGCGGCTCGGCATCAGGGGTGCGAGCGGTCATGAGCGGCCTCCTCGGGAGAACCGAACCTTCTCGGTTCTTTCCTCTAAATTCTGCACCTTGACCCGCGTTGCCCGAAATGGCGGACGCGAGTCGAGTCGGTTATAGGACGAACGGCTTGTCCTCGGCACTACAACTACACCATCCGTCCAGCCGCGTCGGCCAAACCGATGGAATTGCCCTCCCAGGTAGTCATCAGCCGCGGAAGCCGATGGACCATGCCATAGCGGACAGTCACGCCACTGTGACGATCAGTCACATGGCGATCAGGAGTCGACAGACCCCCCAAAGCGAGTGCAATGCTGAGATTCCGCCCACAGTGCACCACAAGTGGACGGAAGGAGCCCTCCCCGGACTCCTTGTCCTATTTTGGCACGAGGAGTGGCAAGAGGCGCAAGAGCCGTGTAAGTGCGGTCCGTCACCCTTGACGCAAAAGCCCGGATCGGGACCAACGTCCCGTGCGTTCACTGAAGTGCCGTCAACGTACGTTGTTTCATGGCATCTGGGCCGTGACGTACATCACTCGGCACTCATACGTCACCGAGGTGTCATCCGACTGTCACACCATCAGGTGACCCGACACTCAGTACGGAGCAGTCGGCGTCGGTACTCAGTTCGCGGACCGGCGGTCCCGCACCGCCCGCCAGCGCTCCACCAGCCGCCCGTACGCCTCCCCGGCCGCGACCCCGTCGCCCTGCCGCAGCGCCTCGATGCCGGCCGCCACGTCGGCCGCCGAATGGTCGTCCTCCAGATCACCGGCCGGCAGGGCGTGCACCAGGCCGCCGTAGTCCAGCTCGACCAGTGAGCGGGGATGGAACTCCTCCAGCCAGCGTCCGACGTCCACCAGGCCGTCGATCAGCGGCCCTTCGTCGATGGTGTCCTTGAGCGTGCGCAGCGCCCGGGCCACCCGCCGCCGGGCCTGCACCATCGGCGTGCGGTAGCGCAGCATCGGCGGGATCTCACCGGTGCCCTTGTCGTACCGGCGCTCCTCGTCGGAGACCAGCACGAACCAGTTCAACGGCACCTGCCAGGTCGCCGTCCGGATCCAGGGCCGGGAGTCGGGGTTGCGGGCCAGCCACCGCTCGTAGTCCATCGTGGCCTGCCGGCGGACGACCGGGGGCAGCATCGCGTCCAGGACCGTGTTCGGCAGTTCCTCGGGCAGCTCCTGCAGGGCCTGCCAGCCGCGCAGCCTGGTCCGCCACGGGCACACGCACACGACACCGTCGACCTCCAGGACGAACGCGTCGGCGCTCTCCTGCACCGGCACCGGGATCGGCGGGGTGGGCAGCAAGTCGGCCAGTGCGCGCCGGAGTTCGTCCTGATAGGAGGGCCGGTCGGAGCGGCGGGCGTAGCGCGTCCAGTGGCCGCGCTCGGGCTCCGGGAAGGCGGCCAGCGGCTCGTACACACGCAGGTACGTCGCGTAGGGGACGACCACCGAGGACACCTTGGGCACGCCTGCTCCCTCCCCATCGGACCGGGCTCGAAACCAGCGGGACCCACTACGGAGCAGCCGCGAAACCACACCAAATCGTCCCACGCTCATACGTGCACACGCGGCGCGGGAGAGTGATCCTGAACACGGAGCGGATGGTGGCCGGGCAATAGCTCTACGCTCATGCCAGGCTCCCGCCACCCGTACGGGAGCCCCCGCTTCCACTCGCCGCGACACAACCGGGAGTCACCACAGTGACCGACGTTTCCACCGGCGTCCTGCACACCCTGTTCCACTCGGACCAGGGCGGTCACGAGCAAGTCGTGCTCTGCCAGGACCGCAAGAGCGGCCTCAAGGCCGTCATCGCCATCCACTCCACCGCGCTGGGCCCCGCCCTCGGCGGCACCCGCTTCTACCCGTACGCCAACGAGGAGGAGGCCGTCGCCGACGCCCTCAACCTCGCGCGCGGGATGTCGTACAAGAACGCCATGGCCGGTCTGGACCACGGCGGCGGCAAGGCCGTGATCATCGGGGACCCCGACCGCGACAAGACCGAGGAGCTGCTGCTCGCCTACGGGCGGTTCGTGGCCTCGCTCGGCGGCCGCTACGTCACCGCCTGCGACGTCGGTACGTATGTCGCCGACATGGACGTCGTGGCGCGCGAGTGCCGGTGGACCACCGGGCGCTCCCCGCAGAACGGCGGCGCCGGCGACTCCTCCGTGCTCACCGCGTACGGCGTCTACCAGGGCATGCGGGCCAGCGCCCAGCACCTGTGGGGCGACCCGTCGCTGCGCGGCCGCACCGTCGGCATCGCGGGCGTCGGCAAGGTCGGCCACCACCTGGTGGAGCACCTGCTGGAGGAAGGCGCCCGGGTGGTGATCACCGACGTGCGCCGGGAGGCCGTCGGCCGGATCTCCGACCGGCACGCCCAGGTCCAGGTCGCCGCCGACACCGAAGCCCTGATCCGCGTCGAGGGCCTCGACATCTACGCGCCCTGCGCGCTCGGCGGCGCCCTCAACGACGAGTCGGTGCCGGCGCTGACCGCCAAGGTGGTGTGCGGCGCGGCCAACAACCAGCTCGCCCACCCCGGCGTCGAGAAGGACCTCGCCGACCGCGGGATCCTCTACGCGCCGGACTACGTGGTGAACGCCGGCGGGGTCATCCAGGTCGCCGACGAGCTGCACGGGTTCGACTTCGACCGGTGCAAGGCCAAGGCGGCGAAGATCTTCGACACCACGCTGGCCATATTCGCTCGTGCGAAGGATGACGGGATTCCGCCTGCCGCGGCGGCCGACCGGATCGCCGAACAGCGGATGCACGAAGCCGCAACGGCGGATGCACGCTGACCGAACGCCGGGTTTCCGCACGGATTTCCGGTACCCGCCGACGGGCAGTTGGAGAGAACTCTCACGTTCGTCGGCGGGTCGCTCGCCAGGAAGTGGTTAAAATCGTCGTTGACCAGCGGGGACGGGGCGCCTCGCGGGTCGTGCAGCCAGGCGCGTGGTGCGGGCGACGTACCGTATGGGCGCGGGCTCAGGTACCGTGGAAGCCCTACGGACCGGTCTCTCCGAGGAGAGTCCGTTCCGGATCATGAACGCGTGTCAGACTCTGGGGCCGTCGAGCCCCGTCACCGAGGGGGTCGAGCCATGGGGCGCGGCCGGGCCAAGGCCAAGCAGACGAAGGTCGCCCGCCAGCTGAAGTACAACAGCGGTGGGACTGACCTGTCACGTCTGGCCAGCGAGCTGGGCGCTTCGACTTCGAGCCAGCCGCCGAATGGCGAGCCGTTCGAGGACGACGACGAGGATGACGACCCGTACGCCCAGTACGCGGATCTCTACAACGACGATGACGACGAGGACGAGGACGACCAGTCCGGGCCCCAGTCTCAACATCGTCGCGGTGCGTAATGCCCGCGGCTGCTTAGCCGTTCACATACCCGGTCCGGGGTTCTGACGCCGGACCGGGTTTTGTGCTGGTCTCACAGGGCTCGGCCCCGGACCTCGCTCCTCAGCCGCCGGAGCGGCTAGTTCGGCGCGTAGTCGCCGACCAGCTCCGCGCCCGTGGAGTGCTCGCCGCGCTCGGTGATCTCGCCGGCCACCCATGCGTCGACCCCGCGGTCGGCCAGTGTGGCCAGCGCCACGTCCACCGATTCCTGCGGGACCATCGCGATCATGCCGACGCCCATGTTGAGCGTCTTCTCCAGTTCGAGCCGCTCGACGTTGCCGGTCCGGCCGACCAGGTCGAAGATCGCACCCGGCGTCCAGGTGGCCCGGTCGACGGTCGCGTGCAGGTGGTCCGGGATGACCCGGGCCAGGTTCGCGGCGAGTCCACCGCCGGTCACATGGCTGAAGGCGTGCACCTCGGCGGTGCGGATCAGGGCCAGGCAGTCCAGCGAGTAGATCTTGGTCGGCTCCAGTAGCTCCTCGCCGAGCGTGCGGCCGAGCTCCTCGACGTGCGCGTCGAGCGCGAGCCCCGCCTGGTTCAGCAGAACATGCCGGACCAGGGAGTACCCGTTGGAGTGAAGCCCGGAGGACGCCATGGCGATCACCGCGTCACCCGTACGGATACGATCCGCGCCGAGCAGCCGGTCGGCCTCCACCACGCCCGTACCGGCGCCGGCCACGTCGAAGTCGTCCGCGCCGAGGAGGCCCGGGTGCTCCGCGGTCTCGCCGCCCACCAGAGAGCAGCCGGCCAGCACACAGCCCTCGGCGATGCCCTTGACGATCGCGGCGACCCGCTCGGGGTGGACCTTGCCGACGCAGATGTAGTCGGTCATGAAGAGCGGCTCCGCGCCGCACACCACGATGTCGTCCATGACCATGGCGACCAGGTCGTGGCCGATGGTGTCGTACACGCCCAGCTGCCGGGCGATGTCGACCTTGGTGCCCACGCCGTCCGTGGCGGAGGCGAGCAGCGGGCGCTCGTAGTGCTTGAGGGCGGAGGCGTCGAAGAGGCCGGCGAAGCCGCCGATGCCGCCGAGGACCTCGGGGCGCCGGGTCTTCTTCACCCACTCCTTCATCAACTCGACGGCGCGGTCGCCTGCTTCGATGTCGACGCCGGCAGCCGCGTAGGAAGCACCGGGAACTGCAGTCTCAGACATTGCCTGGGATCTTTCGGGTTGGTTGCTACGGGACTTACGGGCGACGGATCGCGTCGGCCGCGGCCGTGGCTGCCGGACCGGCGGCCAGTTCGGTCTCCAGGAGCTGCTTGCCCAGCAGCTCGGGGTCCGGGAGCTCCATCGGGTACTCGCCGTCGAAGCAGGCACGGCAGAGGTTCGGCTTGGCGATGGTGGTCGCCTCGATCATGCCGTCGATGGAGATGTAGGCCAGGGAGTCGGCGCCGAGCGAGGTGCCGATCTCGTCGATGGTCATGCCGTTGGCGATGAGCTCGGCGCGGGTGGCGAAGTCGATGCCGAAGAAGCAGGGCCACTTCACGGGCGGCGAGGAGATCCGGATGTGGACCTCGGCCGCGCCCGCCTCGCGCAGCATGCGCACCAGGGCCCGCTGGGTGTTGCCGCGCACGATCGAGTCGTCGACGACGACCAGCCGCTTGCCCCTGATGACTTCCTTCAGCGGGTTCAGCTTGAGGCGGATGCCGAGCTGCCGGATGGTCTGCGAGGGCTGGATGAAGGTCCGGCCGACATAGGCGTTCTTGACCAGACCGTTGCCGAACGGGATACCCGAGGCCTCCGCGTAGCCGACGGCGGCGGGAGTGCCGGACTCCGGGGTCGCTATCACCAGATCGGCGTCGACCGGGGCTTCCTTGGCCAGCTTCCGGCCCATCTCCACCCGGGAGAGGTAGACGTTCCGCCCGGCGATGTCGGTGTCGGGGCGGGCCAGGTACACATATTCGAAGACACAGCCCTTGGGCTTCGCATCCGCGAATCGTGAGGTACGCAGACCGTTCTCGTCGATGGCGACGAACTCGCCCGGCTCGATCTCGCGCACGAAGCTGGCACCGCAGATGTCGAGGGCGGCGGACTCCGAGGCGATCACCCAGCCGCGCTCCAGGCGGCCGAGGACCAGCGGGCGGATGCCCTGCGGGTCGCGGGCGGCGTAGAGAGTGTGCTCGTCCATGAAGACGAGGGAGAAGGCGCCCCGGACCTTCGGCAGGACCGCGTGCGCGGCCTCCTCGATGGTCAGCGGCTTGCCGTCGGCGTCGACCTGGGCCGCGAGGAGCGCGGTGAGCAGGTCGGTGTCGTTGGTGGCGGCGACCCGGGTGGACCGGCCGTGGGTGTCCTTGGGGAGGTCGGCGACCATCTCGGCGAGCTGCGCCGTGTTGACGAGGTTGCCGTTGTGGCCGAGCGCGATCGAGCCGTGCGCGGTGGCGCGGAACGTCGGCTGGGCGTTCTCCCACACGGAGGCACCGGTGGTCGAGTAGCGGGCGTGACCGACCGCGATATGCCCCTGGAGCGAACCGAGGGAGGTCTCGTCGAAGACCTGGGAGACCAGCCCCATGTCCTTGAAGACGAGGATCTGGGAGCCGTTGCTGACCGCGATACCCGCGGATTCCTGGCCCCGATGCTGGAGGGCGTAGAGCCCGAAGTACGTGAGCTTGGCGACCTCTTCGCCCGGAGCCCAGACACCGAAGACGCCGCAAGCGTCCTGGGGGCCCTTCTCACCGGGGAGCAGATCGTGATTGAGGAGACCGTCACCACGTGGCACAGCACCGAGTGTAGGCGAGATCGACCACTGGTCCGAATTGGGGATACCCGGCCGTAATAGATCTACGACCGGGGACGCGGTTGTCAGTTTCTCCATTTCCGCTGGTCAACGCGGTAGGAGGAATCTCCAGCCGGGGCACGTTCGTGGGCCACTGTGCCCGCGCAACCCCCTCACACCGTATCTCTGAGTGAGGTGTCGCACATCATTCGGGGCACCGGAGGTCACTTCCTGGACAGCTCGACCCGGTCGCCGCCGACGGTGGTGAGGGTGAGTTTCCTGCCGTCGGCCCGGGTGGTGAGCGGTCCCGCGGTGAGGGTGCGGGCGAGGGCGCGCTCGAAGGTCATGCGGGTGTTGTCGCAGGCCATGCGGGTGGTGCGGGCGTTGCTCAGCCGGATCCGGTCGTCCGTGACCTTCGCCGTGGCGCTGAACTGGTTGCACCCGTAGCTGCCGGCGGCCCTGCCGTCGTCGATCTTCACGTGGGCGGATGCCGGGGCGCGCCGGGTGGTGCCGTCCACGGTGACGCTGTCGACGGTCCACTCGATCCCGGTCACCGGTGGCCGGGAGCCCACGGAGACACCGGCTTTCTCCCCGCCGCAGGCCACCGCGAGCGGGACGAGCAGGGCGGCGGCCGTCATGGTCAGGGTCCTGTGCTGCGGGCGCTGCTTGTACCCGTACATGCCGGTTCGACGGCACACCCCGGATGATCGGTTCCCTCAGCTCATGAGGGGCAGCAGGGCCCCGATGTCCGCTCGCTCGCCGCTGGCGCTGACCTTGGCGTCCGCCAGCGCCTGCGGCCACCCCAGCCGTCCGGTGGCCAGCCGGATCCAGGTGAGCGGATCGGTCTCGACGACGTTCGGCGGGGTGCCCCGGGTGTGCCGGGGACCTTCGACGCACTGCACCACGGCGTACGGCGGCACGCGCACCTCGGTGGAGCCGCCGGGCGCCTTGACCGCGAGCGCGTCGGCGAGCAGCCGGGTACAGGCGGCCAGGGCCTGCCGGTCGAACGGCACCTCCGGTCCCGCGACGGCCGCGTTGAGGTCGTCGGTGTGGACGACCAGTTCGACGGTGCGGGTGACCAGGTAGTCGTCCAGGGACATCGCGCCGGCGCTGGTGGCGAGCAGCCGGGTGCCGGGGTGGGCGGCGAGCAGGGCACGGAGGCTGTCGTCGGCCTCGGCGAGGTAGGCGTCGAGGTCGGGGTGGCCGTCGGCGAGCCGCCGGGTGAAGTCGGAGATCGCCGAGGAGTTGACGGCGGTCCGGAAGGGCCAGTCGAGAGGAGCCGCGTCCGCCGTGGCCGGCTCGGGCTCGGCCAGAGCCCGGTGGACGGCGGTGACCGCCATCCCGATATGGGCGACGAGGTCCCGTACGGTCCACTCGCCGAGTCGGGTGGGGAGCGCGAGCTGCTCGGGGGTGAGCGTACGGACGGCGTCCCGCACGTGTGCGAACTGGGCGAGGACCGCCGCACGGGTTCTGGCCGGGTCGTACGTCCTGGTGCGCTTCTTGGCGGGAGGCATGGCGGTGAGCGTATTCCCTCGGTTCCTGGGAGTGCTCCACGAACCCGGCGCGGTCCGGGCCCTCCGCACCGGTTCCCGCGTCACGCAAGCGGACACCCCTTCACGTCGGGCGCCCGCGCCGTCCTCCCCCGCGCCCTGGCCGAGACGAGGAGGGCCGAACAGCCGCCGCATCACACCGGAGCATCTGCTGCTCGCGCCGCACGACTGCGAGCGGCCGGATCCCGCGGCGGAACTCCCGACCGAGCTCGGCATCGACCGCACCGCTGTCCGCGCACGCGTCCGGCGGACGGATCGCCGAGGCGTCAGACCCCGGTGGCGGGGGCGAGGTCGGAGGCCGGGGTGATCACCCAGTGGTTGCTGTGGATGACCCGGTCCGCGAAGTCGACGTCGACCTCACCGAGGAGCCGGAAGCCGAGGGATCGGCAGATGCCGTTCGAGGGGCCGTTGGCCGTCGCCGGGAAGGCATGGATGTCTCCCCAGCGGCCCTCGTCCCGGGCCTGTCGGAGGAGGGTGCGGGTGGCGAGCTTGCCGAGGCCGCGGCCCTGGAACTCGGGGAGGACCATCCAGCCGATCTCCGAGATCGGCTCCCCGCCCTCCTCGTGCGCCCAGAGGCACACATGGCCCGCGACGACCTCGGGGACACCCGGATCGGGGACGATCATCTTGATCCAGGAGGTGCCGGCCGCCGCCGCCTCGGCGTCCCGGCGCACCTTGTCCCTCATGCCGTCGCCGGGCAACGGCCCGCCGAGGTCTTTCATCATCACGGGATCACAACGCATGCGGACATAGGCATCCACGTCGTCCGGGGTGACATCACGCAAGTACATGTCAGAAGGATGGAGTGTCCGAGGACGTCCTGCACGGAAAACGGCCCTGCCCGTCCGCAAGGAACAGGCAGGGCCGTACGACCGGCCTCGGCTACGCGAGCAGCGCCTCGATCGTGCCCTCGTGGGCCTCGCGGAGTTCCGCCAGCGAGAGCTCGAACTCGCCCTGGATCTCCACCGACTCGCCGTCCACGACACCGATACGGGCCACCGGCAGGCCGCGCGCGCCGCACATGTCGTTGAAGCGGACCTCCTCCGAGCGCGGCACCGCGACGATCGCGCGCCCGGCCGACTCGGAGAGGAGGAACGTGAAGGCGTCGAGCCCGTCCGGTACGACCAGACGCGCGCCCTTGCCGCCGAGCAGCGCCGACTCCACGACCGCCTGGATCAGACCGCCGTCGGACAGGTCGTGCGCCGAGTCGATCATGCCGTCGCGGGACGCGGAGATCAGGATCTCGGCCAGGAGGCGCTCGCGCTCCAGGTCGACCTTCGGGGGCAGGCCGCCCAGGTGGTCGTGGACGACCTGGGACCAGGCCGAACCGCCGAACTCCTCGCGGGTGTCACCGAGGAGGTAGAGCAGCTGCCCGTCCTCCTGGAAGGCGACCGGCGTGCGCCGGGCGACGTCGTCGATCACGCCGAGGACGGCGACCACCGGGGTGGGGTGGATGGCCGCCTCGCCGGTCTGGTTGTAGAGGGAGACGTTGCCGCCGGTCACCGGGGTGCCCAGCTGCAGACAGCCGTCCGCCAGACCGCGCACTGCCTCGGCGAACTGCCACATCACCGCCGGGTCCTCCGGCGAACCGAAGTTCAGGCAGTCGGAGACGGCGAGGGGCTTGGCGCCCGTCGTCGCCACGTTCCGGTAGGCCTCGGCCAGCGCCAGCTGCGCGCCCGCGTACGGGTCCAGCTTGGCGAAGCGGCCGTTGCCGTCCGTCGCGATGGCGACCCCGAGGCCGGTCTCCTCGTCCACGCGGATCATGCCGGAGTCCTCCGGCTGGGCGAGGACGGTGTTGCCCTGCACGAAGTGGTCGTACTGCGAGGTGATCCACTTCTTGGAGGCCTGGTTGGGGGAGCCGACCAGCCTCAGGACCTGGTCCTTCAGCTCATCGCCGGTCGCCGGCCGGGGCAGCTTGTTCGCGTCGTCCGCCTGCAGGGTGTCCTGCCAGGACGGGCGGGCGTACGGGCGCTCGTAGACCGGGCCGTCGTGCGCGACCGTGCGCGGGTCGACGTCCACGATCTTCTCGCCGTGCCAGAAGATCTCGAGGCGGTCGCCGTCGGTCACTTCACCGATGACCGTCGCGATGACGTCCCACTTGGCGCAGATCTCCAGGAAGCGGTCGACCTTCGCCGGCTCGACCACCGCGCACATGCGTTCCTGCGACTCGCTCATGAGGATTTCCTCGGGTGAGAGGGTCGAGTCGCGCAGCGGTACGTCGTCGAGGGTGACGGTCATGCCGCCGGAGCCGTTCGACGCCAGTTCGCTGGTGGCGCAGGACAGGCCCGCCGCGCCAAGGTCCTGGATGCCGACGACCAGCTTCTCGGCGAAGGCTTCCAGCGTGCACTCGATCAGGAGCTTCTCCTGGAACGGGTCGCCGACCTGCACCGCCGGACGCTTCGACGGCTTGGCGTCGTCGAAGGTCTCGCTCGCGAGGATCGACGCGCCGCCGATGCCGTCGCCGCCGGTCCTGGCGCCGTACAGGATGACCTGGTTGCCCGCGCCGGAGGCCTTGGCGAGGTGGATGTCCTCGTGCCGCATCACCCCGATGGCACCGGCGTTGACCAGCGGGTTGCCCTGGTAGCAGGCGTCGAAGACGACCTCGCCGCCGATGTTGGGCAGGCCCAGGCAGTTGCCGTAGCCGCCGATGCCGGCGACGACGCCGGGCAGCACCCGCTTGGTGTCGGGGTGGTCGGCGGCGCCGAAGCGCAGCGGGTCGACCACGGCGACCGGGCGGGCGCCCATCGCGATGATGTCGCGGACGATGCCGCCGACACCGGTCGCGGCGCCCTGGTAGGGCTCGACGTACGACGGGTGGTTGTGCGACTCGACCTTGAAGGTGACCGCGTAGCCCTGGCCGACGTCGACGACACCCGCGTTCTCGCCGATGCCCACCAGCAGCGCGTCGCTCTGCGGGGCCTTCTCGCCGAACTGGCGGAGGTGGACCTTGGAGGACTTGTACGAGCAGTGCTCGGACCACATCACCGAGTACATGGCGAGTTCGGCGCCGGTCGGGCGGCGGCCGAGGATCTCCACCACCCGCTCGTACTCGTCCTTCTTCAGGCCGAGTTCGGCCCAGGGCAGCTCGACGTCGGGGGTCGCGGCCGCGTGCTCGACCGTGTCCAGAGGCGTCCGGCTCATGCGTTGACCAGCTTCTTGAGGATCGAGGTGAAGAAGGGCAGACCGTCGGTGCGGCCGCTGCCGATGAGCGGCTCGACGGCGTGCTCCGGGTGCGGCATCAGGCCTACGACGTTCCCGGCCTCGTTGGTGATGCCGGCGATGTCGCGGAGGCTGCCGTTGGGGTTGAGGTCGAGGTAACGGAAGACCACCCGGCCCTCGGCCTCCAGCTTGTCCAGCGTGTACTCGTCGGCGACGTACCGGCCGTCCATGTTCTTCAGCGGAATGTGGATCTCCTGGCCCTCGCGGTAGTCGCTGGTCCAGGCGGTCCCCGCGTTCTCCACCCGCAGCTTCTGGTCGCGGCAGATGAAGTGGAGGTGGTTGTTGCCGAGCATCGCGCCCGGGAGCAGATGGGCCTCGGTGAGGATCTGGAAACCGTTGCAGATACCGAGGACCGGGAGGCCGGCCTTCGCCTGCTCGATGAGGGTCTCCATCACCGGCGAGAAACGGGAGATGGCACCGGCCCGCAGATAGTCGCCGTAGGAGAAACCGCCGGGGAGGACCACCGCGTCGACCTGGTGGAGGTCCTTGTCCTTGTGCCAGAGGGCCACCGGTTCGGCACCCGCGAGCCGGATCGCACGCTGGGTGTCCCGGTCGTCGAGACTTCCCGGGAAAGTGACGACGCCAATACGAGCGGTCACTTGGCCGCCTCCGCGACTTCATCCACCCGAACGGTGAAGTCCTCGATCACCGTGTTGGCGAGGAAGGATTCCGCAAGATCGTGGATGCGGGCGAGCGCGGCCTCGTCGACCGGCCCGTCAACTTCCAGTTCGAATCGCTTTCCCTGACGGACATCGGAGATGCCTTCGAAACCCAGGCGCGGCAGCGCACGCTGGACCGCCTGGCCCTGGGGGTCGAGGATCTCCGGCTTGAGCATGACGTCGACTACGACGCGTGCCACTGGCACTCCCGGTGTTGTGGTGCTGGCTGCTGAGCAGTTACCCGCCGGTGCTCCGACAGGCATCTTCAGACTACCCGCACAAAATTTCTACGCGGGTAGAGTTGTAGGAAACTACGTGAGCCGCATCACGATCGGGTGACAGCGGGGGATCCACGCGAAAAGTTCTGGGAAAGTTCCCCGGGTTCGCCCACGACATCTATTGCGTCCGGGACACGCGGACGGATTTAGTCGGGCTTCACTTTGTATTGCCAGGCACTGTACAAATGAATTGGCAATAGCCGATACTCGGCACGTCATCTCCGCCATCGCGTCATCGTCGATGAGCTGTATAGACGTGCCACACGAAGGGACCGATATTCGTGGCGCAGAAGGTCGTGGTCACTCTCTTTGACGACATCGACGGCTCGGAAGCGGCGGAAACGATCGCCTTCGGACTCGACGGCAAGTCGTACGAGATCGATCTGAATCAAGCCAACGCCAAGGAACTGCGTAAGGCCCTCGAGCCGTACGTGACGGCCGGCCGCAAGCGGTCGAAGTCGGGCAAGGCGTACAAGCAGACGGAGGTCGCCCCCGACCCGGCGGCCGTCCGCGCCTGGGCACAGGCGAACAAGATGGATGTCCCGGCGCGCGGTCGCATCCCGAAGAAGGTCTACGAGGCGTTCAGCGCCGCGCAGTGAGGCGCGGCTCGGGCTGTCCTCAGGGACCGTCACCGGCCCCCGAGGACAGCCGACTTGCGCTACCCCCCTGCTGATCAGCTAATGTCTGGAGCACGCCGAGGGGCACGGCCGAAAGGTCGAAACCCACGGAGTACATGCGGGTGTAGTTCAGTAGTAGAACATCCCCCTTCCAGGGGGAAGGCGCAGTGTGCAATTCCTGTCACCCGCTCTGCACCGCCGGTCCTGGTCATGCTTGTGGATCAGGTAGGCTGGTGCTCGCACCGATCGGTGGGAGCCGGTCGGGAGCAGTGCGGACGTAGCTCAGTTGGTAGAGCGCAACCTTGCCAAGGTTGAGGTCGCGAGTTCGAGCCTCGTCGTCCGCTCCAGCTCGTAGGAGAAACCCCAGTCATATGACTGGGGTTTTTTCGTGTGCCTTCGGTCCCCATCTCGGGCTCTGACATTTGTCATGAGGAGTGATGACACCGCGCACTGCTGCCGGGCCCGGGCCGCGGGGACGCTCGTTCCATGGAAGCCATCGAAGACAAGGAACACGTGATTGAGGTCACAGACCTCCGGCGTGCCTACGGGGGCGGGTTCGAGGCGGTCCGTGGAATCACCTTCTCCGTGGGCCGTGGGGAGATCTTCGCGCTCCTCGGCACCAACGGCGCCGGCAAGACCTCCACGGTCGAGCTGCTGGAGGGCCTCGCACCGCCGACCGGGGGCCGGGTCCGGGTGCTGGGCCACGATCCGCACCGGGAGCGGGCCGCCGTACGGCCGCGCACCGGCGTGATGCTCCAGGAGGGCGGCTTCCCGTCCGAGCTGACCGCCGGCGAGACCGTCCGGATGTGGGCCGGCTGTACGACCGGAGCCCGGCCCTCGGCCGAGGCGCTCGGCCTGGTCGGGCTCGCCGGCAAGGCGGACGTCCGGGTCAAGCAGCTCTCCGGCGGTGAGCGGCGCCGCCTCGACCTGGCGCTCGCGCTGCTCGGCCGGCCCGAGGTGCTGTTCCTGGACGAGCCGACGACCGGCCTCGACGCCGAAGGGCGCCGGGACACCTGGGAGTTGGTGCGATCCCTGCGCGAGGCCGGAACGGCCGTCCTGCTCACCACGCACTACCTGGAAGAGGCCGAGGACCTCGCCGACCGGCTCGCCATCCTGCACGAGGGGCGGATCGCGGCCACCGGAACGCCGGGCGAGGTGACCGCGGACCGGCCCGCACGGATCTCCTTCGAGCTGCCGCTCGGCTACTTCGTGGGCGACCTGCCGCCGCTCGACGCCCTGGGCGTGTGCGGTCACGAGACCGACGGCAGGGCCGTACGGCTGCGGACCCGAGAAGTGCAGCGGACGGCCACCGGAGTGCTGACCTGGGCCCAGCGGGCCGGGGTCGAGCTGGACCGGCTGGAGGTGCGGTCGGCCTCGCTGGAGGAGGCGTTCCTGGGAATCGCGAAGGAGGCGGTCGTATGAGCACGGTGGACCTCGGCGGGCGCCGGGACGCGTTGCCCGCCGCGTCCCGGCGGCGGGCGGCGCTCTCGGCGTCCCGGCGCCGGCTGGGTGCGCTCGGCCGCGCCGAGTTGCTGCTCCTCGGCCGCAATCGCGGTGCGGTGCTCACCGCGCTGCTGGTGCCGCTCGCACTGCCGTTCACTGTGCGGCCCGCCATCGACCAGATCGACCTGAAGACCCAGGGGCTGAACGTCGGCACGCTGATGCTGACCGCGGCGACCGGGTTCTCCTTCCTCTTCGCCGTGTACACGTCCCTGGTGAGCGCGTACGTGGCCCGCCGCGAGGAACTCGTCCTCAAGCGACTGCGCAGCGGCGAGCCGGCCGACGCCGAGATCCTCGCCGGCACCGCGCTGCCCGCCCTCTGTCTGGGGCTGGCCCAGGCGCTGGTGCTCGCCGTCGGCTGCGCGGTGCTCCTCGACGCCGGTGCGCCGAAGGCGCCGTATCTCACCCTGCTCGGGCTGCTTCTGGGCCTGCTGCTCAGCGCCGCGCTCGCCGCGCTCACCTCGGTTGTCACCCGGACCACCGAGAGCGCCCAGGTCACCGCGCTGCCGCTGGTCTTCGTCTCGATGCTGGGCTCGGGCATCGCCGTACCCACCGACGTCCTGCCCGACCGGATCGCCTCGGTCTGTGAACTCCTCCCGCTCTCCCCGGCCGTCCGGCTGGTCCGCGCGGGCTGGACCGGCGAGCTCGGCGCCTACCAGGCGACGGGCACGGTCCTCACCGCGCTGGCCTGGACCGTGGTCGCGGTGTTTGCTGTACGGCGGTGGTTCCGCTGGGAACCCCGGCGCTGAGTGCGAGCGGGCCGGAACGGGACAGAACGGAACGGGACGGGACCGGGGATGAGCGGGGCAGGCGGCTGGTGGCGGGCGAAGACCACGCCCGCCAAGGTCGAGACGTACACGCGCTGGTCGTTCCACTTCTTCGCGGTGATCGAGGTCACCGCGATCGGACTCCCCGTCTTCGGGGAGGCGGGGGCGGCGCTCTCGGGCTGGATGACCGCGATGGTCGTCGTCCACGCGGTGCTCTGCGCGCTGACCGCCTCCCGGGCGCTGGACTGGACGCGGGGCCGCCGGGAGCAGCCGGTGCGGCTGCTGTGGGTGCTCGGCGCGGCCACCTACGTCTTCGCCGTCACCGCCCTGGTACTGCGCGGGCACGGCGGGCCGGGCGACGACACGCACAGCGCGGCGATCACCGTGTTCGTGGGGATCCTGGCGTTCGGGGCCGGCACCACGGCGCTCGGCGTCCGCGACCGGCGGCGGGCGGTGGCGCTGATCGCGGGCTTCGGGGGCGGGGCGGCCGTGGTCTCCGTCCCGCTGGGCGTGCCCGGGATCGCCGCGCTGGTCACGGCGGTCGTGGTGTTCATGGCCGGCGGCGGCCTCGCCGCCACCTCGGGCTTCTCCGTCTGGCTGCTGAACGCCGTCTACGAGCTCGACGAGGCCCGGGAGACCCGCGCCCGGCTCGCCGTCGCCGAGGAACGGCTGCGGTTCGGCCGCGATCTGCACGACGTGCTCGGCCGCAACCTCGCCGTCATCGCCCTCAAGAGCGAACTGGCCGTGCAACTGGCACGCCGCGAACGGCCCGAGGCCGTGGAGCAGATGATCGAGGTGCAGCGGATCGCCCAGGAGTCGCAGCGGGAGGTACGGGCCGTCGTACGGGGCTACCGGGACGCCGACCTCGCGGCCGAACTAGTGGGCGCGCAGGGCGTGTTGGCAGCGGCCGGCATCCACTGCACGGTGACCGGCGACACCGCGGGCCTGCCCGCCGAGGTGCAGTCGGCCCTCGGCTGGGTGGTACGGGAGACGACCACCAATGTCCTGCGGCACGGAGACGCGGGACAGTGCACGGTGGGCCTGCGGGTACTGGAGGGACGCGTGGTGCTGACGGTGGAGAACGACGGGGTCGCCGTGCGGGCCGGCGGCAAGGCCGGGGGTGGCGGGTCCGGGATCGCCGGGCTGCGGGAGCGGCTCGCGGCGGTGGAGGGCACGTTGGAGGCGGGGCCGGTGGGGGCGGACGGGTTCCGGGTGGTGGCTTCGGTGCCGCTGACCGGTCGCACGGCCGATGCGCATGTGAGCGGAGTCACCTCATGACCTCTCCGGTACGGCTGTTGCTCGCCGACGACGAGCACCTGATCCGGGGCGCGCTCGCCGCCCTGCTCGGCCTCGAGGACGACCTCGTCGTGGTCGCGGAGGCGGCCACCGGGCCCGAGGCGCTCGCCATGGCGCGGGCCCATCGGCCCGACGTGGCGGTACTGGATCTGCAGATGCCGGGGGCGGACGGTGTGAAGGTCGCCACATCACTGCGGGCCGAACTGCCCGGCTGCCAGGTGCTGATCGTGACCGGTCACGGCCGCCCCGGGCACCTGAAACGCGCCCTGGCCGCCGGTGTGCGGGGGTTCGTCCCGAAGACGGTCAGCGCGCAGCGGCTCGCGGAGATCATCCGTACCGTGCATGCGGGAAACCGCTACGTCGACCCCGAGTTGGCCGCCGACGCGATCTCCGCCGGCGACTCGCCGCTGACCGCCCGGGAGGCCGAGGTGCTGGAACTGGCGGCCGACGGGGCACCGGTCGCGGAGATCGCCGAGCGGGCCGCGCTGTCGCCGGGAACCGTACGGAACTACCTCTCCTCGGCCGTCACCAAGCTCGGTGCGGAGAACCGTCATACGGCAGTGCGTCTCGCTCGGGAGCGAGGTTGGGTATAGTTGCTCTCGCGCCACGGCGCATGCGGACGTAGCTCAGTTGGTAGAGCGCAACCTTGCCAAGGTTGAGGTCGCGAGTTCGAGCCTCGTCGTCCGCTCCGAAAAAGGCCCCCGGTCTCCACCGGGGGCCTTTCGCGTGGGCCCTGCCGTGCAGGGCCCCCTTGCCTTGGCGCGGTCCTTTGTACGGTCCTTTACGCGGTCCTCTGTGCGGCCCCTCGAGCGGTCAGCTCCAGCTCTGGCCGGTCAGCCGCTCGTACGCCTCGATGTACTTCGCCCGGGTCGCCTCGACCACCCGCTGCGGCAGCGGCGGCGGGGGCTGCTCGCTCTTCCGGTCCCAGCCGGACTCGGCCGAGGTCAGCCAGTCGCGCACGAACTGCTTGTCGAACGACGGCTGGGCCCGGCCCGGCTCCCACTCGTCGGCCGGCCAGAAGCGGGAGGAGTCCGGGGTGAGGACCTCGTCGGCGAGGACCAGGGCGACGTCGCCGTCGGCGCCCTGCTCCAGGCCGAACTCGAACTTGGTGTCGGCCAGGATGATCCCCCGGTCCCGGGCGATGTCCCGGGCCCGCCCGTACACCGCGAGGGTGGCCTGGCGCAGCTGGGCGGCCGTCTCGGCGCCGACCTGCCGGGCGACCTCCTCGTACGACACGTTCTCGTCGTGCTCGCCGACCTCGGCCTTGGTGGCCGGGGTGAAGATCGGGGCGGGCAGCTCGGAGCCGTCGACCAGGCCCTCGGGCAGGGCGAGGCCGCAGACCGTACGGGACTCCTGGTACTCGGCCAGGCCCGAGCCGGTGAGATAGCCGCGCGCCACGCACTCGACCGGGAGCATCTTCAGCGACTTGCAGACCAGGGTGCGGCCCGCCCAGTCGGCGGGGGCGCCCTCGGGCAGCTCGGTGCTGATGACGTGGTTGGGGGCGAGGTCGGCGAGCTTGTCGAACCACCACAGGGAGAGCTGGGTGAGCACCCGGCCCTTGTCGGGGATCTCGGTCGGCAGCACCCAGTCGTACGCGGACAAGCGGTCGCTGGCGACCATCACGAGGTCCCCGGCCGCGTTCTGGTACAGCTCGCGCACCTTGCCGGTGTGCAGATGCACCAGTCCCGGCACCTCGACGGGCTCGGGCTTTTCGACGAATCCGGACACGGTTCCTCCCCGTGGTTCTGTACAGGTGCCCCCGATTCTCCCGTATGCCGGGTTGTCTTCGGACACTGGGTCAGTCCCGTTTGCAGATGCGGTCCAGGAGGTTGGCGGTGGCGCGCTGGACACGGGGGTCGACATGGCCGGGCCGGTCCAGGGCCGGTGACCAGGCGAAGGTCCCGGAGGCGAAGACCAGGGCGCCGGAGGGGGCGCGGTAGAGGGAGGTCTCCTGGTGGCGCAGGGCCCCGTCGGTGTCGGTGTAGGGGGAGTGCGCCAGCAGGATGCGCTCCTCGTGCTCGGGCAGCGCGGTGCGCGGGAAGTAGCGGTCGGCCTCACCGGCCACCAGGCCCGGCAGTTCGTCGCCCTCCTGCGCGCCGGTGGCCTCCCAGAGCCAGTGGCGCGCGTTGCGCACGATCAGGGGACGCGGCTCGGGCACCCGGCCCGCGTACTGGATGCCGACCGTCTGCTGCTCGGGCCGGTCGATCTCGCGCCAGAGCACGGGTTTGCCCGGGCCCTTGCGTTTTCGGCAGGTGAGCAGACGGTCCGCGACCCCGGACGGGGACGGCCCCAACTCCACCTGCCAGTACATGGTGTTGGCGGAGAGGAAGACCAGCGAGGTGCCGCTGTCCCGGGCCAGGTCGACCGTGCGGCGCATCCGCGGGGACCAGTACTCGTCGTGGCCCGGGAAGACCAGGCCCCGGTAGCGGGCCGGGTCGACGCGGCCGGCGTGCAGGTCGCGGGCGTCGGCGTAGGCGAGGTCGTAGCCGTAGCGCTCGGCCCAGCGGATGAAGTCGTAGGCGTGGCCGACGTGCAGGGGCAGGCCCGCGCCCGCGTACGGCCGGTCGAAGGAGACGGTGGTCGCCGCGTCGGCCTCGCCGAGCAGCCGGCCCCGCTCGTCCCAGGCGTGGTAGAGGCTGGCGCCGCTGTGGCCGTCCTCGGGGTAGAGGTTGTAGGCCTGCCAGGTGATGTCCGGCAGCAGCAGGAGCAGGTCGGCCGGGTGGTTGTCGCGGATCGTGAAGGGCACGTGGGAGCGGTAGCCGTCGGCCGTGGTGAGCACGGCGACGTACGCGCCGTTGCTCCAGTACGAGGGGACCTGCAACCGCCAGGACAGCCACCAGTGGTGGCAGGAGACCGTACGGTCGGCGGCCAGCGGCGGCGGCTGCACGATGCCGGACAGCCGCGGGCTGGTGGTGATCTTGGCGGCGCCGTGGCCGCCGTAGTGGCCGATGCGGTAGATGTCGACGCTGAATTCCTGCGGCGGGTCGACGGTGATGTGGAAGTCGACGGCCTCGCCCGGGGAGACCGCGCCGGTCGAGGTGAATCCTTTGATCTGCCGGTGCACGTCGTCCGCCGAGCGGGGGCCGCCCGCACTGCGGGGTGCGGGGATCCGCGGGTTCTCGCCGGTGGGCTGTGGCCGGCTCGGGTCGACGTACCAGGGGACGACATGACCGGTGTCGTCGAAATAGGTCTCGCTGCCGCGCAGCCAGGGGACGGGACCCAGGCCGAAGGGGTCCGTGACGGCGTGCGCGAGTGCTCCCGACTCCCAGCGGCGGATGTGGTCCGATGCCATGGTGGCTCCCCTCCCTCGTGCCCCCGTGAAGTCTGCTGATACGAGTCGTTGTGCGGTGGTGCGGTGAAACGGGGGCTCGTGGCCGAGCTTGTTCTGTTCCGGTCGAGCCTGGACTGTGCCTGGTTCGTTCCTGGTTCTTTCCTGGTTTCGGTCTCGCTCGTGGTGCTGCGTGCGCTGTGACTGTGGCGTCTGTCTTATGTCGGATGCGCTTGCCATTTCACCGAACGGTCCCAGCACATCACATAACGCACGCGTCCGGTCACGGTTCGTTGCGAATTTGCCTGAAGTGGAACAGTTCGCTCCGCTAAAGCGTCGAAACGCCGAGGTCAGACCAGCCGTACGGGCTTCTCGGGACGTATCCCGGACTCGACCAGCCAGGCTCGCAGCGGGGCCGGGTCTCCCTCCTCGATGAGGCTGAGAACTCTGGGCGTCAGGTCGGCGGCCCGCTCGCCGTCGACCAGCAGGGACGGGCCGTCGAGCCAGTCCAGGCCGGGAGTGGCTCCGGCGGTGTCCACGGCCGCGCAGCACACCATCGCCCGGACGTGGTCGGCGAGCAGTTCGCGGGCGGTGCGCGGGGGCTGGAGGGGGACGAGGGGCAGCGCGCAGTCGTCCCAGCGGGCGCTGTCGGGGCCCTGTCCGGCGGCTGCGGGCGTGCCGGGGGGCAGGGGGACGACGGCGGCTTCCTCACGGGCGAGAGCCGCGGTGAGGCCGCCGGCCAGGGCGGCGCTGCGCTCGGTACCGGTGGCTTCCTCGGTGTCCTCGTCGTAGGCCGGGAGCTCCTTGGGCCTGCGGTGGGCGGCCGGGTCGGTCAGGTGGTCCAGGACCCGGGCCAGGGTGGGGCCGCCGGGGTCGGGGGCCGCGGGATCCAGGGTGGCGCGGACACCGAGCGAGTCCAGGACGCGGTGCAGCCGGGCCGCCTCGGTGCGCCAGGTGCGGTCGACGACCTCGTCCGGATACTCCTGCCAGGCCACCGGCGACCAGTCCGGGCCCGGCTCGGCGGGGCCGCCGTGGAACAGGCGGGCGGCGAGCAGCGAGGCGGCCTCGTCCACCAGACCCGGCTCCTCCAGCAGGTCGCAGGCGGGCCGCTCGCCGAGCCGGGAGGCGAAGCCCTCGGCCAGCCGGTCGCGCCGGGACAGCTCGGTGAGCGCCGCGACCACGCCCGCGTCCAGCCGGGACGGCCAGCGGCCCATCCGCCAGGCGGGCAGCGCGACCCGGGTGAGAAGGCGGTCCCAGCCGGCGTAGGCGAGGCCGACCTGCTCCTGGGCGACGATCCGCAGTCCGTAGTCCACGGCCTGGGCGCGCTCGGCGGCCGCGGCGGCGACGCCGCGCTCCATCAGCGCCGCGTGCTCCCGGCAGCCCCGCAGCAGCACCCGGGCCACCCAGCCGAGGCCCGCGCAGACCAGGCGGGTCGCCGGACATCGGCCGGTCGTGGAGGAGACGGCGACCGCCGCGTCCAGCCCGCGCACGAAGCGGCGGGCGGCGGCTATGTCCGGGTGCGCCGAAGGTCCGGTACCGGCGACGACCGGGGCGAGGACCGCACGCAGCTCGCCGACGCGCATCCACCATAGGAACGGGGAGCCGATGACGAGCACGGGGGCAGCCGGCACACGCCGGTGCGGGCCCGGGTTGCCGAGTTCGTCGCCGCCCTTGGGCGCGGGCGGCCCGTGCGCCGGGTGGGTACGGTCCTCCAGCCAGCTGTCGCAGTCCGGGGTGAGCGCTATGGCGGAGGGCACCGGGACGTCGAGGCGGTCGGCGAGGTCGCGCACCATCCGGTACAGGTCCGGGGCGGATGTCTCGGGGATCGGGACCGTCGGGCTCACGGCCGGCCGGGCGCGGGCCACGACCAGGGCGATACCGGCGGCGGCCAGCAGGACGACGACGGCGAGCACGCCGACGATCCAGCGGGCCGTGTCCCAGCCCCGGCCCACGAAATGGCCGGTGGAACCGCCGGACAGCAGGATCACCGTGGCCGCCGCGGGCAGCAGCGCCACGGCCAGGGCCCGGCCGCGGATGCGCAGCACGGCAAGGGCCCGGGTACGCGCTGCCTGCGCTCCCGCCTCCACACCGATACCGGTACTGGTCACGTCCGGACCTCACCCCCTCCCTGCTGTCCTGGCGCCGTCCTGGCTGTTGCTCACTCCCCCACTGTGGCACCCGCCACTGACATCGCAATGCCGGTGGGCCAAGTGCCGGAACGCTTGCGCCGCACCCTAGTTGGGGCCTCGGCCCCCGTCAGCCGGATGGGGCATCGGTCACTCGATGGAATGGCTTTGGTCAGAGGTGATCGACAGACAGCAACGATCAGGCCCCGGATTTTCGGGGTCCGGGGCCTGAACAGGAGTGGTGCACGCTTCGAGCATGCTTCGAGGGCGCTCAGGCCTCGGCCGTCTCGACCGCCTCGGCCGCCGCCTTCGCCGCGATGTCCGTACGGTGCTGGGATCCGTCGAGCCCGATCCGCGCCACGGCCGCATACGCCCGCTCGCGCGCCTGCGTCAGATCCTGACCGGTCGCGGTCACGGAGAGAACGCGGCCACCGGCGCTGACGACCGCGTCGCCGTCCCGCTTCGTCCCCGCGTGCAGGACATAGGCGTGCGGGGCGTCCTCGGCGGCCACCGTGTCGAGACCGGTGATGGGGTCACCGGTGCGCGGGGTGTCCGGGTAGTTGTGGGAGGCGACCACCACGGTGACCGCTGCGTCGTCGCGCCAGCGCAGCGGCGGGAGGCCGTCGAGGGTGCCGTTCGCGGCGGCGAGCAGGACGCCGGCCAGCGGGGTCTTCAGGCGGGCGAGGACCACCTGGGTCTCCGGGTCGCCGAAGCGGGCGTTGAACTCGATGACCCGGACACCGCGCGAGGTGATCGCGAGGCCGGCGTAGAGGAGACCGGAGAACGGCGTGCCGCGCCGCCGCATCTCGTCGACGGTCGGCTGGAGAACGGTCTCCATCACCTCGTCGACCAGCTTGGGGTCGGCCCAGGGCAGCGGGGAGTAAGCCCCCATGCCGCCGGTGTTCGGCCCCTGGTCCCCGTCCAGGGCGCGCTTGAAGTCCTGGGCGGGCTGCAGTGGGAGGACCGTCACACCGTCGGTGATCGCGAAGAGGGAGACCTCGGGGCCGTCGAGGAACTCCTCGATGACGACGCGGTCGCACTCGGCGGCGTGCGCCGTGGCGGCGGCCAGGTCGTCGGTGACGACGACGCCCTTGCCGGCGGCGAGTCCGTCGTCCTTCACGACGTACGGCGCTCCGAAGGCGTCGAGGGCCTCGGCGACCTCGTCGGCGTCTGTGCAAACGTACGAACGGGCGGTGGGCACTCCGGCCGCCGCCATCACGGCCTTGGCGAACGCCTTGGACCCCTCGATCTGCGCGGCCTCCCCGGAGGGGCCGAAGACCGGGATACCCGCCTCGCGGACGGCGTCGGCGACCCCGGCGACCAGCGGGGCCTCCGGGCCCACGACGACGAGGTCGGCGCCGAGCTCCCGGGCCAGGGCGCTGACGGCAGCACCGTCCAGGGCGTCGACCCGGTGCAGCTCGGCGACCTCGCCGATACCGGCGTTGCCGGGGGCGCAGTGCAGCGCGGTGACGTCGGAATCGAGGGACAGAGAGCGGCACAGGGCGTGTTCGCGGGCGCCGCTGCCGATGACGAGGACCTTCACGGGGGCCAGCGTAGCCGGATGCACCGACTGGAGGATCCTCCAAGGGGGCTCGGCTGAGGGATTGGCCGTCTGTCGAAGTGCTCGTGCGCGGGGGCTGCCGCCCCCAAACCCCGCTTCGGCCTGGACGGCCTCGTCCTCGAACGCCGGACGGGCTCATTCAGGCGGCTGGGCGCCGTCGCCCTCCAGCGTCGGATGCGCCGACAAACCCAGGGGCGCGGGGAACCGCGCGGCGCCCACGACGGCCCGCAGCCGGTCACACGGCCGCAGCACCCTCGCGGTCACCCCGCGTCACTCGTTCTGGATCTCCTCCACCACCGTCGCCCCCAGTTCCCGCACGATCAGTTCGTGGCCGGAGAGCGCCGACTCGTCGAGGTCGGGGTCGTCCTCCTCGGGGATGTCGTCCTCGGGGGACACCGGGGGCGGTTCGGGGGCGGCGGGCGGCGCGGTGGGAGCCGATGCCCTCGGGGCGGACGCGGGGGAACCCTGGGGTGTGGACGTCGGCGGCCCGGGCTGGGGCGTCGCCGGGCGGGCCGGGGCCGCCGGGGTGGAGCCGCCGTACCCGGACGACGCCGCGGGTGCGCCGCCGTAACCGCCACCGGGCTGACCGCCGCCGTACCCGGGGCCGGCCGCGGCCGAGCCGCCGCCCGTCGGGTCGACGACGGCCTCGATCCGCCACTGCACGCCGAACTGCTCGGTCAGCGCCTGGCGCAGTACGTCCTCGCTGCCGCTGCTCGCGAAGTTGTCGCGGGCGCCGGCGTTGACGAAGCCGAGCTGGAGGGTGGTGCCGTCGAAACCGGCGACCTGGGCGTTCTGGCTGAGCAGGATCCAGGTGAAGCGGCGGCGGTTCTTGACCGCTTCCAGGATGTTCGGCCACAGGACACGGGGGTCCGGGCCGCCGGTGGGGGCGGAGACGGGTGCGGCGGCGGAGGCTTGGGCAGCCGGCGCCGGGGCGGCCGCGGGGGCGCCTGTGGCCGTACCCGCGGCCGTGGCCGTGGGCCAGCCGCCGGGACGCCGGGCGGCGCCGCCTCCCGCGGGGGCGGCCGTCGGCCAGGCACCGGGCGTGGCGGCAGGAGGAGCCGGTGGGGCGGCCGGCGTGGGGACAGGCGGCTGAGGGGCGGCCGGGGCCGGTGCCGGAGCCTGTGCCGGCGCGGATGCCTGTACCGGCGCGGGTGCGGGTGCCGGCGCCGGCTCGGGCGCTGCTCCCCCTCGTACCGCCGCACGGGCCGCCGCAGGCCCGCCCCCCTGCGGGACCGGAGCAACCGGAGCGGGAACCGCACCCGCCGGAGCTCCTCCGGGCGTCGCCAGGTGTGCCTCGGGTCCGGGGACGTACCCCATCGCGGGCGCGCCGCCGCCGCCCGAGAAGTTGACGCCCCGCTCCAGCCGGTCCAGGCGGGCCATCATGGACCGCTCGTCGCCGTAGGCGGCCGGCAGCAGCACGCGCGCGCAGATCAGCTCCAGCTGGAGGCGGGGGGAGGTGGCGCCACGCATCTCGGTGAGGCCCTCGTTGACGAGGTCGGCGGCGCGGCTGAGCTCGGCGGCGCCGAACGTGCCGGCCTGGGCCTGCATACGCTCCAGAACGTCGGCGGGGGCGTCGAACAGCCCCTTCTCCGCGGCGTCCGGGACGGCGGCGAGGATCACCAGGTCCCGCAGCCGCTCCAGCAGGTCGGCGACGAAGCGGCGGGGGTCGTTGCCGCCCTCGATGATGCGGTCGACGACCTCGAAGGCGGCGGCGCCGTCCCCGGTCGCGAAGGCCTCGACGACGGAGTCGAGCAGGGACCCGTCGGTGTAGCCGAGCAGGGAGGTGGCCATGGCATAGGTCACACCCTCCGCTCCCGCTCCGGCGAGCAGCTGGTCCATGACGGACATGGAGTCACGCACCGAACCGGCGCCGGCGCGGACGACGAGGGGCAGCACGCCCTCCTCGACGGGGATGTCCTCCTTGCCGCACACCTCGCCGAGGTAGTCCCGCAGCGTGCCCGGCGGTACCAGCCGGAAGGGATAGTGATGGGTCCGCGACCGGATGGTCCCGATGACCTTCTCGGGCTCGGTGGTGGCGAAGATGAACTTCAGGTGCTCCGGGGGCTCCTCGACGACCTTGAGCAGGGCGTTGAAGCCGGCCGACGTGACCATGTGGGCCTCGTCGATGATGTAGATCTTGTAGCGGCTGCCCGCGGGCCCGAAGAACGCCTTCTCGCGCAGCTCACGGGCGTCGTCCACACCACCGTGAGAGGCCGCGTCGATCTCGATGACGTCGATGGAACCGGGCCCGTTACGGGCGAGGTCCTGGCATGACTGGCACTCGCCGCAGGGGGTCGGCGTCGGCCCCTTCTCGCAGTTCAGGCAGCGAGCGAGGATCCGTGCGCTGGTCGTCTTCCCGCACCCACGCGGTCCGCTGAACAGGTACGCGTGATTGACCCGGTTGTTCCGCAGCGCCTGCTGCAACGGGCCGGTGACATGCTCCTGCCCGATGACCTCGGCGAACGACTCCGGGCGATAGCGGCGGTACAGCGCGAGAGACGACACGCATACGAGGTTATAGGCGCCCACTGACAACCAGCCCCGTCGGCAAACGCAAGCGCCCCCCACGCACCCGCCAGAGCCAACCTACCCTTGCTGCCTTCCGGCCCTGGGGGAGTTCAGTCAGATAGCGCCGCGTGAGGGGCTCTGCACAGAGTACCCGACGTCAGGGGGTGGGAACGAGTTCGCGAGCACTCCTCTCGGTCATGTAATGTTCCGAGCGGAGGATTCGCCTAGAGGCCTAGGGCGCACGCTTGGAAAGCGTGTTGGGGGCAACCCCTCACGAGTTCGAATCTCGTATCCTCCGCCAGTGCCTCACCGGGCACGATGTCGAAGGGCCCCCTGGAAACAGGGGGCCCTTCGACGTTGTCCTCAGACCTCGTTGTCCTGGTTTTTGTCCACAGCGGGTTTCTCCGGGGCTCCCCAGATGGCTTCGGCGATCTTCCGGGCCACGTCCTTGAGCATGGCGTCCGGCACGTGAAGGTATCGGGCCCGCATGCCCGCGGAGGTGCCCGGCTCCCACCCCATGATCTGATCGATGACCCGGTCCGGGACACCGAGCAGCATGAGCACGGTGGCGGCGGTGTGCCGGGCGTCGTGCAGCCGGCCGTTCCTCACCCCCGCGTCCTCCAGCAGCCGCTTCCAGTCGTGATAGTCCGTGTTCGGGCTCAGCGGTCCACCCAGCGGTTTGGTGAACACGTAGTCCGACTCGGTCCACAGGCTGCCGGCCGCCTTGCGCTCACGCTCCTGCGTCTCGGCATGGGCCCGGAGCATGGCGACCAGCGGGCCCGGCAGAAGCACGGCACGGCGGCCGGCGCGGGATTTAGTGTTCTTGGTCTCGCGACGGACCTGCACCTTGTCCGGGCAGTACCCCGGCTTGCGACCGCAGGGTGAACCCTCCGGGCATCCATGCTCATACCGGGGGCGCAAACGGTTCCGCCGCAGCTTGAGGTACTCGTTGGCCAGGTCGACGTCGGACCAGCGCAGTCCGAGCGTCTCCCCCTGCCTCAGACCGAGCGCCAGCGCCAGCATCCACCGGGCGGTGTTCCGGCGCTTGTTGGCTTCTAGCAGCAGGCACTGCACCTCTTCCACCGAGTACGGCTCCACCTCGGATTCGTCCTCTTCCATCCGGGGCGGCTTCGCCAGCGCGGCGGCGTTCCTGGCCACATAGCCGCGCCGTACCGCCTCCCCCAGCGCAGTGCGAGCGGTGCGGTGAGCCTGGTGAGCCGTTCCCGCCTTGCGCGCTCCATTCGCCTGCATACGGCCGTACAGACTCTCCAGATGCTCGGGCTGCAAGCGGTCAAGACGGTGCTTGCCGATGCCCGGCACGAGGTGCACCCGGACAGCGACCTCGTAGCCGTCGTAGGTGTTCTCGCTGACGGTCGGCTTGGCGATGTCCTCAACCCAGTGTTGAAGCCATTTCTCAACGGTCCACGCCCTGCCCGGCTGCTGTGCCGAACCCCCGTCGCGCTGCTTCTCCAGCTTCTTGACTTCCTCAACCAGGTCCTCGCGCGTCTTGCGCGTCAGGTGCCGCCGGTAGGGCTCCCCGTTGTCCTTGTAGCCCATCGGGACTCGCGCGTGCCACCGGCTGTCCGCGCCCAGGTAGATGGCGGATTCACCGTTGGCGCGGCGGGTGCCCTTCTTCTTTTCTGCCACAGGCGGACTCCTGCTTCTTGATCTCGGGATTGGAAACCGGGGCGGCGGACTGCCCGACCGGCAGTGCCGCCACCCCAGGCGCCCTCAAGCGACGCGGTAGGTGGTGCGGAGGCGAGCGACGTACGCGGCCGGTGCGTCGGCGGGGACGCGACGGAGCCGGCCGACGGGTACGGACTCCAGCTCTCCGGAGCGGATGAGCGCGTAACAGGTGGTCCTGCCGATACGGAGGCGCCGGGCAGCCTCTTCGACCGTCAGGAGCACGAGGGTGGAGTCCATGACATCGGCGACCTGGACCGTGTCCATGTGGATGACGCTCCTTCGTCTCGCGTGGTGGGAGTTGGGAGCGGGGCCCTTCCGGACCCCCTTCTGAGGGGCGCTACTTCCGCTACCGCCGCTACCGCGCAGGTCAGGGGCCTGTTCGGGGTAGCGGTAAGGGGTAGCGGTAGCGGATGGGTAGCGGGACGGTAGCGGCAACTCGGGGTGGTTGCCGCTACCGCGTTGTTGCTGGTCAGGTCAGGTTTTCGGTGCCGGGTAGCGGAGGTAGCGGACTTTCCGGGGGTGGGGGGCAGTAGCGGGCCCACGCGTCCCACAGATCGGCGGCGTGATAGCCCTTGAGGACGCTCCCGGCGGTCTTGATGTTGCGGGAGGCGATCGGCTCGTTGTCCGCCGTCATGTACTCGGCGAGCATCCGCGACAACCTGCGGTTGTCGAGCGGCTTGCCGTGCAGATCGGCCCACGGCGCGTCGTCCAGGGCGTTGAGCCGGTCCAGGATGGCCACGGTGGGCAGGCGGTCGATACCGACCATGACGTGGTCGCGCAGGTCGGCGAGCAGCCGGATCCCGAGACTGCCTTTGTCGTTGGCCTTGGACGCGGTCACCAGCGCCACACACGCGGCACGGGCCCGCTCCGGCCACTCCCCGCCGACCGCGTCCGCGATGGCCAACAGGGGCTCCCACACGTCCGCAGGCCGGTCGGTGACCCCGTCCGGCATGTCGGGCCAGGCGCCCATCACGAACCCGCGGGCGCGTTCGGCCCATTGGGCGAGCCGGTCACGGAGCTTGTGCCCTTCCCCTTCGTGGACGCGGGCCCGGAAGGCTTCCACGCGTTCGTTGCGGGCCCGGCGACGCATCCGGATGATGACCGACCGGGTCATGATCGTGTCCGGGAGTGAGCCGAGTCCGGCGACCGCGACCGCGCAGTACGACGGGAAGGCCTGAACGGTCTGGTTCCCGCCGTCACCGATGCACCGGTAGGTGACCCCGGTGCGCCGGTGCCCGGCGTTCAGGAACCCCCGCAGCTCCTCGTTCTCCCCCGCCTTCGGCCCGAACACCGTATCGATCTCGTCAAAGAGGATCGTCGGCCGGCCGGACGGGTTGGACACGGAGCGGAACAGGGCGGCGGCGGACGCGTTGACCGCCGTCATCGGTGAAGGCACGAGGGTTTCCACGATCTCCAGCGCCCTGGACTTCCCCGACCCCGGCTCCGGGGACAGGAAAGCCAGGCGGGGCGTGGAGTCGAAGCAGTCGAGCAGATGGGCATGCGCGTCCCACAGCGCGACGGCGACGTAGGCGGCCTCGGTCGGGAAGACGTTGAAGCGGCGGTGGAAGGCCTCCACCTCGTTGAGCAGCGTGGCGCCGTCGATGACGTCGGTCATGCGGCGGCCCTCCCTTCGGTGAGCGAGGCGGCGGCCCCGGTGCACTCCTTGGCCCGGTGGTACTCGTAGTCAGCGATCAGCGCGGCGACGTCGGCGGCGCCTGTCGCGGTGGCGGTGAGGCCGCACGCGCAGGCGTAGGCGGCGGTGGGGGTGTCGCCGTAGCGCTTGGACCAGCGGGCGCCGTCGTAGGGGTGGCGGTAGACCGGCGGCGCGTAGATCCGGATGCCGGGCCGCTCCGGCGTCGGATCCGGGAAGGTGCCCCCGTGCGGGTCAGGGCTTGTTCGGACGCCCTTGCGGGCGGCGCCTTCCGGCTCGCCCACGGCCGCCGTGTCCACAGGCTGTGGAGCGGCGTGCGGGCGGTCCGGGGTGGTGGTGATGCTCTTCAGGAGGGGGCGGGTTCGGGGGCTCATGCCGCCTCCCTGCGACCGGTGTTGTGGGTGATGGACCAGTCCAGGGCGCTGCGCAGGGTCGACCGGCACTCGGCGGCGGACAGGCCGGCCGCCTGCCCCGCCTCCTGAAGAGCCTGCTCGACCACGTGCCGGGGGAGGTCGCCCCACGCGACGAAGCGCCCCAGAGCGCGCGCCGCCCGGAACAACGAGCCTTCCCGCGAACCCTGTTGGGCCGCCGCGACGGTCCGCGTCTCGTTGGCGAGCGCTACATCCACATATCCCCTTGATTGCCCCGCTACGGCCATCAAGGGGGCCTGCGCGGGCTTGGGGGCGGGTTGCAGGATGGTTTGGAGCCAGACCGGCAGAGGGGCCGCCACGGGGGCGCACAGGGCTTCGTAGGCTCCGGTGGGGGTGGTGGAGCCGGCAGCGACGACGTACCCGCCCCATGCCCGTGTGTCGACCGAAGGGGCCACGGTCCGAGCGGTGTTGGCGAGCCGGATCCCGGTGGGGGCGGTGAAGTACAGGTGCTCCCCGCCGCTCGCGGTCCGGACCCGGTAGGTGTCGGGGACGGCGTGCCCGGCGCGCTCGCAGAGCGCTCCGAAGGTTGTCGCGCCGTCAGGCGCGTCCGCACTGCCCTTGTCCTTGGGCACGTCCAGGTCGACCACGAGCAGCCCGGAGGGGCCGCACGCGATACCGACGTTGAACGGGGCCCGCGACCACGCGGCGCGGATGCGGTCCGGGTCGGTCGTGGCGCGCTGCTCCCACTTCCGGTGTCCGGCCGTGCACTCCCCGGTGCCGGGGCATGCCCGCTCGCCGTGCAGGGCGGGCGGCTTGGCTCCGGGACGCAGGGGGAAGACATGCCAGCCGCGGCCGGCCGCGTCCAGAGCGGCCGCCATCAGGTTTTCGCTCATGCCGTGCCCCCGTTCGTCCACAGGTGGTGCAGGCGGGCGGTGTAGGCGTCCACGGCCGTGTCGAACGCGGTGGGGTCGTCGCTGTCGAGGGCGGCGAGCATCGCGGCTGCCTCCGAGCGCGGTCCGGGGTTCGGGACGTCGCGCAGTGCCCGCTTGAGGTCGTTGAGCAGGTAGCGGGTGAGGTGCTTGTCCAGCTCGAAACGGTGCTCGGTCAGGACGTAGGGCCCGGTGACCGTGAGCAGGGCAAGGACGGTGCTGCCGTCCGGGCGCGGCTCGGTCCGGTAGTGCACCGCCGTTAAGGGCGTGTGGACCGCTCGCGGGTTGTGGGTGGGTTGCGTCATCCTGGATGTCTCCAGTTCCTTGGTTGGTCCTGGTGGGACAAGGGCGGCCCCGTGATCTTTGGCGAGATGAGGGGGGCCGCCCTTGGCGCAGCTACGGCCGTCGGGTCAGGCGGCGGGCGACGGCGTCCAACTTCGCGGTCAGGTCGGCGGCCGGGGTGGCGCTGAACGAGTGCAGGGCGACGGTGGCGGCGATGATGACGTCACACAGTTCGTCGGCGACGTCCGCCGTGGTGTGGGTGATGTTCTTGCGGGGGTTATGGCCGGTCATGCCGATGTAGGCGGCGGATGCCTCACCGGCCTCTTCGGTGACCTTGATCAGGCGCATGGCGGTCTCGTGCTCGCCGTGCCCGTTGACGTGGTTCAGGGCGGCGGCGATGCGGGCCGCGACGGGGAAGAGCGTGGCGCTCACGTCAGTTGTCTCCTCAACTCGTGTGCTGGTTGGTGGTGCGGGCGGACAGGCCGTACGTCTTGCTGCTGCTGTGGTGCTGGCTCACCGGGGCCCGGTAGTGGTGGTGGGTTTCGGTGTGCACGCCCCTGAGCGACCGCAGTGCGGTGCCGATCGCGGCGAAGACGCCGGCGACGGCGGCGATGGGCAGGGTGACGAACAGAACGCTGGTGAGGGAGACGGCGGCGAACCCCTGGCAGGCGAGCCAGACGCCGCAGCCGACGCCCACGAATGCGGCTCCGACGCCGATGCCGGCCACCGCGGTTCCGGCGGCCCACGCGGGCACGATCCGCCGGTCCGGCTGGAGTACCGGGGGCGTGTCGCCGTACGCGGGAAGTGGCGAGTCGTCGCGGTAGGAGGTCGGCATGTCGGGGGCGGGCTTGTAGGCGTCGGCGATGATCCGGCGCGCTTCGGCGGCGGCGACGTCGTCGCTCATCCGGACGCCCGGCGGGGGCGTCTGGGGGGTGGTGTTGGGGTACATGCGGAATCCCTTTCAGTGCAGATCGGGGGAGGCAGGGACACCCCCTGCCGGGGGCGCTGAGAGGGGGGTTTGAGGGCGCTGAGCTGGGCGCCTCCCCGCCTCCCTGAAACGATGTTTTCGCTGATCAACGTGGGGGAGGCGGGTTGGGGAGGCGGTTGGGGAGTTCTCCCCGCCTCCCCGAACACGGGGTGGTTGCCTCCCCGCTACTCGGAAGTGGAAGCGGAACCCGTCTCGTCGCGGTTGGCGATGGCCCGAAGGACGTGATCGCGGTGGACGGACATGCGCCCGTGGGACTTGCGGGGCTCCTCGCCGAAGGCCTCCATCGCGTCCTTGAGGTCGCTGAACGTCCACGCCCCGTAGGCGTCCTCACTGAGCACGGCGAGCCGCTTGAGAACGTCCTGGGTGAGCAGGCGCGGCGCGTCCCCGAGGACGGTGAGAATGTCGGCGAGGGCGTCGCGCTCCTCGGTGCGGTCGACCGCGCGCAGGGTGGTGATGCCGGCGCGCAGGGCCTTGGCTCGCTCGCAGATGGCCTTGGCGTCGTCGTCGTTGATGTAGTGCGTGCGCACCGTGATGGACGCCTGGCCGGCCGGGACCGTGATCCCGTCCGAGGCGACCACCAGCGTTCCCTTGTCCAGTCCCTGCCGGAGCAGGTGCGGGGCGGCGCCGCCGTCAACGGCCTTGTCCCCCAGCGCCATACGGGCCTGCGACTCCGTGCCCAGCGCGAGTGAGGCACGGGTGTGGGCACCCTCGCGCACGAGCTTGGGAAGGTTCTGGTCGGTGGGGTCCTGGGTGCCCTGCCACATCAGGACGTCCACCGCGCGGCCCTGGTTGTGGATCCGGCGGACCGCCATGAAGTACCGGCTGGTGGCTTTGGAGCCGCCGTAGGGGTTCTTCTGGTCGTCCTTGACCGGGCACATGAACGCGACCTGCGCTTCGTCCACGATGACCACCAGCGGACTGAACTGCGCTTTCGGGTCCTGCTGCCGGACCGTGATCCGCCGGTTCATCTCCTCCAGCGCGTCTTCCACCATCCACGTGGCGTCGACCACGTCGTCATCGGTAGGGCCCTGGATCAGAACGCTCGCGAGACCGTCGAACATGCCCCAGTCCCCGACGCCCTTGAGGTCGGCGATCCGGAACTCCACCGCGCGATCGAGCGCCGCCCACAGGGCGAGCGCGCGCAGGGAGGCGGTCTTGCCCTGGTTGGACAGGCCGGTGACCAGGAGGTGACGCTGGAACAGGCTCAGCGCCGCGGCGTCGCCGCGCAGGTCCTGACCCCACGGAGCACGGCCCTTCTTGTAGTCGGCGGTCAAGGTCTCGTCGGTGGCCAGCGGAGACGGACCGATCGGCTCATCCAGCGCCCCCGAGTCGGCGATCCACAGCCGGACCGTGCGCGCGGCCACGGGGAGCATGATGAACACCTCGTGCTCATGCCGAGTCAGGTTCTCCGCAAGCTTCCGGCGCCGGTTCTGCACCTCGATCGTGGACACCCCAGAAGGAAGCGTGACATCAACCTCGACGCCGCATCCGGCGATCCGGATCGGTCCGAGCATCGCGGCGCCAGCGTCACCCATCTCCTTGATGGCGTTGCGCAGGGCCGGTACTCCGAGGTCGCGCAGGGCCTTGACCACGATCGACGGGGTGATCGGCTCACCCTCGCTCGATCGCTGCTGCTCCGGCATGGACCACGACGGCGCCGCCTTCTGGTGCGCGCCCACCGACCACAAGGCGAGCAGGACGAGGAACGGGCCGATCGTGACCGCGGGGCCCCACACGACCTGAACGATGGTGATCATCAGGTTGATGAACTTGATGACCGCCATCAGCGGCGTGACCACCTCGGTCACGTCCTTCGTGGCGATGGCCATGCACACCCCGAGCGCGACCAGTAACCCAACCCCGGTGCCGGCGGAGACGGCGGCGCCCTTGGCCGCTTCGACCGGGGAGTGCAGGAGGTCCATGCGGCGGCGGTGGCGTGCCTCCCGGAAGTGCTGGCCGCGCTCTTCCCACTCGCGGGCCTCTTCCAGGTTCCCCGCCGCTTCCGCGGCGCGCATGAGCCGCTCGTAACGGGCGGGGGTGCGGGCCTCCCACGCGCGGCGGGTGACGATGCGGGTGCCGCCGTAGACGTAGAGGGCGTGCCGGGCCGCCGCACGGGCCGACGTCTTCGTGACGTCGTGCGTCACGGCCGTACGGATCGCGCGCCCGGAGCGGATCCACAACGGCAGCCGCGGGGCGGGTGCCGGGTCGGGGACGACCGTGAGGACGGTCGGGGCGTTCGGACCGGTGGGCGGGTCGGTGGGCGGGTCGGTGGGCTTGTGGAGGTTGATGACGTTCTCGGTCATGCTGGAACTTCTCCTGACTGCCCCAGGCATGGGGCGGAATGAGTGGGAGAGCACGGGGCCGCCGTGTCCGGCCAAAGAGGCGGCGGCCCCGGTGTTGCGGCTGGTCACCACCAGCCAGACGACGACTTGTTCTTGGCCTTGGCCTGCGCGTACTCGCTGACGATCCGCTGGCGCTCGCCGTACAGGGCGGTGAGTTCGGCGTTCAGCCGGTTCTCGACCGAGGATCCGATGGAGTCCATGCGAGTCTCGGCGCGGCCGGTGCTGCGGCCCTGGTGGATGCTGCGGGCGCCGCCGGCCATCGCACGGAACATGTCCCGGCGCTCGCGGCCGGTTAGCGGCCACCACTCACCCCGGCGGACCGCTTCCAGCTTCTTCTGGGTCTTGGTGATCTCGCGGTCCACGCGGCGGGTGTCGGGCTTGCCCATGTCAGGCGGTCCCTTCGGGGTAGGCGCAGGGCGCGCAGGCACCGAGCGCGGTGGGGATGACGTAGCCGGCATCGCGCCGGCAGGCGGGGCAGGTGCGGCGGGCGGTATTGGCCTTGGCGAGCGCCGCCCACCGGCCGGGCGTCATGGGCCGGACCGGTTTGGCCAGGTCGACGCGGTACAGGTAGGCGACCAGCGGGGACCGTCGGCGGCGGGGGCGTTCGAGCTGAGCGGCGACGTCCTGACCGCCGGGGCGCAGGTTGCGGGCCCGCAGTTGGCGGCGGGTGGCGTAGCCGTCCGGCGCGAGGTGCCACCGGTAGACCGGCAGCGCGGCCATCAGGCAACCCGCTTCCAAGAAGCCCGGAGCCGGACCTCACTGGCAGAGTGGCCGGCGGCGCGGAAGCGGGTGGCCATCTCCCGGTACGACAACGGCGGCTGCTCACTCAGCCGGATCGCGTCCACCACGACGTCCAGCGCGTCATCGGTGAGCGCGGGCCCCTGCTCCAGCGCCGCAACCGGCTCGACCGGGCCCCACACTGGGAGCTCCCAGGACGGTGTGACGTCGGGTGTGACGCGGCCCGTCACACTGGTCAGGGCGCGTCCGGTGCTCTCGCCCTTGCGGGCCGTCTCCAGCTTCGACCACGCGTCGGCGAGAGTGTCAGCGGTCCTGGCTTGGACACGGGCGACGCGCGCACCTGCCTGTGTCACGGCCGTCAGCCGGGTCTCTTCCGTAGACGCTTCGGCCCGCAGGCGGGCACGGGCCACGGCGGCATCGTCGCGGGCGTCCTGCTGAATGCCTCGGATCATGTCCAGCGCGGCCGGGGTGAGTGCGGTGCGCTCCCACAGGCCGTGGACCAGCCACAGGGCCTTGGCGGCGATCGGTAGCCACGCCACGGCCAGCCACGCCCCCCGCGACGTTGAGTCGGCAAGCAGGGCGTGAGTGACCAGGACCCCGGAGGCAACGGCGCCGAAGGACCAGCCGACGCCGGTCACGGCGTTGCTGTGGTCGCCCTGCGCGGCGAGCCGGCGCTCATAAGCGAGGGTGGCCAGCCATCCGCCGTCGATTCCGAGACCGACGACCAGGGCGACGCCCTTGGGCATCGATTCCCCCAGCCACATCACGACCACGGCTAGGGTGAGCACCATGGACACGCCGGTCATCGCGACCGCCGGCAGCACGGTCACCAGCCGCTTGACGTTGACGTACCTCATGCCGTGCCCCCGTCCGCGTCGTAGTAGCGGTAGGTGGTCGGCGGCTTCTGCGCGAGTTGCTTACGCAGGTAACCGGTGTGCCAGCCAAGCCCCCAGTCGGCGTCCGGCGGCTCACCCAGAGCGCCGCGCAGGGCCACGATCGCGTCCAGTGCGCGGTCTTCCAGCAGGCGCTGGAACGCTTCGTGGTCGCCGTAGGTGGCCGGGGAGGGGATGTTGATGGCGTCCAGGACGGCAGCCAGGAACTCGCGGGTGTCGTCGTTCACGCCGCACCGCCGGGCAGGGTCTCGCTCGCCGTGCGGTTGACCAGGGCCGCGCGGGCGGCGAGCGCGCGGCGGCGGGCCCGGCGGATCCGGCGGGCGTCCAGGACGGTCGGGGTGCGGTCCAGGGTGATGATGTACGCGTCCAACAGGTCGACGTCCGCGAGGATCACGGGCATCTCCTGCTCGATCGCGTCCAGTTCCGCGTCCGTCGGCTCGTTCCAGTCGGCGAACGCGGTAACAGCGTCCTGAACAGTGACGATGTGCTCCATTGGGTCGTGTTCCTCTCGGATAGGAACGGCCCGAACAGCGGCCCCGGTGTTCCAGCACTGGGGCCGCGCGCCGTTGTGGTGGATTGGCCGCACTCACGCGTGCGGCGGGCCGCGCGTAGGCGGCCGGTGCCCCCGGACCGGATTCGATCCGGCGTCGTCGCGGCCCCCGCACACGGCGGGTCCGGGGCTGATAGCGGCGTGCCGCCTACAGCTCGCCGCGCCGTTCCAGCTCGCGGGCGATGTCGTTCTGGTCGGCCAAGGCGCCCAGGGAGTTCGCGCCGCCCGCTCGCTCCCGGTTGATCAGCGCGTACTCGTTTCGCAGGTCCTCGGTGGAACGGCTCTGGTTGTCCTCGACCGCCGGGGAAGGGCTCTTTCGGAACATGGTTGATTTCTCCGTCTTCGAGTGAGTGATGCGGGTCGTGCGCGCCCCGGGCCCGCTTCGAACGAGCGCCCTCACGGCTGGTTGCCGGGGCAGTGGAACAAGGGGGTCAGCGCTGGACGACGTCCTTGCCCATGTCGCGGTGGCGGATGCTCACCGTGTGGCCGGCGGCGGTCAGCCGGTCGGCCAGGGCGCGGGCGAAGGTGGGTGCACGATGCCGGCCACCGGCGCATCCGTCGGCGACGATCACGGATCCGGCACTCGGGCCGGACACGAATGCGGCGACCGCTGTCGCGGTGGCGTCGACCAGAGCGGCGATGCCGGGAGTGGCCAGCACGGCGGCCCGTACCGGCTCGTCGTCGGCGGTCATGTACCGCAGTTCCGGGCTGACGTGCGGGTCGCGGAAGTGGTGACGCAGGTCAATGGTGAGATGCGCCGCCGGGGGCGCGTCGTGCAGGTAGCCGAACGAAACGATCTCGACGGTTGCAGCCATGCGGACTCCCAGACAGGTGAAGGGGTGTTCCGGCTCCCCTCAGCGCTGCACGTACGAGACGCGCAGCGGAGGCAACCGGCCCGCAGCCGCTGAGCTGCGGATAGGTCGGATTGCGCTGTACATCACGCGAGAGATCCCGCGTGGCCGCCTACTTGGCCGAGGAGAGGCGGCGTGATCCCCATTCAGTTGTCAAGGAACGACCAGCTCAGGGCCCCACGTGCACGAGCTATCCCGAACCGACGCGGCGTTGAAGCAGCCCAAAGAAAGGGCCCTTCTCGCTCGCTGTCCTAGGACTGCGAGCGGCCTGAGATTGAAGATGACACGCAGTCCCAGGACTGTCAACAGTCCTGGGACTGTGCTTCACTGGTTCGCGTTGAAGGGAGTTCGCCTGTGGCACCGAAGTGGCGCGAGCTGGCGGATCGGCTTGCGGAACAGATCAGGAACGGCGAGTACGCCCCCGGGGCTCAGTTGCCCCAGATCAGAGACCTTGTCGAGGCTGGGGAAGGCTCGAAGTCCACGGTCCATCAGGCGTACAAGGCCCTTGAAGCCGAGGGGCTGGTGACGTCGTCGCGCGGGCACGGGACGGTCGTGCGTCCGCGCACTCCGCTCAAACGGCTCGGCATCGCCCGATACGACAAGGTGAAGTGGCGTGACGGCGATGAGGTCGCGTTCATCGCCGACCGAGTGGCGTCAGGGCGTGAGTACAAGCGCAACGAGCAGACGCAGACGGTGAGCCGCACCGAGGCGAGCGACCTCGTCGCCGAGGGTCTCGGCATCCCTGTTGGGTCCGTGGTGTACGCGCGCGCCCGCTTGGTGAAGGAAGGCACCCAGCCCACCCACACCCTGACCAGCTACTACCGCCCTGAACACGTAGAGGGGACGCGCATCGTCGACCCCACGCCGGGCCCCGCCGGCCGTGGCGGCGGATACAGGGTTTTGTATGACGCGGGGTACGAGATCGACCACATGAGGGAAGCCTTGTTCGCCCGTGTCCCAACGGCGGATGAAGTGAAGCTCTTGCAGTTGCCGCCGGGGGAGGCCGTCGTGGAGCTGCACCGCACGACCTACATCGCGGACGGCACGGTCGTTGAGTTCGCCGTCGGCATCCACGCGGCATCGCGCTTCGCGTGGGAGTACGACTTCAAGGTTCCGGATTCGGCGCAGGACGGGAAGGACCAGAAATGATCTCGGCGCAGGCGTGGGCGGACGCTCAGCTTCTGTGGAACTACCACCGCATGCACCATGACCCGCGGCCCTGTTCGGTGGCCGTTGGCTTGGGCAGTCACGACTTGGGAGTGGCTGACGTGACAGCGGAGCTGTACCACCAGCGTATGGCGCCAGTCATTGTGTTCACCGGGGCCACCAGCCCCACGACCCGAGCGCCCATGCCGCGCGGTGAGGCGGTCCACTATCGCGAGCGCGCCCTTGAACTCGGGGTACCGGACTCCGCCATCTTGCTGGAGCCGCGTGCGACCAACACCGGGGAGAACATCGAGTTCAGCAAGGCCGTGCTGGCAGAGGCCGGCGTAAAGGCCTCGTCCGTCCTGCTCGTGAGCAAGCCGTACGAAGAACGGCGCTCGTACGCCATGATGAGGAAGCTCTGGCCTGAGGTCGAAGTAGTGTGCGCGTCCACCCCGATGGGTCTGGAGGAGTACACCGACTCCATCGGGGACGCTCGCAAGGTGATCGACATGATCGTGGGCGCCCTGCAGCGAGTGCTCGTCTTCCCGGGATGGGGTCTGGCCATTGAGCAGGATGTACCCGACGCCGCCGTAGCCGCCTATGAGCGGCTGTGTATCGAGGGCTTCACCAGCCGACTCCTGCCAGCTGATGTTGCTGCTCGTCCCAGTGCATGATGCCTCAAACGGGGTGACGTGACCCAGTTGTTCTGGAGCGGAAACCCGTAGCCGAGGTCCCAATGTGACCAGGACGTAGACAGCCTTGCCCGCCGGGCCGGTCCGGCGGGCAGCCGAGTGTGACGACGACCGGACTGCCCAGCTCGTGAAGTTCGGAATCTTACTCCTCAATAGATCCACTTTTTAGTGTCGTTTTTTGCGCTTCTTTCCCCTTTTGGGTTGAATGCGATTATTTCGGAATCCCTTCGACACGCGTGACCAGTAAGCGGCCTCTTTGCCGCGCCCCTGCCTCGCGAGCAAATCCGCGAGAACCTCGGCGGCGTGTTGGTGCCCACCGTTGGCTGCCGCCTTGAGCGCATTTTCGGCGTCCGTAAGATTGCCCTCCTGTATCAGGATAAGACCCAGGGGGCAGCCGCTGTGGCTATGACCCTTTTCCATCGCCAATTCGTGCCATGACTTAGCGGCTTCGATTGAAGACTCCCTGACATCGGCAGACATCAGGTGAAATTTGCGCGTGATGCTCCGTGCAACGTCGCACAATGCACCGCTAGAGACCTTCTCGGCAACGGGGTCAAAAAGACCGACAGCCTTTTCGTATTTCCCGTCCTCTATGGCTATTTTTGCAACCGCTGTGATGGCCCTTTTGTGCCCCAACTCGGCAGCCTTTTCGTACAGGCGTCTTGCGGCTTCTGCATCACGCTTCTCTTCAATGCACTTGGCGAGAAGATAACAGGCATCATCTATCTCCGCCTCAACGCCTTTGCGCCACCACTTCTCGGCCTCTGCGTCGTTTGATTCTGCATGATAGATGTATCCCAAATAACCCGTAGCCGCTAGATTCCCTGAAGTGGCAGCCTCAGTGAGGACTCTTTTCGCGGCGTCGGCCTGTCCTTCCAAATATAGAAGACGGCCTAGATTACATGCTCCACGCGGCTCGCCATTTTCGGATGCTGCGGTGAACCACTTCTGGGCCAACTTCCTGTCATTGCGTTCAGCATAGAAGATTCCCAGTTGGTTCATTACTCCGGGAAAGCCCTTTTCGGTGCCCGAAACGAGCGCTTCTCTTTCCTTGCCCTCGTCGCCTATCTTGTTATAATAAGCAATCAGGTCGAGTGCAGCATCTTCTTCTGCTCTCAACTCAACCAGAGATCGCCAATAATGTTCGGCTTCAGGGGATACTCCTAGAATCTTCCCCATGTGGTAAATAGCGTGAATGTCTCCCTTGTTGGCTTCCTTTCGGTACATCTCGATCGCTTTTTCGGTCTGTCCGTGGTCCTCGTAGTGAAAGCCAAGTTCAATGCTTGCTCTTCCACTACCCTTCTCCATAGCCTCAGTGAAAACCTCTATCGCGGCAGTCTCGCGCCCTTCCTCCTGGTAGAGCAACCCAAGATTTACCAGGGCTGAAACAGAACCCAATTGAACGCAGAGTTTCCAGGCCCTTTCCGCGATCTCGCGCTCTTTGTGTGATGCTGCGGCTACGCCTATATCGCTGAGGGTCTTCCGAGAGTTCCTAGAGTGCTCAATGGCTGCCTCCCATGACTCCATGGGGATGCTGGGTGTTTCGTTTGAGCGCGCAACAGCGTCAGCAAGGTAATCGAACACCCGGTAATTATCGGCGTCATCCGTCGCAACCAAGAGGCTGGTGACGCCAAACCTTCGCCTCGTTGCCCATGAGAACGCTTCTTCCAAGCTTTCAGGCCGTAGCAGAGCACCGCCTACTCGCGTTAGGTACGTCTCGTGCATGCTGTTTAGCAGGGACGCGGGTACGGCATTAGTCATTCCCATACGGACGCAATCAATTGCGGCCGCTACAATTGCTGCTCCGCGCGGATTAGATCCCGGCCCCCAGGCCAATGACCATTGCTGGTACAGTCGTGGACCAGCCGCCAGATATTCTGCGACGCCGTAGTAGTTACTGTATGCAACTGCCTTCAGAATTCGCTCATCAGTCTCTCCTTGCGCATTTGCGATCTCCTCAGTGGTCCACAGGCGGGGGAGAATAATTGGATCGATCTGTTCAAGTATTCTCCCCACAGGTGATGCATGCTCGTGGCTGTCCGCGATGCCGAAATCAGGATACAAGCGTTGGTACTGCTCGGCACGAAGTGTCGCTACTACGGGAATTTTTTGACGCCTGAGGAGAGAGACTAGGGTCGGGGTCAATCCTTCTACGCCGACGTATCGCTCGAAGTTGTCAAGCCAGATGACCAGCTTATCGGCACACGCAAGTATGTCTCGGATGCAGGCGACGACCTCTTGACCGTCGATGGGAGCGAAAGTCAGGACATCCGGGAAGCAATTAAGTAGAGCCTCGTACGTAGCCCTTGTCTTGCCGGCAGTGGAGTCCCCTACGACAAGTACAATTTCACCAGTCGAAAAGCTACGGCGAATTCGATTCCTTAGTCGCTCATCGATGCTGCGAGGAACGTAGGGCGGTAGTCCTTTATCCATATCCTCGGAACGATGGACTCCGAGCTGAAGTGGAGGAATGTCGCTGAGGCTTTCTGGCGCGAAAAATGCCGACGGGAAAGCCTGGTCTGACAATTCTTCGAGAGCGCTTAGGTGCAGGTTCTCGGCATTGATCTGCAAGCCGGAGCCATGCTGATAGACGCGCCCCCTGCCTCTGCTGGAACCCTCTAGATAATTCCAGGTTGGCTGCGTTTCATGCATGTCCCTGCCTCAGTGATTGATCTGCGTTCCGCTGCCCTGCTGGTAGATGCGCCCGTGATCCCTGGCTGAGGCTGACTGAGTGACGACAGTTGTTGGCGTCGAACCGCTCGCCTCCGCGGAGTTCCACTCCTTGATGAGTTCACGCAAAATTTCTGCAGCATCGGGAGATTCGATCAGGAGGCGGCGGAATTTCCCTCGCCACGCGACGCGCAGTTCGTCTGCTGTGTCCGAGTCTTCGCGAGCTATAGCTCGGGTTAGCTCTTGGCGATTCTCTTCGAACTCTCGGCTTACGTCCTCCGCTCTCGGCCCCTCAGAACGTCCGAAGAGCCGGGAGATGCCCTGCTTCGCCTGCTGCCAAGCGTCCGAAGTCATCAGACTGATTAGCGAGTTAGCTCCAGCAGTAGCGAGAGCAAGAAGTGCAGGGTCCACGGTCTCCCCCTAGCTAGACCTCGTTGGCCAGGCCAAGCGTAGTGCGCGTGGGAGCTGTTGCGCTGCCTTCCGGTTCAAGTTTCCTAGTCAGACCGTTGGATGGTCGTACTGCTTCCTGAGCAGGCTGCTCGCGTTGACCCGCTGTTCGTGTTGGCCAACCTACGGCCAACACGATGATGATCGCCCGCCCCGTGGACATGTTGGCGCAGGTCGAGAGGGGTTTATTGCCTGAGCCAGGGCCGGTCTTGAAAACCGTCGCCGTCGCAGTACCCAGCAACGTCTGCGGTAGCCCGTCTGGTTCGGAGAGGGCCTCGGATCTCGCTGGCCTTCAGGTGCGAGGTGTTTCAGTTGTTTTCCGCCGCCAGTGGGCGAGGTTGTGGCGGGTGGACAGGGTCTGAGGGTGGTCCGCACCGAGCACCCGCAGTCGGTCGGCAAGCAGCTGCTCCAACGCGGCCGCGGCACCAGCCGCATCTCCCGCCTCCCCCCGCCGCCGGGCGAGGTTGCTGCGGGTGGTCAGGGTGTGGGGGTGGTCCGCACCGAGCACCCGCAGTCGGTCGGCAAGCAGCTGCTCGAACGCGGCCGCGGCACCAGCCGCATCTCCCGCCTCCCCCCGCCAGAAGGCCAGACTGTGGCGAGTGGTCAGGGTGTCAGGGTGGTCCGCACCCTGCACCCGCAGTCGGTCGGCAAGCAGCTGCTCGAACGCGGCCGCGGCACCAGCCGCATCTCCCGCCGCCCCCCGCCAGTAGGCGAGGTTGCTGCGGGTGGTCAGGGTCTGAGGGTCGTCCACACTCTGCACCCGCAGTCGGTCGGCAAGCAGCTGCTCCAACGCGGCCGCGGCACCAGCCGCATCTCCCGCCTCCCCCCGCCACCGGGCGAGGTTGTGGCGGGCGGCCAGGGTGTGGGGGTGGTCCGCACCCTGCACCCGCAGTCGGTCGGCAAGCAGCTGCTCCAACGCGGCCGCGGCACCAGCCGCATCTCCCGCCTCCCCCCGCCACCGGGCGAGGTCGTGGCGGGCGGCCAGGGTGTGGAGGTGGTCCGCACCCTGCACACGTAGCTGATCGGCAAGCAGCTGCTCGAACGCGGCCGCGGCACCAGCCGCATCTCCCGCCTCCCCCCGCCACCGGGCGAGGTTGTGGCGGGCGGCCAGGGTGCCTGGGTGGTCGGGGCCGAAGAGGTGTCCGGTGGTCTCGGTCAGGCCATGAAAGTGGGCTGTGGCGGCGGTGACCTGGCCGGCTTCGCCGAGGCTTCGTCCGGTCTCGTACAGCACGGTATGCGCGTCGGGCCGGTACAGGGCGTCTCCGGTGGTGCGGATGAGGGTGGTGGCATTGGCGCGCAGGGCTTGGGCGAGTTCGGTGTCTCGTTCAATGTCCGGCCAGGCGGTGAGCAGAGCGTCACCAGCGGTGCGGGCAAGCTGGTCGTGCTGGTCGGTGGTGAGGGTGTCACGGGTGGCGCGTTGGATGAGCTGGTGCACACGCACGGCTTGGTGGGGGGTGGCGGGGGTGTGGTCGATAAGGCTGAGCCGGGCCAGCGCCCGCAGAGCACCGACCGCCTGAGCCACAGTGACCGACGGAAGAGCCTCAGCCTTCTGTTCTGGTCGCGGTGTGATCTGGGATGCTGCCGGGGAGTCGTTGTCGGCGCTGTGCCAGGTCAGGTGGTCGAGGGCGGGAGTGCTGGTCAGGACGGCTTCGGGGATGCCGCTGGGGCTGAGGAACGCGGCCAGCTGGAGCATCGGCCGGGCCAGGCCGGCCGGGCGCAGGGTGTCGGCGCGGTCGACGGACAGCGACCACGCCGCCGCCGCACTCTGGGTCTGGCCGTCGGGCAGTACTTCGGGGGCGGTGTCGGCGAGCAGGGTGGCGCGGTCGGCCAGCAGCTCCCGGTAGTCGGCGGCGCTGATGCCGGCGTCGATGAGATAGGCAGCGGCCTGTGACAACGCGAGCGGCAAGTGGCCCAGATCGTTGGCGAGCGCGATCAGCTGGTCGTCGGGCTCGTGGCAGTTACGAGCGTCCAGCGAGGAGGTGAGGTAGGCGAGAGATTCGTCCTCGGTGAACAGACCGACCTTGATCAGCCGGCCGGGCAGGGCAGCGTCCCGACGGCGGGTGGTGACCAGAGTCCGGCCGTGCGGGCTGTTCGGCGGCCACAGCCCGTTCAGGCCAGCGGGATCGGTGACGTCGTCCAGGACGACCAGCCACCGGCACGCCGTGGCACCAGCTTTGGGCTCCAGCCAAGCCAGGAACGCACGGCTGGCCGTTTCCCGGTCCGCCGCATCGGCACCCAAGATCTCCACGCCGGCCTGCGCATACCCGGACGCGGCCGCGGTGGCGTTACTCGCGTTGACCCACACCAGCAGATCCAGCTCACCCGCCTGCAAGGCGGTGCGAGCGTAGTCGGCAGCGAGCTGGGTCTTGCCCACCCCGCCCATCCCAGCCAGCACCTGACCCTGAACCGTGTCCTGCCCCACCAGGACCGCGGCCTGCCCACCCGAGAGTCCCTCCCGCAGACGCAACACCTCGGCACGGGACTGGAAACAACCCGCCCGCGGCGGAATCACCCCCACCTGATACGGCCACACGACAGCCGGCCGCCCGGCCCCGTAGTGATGGTGAACCTCCTTGCCCGTGACCCGGCCGTTGAACGACCCGCCACGGAAATCCACATGGTCCCCACCGTCAGCGCCGTACCGCGCCTCCCCGTCCATCACCACAACTCCCCCGAACCCGGTCCCAACCAGCATCCCGACCGTACCCGCGCACCCACCCTGGCCACCGGCCGTTCGCACCACAGAGCAGACCTGACCCACGGCGTCCGCCCTAATGGACAGTACGCAGGCCGGAGGGACACTCGCTCAAGCTTCGCTCCTAAAGCGGGTGTTGTCGTCTCCTTGTCCTGGTCTTTGTCCAGTGCGCCCACGGCCGTCACTGTTCACCGCCGTACGCGCACTCCCTCTGGCCTGCCCCGCGAACGTCTGCGGACGCTCCCGGACGGCCGCGCGGACAGTTGGAAAGCGTGTTGGGGGCAACCCCTCACGAGTTCGAATCTCGTATCCTCCGCCAGTGCCTCACCGGGCACGATGTCGAAGGGCCCCACCGTTCGCGGTGGGGCCCTTCGACGTTGTCCGTCTCAGTTTCCGTCTCAGTTCGTTTCCGGGAGCTCCCAGAGCGCGTCGCCAACTTGCTGCGCGACCTTTCGAAGCATGGCCCCGGTCACGTGCATGTACCGGGCGCGCATCCGGGCCGCTCCCCCGGGCTCCCAACCCATGATCGAGTCGATCACGACGTCCGGGACGCCGAGGATCAGGAGGACGGTCGCGGTGGTGTGGCGAGCGTCATGGAGACGGCCGATCCGGACCCCGGCATCCCGAAGCAGCCGCTTCCAGGTGTGGAAGTCGGTATTCGGGCTCAGCGCTCCGCCGATCGGCGAGGCGAAGACGTACCCCTTGCCCTCCCAGTCAGCACCGACGGCGATCCGCTCCCGCTCCTGGGCTTCCTGGTGCTGGCGGAGAATCCTGATCAGCGGATCGGGCAGGCCGATGGTGCGCCGAGCATGCTCACCCGTCCGGTCATTTAGGTCAGGATCTGGCCTCCATGCCCCCTAGCGTCCTCCTGGCCCGGCTGAACACGAACCACGGAAGGCAGAGCGACCATGAGCGAGACCACTGTCAACCAACTGGCCACGCACGACTCGGCCCATGAGCCGACCGCCACCGGCGAGCGCGCCGACTTGCTGGAGGCCCTGGCCAAGCATCGGCACTTCTTGCAATTCACCACCCGTGACCTCACCGATGAGGAGGCCGGGCGCCGGACCACCATCAGCCAGCTGTGCCTGGGCGGCCTGATCAAACATGTCACTGCGGTCGAGCGAGCCTGGGCACAGTTCATCCTGGACGGCCCGTCGGCGATGCCCGACTTCACCACCATGACCGAGGCCGACTGGGCCCGACGGGCCGACGAGTTCCGGATGCTGCCCGCCGAGACGCTGACCGGCGTGCTCGCCGTCTACGCTGAGGTAGCCCGCCGAACCGACGAACTGGTCGCCACCCTCCCCGACCTGGACGCCACACAACCACTACCGAAGGCCCCGTGGTCAGAGCCGGGCGCGCGATGGTCGGCCCGCCGGGTACTGATGCACATCATCACCGAGACCGCCCAGCACGCCGGCCACGCCGACATCATCCGCGAGTCCCTGGACGGCGCCAAGACCATGGGTTAGCCAGCGGCGCGGCAGGGCGTATCGCCCCCTACAAGAGGGCGATACGTCCTGTGACCCCGCAAACACCTTTGCCTCACGATCCGCGGGTCAGGGGACGTCAGCGAGGCAGCTGACATCTAGGCGGTTTCGTTTGGATCACCTGGCTGACCAGAGGAAGATGCTCGCAACGTGGAGTCCGGCCAGGTAGATGGCTGCTGTCTTCTCGTAGCGGGTGGCGATGCCTCGCCACTGGTTCAAGCGGTTGATGCAGCGTTCGACCGTGTTGCGTTGCTTGTAGGTCTCGCGGTCGAAGGCGGGTGGCCCGCCACCCCGGCTGCCGCGTCGCAGACGGTGGCCGCGTTGATCGGCCGGCACGGGATGACCGCCCGGATGCCGCGCCGCCTGAGGTGTTCACGGATGGCCCGCGACGAATACGCCTTGTCTGCGAGGACTGCCGCTGTCGGGGAACACGCAGCCGCGCCATCACGTGAGCGAAGGCAGGCGCGTCACCGGCCTGTCCGGCGGTGAGATGGAAGGCCAGGGGCCGGCAGTTGCCATCGGCCGCGAGATGGATCTTCGTGGTCAGTCCGCCACGGGACCGGCCGATGGCGTGGTCGTACGGCTCTTCGGCCGGGGCCCCTTTTTGCGGGCTCCGGCCGCGTGCTGATGGGCTCGCACGATCGTGGAGTCCACCGAGACGACCCAGTTCAGCTCCTCGTCGGCGTCGGCCTGTGCCACCACGCACCGGCGCCGCCGAACCCGGGACGAAGGCGCTGACGCGACGACCGCCCTGACATCACGTCCGCTCCGGACAACAGCCGACCGACCAGCCCGAGCCACCGCGCCCAACCCCGAAGACTGCGAGGACAGCAGTGATGACCAGCCCCACCCATGCCATGGCCCTCCGCACGACGGCCACCGCCTTCGGCACCCAGCGCGGCAAAGCCTGGTGGAGAGCACCTGTCCGAAGGCGCCGCATTCCCCACTAAGTGCTGCTCAGCACCGTTGTCGACTGGGCATGCGGGCGTGATCGCGCACTATGCGGTCGCAACGCCCAGGAAGCGCAGCACCGCCAGGACGCGGCGGTGGTCGGCGTCGGCCTTGGGCAGGTCGAGCTTGGTGAAGATGCTGTTGATGTGCTTGGCGACCGCGCTCTCGCTCACGACCAGCTCGGCGGCGACGCCGGAGTTGGACCGGCCGCCCGCCATCAGCTCCAGCACCTCCCGCTCGCGCGGTGTCAGCCGGTCGAGCGGACCGCTGTGCCGGCGCACCAGCAGCTGCGCGACGACCTGCGGGTCGAGCGCGGTGCCGCCGGCCGCCACCCGGCGTACCGCCTCGGCGAACTCCTCGACGTCGGCGACCCGTTGCTTGAGCAGATAGCCGACACCCGAGGTGTTGGCGGCGAGCAGATCGGCGGCGTACCGCTCCTCCACGTACTGCGACAGCAGGAGCACGGCGGTACGCGGGTACTGGCGGCGGATCACCAGCGCGGCGCGCACTCCCTCGTCGGTGAAGCCGGGCGGCATGCGCACGTCGACCACGGCGATGTCGGGCCGGTGCTCCTCGACGGCTGCCAGCAGCCCTTCTGCGTCGGCGACTTGCGCGCACATCTCGAAACCGGCCGCCTCCAGCACCTTGACCACGCCGATGCGCAGCAAGAGGGAATCCTCGGCGATCACGGCGCGCACGGCAGCTCCACGGTGATGACGGTCGGGCCCCCGGCGGGGCTGCGGCAGGAGAACGTGCCGTCGACGGACGCGACGCGCTTGGCGAGCCCGGCGAGCCCGGTGCCACCGCCGGCCGCCGCGAGATCCGCGCCGCCCGCGCCGTCGTCCGCGACGACCACCAGCAGTGTCTCCCCGATCCGCTCCACGGTCACGTCCGCCCGGGTCGCCTGGGCGTGTTTGACCACGTTCGTCAGGGCTTCGGAGACCACGAAGTACGCGACGGCCTCGACCGTGGGTGAGGGGCGCTGCGGCAGGTCCACCGCCACGCGCACCGGGATCGGGAGGCGGGCGGCGACCCCGGACAGCGCGGCGTCGAGGCCGCGGTCCTCAAGGACGGCCGGATGCAGGCCGCGCACCAGGTCGTTCAGCTCGGCGATCGCCTCCTTCGCCTCGCGGTGCGCCTCGTCGATCACCTTGCGGGCGTCCTCCGGCAGGTCGCCGAGGGTGGACCTGGCCAGGCCCAGGTTGACGGCGAGTGCGACGAGGCGCTGCTGTGCGCCGTCGTGCAGGTCGCGCTCGATCCGCCGCCGCTCGGCGTCGGCGGCGTCGAGCACACCGGCCCGGCTCTCGGCGAGGTCGGCTACCCGGCGGGCCAGCTTCTCCGTGCGGCTGGGGCCGAGCAGGGCCTCGGCCGCCCGGGTGTCCAGCCGCACCAGAGCGCCGGTCAGCCGGGGCCCGAGGAACAGCAGGGCGAGGCCGCCGGCGGTGATGTACGCGGCCTGCGTGGTGTATCCGAGGTCGGTGACCCGCCACTGCGGGGGCAGCGCCCAGATCCACACGTAGATGGAGGCGGCCACGAGAGCGGCGGCCCAGACGGCGAGGACGGCGAGGTCCAGGACGGCGAGCAGCGGACCCGCCACGGCGTGGTAGCAGACCTGCCGCCACAAGGCCCGGCCGGTCAGCCGGCGCACCGCCGACTTCCAGTTGCGTCCGGGCCCGGGTGCGGCGGGGCGCGGGAGGTCCTTGCCGACGAGTGCCCGGTAGCGCCGCCGCTGCCCGACGGTCAGCAGGGGTGTCACCACGAGCGTGAGCAGCACGGGCAGCGCCACGAGCGTGAGCAGCACGGGCAGCGGAGTCACGGCCGGCACCAACGCCGCCATCGTGCCGGCCAGCCAGAGCCACAGTGGCACCACGGCGAGGTGGAGCGGCAGGCCGGCGGCGACGAGCGCGGTCCGGTGTCCCGCCCTGCGGAACGGCCGGCCCAGCACCAGCTGCAGCCACGTCGTGAGTTGCATGCGTCAAACGGTAAAGCCGCAGGCCATCCCCATGCCATGACGCTGCCGCCCTGTTCGGGGGTGCACTTTTCTCCACCCCGGGTCGGAACCCTGCGTGACTGACGGCGCCCCAGTGCACGCCGGAGGCTGGAGTACGTGAAGGGGACAGCCGACGGGGAGCGGGGGAAGACGATGCGTCAACTGGTGTTGCGCAATGACGAATTGGCCGGTGCCGAGGGCTTCGACCGCGCCGAGGTCATCCCGCTCCACGAAGAGGCGGAGGAGCCGCGCCCGGCGCGGGGCATGCGGCGGGCCGGGGGGCTGCTGGTCGCCTGCGGGCTCGCCCTGCTGCCGTGGCTGTACGTGCTGGCCACCGGCCTGCCGGCCACCGCGACCGCGGCGCACTGGCCGGTCGCCTGGGTCGGGCTCGACGCGCTGGAGGCGCTCGGCCTGATCGCCACCGGCCTCCTCGCCGCCCGCGGCGACCGGCGGCACGCCCTGGCAGCCGCCGCGACCGCGACGCTGCTTGTGGTGGACGCCTGGTTCGACACCACGACCGCGGCCCCGGGCGGCGACTTCGCCACCGCGGTCGCCATGGCGCTCGGCGCCGAGCTGCCGCTCGCCGCGCTGTGCGGCCGGCTGGCGCTGCGGGCGCTGAGCCGGCACGCGTGACGCCGACCGCCCAGCCACATGCCACGGACCAAATCAATCCACCGGAGAACACCATGCACCGCATCACCACCGCCCCCGTCGCCCCGATCCCGGCCCGGACCCGCTGGGCGGTCGCCGCCTGATGTGCCGCGCAGCGGAAGCTGCGCACGCATCGGAAATAGGCAAGTGCGGGATCCACCACCTCCGCCGGAGCGAAGAGCTCAAGTTGGTAACGCAGTTCATAGCAGCGCGCGAAGGCCCGTCGAGCCGTCCGGGTGCGCTCCGCCTCCGACATCTCAGTGCTCCCGCTCAGGTGCCTCAGCTCGCTGCGGCCCTGGGTCAGCACTGCGAGAAAGCCCGTGCACAGGTCGCGCCGGGTCCGGTCCTCTGCCACTCGGACGTGACGTCGCGTTTGTGCTTTCGTGACTCCAGCATCAACTCGCGGTGGCCTTTATGCGCCTCCACCAACAGGGAGGTCCCCATGGCGACACCCGCGCCCAACAGAGTGGCCAGGAGAGTCCTCCACTGCATCATCGGCCAAACGCGTTGTGCCGTGTAGCGCTTTCCCCGACCAGGGCCCCATGGGTGCCGGGAACGTCCAGGGTGATGTGGCTCGTCCGGCGCTCCGCGCGGAGCACGGCGCGGGCCGCCGCGAGGATCTCCTCGTCCGTGTCCACCCCGGAGCCCGTCAGGACCTGCAGCAGCCGGGTCCACCACACGTCGGGGTCCGTCTCGTATGCGTCAAGCACCCGTACGCCGTAGCCGCTCTTCCCCCTGTTGCCACCACCCTCGGCCAACCGTCGGCGGACCGCCTCCTTGAGCACGGCATGCAGATCGTGGACGGCTCCGAGCCCGGAGTCCGTGAGTCCGGCTGCCACCCCTGTAGCCAACGCTGTGGCCACCGACTCCACTTCGGTCACTGGTTCCCCTTCAGTTGTGCGGGTTGTGCAATGTCGTGTCCGTCACCATGGCCCGGGGTGCTGCAATGCTGATGAAATTCCGGTGATGTGCGGGAGCGGAGGCTTCGCGGTGGACGGGGGAACTCCTCATCGGCTTCGGATCGAGGTGCTCGGACGGTTACGGGCCTGGCGGGGCGGAACGCTTCTGGATCTGGGACCCGTAAAGCGGCAGGCTGTGCTGGCCGCGTTGCTGCTCCGTCGGGGAGCTGTGGTGAGCCATGATCAACTGCTCGATTCGGTGTGGGCTTCGGAGCCACCCGCCTCCGGCCACAAGGTGCTGGCCAGTCACGTCAACCCGCTGCGCAGGGCACTGGATGCCGAAGGCACCCGCCACACCGAGTCGGTGATCCGCAGCGGCAAGGGCTGGTACCGCTTCGTCGCCGACGACGCCCGGCTCGATGTGGCGGACCTGACCGAGCGGGGCGATGAGGCGCTTCGCACCAAAGCGTCCGGAGACCTGGCCACCGCAACGGGCCAGTTGTCCGCGGCACTCCTGCTGTTCCAGGGCGAGCCCTTGGCCAACCTGCCGGGGCCGTTTGCACAGGCCGAGCGGGAGCGACTGCGGGAACGCCGGCGGACGCTCCGGCTGGCCCGGCTCGAATGCCTTGTTCTGCTAGGCCGGTTCGGCGATGCCATGGACGACCTCGCCGCGCAGTCCGCGCCGGAGCGGTACGACGAGTCACTGGTGGCGTTGCGTATGCGGGCTCTGTACGGCTGCGAACGTCAGGCGGACGCGCTGAACGCCTACGAGGACATGCGCGTACGCCTCCGCGACGAGCTCGGCGTCGATCCCGGTGAGGAACTCCGCCGGGTGCACGAGGCGGTACTGCGCCAGAATGACGCAAGTCTCCTCGGCCGGACGGCCCCGCCCGGGCAGACACGCTCAGAGCTCCTCCTCCGTGATGGTCCGGCAGCAGGCGCGCCGGTACCACCGGGATCACCGGGTCGGAGCACTCACCCACCGCGCGACAGCGCTCCGCCGACGCCGGCCGAGTTGCCGCACGATGCCGCGGGATTCGCCGGCCGCACCGGCGAACTCGCCAGACTGCACACGTTGCTTTCGCCGGAGCAGGGGCAGGGGTCGGCGAACACGGTGGTCATCTCGGCCATCGGCGGCGCCGCCGGCATCGGCAAGACCGCGCTGGCGGTGCACTGGGCACATCAGGTGCGGAATCGTTTCCCGGACGGCCAGTTGTACGTCAACCTGCACGGGTTCGACCACGACCGGCCACCGCTCAAGGCTGGCGAAGCACTTGAGCTCTTGCTTCGGAGTCTGGGGCTGGCGGCGTCGGAGATCCCCGCCGACGACGAGACGCAGGCACGCACGTACCGGACCCTGCTGGCCGGCCGACGCCTGCTGGTCCTGCTGGACAACGCGGCCTCGGCGGAGCAGGTCCGTCCACTGCTCCCCGGCACCCCGTCCTGCTGTGTCGTCGTCACCAGCCGCAACCGGCTCGGCGACCTCGTGGCCCGCGACGGAGCACACCCCCTGCCACTGGACCTCCTCCAGCCGGCCGACGCCCGCGCGCTGCTCGGCGAGGCACTCGGCCCGGACCGCCTGTCCGCCGAACCCCACGCCGTCGACGAACTGATCCGACTATGCGGCAGCCTTCCGCTGGCGCTGTGCTTGGCCGCGGCCCGGCTGGCGGGCGATCCCGGTCTACGGCTGGCCGATCTGGTGGGCGAGATGTCGGAGGGTGGTCGACTGACGGCCCTGGTGCCGGACGGTGAGCCCAACTCACCCTTGCAGAAAGCGTTTTCGGCGTCGTACCGAGTGCTGGTTCCACTCGCGCGCCGGCTGTTCTGCCTACTCGGTCTGTTCCCCGGACCGGAGTTCACCGCCGAAGTCGCCGCCGCCGTCCTGGACGCACCGCTGTCACAGGCTCGCCGTCTGCTCAGCGCCTTGGCCGCCGCGCATCTGATCGAGCCCGTGGCGGAGGGCCGTTACCGCTTCCATGATCTCCTTCATGAGTACGCGCGGGAGCGGGTGCAGGTGGAAGAGGCGGCGGCGGATCGTGACGCCGCGCTCAAACGGATCCTGATCTGGTACGTCAATGCCGCCCGTGCCGCCGCGGGAACCTGGATCTTCCCGGATCTGCCCGCCGCCCTCGCCGCCGACGACCTTCCGAAGCTTCCGTCCGACGGCGCCCAGTGGCTGGAGGCCGAGCGCACGAACCTTCTCGCCGTCATCGCCCACGCCGGCCAGCACGGCCCGCGCGCTGTCGCCTGGCACCTCGCCAACTCTCTGTTCGGCCACTTCTGGCTCTATCTGCCCCGGGCAACCTGGCAGTCCACCACGCAGACGGCACTGGAAGCGGCCACGGCCGAGGGCGACCGGTACGGTCAGGCCGCCATGCATTTCGTCCTCGGCATCATCCTGTGGGAACGAGCGGATGCCAGGCAGGCGATGGATCATCACGTGCGCGCGCTGGACCTCAGCCGTGAACTCGGCTGGGCGACCGGCGAAGCGGCAGCATACGGGGTCCGGGGCTTCGTGGACTGGAGCATGGCGCGCCTCGACAGCGCTTACGAGCATTTCACCGCCGGCCTGCGCCGCTTCCGGGAGACCGGGAACCGTTACTTCGTAGGGTATGGGACGATCGGTCTCGGTATGGCCTGCCGGGATCTGGGCCGACTGCACGAGGCCGCCGGTCATATCGAGGGGACCCTTGGCCGCGAAGAGGGGAGCAGCGGGTGGGACGACGGCCTGGCGCTGCAGATTCTGGGCTGGGTGTACTGGGAACTCGGCCGCTTCACCGACGCGCGTGACCTCCTCGGTCCCGAGCTGGCCGATGAGAAGAGGGCCGGTTACCGCGACGGCCACGCGATGATGCTCGACGCCCTCGCGAAGATCGACATCGAGTGCGGCCGCCCGGACGAGGCCCTGAAACGGACCGAGCGCGCCCTGGCCATGGTCCGGGCCCCGGAACGGCGCTGGATCCAGGCCGCCATCCTCAACACGATCGCCGCCGCCCACCGCCAACTGGCCCACGACGAACAGGCACTTCAGACCGACCGTCGGGCTCTCGCCCTGGCCCACGAGGCACGCTTCCGGCGCGCCGCGGCGGACAGTCTCCTGGGGCTCGCCCTCACTCACCAGCACTTCGGCCGCCACGAAGACGCCCGCCGTCGAGCCGAGGAGGCGCTGCGCCTGGCCCGTGAGTACAGCTTCCAGGTGGTGGAGGGTCAGGCGCTCACGGTGCTGTGCCAGGCGACGGCGTCCGAGGCTGCGCACTCCACAGCCGTCGCCCTCGGCCACGAGGCCCTGGCCATCCATCGCGAGACCGGCCACCGGCTGGGGGAGGCCCGCGCTCTCGTCGCACTCGCCCGCGCACTGCACAAGACCGACAGCGCTGCCGCTGAACTCATGAGGCAGCAGGCGTCGGACATCTTCTCGGACGTCGGCGTGCCGGCGGAGGGGCACACGGAGCACAGCCAATCGCGTTGATGCGCACCAGACCGTTGTCATGGATCATGGCCCAACAGAGACCGAGCCCAAAGGGACAAGCGTCTAGCCAGGCCGAATGCGCTGTGCCGTGGTTGCAGACGCTGGTACTCCTGAACGTCGATCACGACAGCTTCCTGCTTGCCGCGCCGAGTGGTGATCGTCGGGGTTTCCTCCCGTCGCGCGCGCTCGATGACGTCGGCGAGGTGGCTGCGGACCTCGGCCATCAGCCTGGAGGAGACCTCCGCTGCCACCAACCCAATCTTCGTCCGCATGCGCGGGCGCGACGGGGCGCAGGCCGTGCCTGACGAGGACTGACCGAAGCAGCCAGGAGCCAGTCGTCAGCATCCTGCCACTGCGTGGCGGGCTACCCGTGGCGGCCAGCACGTCCGCCCTGGGCTGCCAGTACTGGTTGCAGTTCTGGTTGCATTCACTCCCGTCCAGCGCCGTCCGCCACCCGCCCCCAGCCCCACTCCGCCGCAGGTCAGGACACTCCTGATCACTCCCGAACCCCCAGACGAACATTTGGAAAGCGTGTTGGGGGCAACCCCTCACGAGTTCGAATCTCGTATCCTCCGCCAGTGCCTCACCGGGCACGATGTCGAAGGGCCCCCTGGAAACAGGGGGCCCTTCGACGTTGTCCGTCTCACTTTCCAAGATCAGATCCTCGTGGTCCGTGCGGACATGCCGTGCGGCAGGATCTCTCGCTATGAGCGATGTTCCCGTCCCTCCTGACAGAGCCGCCGAGTTCATCGAGCGAGGTCGGCAAGCCGCTGCCAGGGAAGACTGGAAGGCCGCTGTCACTGTCTGGATCGCTGGTTCCAATGCCGGCAGTGTGGAGTCGGCGAACCTGGTGGTCACGGGGATCGCGCCTCTGAAGGCTCTGGCCGATGCCGGGGACGTCGACGCGCAGGCCCTGGTGGCCGGAGCGCTGCTCGACTTCGTGGACGATTCGGCTCTGCCGATGGTGCTGACCTACGCGACAGCCGCAGCACGGGCCGGGCATCCGGCAGCCCAACGGACTTTGGGCTTCTTGTACCGCACCGGCCGCGGCGTCCCGGCAGACGCATTCCAGGCCGAGGCCCTCTTCACAGCGGCCGCGGAGGCCGGTGACGCGTACGCCGCGTTCAACTTGGCGGGCATGCACATCAACGGCGATGCGCGGGTGAGAGACCACGACGAGTGCCTGCGCTTGCTGCGCCAAGCAGTCGAAGGGGGCGTGACACAGGCCGCTGCCGTACTCGGTGATCGCCTCGCCGCGATCGATGAGGACGCCGAAGCGCTGAGCTGGTACCTGCATGCCGCGGAGCGGGGCCACGCGGGTGCGATGTTCGCCGCCGCTTGCTGGTACCGCGACGGTCTGGGAACAGCGCCGGACCCCGTCCAGGCCGTGCGGTGGTTCCTGGCCATGCTCGACCGCGGCAACGGAGACGGGATCCACGAAGCGATCCAGCTGGTGAAGCGCGGCATGACCGAAGAGCAGATCCGCAGCGCCGGCGAACTGGCCGACCGCTCCTCCGAGGCCGAAACGCTCATCACCATGGCCCGCGAGCGTGGCTGGTGAGCGTCCACCAACGGCGCCGCTGCCCGTCTCACTTTCCGTCTCACTCAGCCCGGTTTAAGCCCACCCCGTTCGACATCGGATGCCTTCCGTAACGGCATCGATCATCGCCGGGTGCGAGCTAGCTGTCGCCGTCTCCCGTGGCCACGGCGTCATGAGCCTCATGCCCAAATAGAGGCAGGATGGTATCGACGTCAATAGTATCGCTGGAGATACTATTCCTGTCGGGAGGTTTGTGTGCGTCGTTTCATCGGGCGGGATCGCGAACTGAGCGTCCTCGGCAACGCCTTGCAGGCGGTTCGCTCTGCCGTCGGGTCGGCGAAACCGGGACAGTGCGTCCTCATGCGGGGAAGGCGGCGGGTCGGCAAGTCCAGCCTGGTCGAGGAGTTCCTCCGGCGTACGGAGATGCCGTACGTCTTCTACACCGCGGCGGGCGGCACCACGGAGGACGAGCTGACGGAACTGCTCGACGCCGTCGCCAGATCCACCCTCCCGGAACGGGAACTGTTCACGGAGGAGGCCCCGGAACAGTGGAACGCGGCGTTCAGGCTGCTCGCGGAGATCCTTCCCGACGACAGCCCGAGCGTGATCGTCATCGACGAGGTTCCCTATCTCATGGACCGCATCGACGCCTTCGAGGGCATGCTCCAGCGGGCATGGGACCGCCTGCTCAGCCGCAAGCCGGTACTCCTCCTCCTGGTCGGATCCGACCTCTCCATGATGGAGGCGCTGAACAGCTACGACCGCCCCTTCCATCAGCGGGGCCGGGAAATGATCGTGGGGCCGCTGAACCCCGCCGACATCGGCGAGATGCTCGACCTGTCGCCGGCAGACGCGTTCGACGCCGCCCTGATCACGGGCGGTCTCCCGCTGATCTGCGCGGAGTGGCAGGCCGGAGCCGACATCTGGGAGTTCCTCCGCGACTCGCTGGACAACCCGATCTCTGCGCTGCTGGTCTCCGCCGAGCGCTCACTTGCCGCGGAGTTTCCACCGCAGGCGATGAGCAGGGAGGTGCTGCGGGCCATCGGAAGCGGGGAGCGGACCTTCACCAACATCGCCCGCGCGGCCGGTGGCATCGCCCACACCACTCTCACCCGAGCCACGGACGTCCTGACCGAGAAACGGGTCGTGGCCGCCGAGCTGCCGCTCTCATTGAGGCCGTCGAAGGAACGCCGCTACCGGGTGGCAGATCCCTATCTGCGCTTCTGGCTCGCATTTCTGGATCCGCACATGGCGGAGATCGAGCGGATGCGGGGAGATCTCACGCTGGGCCGGATCAAAGAACAGTGGACGAGTTGGCGGGGCCGCGCGATCGAACCTCTCGTCCGGGAATCCCTCGCCCGCCTCCTGCCGGACGGGCTCCTGCCCGCAGCCCCGGCGATCGGCGGGTACTGGACCCGCAGCAACGACGTCGAAATCGACTTGGTGGGTGCCGACCGGCAGCCGGTGGCCAAGCACTTGCTCTTCCTCGGCTCGGTCAAGTGGCTGGAGAACTCCGCGTTCGACAGCCACGACCTGGCCGCACTGCAGAAGCACCGGGCGGCGATCACCGACGAGCCCGTACCGCTCGTCGCGGTCTCCCGAAGCGGGGTCGGTTGTTCCGGCCTTCAAGCGGTGTACGGCCCCGAGGAACTGCTCAGCGCCTGGCGCAGGGCGTGAGCAACGGCTGTACTTCTGTGGTTGCGGTTCTGGTTGCCTTCACCGGCGTACGGCAGCCCACGACTTCGCCCGCATCGCGGCAGTGACCGGCCACGCTCTCCAGTGGTACGGCCCGGAGAGCGGCACATAGGCGTCGATGGGCCCCCGGAGAAACAGGGGGCCCATCGACGTTCTCGGTCTCAGTTCCGCCCCCACCCGCTCCTACGGACGGGCGCCGACCGCCGCGGCCGGCCCGTCACCCGGTGATTCGGATCTTCCTCGCCACCGTCACCTGGTCCAGGTCCGATACCCGGACCGTCAGGTTCATCGTCCACTCGCCCGCGATGGGGAGGTTGACGGAGTTGGTGGCCCAGTAGCCGCCTCGGTCGGTGAGGTCGGCGGGGAGGGGGCCGATCTTCTGGGCGGTGAGGGTGAAGGAGAGACGGAGTTCGGGGACGGCGGAGATGCCGTCGTCGGGGCCGAAGACGACCGCCTGTACGGAGTTGCCGCCGACCCGGCCCGGGTCCAGGGTGATCTGCACCTTGCCGTGGCCGTTCGGGGTGCCGACGTCGAAGGGGACCATCGCCACGGAGGTCGCCGGGATGCCGCCGGCCGCGGCCGTTCCCGTGCCCGACCCGGCCGCCTCGGCGGCCGCGCGGCCGGGCAGCGTGCCCGTCAGGATCGTGGTGACGACCAGGACGGCGACGCCGATGGCGACTTCGGCGAGGACCGAGCGGCGCAGGGCCCGGTGGTCCGGCCCGGGGACCGGCTCCGCCGCGGCCGGCGGGATCTCCTGGGGCGGCGCGCCGACCGTCTGCGGGACGCGGTCGCGGGTCGTCGCCGCGGTCGCCGCCGGGACGCCCGCCAGCTTCGCCGTCCAGCGGCGGGACTGGGAGGCCGCCGCCAGCAGCACGGTCACGGCGGCGAGTTTCACGAGCAGGAGACGGCCGTACGTGGTGTCGGTGAGCGCCTGCCAGGAGCCCAGGCCGCGCCAGGACTGGTACACGCCGGTGACCACGAGGACCGTCACCGAGGCGAAGGCCACCCGGGAGAAGCGGGTGACGACGGCGGCCGGGAGGGGAGTTGTGGCCCGGTAGAGGGTGGTGAGGAGGGCCGTGAGGCCGCCCAGCCAGAGCGACATCGCCAGGAGGTGCAGCACCGAGGACGTCATCGCCAGGGGCACCTGGATGCCGGCCGAGGCGTGTTCGGCCGTCGCCCAGGTCAGGGCCAGGGCGACGGCGAGGACGGCGGCCGTGACCAGGAAGGGGCGGGACGACGGGCGGAGCCGGTCCGCACGCCCGCGGCGGAAGAAGGCGTACAGACCTGCCGTGACCGCCAGGAGGGCGACCCTGGCCAGCAGGACCAGGCCCGGACGGCCCGTCGCGCTCTTGGCGAGTGCGGACAGGTCGAAGGCCGTCGCCGGGGAGGTGCCCTCCTCGTACGGGGAGCGGAGGACGAAGAGGAAGAGGGTGGCGGCCAGCAGGGCCCACCAGGCCGTCCGGACCGGCTTGCGCAGCGGGGCCGCGTCCGGCGGACGGCAGACGGCTATGAAGGCGACGGTGCCTATCAGCAGCGCCACGGCGAGGTACGCGGCGTAGCGGCCGATGTCGTAGAGGCTGCCGGTGGCCGGGTTCTCGACCGGGCCGGTGGGGACGGCCGCCGTGGTCGCCGACGGTTTGCCCACGGAGAAGGTGAGGGCACCGGAGACGGGGTGACTGTCCGCCGACACGACCCGCCAGGACACGGTGAACGTGCCGGTGCCGAGTTTCTTCGGGAAGGTGATCCGGGCGGTGTCCGAGCCGGCGGGGCCGTGTTCGGCGTCGCCGGTGGTCACCCGGTGGTTGGTGGGGTCGTACACCCGGAACGAGTCGTCGAGTAGGCCGACGGACTCGGTGAAGGTCAGGGTGACCGACCCGGGCGACGACTTCAGTACGGCGCCGTCGGCGGGGTCGCTGCCGCGCAGGGCCGCGTGCGCGGAGGCGGGGGCGGCCGACGCGAGGAAGAGCGCGGTGAGGAGGGTGCCGAGGAGGGCGAGGGTGCGCAACGTACCGCGTGGGTCTGCCCTGTGGGGGGTGGATATGCACCGCCGGCCGTGTTCTTCGCTCACGTCACCGTCCTGAGTTCGGAAGCAGGCGTTCATGGGTCATACGGATGGGGGGCCGGTAGCGCTCATTGTGCCTGCGGCCGGTTGGGGCCTTGCCGCGGCCTGCTCGGCGGTAGCCGCACGTCGGATACGGCCCCGCGTCCCTCAGGGGCCGTCACCAGGTCGGCCGGGCGGACACCCCACCGTCCACCACCAGGTCGTGGCCGGTGATCCACGACGCCAGCGAGGAGGCCAGGAAGACCACCGCGTCCGCCACGTCCTCCGGGCGGCCCAGGCGACCCGTGGGCACCGCCTCCTGCCATCTCCGCACCCCCTCCGGCCAGGCGTCCGCCAGGCCCTCCCGGTCGATCAGGCCGGGGGAGACCGTGTTGACGCGGATGCCGAGGCGGCCGTACTCCAGGGCCGCCGCTCTCGCGTGCATCACCACCGCCGCCTTGGCCGCGCTGTAGTGGGCGTGGCCGACGGCCGGGTGGGACGCCTCGATGGAGGCGATGTGGGTGATCGTGCCGCCGTCGGGCTGGTCGCGCATGAGGTCGGCGGCCGCCTGGGTGCAGGCGAAGACGCTGCCGAGGTCGGTGTCGACGACCGCACGCCAGTCGGCCGCGGTCATGCCGGGCAGGGGCTGTACGGGTTGTACGGCCGCGTTGTTGACCAGCGCGGTCAGCCGGCCGCCGAACCGGTCCGCGGCCTCCCGGACGATCCGGTGGCAGGTCGCCTCGTCGGTCAGGTCGCCCTGCACGACGACCGCTCGGTCGCCGATCGCCGAGGCGACCTCCCGCGCCGCCGTCACCGCCGTGCGGCAGTGCACGGCCACCGCCGCGCCCTCCTCGCCGAGGCGCAGCGCGATGGCCCGGCCGATGCCGCCGCTCGCGCCCGTGACCAGGGCGACCTGTCCGTCCAGTAGGTGGGTCATGGACGGCAGAGTCCCGTGATGCGGGCCGCTTCGGAGGGGTAACGCGCCGTGAGGTGGGCCGCGTTCCCGTGTTCGTACCCCTCGAAGGTGAATCCGGGGGCCATGGTGCAGCCGAACAGGGTCCAGGAGCCGGGCGGTGCCACCCGGCCGCCCATCCAGGTGCCGGCCGGGACGGTGAGCTGGATCTGCTGGCCGGCGCGGAGGTCCGGGCCGAGGACGGGGGTGCGGATGGTGCCGTCGGGGGCGAGGAGCAGGAGGTTCAGGGGGTCGCCCAGGTAGTGGTGCCAGATCTCGTCGGTGGGGAGGCGGTGCAGGGCCGAGAAGTCGTCGGCGATGAGGAGGCCGACGATCGCGGTGCCCTCGGGGCGGCCGTCGGCACGTTCGGGACCGGCCCAGGTCTGCCGGAACAGGCCGCCTTCACGAGGGATCGGCTCCAGGTCGTAGTGGGCGATCAGGTCGTCGGGGGTCAGCATCGGGGAGGACATCCGGGAAGGCTACCGGCCGGGTGAGGAAAGCCAGTTGAGCGTGCTTCTCGGGCAGGTGGACGTCGGGGAGGTCGATCTCGGGGAGTACGACGGCCGGGCCGGGGGTGAATCCCTGGCGGACGAAGCGGGCGATCGCCTTCGCGTTGCGGACGTCCGGGTCGACGACGATGCGCCGGCGGTCGAGGGTGCGCAGGGCGAACTCCGTGAAGGCGGAGAGGAGGGCTTCCGTCCAGCCGGGGCGGGGGCCTTCCGGTCCGGCCGGGGCGAGGAGGACGTGGATGCCGATGTCTCCGGGGCGGACGTCGTAGCACTCGCTCACGCGGTCGGCCTCCGGCTCGTACGTCTGGAGGAGCGCGACCGGGGTGCCGTCCCTCTCGGCGAGGTAGGCGTGGTGGGTGTCGAGGGTGGCCATATGGGCGTAGATCTCGCCGACCTCGGCGCGGGTGAGGCCGGTCATGCCCCAGAAGACGGCGCGTTCCGCGCTGACCCAGGTGTGGACGACGTCCGCGTCCCGCTCGGCGTCGAGGGGGCGGAGACGGACGGTGCCGAAGTCGCCGACGATGTGTTCCGAGACGGAGGAGGGGACGGGGACGGGGGTGGTGACGGAGGCGTCCGGCTGCTCGGACATCGGTCGCTGGGAGATCGGTTGCTCGGACATCAGTCCCTGGGAGATCGATTGCTCAGACATCGGTTTCCTCCACGAGTTCCAGTCGGTCCCAGTCGGTGCTGACCGGGGCCAGATCGCCCCTGAGCCACAGGGCGAGTTGGTCGGTGTGGTGCGGTGCGCCGGGGACGCCGTCGGCGCCGAGCGGCACCACCCAGAGGCTGTTGTCGCGGTCCGCCAGGTCCCAGACGTACCGGGCGGCCGGGCCACGCGCGGAGAGGTCGGTGAGACCGGGCACGGCCGAGGTGCACAGCACGCAGTCGTGGTCACCGGACAGGGCCGGTCCGTCGTACGACGGCTCGGGCAGCGCCTGCCAGGGGGCGAGGCGGTGGGTGTCGCCCCAGGTGCCGGTGCCGGTGTCGGTACCGGCGCTTCTGCCGGCGGCGACCTCCTCGACTGCCCTACGGACGACGGCGGGACGGTCGATGCCGTACAGCTCCTCCGCCCTCAGGAGGTGTTCCAGGGCGAAGGCGATGCGCGGGGTGAGGGCCAGCCAGGGGAGCAGGACCTCGGGGTGGGCGGGGGGTTCGGCGAGGGCGGCGAAGGCGGGGTGCGCGGCGAGGTGTCGTACGACCGCCGAACGTACGGCCGCGTAGGCGGCGGCGCCGGCGCTGTCGGCGTCCATCCGGCGGTCCCAGGCCAGGAGCCGGTCGCGGAGTCCGGCGGCCCCGGCGGTGAGGCCGTCGAGGGCCGCGAGGAGGTCGAGGAGGGGGGCGGCGGACGCGAGGTGGGTGTCGGTGTGGATCGCGGGCAGGTCGGCGGCGGACCAGGTGCGGCGCTCGTCGAGGAGCGCGCGGATGCGGTCGGCGCGGTGGGGCGGGGCGAACTCGACGCCGAGGGGGGCCGCCGGGCCACGCTGGTTCGCCATCACGGCCACGCCGTCGGTGAGGTCGCCGTACGGCATCTGGTGCCAGCCCTGCCAGGCGTGGCCGGGGAGCCAGGCGGGGGCGAGGCGGGTGCGGTTGGTGTGGGAGCGGACCGGGACGCGGCCGGCGACGCGGTGCAGGAGGCCTCCGTCGGTGTCGGCGGCGTGCACGACGTTGACGGGCTCGGTCCAGGCGTCGAAGGCACGGTCGACGTCGGCGACGCGGCGAGCCCGGAGGAGGGGGAGGAGGGCGCTGAAGCCGAGGTCGGCGGTGACGCGGGGCGGGTAGCGCAACGCCAACGCCTCGGCTTCGCCATCGGCGTGCTTCTTCCCACCCGCACCCCTACCCGTGCGGCTTTCGTCGTCGGGTGCGGGTGGCCCCTGCGGGGGCCGGCCGCCGTCGGCGGCTGTCAGGTCGGGTGCCGTGATCACCGGGCCGCGTTCGGTTTCGAGCACCTCGATGCGCATCGGTGGCTCTCCCGCCACCTCCACCGTCTCCGTGTGCCGTTCGGCCCGGTGCCAGGTGCCGTCCGGACCCAGGGCCTCCACGCCGGTCTCCGTAAAGCGCAGGCGTTCGCGGTAGACGTCCTGGTAGTCGGCCATCGCGTTGGTGATGGACCAGGCGACCGTGCCCGTGTGGGCGAAGTGGGCGATGCCGGGGACGCCCGGGACGGCCAGGCCGACCACGTCGAACTCCGGGCAGGAGAGGCGGATCTGCTGGTAGACGCCGGGCGCCTCGATGAAGCGGTGCGGGTCGCCGGCCAGCAGTGCCTGGCCGGTGGTCGTGCGGGGGCCCGCGAGCAGCCAGCCGTTGCTGCCGGAGGTGCCCGGCCCGTCCGTGGCGAACAAGGGGACCGCGTCCTCCCCCAGGTGCCGTATCGCCTCCTCGCGCCACAGCTTGGCCGGGAAGCCGGCGAACAGGATATGGGTGGCCAGCCAGACGCCCAGGGGGTGCCAGGGCTTCCAGACGCCGGGGGCGAGGCCGGTGCGGGCGAACTCGGGCGTGCGGGCGGCTCCGCCCGCCAGGCCCTCGTTCACCCCGGCCACGTACGCGCGCACCCAGGCCGCCGTCTCCGGGTCCTGTCTCCGCAGCGCCTCGAAACAGCGTCGCGCGGTGTCCGCCAGGCGGGCCCGGCGGGCGAACACGTCCCACGCGACGGCCGGGGAGCCGAGGAAGGACGCCGACGTGCCCTGGGCCCGGTGCCGTTCGACCTCCAGCTGCCAGGCCCGGTCGTGGGCGGTGACCCGGCCCTGCGCACGGGCGAGTTCACGGGCGTCGGCGGCCCGCAGGTGCGGGATGCCCCAGGGGTCTCGGTACGTCTTGATGGTCACCCTGCGACACCTCTTACCTAAGGTTAGCCTTGCCTAAGTTGAATCGTGGGGAATCGTACGTGAGGGGTGCGGGAGCGGCGGAGGCCGCCCCGCCGCAGGCGCGCGGGGCGGGTCCGGGCGCGGGATCATCGAGCCATGAACGCCAACGCCAAGGGCAGGCCCGACACCGGGGCCGACGCCACGACTCTGCATCTCGCCCAGGACCCCGAGGCCGACGGACTCCTCAGCCGCAGCAGACTCGCCGCGCTCACCGGCATGCTGCTCGACCAGCAGGTCCCGATGGAGTGGGCGTTCAAGGGGCCGGCGACCATCGCCCAGCGGATGGGGACGGACGACCTGGACGCGCACGAGATCGCCGCCCAGGACCCCGAGGCCTTCGCCGCGCTGCTCTCCGAGAAGCCGGCGGTGCACCGCTACCCCGGCTCCATGGCCAAGAGGATCCAGCAGCTGTGTCAGTACCTCGTCGACCACTACGACGGTGACGCCGAAGGCATCTGGCGCGACGTCGACAGCGGCACGGAACTGCTGAAGCGGCTCCAGGAACTGCCCGGGTTCGGCAGGCAGAAGGCGCAGATCTTCCTCGCCCTGCTGGGCAAACAGCTGGGGGTACGGCCGAAGGGGTGGCGGGAGGCGGCGGGTGCGTACGGGGAGGCGGAGTCGTTCCGGTCGGTGGCCGACATCACGGGACCCGAGTCACTGGCGAAGGTGCGGGCGCACAAGCAGGAGATGAAGGCGGCGGCGAAGGCGGCGAAGGCCGGGGAGAAGTAGGCAGCCGGGGGGCGGCTGGGACGGGGCGCGAGACGGGGAGAAGCAGCCCGCGGAAGTGGCCGGCGGACCGCGGCCGAGGCTGCGCGGACCGGGGAGAAGCAGCCCGGAGAAGCAGCCGGAGAAAGCGGCCGGGACGGTGAGGGCTCTGTCACCCGATCAGCCCCTCCCTGCTGGCAGGGCCGCTCCCGTCGGTTTCAGCTGGAGGCATGAGCGAGCCTCCCAGCACCGGCCCCGCCGACGACGACCGCACGGCTCACACCGCCCCGGCCCCGACCACCCCGGCCTCGGCCTCGGTCCCGGCGTCCGCGTCCGCCGCAGCCTCCACGCCCGCGCCCGCACCCGCGAGCGCCTACCGGCATGAGCCCGAGCCGCCCTTCGAGGGGCCCCTGCACGCCCTCTCGAAGGCGGCCTGGCAGACCGTACTGGTCACCGGGATCGCCTCCCTGATCCTGGGCATCCTGGTCCTCGTCTGGCCGGGCGCCTCGCTGCTCGCCGCCGGTGTGCTCTTCGGCGTCTACCTGCTGATCAGCGGCGTCTTCCAGCTGGTCGCCGCGTTCGGCACGCACAAGACGACCTCGCTGCGCGTGCTGGCCTTCATCAGCGGCGCACTGTCGATCCTGCTGGGTCTGTTCTGCTTCCGCGGCCCGCTGGAGTCGATCCTGCTGCTCGCCCTGTGGATCGGGATCGGCTGGCTGATCCGCGGGATCACCCAGACGATCGCCGCCGTGCACGACCCCGGGATGCCCGCCCGCGGCTGGATGGTCTTCCTCGGGATCGTCACCTTCATCGCCGGCATCGTGCTGATCGTCTCGCCGTTCCAGTCGGTCGCCGTGCTGACCCTGGTCGCCGGTATCTGGCTGGTGGTCGTCGGCATCGTGGAGATCATCTCCTCGTTCGGCATCCGCAGCCGGGCCAAGCACATCCCGCAGGCCCTGTGAGCGGCGTCAACCTCGCGCCCCGCCGGTACGCCGAGCGAGCGGATCTCGCGCCGGGTGCGATGAACACCGTCCGCCGCGTGGGGAGATGACCGCCATGAGCAGCGGTTCCCCCTCCGGGCGCCCGCAGCCAGGACACGCCTGGCTGCGGGCGCTCGTGCTGCTGCTCGCCCTGCTGCTGCCCGGCGCCCCGACGGCGGCGGAGGCCCTTGCCGCGACCGCCCCGGCCGCCTCGGCGGAGACCGCCGAGTACGACGTCCTCGACACCCCGCTGCGGCTCCCCGCCCGCGCCGTGCACCGCGCCGACGTACCCCAGCGCCTCGCGCCGCTCCCCGACGCGGCGCCCGCCGACCCGGCGGACCGCCACCGCCCGTGCGCGACGGCACCGCGTCCGCCGTACGCCACGCCCCTGCTGCGCACCGTGGTCCTGCGCTGCTGACCGACCGACAGGTCCCGCACTCCCCCAGGTCAGTCAGTACGACGCAAGGAACACAGCCATGTCCTCAGACCCGTACGCGGTCCTGCGCGCCCTGCTGCGCGCGGAGGCCGTCCGCAGCGCGCCGAAGCCGGAGGCGAAGTTGGTGGAGCCGCCGAGGCCGCTGCCTCAGGAACAGAAACGCGGTTGATCGGTCGGTCGGCAGCCGGGCGGCCCGCACGGGGCGCCCGGCCCACCTGTCGCACCTGGCCCACGTGGTCACCCGGGCCACTCGGGCCACTCGGCTCACCCGGGGATCCAGCTCACCCGGGAGCCGGCTCACCCAGGGACCCGGCTCACCTGCGCCGGCGCGCCGTGCCGAACAGCGATCGGGTGATCTCGCGGCCGAGCTGTGTGCCGACGGAACGGGCGAGGGACCTGAACATCCCGCTGCCGACCACTTGTTCGACCAGGGAGGGTTCCTCTTCGGGCGGGGGCTTCTCGTCGCGGGGCGCGGCCTTCGGCGCGGCGGCCGGGGTCCGCCGCAGCTTCTCGAACGCCGACTCCCGGTCCACAGCCTGTGCATAACGTCCGTGGAGGTCGGACGCCCGTACCGCCTCGTCGAGTTCCGCCGCGTCGACCGGGGCCATCAGGGACTCCGGGGCCCGCAGCCGGGTCGCCGCGACCGGCGTCGGGGCGCCCTTCTCGCTGAGCACGGTGACCACGGCCTCGCCGGTGCCGAGGCCGGTGAGCAGCTCTTCGAGGTCGTACGACGACTTGGGGAAGGTCTGCACGGTCGCCCGCAGCGCCTTCTGGTCCTCGGGGGTGAAGGCGCGGAGCGCGTGCTGGACGCGGTTGCCGAGCTGGGCCAGGACGTCGGACGGTACGTCCTTCGGGGTCTGCGTGACGAAGAAGACGCCGACCCCTTTCGAGCGAATCAGGCGCACTGTCTGGGTGATCGATTCCAGGAACGCCTTCGAGGCGTCGTCGAACAGCAGGTGCGCCTCGTCGAAGAAGAAGACCAGCTTCGGCTTGTCGGCGTCGCCGATCTCGGGAAGGTCGTGGAAGAGGTCGGCCAGCAGCCACATCAGGAAGGTGGAGAAGAGGAGCGGCTTGTCCTGCACGGCTGGGAGTTCCAGGACCGAGACGATGCCCCGGCCGTCCGGTGCCGTACGGAGGAAGTCGGCCGTGTCGAACTCCGGCTCGCCGAAGAAGTCCGCCATGCCCTGCGCCTCGAACGCGGTCAGCGAACGCAGGATCACCCCGGCCGTGGCCGTCGACAGCCCTCCGATGTCCTTCAGTTCGGAACGGCCCTCGTCGGAGGTGAGGAAGGCGACCACCGCGCGCAGGTCCTTGAGGTCGATCAGCTCGAGGCCCTTGGTGTCGGCGTAGTGGAAGACCAGGCCGAGGGACTGTTCCTGGGTCCGGTTCAGCTGGAGCACCTTCGAGAGCAGCACCGGGCCGAAGCTGGTGATCGTGGCGCGCACCGGGACGCCGTGGCCGAGGCCGCCGAGTGCGAGGAACTCGGCGGGGAAGCCGGTGGCCGTCCACGCCTGACCCACTTCACCCGCCCGCTCCAGGACCCTCCCGTCGCGCCGGCCGGGGCGGGCGATGCCGGACAGGTCGCCCTTGACGTCCGCCAGGAACACCGGGACGCCCTGCGCCGAGAGCTGTTCGGCGATCAGCTGGAGCGTCTTGGTCTTGCCGGTGCCGGTGGCGCCGGCGACCAGGCCGTGCCGGTTGAGCATGGGGAGCGGGATGCGGATCGGGGCGTCGGCACGGCACCGACCGTCCCAGAGGAGGGCACCGAGGTCCAAGGCCTGCCCGGTGAAGGCGTACCCGGTGGCGATCGCGGCGGCGGCCGGGGGCTCAGGCGAGGGCGGGTCGCCGGCCGCGGCGGCTTCACCGGCACTCATCATCGAACCCCTGTTCCCGTTTTACCTTTTTGGTTGCCTTTACGGCGTCTTTTCCAGCGTCGCACTCGGTCGCCATGGCTGCGCCCGGAACGTCAGGACCGGTAGGCTTTCCGTGTGATCTTCAAGCGCATCGGAAACGGCCGGCCGTACCCCGACCACGGCCGGGAGAGCACCCGGCAGTGGGCGGACGTCGCACCGCGCCCGGTCCGCCTCGATCAGCTCGTGACGACCAAGGGGCAGCTCGACCTGGAGACCCTCCTCGCCGAGGACTCGACGTTCTACGGCGACCTCTTCGCGCATGTCGTGAAGTGGCAGGGCGACCTGTACCTGGAGGACGGGCTGCACCGTGCGGTCCGCGCCGCCCTCCAGCAGCGTCAGGTGCTGCACGCGCGCGTGCTCGAACTGGACTGACCCGGCTCGGCCGATTCGACCGACTCGGCCGACACCCGCTCGCCACCCGCCGTTTGACGCCGGTTGCCCCTTTCGGGTTGGACCGAGCGACGTCGGATGATCATCTATTAGTCAACGCACCCGTGGCGCACTACGCTGCGCTCATGAGCATGCTGACTCCCCCCGGCATGGGCGGCCAGTACCGGATCACTGGGGACAAATACCCTCGCATGCGCCCGCGCCGGCGGCGTGCCCGGCTCGTCCTCTCCATGGTCGCCTCCATCACCGCGCTCGGCCTCGTCGGCTGGGGCACCCTGCAGCTCATCGACGTCTTCACGGGCGGCGACAAAGAGGCGGCGGCGGCCGGTGGCACGGCGTGCGTGAAGCAGGCCGCGGCGAGCACGGGCCCGGCGGCCGACGTCTCGGCGGCGGCGCTGCCGAAGCCGGCCCAGATCACGGTGAACGTCTACAACGCCACGACCCGTACGGGCCTGGCCAAGGACACCGCGGACGAACTCAAGAAGCGCGGCTTCAGGATCGGCGACGTCGGCAACGCGCCGGCGAAGTTCGACGCGAAGGTCAAGGGCACGGCGATACTGCTCGGACCGGCCTCGGCCCTGCACACGTCCCTGCCGGTGCTGGCCACGCAGGTCACGGCACCGGACCAGCGCACGGAGGCGGGCCGCAAGGGCGCCGCCGTGGATCTGATCCTGGGCGACACGTTCAAGACCCTCACCCCCCAGGCGACGGCGGCGAAGGCCATCACAGCCCTCTCGCACCCCGAGCCGAAGTCATCGACGTCGAAGAAGGGCTGCACACCCGCCCCGTAAGGGGCGCGGGAAACCGCGCGACCAGCCCGGCCACGAACCCGCGGCCGCCGACGAGACCGGTGGCGCCGCACCCGCACCCCCACGGCACCCGCGCACGCACCCCTAAGGCACCAAGGCACCTGCCCCTACTCGGCCGCCCCGTACAGGCGGTCGCCCGCGTCGCCCAGCCCCGGGACGATGTAGCCGTGTTCGTTGAGGTGGTCGTCGACGGCCGCCGTCACGACCGTGACCGGCGTCCCCGCCAGCTCCCGCTCCATGACCTCGACGCCCTCCGGCGCGGCCAGCAGGACCACCGCCGTCACGTCGTCCGCGCCCCTCCTGATGAGCTCGCGGATCGCCGCGACCAGCGTGCCGCCCGTGGCCAGCATCGGGTCCAGGACGTACACCTGGCGCCCGGAGAGGTCCTCCGGCATCCGCGAGGCGTACGTGGACGCCTGGAGCGTCTCCTCGTTGCGGATCATGCCCAGGAAGCCCACCTCGGCGGTCGGCAGCAGCCGGACCATGCCGTCCAGCATGCCGAGCCCGGCCCGCAGGATCGGCACCACCAGCGGGCGCGGACGGGCGAGCTTGACGCCGGTCGTGGGCGAGACCGGGGTCTGGACGTCGACGGCCTCGGTCCGCACGTCCCGCGTCGCCTCATAGGCGAGCAGGGTGACCAGTTCGTCGGCGAGCCGCCGGAACGTCGCGGAGTCGGTGCGCTGGTCGCGCAGGGTGGTGAGCTTGTGGGCGACCAGAGGGTGGTCGACGACGTGGAGACGCATGCCGATAACAGTAACCGCGTCCGCGTACACCTCGCGCGGGTCCGCGCTGGCATCAAACCCCCCGTCCGGGGGAAGGTGGGAATGACCGGACCTGGGGTGGTGTAGCCGTGTCTGATCTGTCTGAGCTGCCTGAACCGTCCGACCGCGCGTACGGCGCGCCGGAGGGCGAGACCGAGGCCGAGCGGCGCCGCCGCCGGGCCCGGTTCCTGCGCGATCTCGCCGAGGCCAGGGCGCTGCGCGACCGGGTCCAGCCCCGCCGCGTCAAGACCGCCCGGCTGCGACACGCCATGCGTATGCGGACGTTCCGCTGGTAGGAGTCGGTAAAACCGTAAGAACGGTAAGGGTCGTAAAGCCGATCCTTCGGCAAAGATCCACTGCTTGTGGCGCGTTGCGGTCCGTCATGGGCAAGGCCGTGCGTGGGCTGCGGGAAAACCCGCGTACGATCCGCAGGTGGCGGCAACGAGTGCGCTGGTGATTCCGTACACGGGCACCTGGATGCCTCTTTGCATACGTGCGATCAAAACTGCCAGACACAGGGAGCCGAAGACGTCCCCTGAACGCCTTGTTTCTGCCACGATTCCGAGTGGGTGGGACTCGGAGCCCAGCTCTCCCCGCCCAGAACCTCCGCCGGGGGGACCCCCAACCGGCACGCCTAAGACCAGTGGGAGAGTCACGGTGTACTTCGCCGCACTGCTCGCGCGCACCGAAGACGGGTGGGAAGCGAGCGACACAGAGCTCGACGATGTGGAGACCTTGTCGGACCTGGCCGACCTGGCCCGGGAATCGGCGTCGGACGCCGACGACACGGTGCTCGTCTTCATCGAGCAGGAAGACGCGTGGTTCGGCGTCGTGCGCGTGGACGGCGAGGAGGACCCCCGGGTCTTCGTCTCCAACGCTGCCGCCGCCGCCCGTAGCTCGTACGGCGAGCTCCTGCTCACGGACGAACTGCTCGGAAGGGAGCCCAAGGACGAAGACGACGACCTGGACGCCCTCGACCTCGACGGCACCGAGGACGGTGAGCCGGAGGCCGAGGACGACGAGGACACGGACACGGACACGGGCACGGACACGTCCGCCGTGCCGTCCGGTCCGGTCGGTGACACCCGGATCCTCGACGACCTGGGCGTGAGCGCGAAGGAACTGCTGTCGCTCAGCGACGACGCGCTCAGCGAGATCGCCGAGGTGCTGGGCGCCGCCGAGGTCCTGGAGACCGTCCGCTGACCTTCCACGAGGCAGCCGGGTCCGCCGACCCGGTACGCGACCGCTGGCGGGCCGCGATGCGGCTCGCCCTGGACGAGGCCGGCCGGGCCGTCCGGGGCGGGGACGTCCCCGTCGGCGCCGTCGTGCTGTCCCCGGACGGCACGACGGTGCTCGCGACAGGTCACAACGAACGCGAGGCCACCGGCGACCCCACCGCGCACGCCGAGGTCCTCGCGCTCCGTCGGGCCGCCGCGGCGCTCGGGGAGTGGCGGCTCACCCGGTGCACCCTCGTGGTCACGCTGGAGCCCTGCACCATGTGCGCGGGTGCCCTGGTCCAGGCCCGCGTGGACCGGGTCGTCTACGGTGCCCGGGACGAGAAGGCCGGTGCCGCCGGCTCGCTCTGGGACGTCGTGCGCGACCGGCGCCTGAACCACCGTCCCGAGGTCGTCGAGGGCGTCCTGGCCGAGGAATCCGCCGGGCTGCTCACGGAATTCTTCCGGGACCGCTGAGCCCGCTCCCAGCGCCGGTCCCACGCCCCCGAATAGCGATTTCGGAGCACGGCCCACCGTGCTGTAAGGTCTCTCTCGGTAGCGTGTCCGAGCGGCCGAAGGAGCTCGCCTCGAAAGCGAGTGTGGCGCAAGTCACCGAGGGTTCAAATCCCTCCGCTACCGCTGAAAAAGGGCCTCGTCGAAAGACGGGGCCCTTTCTGCGTCCATAGCCGCGCGCATCTCCGTCGCACGCCCCCGTTCGCGCCCCCGGACCCGGCAACGGGCCTCGACCAGCGGGCCGTTGGCCCCCGAGGGGGGCGCGAAGGTTACACTCGCGGCCGGCAGCAGGGTCCACAGGCTACGCAGACATGCCGGCAGAGGCAGGCACAGGGGAGGCCGCGGTGGCGGTGAATGCCAAGAAGATCGCCACGTACGTGCTCGTGGTCTTCGCGCTCTACGTGATCATCACAGACCCGGCCAAAGCGGCCGATTACGTCCAGATAGGCTTCGAGGGTATATCGGACGCGGCCAAGGCCATCGGTTCGTTCATGACCTGGGTCGTCAACGGAGCCAAATAGCGCACCACCCTCGGGAGCAACCATGATCCGCCACCTGGTCCTCTTCAAGCTCAACGAGGGCGTCGGGCGCGACGATCCGCGGGCCGTCGCGGGCGCCGCGGCCTTCTCCGCACTCGGCGGGCAGATCGAGGAGCTGCGCTTCTGGGAGTGCGGCTGGAACATCACCGAGCGCCCCATCGCCCACGACTTCGCGATCAATTCGGCGGTCGAGGACGGGGACGCGCTGAAGCGGTACCTGGAGCACCCGGCCCACCAGGCGGCCGCGGCGCAGTGGCGGGAGTTCGCCACGTGGGTGATCGCCGACTACGAGTTCTGAGCCGTACGGCGGCCCCCTGGGGGGCCGTACGAGGCTTTCCGGAGACCGTACGGGACCTTCTGGGGACAGGCCCTCCGCCGGGAACAGCGGGGGGCTTTTCTGCGTCTTATGCCCCAACTTGCCGTCTTTCACTCTCAACACGACGTTATGCGGTGCTTGCGCACGGTGCACATGTCTTGTGATGCTATGACCGCTTTTGACGGATGATTGACCGATGAAGAGGTGGCGTTGACCGTGTCGGCCAGTTCTGCGCCGCCCCAGGAAGAGGCGCCCGCCCCCGCTCCCCCCACTGCCCAGCCTCCCGCCCAAGGACCCGCCCAGCCCCCCGCCCAGGCACCCGCGCCGCCCCCGGAGAAACGGCGGGGCGCCGACACCCGGGCGCTGACCCAGGTGCTCTTCGGGCAGCTGAAGGACCTCAAGCCGGGCACGCCGGAGCACAACCGGGTGCGCGCGGCGCTCATCGAGGCGAACCTCCCGCTCGTGCGCTACGCGGCCGCCCGCTTCCGCTCCCGCAACGAGCCGATGGAGGACGTCGTCCAGGTCGGCACCATCGGGCTGATCAACGCCATCGACCGCTTCGACCCGGAACGGGGCGTGCAGTTCCCGACCTTCGCCATGCCGACCGTCGTCGGCGAGATCAAGCGCTACTTCCGGGACAACGTCCGTACCGTGCACGTCCCGCGCCGGCTGCACGAGCTGTGGGTCCAGGTGAACAGCGCGACCGAGGACCTGACCACCGCCTTCGGACGCTCCCCCTCCACCGCCGAGATCGCCGAACGGCTGCGGATCAGCGAGGAGGAGGTGCTGTCCTGCATCGAGGCCGGCCGGTCGTACCACGCGACCTCCCTGGAGGCCGCCCAGGAGGGCGACGGGCTGCCGGGCCTGCTGGACCGCATCGGCTACGAGGACCCGGCCCTGGACGGCGTGGAACACCGCGACCTGGTCCGCCATCTGCTGGTCCAGCTCCCGGAGCGCGAACAGCGCATCCTCCTGCTGCGCTACTACAGCAACCTCACCCAGTCGCAGATCAGCGCGGAGCTGGGCGTCTCCCAGATGCACGTCTCCCGCCTCCTGGCCCGCAGCTTCCAGCGACTGCGCTCGGCCAACCGCATCGAGGCCTGACCGCACCCGCCGCCGCGGTTCCCGCCCCGAGCCCCGCCCGGAGGCCCGCCCCGAGGGCCGCCCCGAGGCCCTCCGCACGCTACGGCGCACGCGCCGTCGCACGGGCCGCCGCACGCACCGGCGCAGCGCCCGCAGCAGGACCCGTTACCGGTCCGAGACACGCTTCAGGCGACTTGGTGCGGCCGTAACCGCAAGCAGGATCGAGCCATCACCGTCACGAGCGAATCGCTCACCAGCGCACTTCCCGACAGTTGGGGGGCGAAATACCGTCAGACCCCCTGCATCCAGGGCGGATTCACATTTCCCATGTCGACATGTCACTACAGCGTGTTGCCGACATGTGACATTCTGCGGGAAGCGCGTTTGCCGGGGCTTCGGCTCCGGTATTCAGGTGAAGGCGCCGTTCCTCGTGAGGGGCGTCGCCGCGACCGTCCCGCGACCCAAAGGGGGTGGCATGTCCGCAGACCAGGGCAGCTCGAAGGTGCTTACGCTCACGAAGAGCGAGGCAGCGCCCAAGGAGCTCGACGCCATCGACGTGCTCGACAGCATCGACGGCGCCCCGGCGCTGGAGACCCCTCCGACCCCGGATCTCCCGGTGGCCTCGGGAAACCTCGACACCCGCACCCTGTCCCGCTCCCTGTTCCTGCGCCTCGCCGCACTCGATGAGGACAGCCCCGAGCGTGCCTATGTCCGGGACACCCTGATCGAACTCAACCTCCCCCTCGTGCGCTACGCGGCGGCCCGCTTCCGCAGCCGCAACGAGCCGATGGAGGACATCGTCCAGGTCGGCACCATCGGCCTGATCAAGGCGATCGACCGCTTCGACTGCGAACGGGGCGTGGAGTTCCCGACGTTCGCGATGCCGACGGTCGTCGGGGAGATCAAGCGGTTCTTCCGCGACACCTCCTGGTCGGTCCGCGTCCCGCGCCGCCTCCAGGAGCTGCGCCTGGCCCTCACCAAGGCCAGCGACGAGCTCTCCCAGAAGCTGGACCGCTCCCCGACGGTCACCGAACTGGCCGCCGTGCTGGGCGTGTCCGAGGAGGACGTGGTCGACGGCCTGGCCGTGGGCAACGCCTACACCGCCTCCTCCCTCGACTCCCCGGCCCCCGAGGACGACGGCGGCGAGGGCTCGCTGGCCGACCGCCTCGGCTACGAGGACACGGCCCTGGAGGGCGTCGAGTACCGCGAGTCGCTGAAGCCGCTGCTGGCCAAGCTGCCGCCCCGCGAGCGCCGGATCATCATGCTCCGCTTCTTCGCGAACATGACCCAGTCCCAGATCGGCGACGAGGTCGGCATCTCCCAGATGCACGTCTCCCGCCTGCTGACCCGCACCCTGGCCCAGCTCCGCGAGGGCCTGATCGCGGACTGAACCGGCTCCGACGGGTTCCTTACTGACGGAGTGTCAGCCACACTGGCGCGATGCTTCTCCGTAGGACACCGAGTGGCCGCCGAGGCGCCGTCACGGCAGCGTCGGCGGCCGCCGTCTGCCTGGCCTCGGCACTCACGGCGTGCGGAGGCGGTGACAGCGGCGGCTATACGGCGGTGGGAGCGGTCGGCACCTCACCGGGGGCGTCGTCGAGACCTACGGGATCGGTGACGCTGGTCCCGCTGGACGGTTCCCCGGCGGGGGCGGCCGGCGGCTCACCGTCGACGAAGGACGGCCGGCCGACAGCAGTGGCCGGGTCGGCCGGAAACCCGGCGGCCCCGGCCACGACGCCCTCACCCGCCGCCCCCCGCCGTGACGGCACCCGGCCCGGGCCGTCCGCTCCACCGGCCCCGAACCCACCACGGCCGACCGCCGCTTCGCCCACCGGCACCACCCCCGCCGACACCTCGCCCGCCGCCCTCACCTGGAGCACGCCCACCCGCGAACCCACGGACAAGCGGTGGTGCGAGAAGGTGACCGTCGAGTTCCGCAACTCGGGTGGCACGGCGGTCCGTTCCGGCAAGGTCAGCCTCGGCACGCACATCATCGACCTGCTCGGCATCGACTGGGCGACGATCGAATCGACGGAGTCCCTGCCGGCCCCGGTCGCGCCCGGCGCCCGTACGAGCGGGACCTGGACGGTCTGCGTGGACGACTGGCGCGTGCCCCTGGGCATGCACGTCGAGACCCGGGTCGAGACGGTCGACTGGAGCTGAGCCGCGGCGCGTCCGTGCGGGCACGACGAAAGCCCGGGGTAGTGGACCCCGGGTTCTTCGTCGGGCCGCCGCCCCGACCCTCGTACCGTCCGAGGGGCCGAGCGGGCGACGGGTGACTACTTGAGTGCCAGCCAGGCCACCGCCGCGACCACGACCACCACGGCGACGACGCCGAGGATCAGGCCGATGCGGGGGCCGCCGGAGGCGGAGGGGGACGCCGTCTGCTGGGAGGTCTGCGGGGCCTCGTCGACGAACGCCCGGAACATCTGGGTGCTGCCGGCGGGGTCGTAGTTGCCCTGGGGGCCCTGGGTGTTAGCCATGCCCCGAGACACTAGCGAATCCGGTGGTCCGGCCCAAGTGGGGGGCTGCCCGTAAGCGCAACCAGCCTCACCTGGGTGTTTACGTTCGCAATACTTGTCTTTGCCAAGTTTTTATCCCCACCCCCGCCCGCTTATTTGCCTGTGGCAACCAAGCAGTTCTATGGTTGCCCCAAGCAACGAATACGGGAGGTGTGATGGCGGAGCAGGCGCAGTTCGAGGAGCTGGCGCGTCAGCTCAGCGCCGTCGGAGCTGTGAAGCGGGACCTCGCGCGGATCCTGCCGCACGAATGCCCGGCCGGTTCCGCGGCCGTGCTGACGCTGCTCGGCCGCTACGGATCCATGCGCATGAGCAAGCTCGCCGAGCTGCTCGCCGTGGACATGTCCGTGACCAGCCGGCACGTGGCGCACGTCGCCGAGCGCGGCTGGATCGAGCGGTCCCCCGACCCGGCGGACAAGCGTTCCCGCATCCTGCGCCTCACCCCCGCGGGCGAGGCGACGCTACGGGACCTGTCCCGGCGCAGCACCGAGCTGCTCACCGAGCGGCTGGGCGACTGGAGCGACGAGGAGGTCGACCAGCTGATCCGGCTGATGACCCGGCTCCGGGACAGCTTCGACTGCCGGACCGGCCCTGTGCGGGCGACGGCGACGGGCCCGGCCGAGCCGGCCCCGGGATCCCCGAAGGCCGCCGCCACGGCCACGGTCGCCTCCGCCGCCCGCGCCCCCACCATCGCCCCCGTACTCGAACCGACCACCCGTACACCCGCGTAAGACGTAAGAAAAGGAAGCCCATGGCAACGACCACACCAGCCGGTGTGCGGGCCCATGCAAGGCACGGGGGAGGCTCCGTCGAGCAGGATGCCCCGATGACGCACCGGCAGATCATGGAAGCGATATCCGGGCTGCTGCTCGGCATGTTCGTGGCGATTCTGTCCTCCACGATCGTCACCAACGCCCTGCCGCACATCATCACCGACCTGGGCGGCGGCCAGTCCGCCTACACCTGGGTCGTCACCGCCTCCCTGCTGGCCATGACCGCGACCACCCCGCTGTGGGGCAAGCTGTCCGACCTGTACAGCAAGAAGGCGCTCGTCCAGATCGCCCTGGTCATCTACGTCCTGGGTTCCGCGGCCGCCGGTCTGTCGCAGAACGCCGGCATGCTGATCGCCTGCCGTGTCGTCCAGGGCATCGGTGTCGGCGGTCTGTCGGCGCTCGCCCAGATCGTCATGGCCGCGATGATCTCGCCGCGTGAGCGCGGCCGTTACTCCGGCTACCTCGGCGCGACCTTCGCCGTCGCCACCGTCGGCGGCCCGCTGCTCGGCGGTGTCATCACCGACACCTCGTGGCTGGGCTGGCGCTGGTGCTTCTACGTCGGCGTCCCCTTCGCCGTCGTCGCGCTGATCGTGCTGCAGAAGACCCTGCACCTGCCGGTCGTGAAGCGGGACGTCAAGGTCGACTGGTCCGGCGCGTTCTTCGTCGCCGCCGCCGTCTCGCTGCTGCTGGTCTGGGTCACCTTCGCCGGTGACAAGTACGACTGGATCTCCTGGCAGACGTACGCCATGATCGGCGGTTCGATCGTGCTCGGCCTGATCTTCGTGCTCATCGAGTCGAAGGCCAAGGAGCCGATCATCCCGCTGCGGCTGTTCCGCAACCGCACCATCACGCTGGCCTCGCTGGCCTCCCTGTTCGTCGGTGTCGCGATGTTCACCGGCACGGTCTTCTTCAGCCAGTACTTCCAGCTGGCCCGGGACAAGTCCCCGACGATGTCCGGCGTGCTGACGATCCCGATGATCGGCGGTCTGTTCGTCTCCTCCACCGTCTCCGGGCAGTTCATCACCCGCACCGGCCGCTGGAAGGCCTGGCTGGTCAGCGGTGGCGTCCTCGTGACGGCCGGCCTCGGCCTGCTCGGCACCATCCGGTACGACACGGCGTACTGGAAGATGGCGATCTTCATGGCGCTGCTGGGTCTCGGCATCGGCATGATGATGCAGAACCTGGTGCTGTGCACGCAGAACCAGGTCGAGCCCTCCGACCTCGGGTCGGCCAGCTCCACGGTCACCTTCTTCCGTTCCCTCGGTGGTGCGGTCGGCGTCTCCGCGCTCGGCGCGGTGATGGCCCACCGGATCACGCACTACGTGACGGAGGGCGCCGCCGCCCTTCCGCACAAGTACCAGGCCGCCCTGGCCGGCTCGAGCTCGTCCAGCGACAGCCTCCCGGACCTGGGCAAGCTGCCCGTCCCGCTGCGCACCCTCTTCCAGAGCGCCTACGGCCACGGCATCGCCGACGTCTTCCTGATCGCCGGCTGCCTCGCGGCCCTCGCGTTCCTGATCAGCCTGTTCATCAAGGAGGTCCCCTTGAGGACCAAGGGCGCGCTCGCCCAGGCCGCCGCCGAGGAGCAGGGCATCGAGGCCGCTCCGGTCGCCGCCGCCGCTGCCGTCCCGGCTGCCGCCGAGGAGACGGTCCCCAGCTGGGCCGCCCCCGTCGTGAGCGGCACCACGGACACCGCCGCGGAAGCCACCCGGCAGTTCACCGCCGTGGCGACCCTCGCCGCCCCCGAGCAGTCGGCGGGCTCCGGCTCCACCCCGGTGCACGGCTTCGTGCGCGGCGCCGAGAGCGCCCCGGTCGCCCAGGCCGCGGTCACCCTCATCTCGCTCTCCGGCCGCCAGCTGGGCCGCTCGGTCGCGGGCTTCGACGGCTCCTACCGCCTGGACGCCCCCGGCGCGGGTTCGTACGTGCTGATCGCCTCCGCCGACGGCTACCAGCCGCAGGCCTCCACCGTCCTGGTGGGCGAGGACCCGCTGCCGTACGACATCCTGCTCAGCGGCACCAGCGGGCTGAGCGGTGTGGTGCGGGGCGCGGGCAGCGCGCTGCCGGTCAAGGACGCGATGGTGATCGTCACCGACGTGCGCGGCGACCTGCTGGCCACCGCGGCAACCGGTGAGCAGGGCCAGTTCGTCTTCGGCGACCTGGTGCCGGGTGTGGTGACGGTCGCGGTGAACGCGGCCGGGTACCGCCCCCGCGCGCTGCCGGTCCAGATCGGTACCACCGGGGTCACCCGGATCGAGGTCGACCTGGACGCCGGCGCCCAGCTCCAGGGTGTCGTCAGGGCCCCGCACGGGCCGCTGGCCGACGCCCGCGTCACCCTCGTGGACGCGGCCGGCAACGTGGTCGGCACGTCCACCACCGGCCTGGACGGCGCGTACGCCTTCGCCGACCTGGACGGCGGTGACTACACCGTGATCGCGACGGGCTACCCGCCGGTCGCCACGGCCCTGAACGTCACCGGCGCCGGTGTCGACGGGCACGACATCGAACTCTCCCACCCCGGCGAGTAGTTCACCCCGGCCCGGGGCAGCGATGGTTCATCGGCTGCCCCGGGCCGTCGCAATCTGTGCAATTTATAGGGCTTTTCACGCCTCTAGATCGGTTTTCAGGGAGAATTCGGGATGGGACTCACCGCCAGGATCCGCACCCGGGACGGATGGGCCGTGTCGCACGCGGTCGTCACGGTGACCGACATGACCGGCACGCAGGTGCTGCGCGTCGAGGCGGACGAGGAGGGCACGGTACGGGACCCGAACCCGCTCGTGCCCGGGGCGTACACCGTCATCGTCACCGCCGTGGGCTACGCGCCCGCCGCCTCCAGCGCGATCGTCACCGCCAGCGGCCGTGCCGAGATCGGCAAGGTCACGCTCGCCCGGCAGGGCGGCACCGAGCTGCCGCCGCCCGGCCCGTGGACCGCCGACCCGGCGCACTCCACGGTCGCAGCGGTCGCCCAGCACCTGGGCATCTCCAGCGTCCGCGGTCGCTTCACCGACTTCACGGCGGCCATCGAGATCGCCCCCGACGACGTCACCAAGTCCCGCGTCCAGGCCGTCATCCGGGCCGCCTCCATCGACACCGGCAACGGCATGCGCGACACGCATCTGCGCTCGGCCGACTTCCTGGACGTCGAGCGGTACCCCGAGCTGACGTACACCTCGACGGGCCTCACGGCGGCCGGCTCCGACCGCTGGACGGTCCACGGCGAGCTGTCCATGCGCGGAGTCGTCCGACCCGTCGACCTCCACCTCGCCTACCTGGGCACCGGCGCCGACCCCTGGGGCGGCACGCGGGCCGCGTTCCGCGCGACGGCCGAGCTGCACCGCGAGGACTTCGCGATGAACTACAACCAGGTCGTCCAGGCGGGCATCGCGGCCATCGGCACGACCCTCAAGGTCGAGCTGGAGATCCAGGCGGTGCAGGGCGAATCCCTGCCGCAGGCGTAGGCACAGCAGGGACAGGCAGAGGCAGGCGGGGCGGGTCCCGTCGGCCTAGGCTGGCGGCATGGCACCGAACATCGCGACGAACACCGCCGTCTCCCTCGACGAACTGCTGGACTTCGTACGGCCCCGCCACCGTGCGATCCTGCTCACGCGCCGCGCCGACGGCAGCCCCCAGGGGTCACCGCTGACCTGCGGGGTCGACGACTCCGGGCGGATCGTGGCCTCCACGTACCCCGAGCGGGCCAAGACCCGGAACGCCAAGCGGGACGAGCGGGTGAGCGTGATCGTCCTGAGCGACGACTGGAACGGGCCGTGGGTCCAGATCGACGGCAGCGCGGAGGTGATCGACTCGCCCGAGTCGGTGGAGCCGCTGGTGGAGTACTACCGGAACATCGCCGGGGAGCACCCGGACTGGGACGAGTACCGGGCGGCGATGCTGAAGCAGGGCAAGTCGATCATTCGGGTGACACCGGAGAAGTGGGGGCCGGTGGCCACCGGGGGGTTCCCGGCGCGGTTGGCCTCGCCGGAGGCCTAAGAGGTGGGGGGTGCGGGTCGGTCGGCGGGTGCGGGTGGACTGTGGCTGGTCGCGCCCCGCGGCGGAGCCGCATATCGGACACGGTCCCGCGCCCCTCAGGTGGGTCGAGTCACCTTCGCCTCGATGCCGGCGATCAGTAGATCCAGCGCGAAGGTGAAGTCCCTGTCCAGCATCTCGGCGACCGTGTCGCCACCCCTCGCGGCCATCAGGTCCTTGGACTCCTCGATGATCTGGGCCGTCGCCGGTGCCTCGGTCACCGCGGTCATCGCGGTGCTGACGTACTCGTCCGGGGTCAGGCCGGCCGCTGCCACCCGCTCGGCGAAGTGGCCCTCGATCGTGCCGTAGCCGTAGACGAACTGGAAGACGGCCGAGATCGCGCCGGTCACCCCGTGTGCGGGCAGACCGGCGCGGCGGACTACCTGCTGGACCACCCGGGAGAAGGCCAGCGCGTGGGGGCCGATGTTGAGGTACCGGCCGGCCAGCGGGGAGAGCCAGGGGTGGCGGACCAGCAGCGCGCGGTACTCCGTGGCCAGCGCCCGCAGTTGCTCCCGCCAGTCGCCGTCGGCCGCGTCCGGCAGGCGCAGTTCGCCGAAGGCCGCGTCGAGGGCGAGTTCCAGCAGGTCGTCCTTGGTGTCGACGTACCAGTACACGGACATGGCGGTCACGTTGAGCTCGGCAGCCAGCCGCCGCATGGAGAACTTGTCGAGCCCGTCGGAGTCCAGGAGCCGGACACTGACCGAGGTGATGCGCTCGCGGTCGAGCCCGGAGGGCTGACCGCTACGGCCGCCCTTGCGGGCCTTCTCCTCCAGCCACACACTGGCCCGCGCCATCACGGCCTCCTCCTCGACGATCACTTCTCAAGATGCTACGGCTGCATCGCCCCTGGAAGGGGCGCGGGACGGTGTCCGATATGCGGCTTCGCCCCGTGCGCGCGACCAGCCGCGAACCACCCGTACCCGCGATCCGAGACATACCCCCTCCCCCTCAGGCGACATTCCTCTCCGCCCGACGAAGAAGCCCCGCCGCCACGAACCCCCCGGCCACCACCTCGACCGCCCCACCAACTGCCCGGCTCCCAGCCCCGCCGACAGCGTTTTCCCGGGCGTACGCCGGAGGGCGGTGGCCAAAGCCACCGCCCTCTCGCCGATCAGGCGACCGTCAGCTGCCGCTCGCCTTCTGCGTGAGGTCGTAGAAGGTGGACGAACCGACCGTCACCTTCTTGAAGTTCTTCTCGACCCACGAAGTGATCTGCGAGGACGTGCCGCTGCTGCTGCCGCCCATGCCGCCGCCGGTGCCGGAGGAGATGAAGTAGTGGATCCTGCCGTCCGCCACGTACTCCTTGAACTGGGCCAGCGTCGGGGACGGGTCGGTGCCGTTGAAGCCGCCGATCGCCATCACCGAGTCGTCGGTGGCCAGCTGGTAGCTCGCCGCGTTCTGGGCACCGATGGCCGCCGCGACCCAGGTGTACTTCGAGGCGTCCTGCGCCAGCAGCTTCTTGGCCTCGGAGGTGACGGTCGCGCCGTTCAGCAGGCCGCCGACGCCACCGCCGCCGCCCATGCCGCCGCCTTCGCCCATCTGGCCACCGCCGGGGAAGCCGTTGCCGTTCTGCGTGCTTCCGTTCCCGTTACCCTGCTGGTTCTGGCCCGGCATGCCGCCGCCGAAGCCGCCGGTACCGCCGCCGGGGAAGCCGCCCGTGCCGTTCTGGCCCTGCTGGTTCTGGGTGTTGCCGTTGCCGTTCTGGCCCTGCCGGTTCTGGCCGAAGCCACCGCCGCCGCCCGTGCCGCCCCGGCCACCGGGACCGCCGCCGAAGCCCATCATGCTCGCGCCCGCCGGGCCCGCCGTCGGGATGGAGCCGGTGTGCGCGGAGTTCACCGTGCTGAGGGTGTACGCCGTCGGACCCGCCAGCGCCGCCACCAGGCCCACCGCGGCCGCCCCGAGGGCGAGTTGACGGCTGATCCGGCCCGCGAAGATCAGGCCGAGCGCGGCGGCCAGACCGCCGATCAGGACCAGCCACTTCAGCCAGGGCAGGTACGTGGAGGTGCGGTTGAGAAGGACGTAGCCCCAGACCGCGGCCGAGACCACGGCGGCGGCGAGGGTGATCGACGCCCACAGCTCGGCGCGCTTCTCCCACAGCAGCCCCGCGCCCATGCCGACCACGGCGGCGAGGTAGGGGGCGAGGGCGACCGTGTAGTACTGGTGGAAGATGCCGGCCATGTAGCTGAAGACCACCATGGTGATCAGCAGCGAGCCGCCCCACACCAGGAACGAGGCCCGGGTCACCGAGGTCCGCTTCAGCCTGCGCGTCGCCACCAGGCCCGCGACCAGCAGGAGCAGCGCGGCCGGGAGCAGCCAGGAGATCTGGCTGCCGATCTCGGAGTTGAACATCCGGTCCCAGCCGGTGGCACCCCACTGCCCGGAGCCGGTGCCGCCGCCACCGCCGCCGACGCTGCCGGTCTCGTCGCCGCTGAGACGGCCGAGGCCGTTGTAGCCGAAGGTCAGCGACAGGAAGCTGTTGTCCTGCGAACCGCCGATGTAGGGGCGGGAGGAGGCCGGCCACAGCTCGACGATCGCCACCCACCAGCCCGCCGAGACGATCAGCGCGCCGGTCGCGAGGGCCAGCTGGCCGATCCGCTTCTTCAGCGTGTGCGGACCGACGGCCGCGTACACGAACGCCAGCGCCGGCAGGATCAGGAACGCCTGCAGGGTCTTGGCGAGGAAGGCGAAGCCGATCGCCACGCCCGCCCACACCAGCCACTTCGTCCTGCCGTCCTCGACCGCGCGGACGACGAAGTAGCAGGCCAGCGCCATCAGCAGGGCCAGCATCGCGTCCGGGTTGTTGAAGCGGAACATCAGCGCCGCGACGGGCGTGAGCGCGAGCACGGCGCCCGCGACCAGGCCGGCCGCGGGGCTGAACCGGCGGCGCACGGAGGCGTGGACGACCGCGACCGTGCCGACCCCCATGAGGACCTCGGGGCCGAGGATCGTCCAGGAGTTCAGGCCGAAGATCCGGGCCGCGATCTCCATCGGCCACAGGAACGCCGAGGGCTTGTCGACGGTGATCGCGTTGCCCGCGTCCAGCGAGCCGAAGAACATCGCCTTCCAGCTCTTGGTACCCGCCTGGACGGCGGCCGAGTAGAAGGAGTTGGAGTAGCCGTTGGCGCTCAGGTCGTAGAAGTAGAGCACCGCGGTCACGAGCAGCAGGCCGAGGAAGGCCGGGCGCGCCCAGCGGGGGTCCTCGGGGCGGCCGCGCCAGAGTCTGCGGGCGAAGGGCTGCTTGGGCTCGCCCGAGCCCGCCTGCGGCACCGGCGCGGCCGGGACGTCCTGGACGGCCGGCGACTGCCGGGGCGCCGGGGGCGCCTCGGGGGGCGGTCCCCACGGGGCCGGACGGTCGGTGTGGGTGCTGCTCATCGGGGATCCCCCGGATCGGTGTCATGGGGGCGCACCGGCTGCAACTGCATGGTGGCGTCCCTCCAGGTGCCGTCCGCGGCCTCGCCGGCGCGGAGTCGGGTGGTCGTGGTGGCGCCCTGGGCGTAGGGCTGGTGCGCCGGGCGCTGCGGGAGCGGGCTCTGCGGCTGGTGTCCGCCGGAGACCGTGGTGTACGTCGGCGACGACGGGTTGTGCGTGGCCACCACCGTGGAGGAGTCCGGCCGGCTGCCGTCGCGGTCCGGGAAGACCCAGGCGCGGAAGAGCAGGAAGCGCAGGACGGTCGCGGCGAGGTTGGCGGCGACCAGCACCGCCAGCTCGGTGGAGTGCGCGGGGTCGTTGCTCGCCGCGTTCAGGGCGGCGAGCGAACCGCTGGTCAGCGCCAGGCCGATGCCGAAGACGACCAGGCCCTGCGCCTGGTGCCGGACCGCCCCGCCCCGGCCGCGTACCCCGAAGGTCAGGCGCCGGTTGGCGGCGGTGTTGGCCACGGCCGACACCAGCAGCGCGAGCGCGTTGGCGATCTGCGAGCCGGAGAACTGCCGGAAGAGGCTGTACAGCGCCAGGTAGAAGAGGGTCGACAGGGCGCCGACCACGCAGAAGCCGACGAGCTGGCGGGCCAGGCCCTTCGGCACGTCCTGGATGTCGCGGTCGCGCGGGTCGTCGCCGAACGGGCGGGCGATCCGGTCCAGCGGCAGCGAACCGGTGGCCAGCGCCTTGCCGACCCGCCACACGCCCTTGAGGTCGTCGGTGGCCGTCTTCACGATGTGCACGGTCGAGTCCGGGTCGTCGACCCAGTCGACGGGCACCTCGTGGATGCGCAGGCCCGCGCGCTCGGCGATCACCAGCATCTCGGTGTCGAAGAACCAGCCGGTGTCCTCGACCATCGGCAGCAGCACCTGGGCGACATCGCGCCTGATCGCCTTGAAGCCGCACTGCGCGTCCGAGAAACGGGCCTGCAGCGAGCCGCGCAGGATCAGGTTGTACGAGCGGCTGATGAACTCCCGCTTGGCGCCGCGCACCACGCGCGACGAGCGGGCCAGCCGGGAACCGATCGCCAGGTCGGAGTGGCCGGAGATGAGCGGCGCCACCAGCGGCAGCAGCGCGTTCAGGTCGGTCGACAGGTCCACGTCCATGTACGCGAGGATCGGCGCGTCCGAGGCCGACCAGACGGTCCGCAGCGCACGGCCGCGGCCCTTCTGCTCCAGCCGGAACGACTTGACCTCGGCCAGCTCCGCCTCGAGCCGCTTCGCCACCTGGGGGGTGGTGTCCGTGGACGCGTTGTCCGCGATGGTGATGCGGAACGCGTACGGGAAGGTGCGCTTGAGATGGTCATGCAGTCTGACGACGCATGGGCCGAGGTCCTTCTCCTCGTTGTAGACGGGGATCACTACGTCCAGGACAGGCGTACCGGCGTCTCCGGCCGGGAGGTGCTCCCGCGCCGGCAGGGTGCCGGGAGAAGAGTCGGTTCGCATGCGAACGACTCTGGTCAAGCGCCCTGTTGCACCCATGTGGTGGCACTGTGCTGTGCCTGTGAGTGCGATTGCCAGTTCGTTTCGGGGTCCGGCTGCGGGGCCGCCGGGGCAAGCGCGGGCAGATAGAGGGTGAACACCGTGCTGCCGGGAACGCTGTCCACGGTGACGGCACCGCCGTGCGCGGACGCGACGGCCTGCACGATGGCGAGCCCCAGGCCGGTGGACCCGGTGGACCGCGACCGCGCGGCGTCGCCGCGCGCGAACCGCTCGAAGACGTGCGGCAGCAGGTCCGGCGGAATGCCCTGTCCGTTGTCCTCGACGTCCACGCACATCCACGGTCCGCGCCGCTGGATACGGGCGGTGATGGTGGTCCCCGGCGGGGTGTGCTTGCGCGCGTTGCCCAGCAGGTTGACCAGCACCTGCTGGATACGGGCCGCGTCGGCGGCCACCAGGGCCGGCTCGTCGGGCAGGTCGAGGCGCCAGTTGTGGTCCATGCCGGCCGCGCGCGAGTCGCTGATGGTGTCGACGACGAGCGGGATCAGGTCGGTGTGCTCGAACTGCAGCGGACGGCCCGCGTCCAGCCGGGCGAGCAGCAGCAGGTCCTCCACCAGGAGGGTCATCCGCCCCGCCTCGGACTCGATACGGCCGAGGGCGTGCCGGGTGTCGGGCCCGACCTCCTCCCGGCCGCGCCGGGTCAGCTCGGCGTACCCGCGGATGGAGGCGAGCGGGGTGCGCAGCTCATGGCTGGCGTCGGCGACGAACTGCCGTACCCGCATCTCGCTCTGCTGGCGGGCGTGCAGGGCGCCGTGCACGTGGTTGAGCATGCGGTTGAGCGCGGCGCCGACCTGGCCGACCTCGGTGTGCGGGTCGCACTCGGACTCCGGGACCCGCTCGCTGAGGTTGACCTCGCCGGTGTGCAGGGGGAGTTCGGAGACGCGGGTGGCGGTGTTGGCGACCCGGCGCAGCGGGCGGGTGGCCACGCCGACCATGACGGTGCCGGCGAGGGAGGCGGCGATCAGGCCGGAGAGGGTGAGGCTGATCTCGACGATGATCAGGGTGTTGATCGTGCCGTCCACGTCGGAGGTCGGGATGCCGACGTAGAAGGTGCCGTCGTTGCCCTTGACGTACTGGGCCTGGTACGTGCCGAGGCCCGGGATGTCGACCGTGTGCGGCAGCTGGTCCTGGGCGACGGAACCGAGCGCCCGCTTCTGGGCCTCGGTGAGGTCCTCGGGGGTCATCTGGGTGTAGCCGGCGGAGTTGTTCTCCTTGGTGCCGACCTTGCCGCTGGTGATCGACCCGTTCTCGACCTGGGCCGCGATGGTCTTCTGCGGCTGGGGCCCCTGGGTGACGAGGTCGCCGAGGCTCTTCTGCTGGTTCGGCTTGAGCTTGCCGGCGTTGCCGGCCGGGGGGCTGCCCTTGCCACCGAAGCCGCCCAGGGGTCCGCCGGCCACGCGCAGCGCGACCTCGCGCAGGTTGCTGTTCAGCTGCCCGTACAGGTGGTCCCGCAGCACGAGGGTCGTGACGGTCCCGATCACCGCGCAGACCACGGCGATCAGGGTCACGGACACGACGACGAGCCGGGTCCGCAGGGTGCGCGGCTGTCCCTTTCCCACTCTCGACTTCACTCGAGCGAGGGGACCCCCACGTCGCTTCTGCGCACGCGGCCGTCGTCGCCCGCTCATGACGCGGCGGGCTTGATCAGGTAACCGGCCCCACGCCGGGTGTGGATCATCGGCTCCCGGCCGGCGTCTATCTTCCTGCGCAGGTACGAGATGTAGAGCTCGACCACATTGGCCTGCCCGCCGAAGTCGTACGACCACACCCGGTCCAGGATCTGGGCCTTGCTGAGCACGCGCCGCGGGTTGCGCATCAGGAAGCGCAGCAGCTCGAACTCGGTGGCGGTGAGGTGGATCGACTCCCCGGCCCGCGAGACCTCGTGGCTGTCCTCGTCCAGGGTGAGGTCACCGACGACGAGCACCGAGTCCGACCGCCGGTCCGCGGCTCCGGAGCGGCGGATCAGCCCACGCAGCCGGGCCACGACCTCTTCGAGGCTGAAGGGTTTGGTGACGTAGTCGTCGCCGCCCGCGGTGAGACCGGCGATCCGGTCCTCGACCGCGTCCTTCGCGGTGAGGAACAGCACCGGCACGTCGGGCAGCTCGCGCCGCAGGCGACCGAGAACGGTGAGGCCGTCCATGTCGGGCAGCATCATGTCGAGGACGACGGCGTCGGGCCGGAACTCCCGGGCGGTCTGGATGGCACCCGTGCCGTCACCCGCACTCCGGATCTGCCAGCCCTCGTAACGCAGGGCCATGGACAGGAGTTCGGTGATCGACAGCTCGTCGTCCACCACAAGCACTCGGACGGGGCTCCCGTCCGGCCTCAGCAGTTCGGTGCGCCCCTGGGGCGAGGTCGTGGTCATGGTGGACACCTTGTCGGGGTCCTCTGAGAACACGCTTTCACTAATCTGTGATTTCCCTAAGAAACACACAGGCGACTCTCAGGGAACGCCTGGGAATCCCCTCACGTGCGCACGAACTCGTGACCGCGCCCCGCCTGCGGGCTGTGTGGATCATGTACGTCCGGTGTGTGGCCCGGCCCGCTGATGAAAGCCCGATGAACCGCTGATGAGAGCGTACCGGGGCGGGCGGCAGGGCGCCTGTCGGGTGGATTCGGGCGGACCTCGGCAGGTCCGTCGCCGGGGGTCCTTCCCGGGCGTTCGGCGCGATTCAGAACAGCCCCTCCTGGGGTGCGATGAACTCCCGCACGGGTACGCCGAGTTCGCCCTCGCCCCCCGCGCCGACGGCGGTCAGTTCCCACCCGGGCAGCAAGCGCGTGTCGAGGACGACGACCCCGCGCCGGGTGGCGAGATGCAGATCCGGCCCGGCGGCCGCGACGAGCTCGCCGCTCACCACGCCGCCCGGGACCAGCTCGACCACCTCGCCGACGGCGGCGGGCGCCCCGTCAAGGTTGAACACCCGCATGTGGTCGACGACTTGGCAGGGCTCGGGAACGAGCGCCTCGGGCCACGCCCCGAGCGCCAGGGCCCGGGCGTGCAGCGCGACGACCTCGGCGGCCCGCTCGGTGGAACTGCCCGGCAGGGCGGCCCGTACGACGCGCTTGTCGCCGTAGGGAATCCGGTCGGGCACCCTGAGCGCGGCCCGCAACAGCTCCTCGGCCCGCCGCGCGGCCATCAGCGGCCCGGCGCCCAGCCAGCTGAAGCACACCGCCCCCTGCTCCAGCAGCCGCGCCGACCCGCGCTCGACGCCGGTGATCCCGACCTTGACCATCCCGGGCCCGAACCACGCCAGATACACGTGGTACGGCCGGGGATCATCGGCGATGCCGTCGGCGGCCACGGAGTGCGCCCGGTCCAGCCGGCCGCACTCCTCGCAGCGGGCGCCGGTACTCCGCCCGGAGACGGAGGCGCGTACCGCGCAGGGGTGCCCACGCGCCCCTACGCACTCCCGCCCGCCTCCGTCAGCCGCCCGGAAGGCGACACGCTTGCCCGGCCCGAGCACACTGCGCCGCCCGCCGCTCCACGCCAGCACGGGCCCGTCGTCCGACCATCGCAGCCCCGAGCATTTCCACACCTGTGCCATCACTCGCGAGCGTAGAGGGCGGCACTGACAACGGGGCGGAGCCGGGTACTTGGCTTCGAGTGCCGGCTCCTGGTCAGCCGCCGGCCCGGGCGGTGGCCGGCTCGGCCTCCCCGGTGGCGGTCACCGGCTCCAGCACGGACCCGGTACGCCGTCCCCGGCCCGCGAGCCGGCACCCCACGCATCCGGGGTGGCCGTCGCGTGCGCCGGTGTCCCGTGTTCCCAGGGCCCACTGCGCCCGGGGCCGGGGGCCGGGCGGCTTGCCCCAGCCGGCCAGGTGCAGATACCAGGTGACCAGGATGCCCAAGGCACCCACCGCGCCCCCTGCGACCAGGGCGGGGACCGAGACGGCACACACCCCCCACCCCAGCAGACCGCTTCCGACGGTCGCGATCGCGGTACCCGTCCACCCGGCGACCGTGTGACCTTCATCGTGCAGACTCACGTACCCGCCTCCCCTTCATAGGCAGCGGAAACTTCAATGGCAGCAGAGACCCGACGTCCGACGCGAGGACGACTAGAATCCCTCACTGTCTAAGAAATTTACCCTCTACATCTCTCACGTGCTAAGGGAATCGGCGAATCTCCAAGGAATCGGGGACGACCATGCACGGCAAGCCGCGACCGCCCGCGGACCCCGTCCGCGCCCTGTCCGCGATGGACCACCTCATCGCGGCCCATGTGATCGGCCAGCAGGAGCTGGCCCGGCGGCTCGGGGTCAACGTCACGGACCTCACCTGCTTCGGCTTCGTCCTGGAGGCGGGCGAGGACCTGCTGACGGCGGGTGACCTGGCCGCCCGTGCCCATGTGACGACGGGCGCGGTGACGGGCATCCTCAACCGCCTGGAACGCGCGGGTTACGTGACCCGGCGCCCCGACCCCGACGACCGCCGCCGGGTCAGGGTGGCCGCGGTCCCGGACGCGGTCAGCCGCGTCGAAGCGGTGTACGCCGGCCACTACAGACGCCTCACGGACCTGTTCGCCGACTACACCCCCGACGAACTGGCCACCCTCACCGACTGGTTCACCCGCGCGACGAATCTGGCCCACGAATACCTGGAACGGCTGAACCACAACGAGTCCGAGGCGTCCGGCGGCTCCCTGGGGCCGTGCTGAGTCCTCCCCCGGGTAGAGCAGCCGCATCCACCCGTTTTCCACCCTGCTTCCACCCATGGGTCCAAGTGCCGGACGGGTCCGGAACCGGATAGTCGGGGCATGACGATTTCCGACTGGATCATCGATGTGGCGCTCATCCTCGTGGTCATCAGGCAGATGCGGGAGGAGAGGCTGACGGCCTTCAGGCTGCTGCTGCCGCTGGGACTGATCACCTGGGTGGCGACCAGCTACCTGCACGACATCCCGACCGCGGGCAACGACCTCTCCCTCATAGCGGCGTTCGCCGGGATCGGTATCGCCTGCGGCGTGGCCGGCGGCCTGCTCACCCGGGTCCGCTTCGCGGACGGGCACGTCCGGGTCAAGGCGACCCTGGGCGCGGCGGCCCTGTGGGTCCTCAGCATGGGCTTCCGCCTCGGCTTCGCGATCTGGACCTCCCACCCCTCCGGCGAGACCCGCATAGCCCACTTCTCCGCCACCCACGACATCACCAGCGGACAGGCGTGGGTCGCCGCCCTGGTCCTCATGGCCGTCAGCGAGGTCGTCATCCGGTTGGGCATCATCGTCGTACGCGGCCAGGCCCTCCGCGGCCGCGAGCGCACCCGCGTCCTCACCACGGCGTGAGCCGCGCCCAACCGCCCCCCGCGGGCCGTCCGACCCGCCCCGCCCGCTGTCAAATCCCTGTGCTAGGTTGCGCCCCTTGATCGTGAGGGTTATGTGGGGGGCTTTCATGAAGTCGGCACGAATCTCGGTGCCAACCGCCGCAGCACTGCTCCTGGGACTGACGACCGTCATAGGCCCCGGCGCGGCCGGCTCGTACGCGGCGTCGTCGGACACACCGCTGCCCATCGCGCACTTCGCGCACCTGGTCGTGGACGCTCCGCACGGGCACCTGTTCATCAGCGGCGGCGCCGGCACCGACGGCATTCTCGTCACCGACCTCGACGGCGGGAACCCGACGCTGATCGGCGACGAGCCGGGCGCCACCGGCCTCGCCGTCTCCGCGGACGGGTCCGCGCTGTACGCGGCTCTCCCGGGCCAGGACGCGATATCGGTGATCAGCACGGAGCAGCTGACCGAGTCGGCTCGTTACCCCACGGGCGCGGGCACCCGTCCGGACTCGCTGGCCGTCGCCGGGGGCACCCTCTGGTTCGGCTACGGCACGGCGGGCGACGGCGGAATCGGCTCCGTCGACGGAGCCGGTACGGTCACTTTGCGGCAGGATTCCGGCAGTTGGTCAGCAGCGCCCATGCTGGCGACGACCCCGACACCCTCCGGCGTACTCGCGGCCGCCGTGCAGACGGGCGACACCTCCGCCCTCGTGACGTACCAGGCCGAGGACGGGGCCCTGACCCGCCAGGCCGCGAAGGAACTGCCGGTCCCCGACCTGAGCGACCTCGCGGTCACGGCGGACGGACAGCACGTGGCGGTGTCGTCCTGGCTGGGCGCGACCGCCAACCGGTACCGCACCTCGGACCTGGCGGTGGACGGGCGCTTCCCCGAGGCACTGGCAGGCAAGGCCGTCGCCGTGGCCCCGGACGGCACCCTGGCCGGCTGCGGCTGCAACTACGGGTTCGAGGCCTTCCCGGAAACCGGCACAGGCGTCTACAACCTCTACGAGATCAACGCTCCGCTGCACCTGGCCCCGCACGGCCTCGCCTGGACCCCGGACGGCAGCCGGCTCTACGGCGTGGCCGTGGACGCCTCCGGTGGAACACCGACGCTGCGGACAGCCCGTAACCCGGAGACCGCGTGGGTCAGGCTCGGCGGCAGACCGACCACCACCCCGCTCGCCCCCGGCGAGGTCTACTCGTTCCAGACGTACTTCGATTCGTACCTCTCGCTGAGCGCCGGCCAGACCCTGCTGCCGGGCACCGTACGGATCACCCGCTACGACGATGCCGACCCGGACGGCGTGCTCGTCCCGGACCCGACGACCACCCCGGCGAGCGTCGCCGACTTCTTCGGCTCCTACTACGTCGCCGGCACCGCTCCCCTCACCGGCCCGCTGAGCTTCCACGTCGACTACTCGGGAAGCGGCCACTACGGCCCGGCCGCCCAGACCTTCACCGTCCCCGTCGCGAAGTACGCGCCCACCATGGCGCTGACCGCTCCCTCCGCCGCCGGTCGTGCCGCACCACTGACCGTCACCGGTCACCTCACCTGGCCGCACGCGCATGTGAAGACGGGCGCGGTGCACGTCGTCAAGACCGACCTGGCGCACCCCTCCGGCTCCTCGGCGGGCACCGTCTCCGTCGCCGCCGACGGCACCTTCGCCTTCCACGACACCCCGCAGGCCGGCGGCACGAACACCTACGCCTTCACCTACGACGGCGGCACGTCCTACCTCCCGGTCACGGCGTCGGCGAAGGTGCAGGTCTCCCGGGCCACTCCCGCCCTGACCGTGACGACCGACGCGAAGTCGTACCACTCCGGCGCGACCGTCAAGGTCACCGCGCACCTGGGGACCACGTACAACTCCCGCACCGTGACGCTGTACGACCAGCCCGCGGGCAAGCCTCGGGCACAGCTCAAGAGCGGCAAGGTCGACGCGCACGGGAACCTCGTCACGTCGTACAAGGTCACCCGCAACACCGTCTTCAGCGCCGCCTTCGCGGGTGACTACCGCTACGCACCGCGCACGGTGACCACGGGCACGACCCTCACACCCACGGTCCGCACGGAGCTGCAGTACCCGTGGAAGACCACCCGCATCGGCTCCACCACCTACCAGGTGTTCTACAAGTCCGAAGTCAACATGGGCTTCGACGTCCAGGTCAGGCCGAGTCAGGCCGGCGGCTGCGCCTCGGTGTACATCGAGCACTACTACTCGGGGTCCTGGCACCAGGCGACCTCGAAGAGCTGCGTCCCCCTGTACTCCGACGGCTGGTACGGCTACGCCCGGGCTCTCAAGCTCTTCACGAGCAACGACCACTACCGCGTCCGCGCCCACTACACACCACCGGCCAAGGGCGCGCAGACCGGCGGTGTCTGGACCGGATGGACCTACCTCACGGTCCGCCCCGGCAGCCCCTCGTAAGCCCGAACCTCGCGGCTGCCCCGCCCCGCCCGCCCCCACGCCAAAGGCCCCGGACGAACCCGGGGCCTTTGCTGTCTGTTGCCGGCGTGGCCGCTCCCGAGGTGGCGGTCGAAGTGGCCGCTAGGCAGCCCTGGGCCGCGCCGCGGGCGTGCCCGGGGCGGACTCCTGCGCATCCTCGGACCAGGAGATCTCGTCTTCTCCGAAGTCCGGGGCCTGGAAGGGCGTGGTCGTCGGAGGCGGCGATACGGCGGTGGAGCGGCGGGGTTGCCCTTCCACGGCGGAGAACAGCGACGTCGAGTCGATGAGAGGTCTGCCTTTCGTTACAGGTCCCTGACGGGACCCGGCGTGCCGTGACCGGGCACGGCGGTCCTACAGCTTGGTCATCTTGGCGTACGGGCTCAGGATCCGCATTTGCGCCGAACCGAAGTCCACGAGCGCCGCGGTTCCCTCTTCGATGCCGATGACCCGGCCGAGTCCGTACACGTCATGGGTGACCTGATCGCCCATGGCGAAGTGCTTGGGAGCCGGTGTGGCCGGGGCCTTGAAGGGGCTGGTAGGCAGATGACGCTTCGGCGCCGCAGGCTTAGTCATGGCTCAGTATGAGCCCACGCGGAGCCCGTTTCGCTGTGGCCGTCGGCACAGATCCACACGTGAACAATCGCATCATGCCACTGACCTGGTGTTTCCCGCTTAAATCACGCGTCGGTATCTGGCTCGGTCGAGGCACGAACCTCTGTCCGGGAAAAGGGGCGCTCCGGTACAGCCGGCGGCTCAGGTCAGCGTGCGAGGTTCCGCTCGAACCAGTGGTGGGCGTACCGCTCCGTGCTGAATGCCTCGACCTCCACGAATCCCGCGGTCTCGTAGAGGCGCCTGGCCTCGGCGAGCGTACGGTTCGTCTCCAGTCGTAGCGTCTCCATCCCGCGGATGATCGCTTCGTCTGCGAGACGCTCGAGGATGCGACGGCCCAGGCCGAGGCCGCGGACGTCCGGGGACGCCCACATCCGCTTCACCTCCGCGATCCGCGTCGTGGGGTGAAGCTTGAGCGCCCCGCACCCCAGCGGAGTGCCCTGCGCGCTCGCCACCAGAAGCAGTCCGTCCGGCAGGGTCATCTCCTCGTCGCCGGCGGAGAGGCTGCGGGCGGGGTCGAAGCCGGTGTCGAACCGTCGTCCCAGTTCCTCGAAGTAGGAGCGCAGGCAGTACCGGGCGTCGGGGTCGCGTGGGTCCGTGATCTCAATCCGCACCTGTGAGGCCAGCAGCAGTCGTTCGACCTCCGTCATCGCCGCCGCCAAGCGCCCCCGCTGGCTGTCGGTCAGCGGATCGAGGATCGACTCCGCGAGTCCGTCCGACGCGCGGTCCAGCACCGCCCGCTCCGCGACGCCGGTCCGGGTGAGACGTACCTTCCGCACCCGTCCGTCATCCGGGTCCGGGTCCGTGGTCACCAGACCGTCCGACTCCAGCCGCCGCAGCTGCCGGCTCAGGTACCCGGAGTCCAGGCCCAGCCGCGAGCGGAGAACGCGCACCTCGGATCCGTCGGGCTCGATCTCCCACAGGAGCCGCGACAGGCCGAGTGAACGGTCCCGCGACAGGTACTCGTCGTTCAGCGCACCGACCCGCTGCGTGACCGCACGGTTGAACCTGCGCACCACTTCGATCTGCTCTCGTTCCATTCTCTGATGTTAGTCAGAGAAATATGGGGAAGCGAGGGCCCGCTGTCCGACCCGAAACGAGTGCCCACTGTCCGACCCACAACGAAAGAGGCCCCGGATCTCTCCGGGGCCTCTCACCTGTGTGCACTCGGCAGGATTCGAACCTGCAACCTTCTGATCCGTAGTCAGATGCTCTATCCGTTAAGCTACGAGTGCTTGTTCTCTTGTTTTTTCGTCTTCGCTTCCGGCCCTTCCGGCCCGCTCGCGGCGACAGGAAGAACATTACATGACTGCCGCCGCCATGTGAAATCCGTTAGGTGCACCCCTTGCGACCTGCGGAAACGTTAAATATTGGGGGTCCTGCGCGCTCCGGCTGACCGGCCGTCGCGGCGGCGTGCCCGGCGCTCCGGGCCACCGAGGGCCGACGGGAGCGGCGGTGATCACCAAACAACTCAGGGAGCCCAGACCGAAAATGGTCGAGCTCCCTGAGTCAGGTGCGGAGGCGGAGGGATTTGAACCCTCGATGGGCTTTAAGGCCCAAACCGCATTAGCAGTGCGGCGCCATAGACCGGACTAGGCGACGCCTCCCGCACAGCCGCCCGCGCGAGCGCGAGTGGTGCGTGCAGATGATGACACAGTCGAGCGTGCTGTCACCAATCGGCTCCCACGGTACTAGGCAGCCGGGCCGCAGGGCAAAGCCCTTCCGGCCCGTCCGGAGCGTGGCGCAACATCCGGGCCGCCGACGCGTTGGGCAGGGCATGTCTCACTTCGTCGTGCGGGGCGCCCTCGGAGCCGTCGCCGCCGTTCTCGGATCCCTCCCCGCCCTGCCCGCCTCCGCCGCCGGCCAGGGCGACCACCTCACCGTCACCGTCCTGCACGCCGGGGACGGGCGGGACGGGACGTACGAGCTGTCCTGTCATCCCGGCGCCGGCAGTCACCCGGACGTGGGCGGGGCCTGCGAGACACTCGACCGGAACACCCGCTGGGGACGCGACACCTTCGCGCCGGTCGCCCCCGGCGCCGCCTGCACCATGCTCTACGGCGGCCCGGCCACCGCCCATGTCACCGGTACCTGGGCCGGCCGCCCGGTCGACGCGGCCTACGACCGCAGCAACGGCTGCGAGATCGGCCGCTGGAACCGGATGGTGCCCCTGCTGCCCCCCTTGGGTCCATGAGCGCCGGGCTCGTCGGGCCCCCGCAACCCGGGTACAGCGCCTGCCCGCCCGTCAGGCGATTCGGCCGTCAGGACGGCACAGCCGTTTCACGGCGGAGGCCCCGCTCGCGTAAAAGTCCCGCGGAGGTACGGCGGAGGTGAGGCGTGTCGGGCACATGTTCGCCGTCACTTCGTCGTGCGACCTCCCTCTCATCCGGCGCCGTGAGCACAATCGGTGCCTTTAGACTCCCTCGCGTGACACGCCGCGGGCCGGTTGGCAAGATGGCCCGAGCGGTCGGCAAGGTGCGGTAACAGGGAGGAAGCGTCTCGTGAGCAGCAGGCCATCCCGAGGCGCTGCTCGCCTCGCAGCCATACTCGATGCGCTGCCGGACGCGTTGGTGCTGGTCAACGCCAACGGGACCGTCGTCAACGCGAACACGATCGCTCTGGAGGCGTTCGAGGCACCGGGTACCGCGCTGGTAGGGCGAGGGCTCCTGGATCTGCTGCCGCAGTTCGACTCCCGGCTCATCCCGGGGTCCATGCGGCGGCCCGATCACATGGATCCGCGCGGGCGGACCAAGCCGACCCGGATGGTGGCACGGCGGACCGACGGCTCGGAGTTCCCGGTCGAGGTCACCAGCGCCAACCTGGAGAACGGGCAGCAGGCGTACGACGGTTACGGCTACGGCGCCGACGAGCTGCTGATGCTCGTCGTGCGCGACCTGACCGGCACCGTGGACACCGAGGCCGAGCTGGCCCGCTCGCAGCGGCAGACCGAGATGATCCTGCGGGCCGCGAGCGAGGGCGTGGTGGGCACGGACACCGACGGGCGGATCGTGCTCGTCAATCCGGCCGCCGCTCAGATACTGGGATACCGGGCCGGTGAGCTGGGCGGCAAGGAGCTGCACAACCTGGTGCTGCACGCGCGCGCCGACGGCTCGCCCTTCCCGTACGCCGAGTCGCCGCTCGCCGACACCCTGCGCTCCGGACGCAAGCACCGGGTGCGCGGCCAGGTGCTGTGGGCCAAGGGCGACAAGAAGGTGCCGGTCGATCTGACGACCGCGCCGGTACGCGACGGCGACCAGCTCGTCGGCGCCGTGATGACCTTCACCGACCGGCGGCCGTACGACGCCCTGTCCGAGGAGAAGGACACCCAGGAGAAGGCGCACGCCGAAGAGCTGGAGCGGCTCTCCGAGGAGCACGCCTCCGACCTGACCGCACTGCGCCAGAAGCACGTCACCGAGGTCGAGGAGCTGCGCGAGCGGCACGCCGAGGAGTTGGCGTCCGGCGAGGAGCGGTACGCGGCCCTCGGCGAGCGCGAGAAGGACCGGTACGAGGCCCTCCACGGTCGCCACGAGCAGCTGCTGACCCTGCTCGCGCAGTCGCTGCGCGGCCCGCTCGACGAGCTGCGCCGGGAACTGGCCGCGCTCGCCGCCGACGACGCCGGGCAGCTGTGGCCCGAGGCCAACCAGGTACTCCACCACCTTTCGGCCGGTTACTCGCGCATCACCCAGCTCATCGACAACGTGCTCGGCTACCAGGCGCTGGACGCCGGGACCGAGAACATCAACCGCACGAAAGTGATGCTGGACGCCGTCGTCGCCGCCGGTGTGGACGGGGCGGTGGAGCTGATCGGGCCCGGCCGGGTCCAGTTCGCGGTGCACGCGCCGCCCATCGAGGCCGAGGTGGATCCGCAGCGGCTCGCCGTCGCCCTCGCCCATCTCGTCGCGGACGTCGCGGGTGTCGACGCCACCGGCAACGCGCCCGTCTCCGCCGGCGGCTACATGGACAACACCGTGGTGGTCGCGGCGGCGCAGCGCGGTGAGGTCGTCCGTATCGAGGTGCGCGGGCCGTACCCCGGGGGCGACCCGGTGCACGAGCCGATCGTGCGCGGGATCGTGCGCGCGCACGGCGGTGTGCTGCAGACGCACGAGGTGCCCGGCATGAGCGGCAGCGCGTTCGTCCTGGAGGTGCCGATCGGGGGCGGCGCCGGGGCCGTGCCCCCGCCGCCCGGTACGGCGGTGGCCATGATCCCGGCCGCCGACGACAACGGTGCCGGTGGCCGGCGGCGGGCCCGGCGGGCCTCCGTGGACGCCTTCCTGGAGAGCGACGGGCCCGGCGGCGAGGCCGCCGACGGCGAGGCCCCGGCCGTGCCGCCCACCGGGCGGCGGCGCCGGCGTGCCGCCGAGGCGGCGGCCCTGGAGAGCGGGCCCGCCGCGATCGAGAGCGCCGCGAGCATCGAGAGCGCGGAGTCGGCGTCCGGCGGTACCGGGCGGCGGCGCGGGCGCCCGGCCGACGCGGGCGCGGGCGATGACGCGCGGGTCGCCGGGATCGCCGGTGTCTCCGAGGGTGCCGTGGTGACGGCGGCCGAGCAGGGCGCCGGTACGGCCGCCGCGGGGACGGGGCTCGGTGGCACCGTTCCGCCGCAGGGCGTGCCCGCGCCGGCGGCGGGGCGACGCGCCCGGCGTGAGCCCGACGAACGGCAGGCGCTGCCGCCGGCGCTGCCCGCGGCCGCACCCGCTGCCGCTCCCGCGCAGGACGACGAGGCACAGCCGAGCGGGCGCCGACGCCGGGCGCTGGCCGCGGCGGCCGAGCGGGCGGAGCAGGCCGAGCAGCAGCAGGCGGGGCCCCGCCCGGTCTTCGCGCTGCCGCCCGCCGAGGCCGACCGCGCCCCCGAGCCGACCGCGGTGGCGGGCGAGGACGGGCGGCACGACGCCGTGGCGCACGACCAGGCCGAGGACCACACCCCGCCGCAGCCGCACCCCACCAACGCGCCGACGGGCCGCCGTCGACGGGCCGTGGGCCAGCCCGAGGAGGCCGCGCCGGCCGTGCTGCCGACGGTGCCCGCACAGGCGAGCGCACCCGGTCTGCCGGTCCCGCCGGGGCAGCTTCCGCCCGGGCAGCCCGGGCAGGGCATCCCGGCCCAGGTCGCCGCGCCGTCCGGCATCCCCGGCGCCCCGGCGGCCGCCGGTCAGCAGCACGTGCCGGCCGGTCAGCCCGGCCAGCCGGTTCCGCAGGCGCTGCCGGGCGCGGCCGCCGTTCCGGCGCAGGCACAGCAGCCACAGCCGCAGAGCCCCGCTCCGGTGACGCCGGGTCAGCCGATGCCCGCACAGCCCGCTCCGGCCGGCGCCCAGCCGCTGCCGGCGGAGGCCGCGCCCGTGGCCCCCGTGCCGCAGCAGTGGCCGGGCGGCGCCGACGAGGCGCCCGCGGCCGCCGCTCAACCCGCGCGTGCCGCACAGCCGTTGCCCGCCGAGGCGGCGGCGACGCCCGCGCCGCCCGACCCGGACTCCACACAGGGCCGGGCGTTCAGCGTGCGGACGCTGGGGCAGGGGGTGCCGTTCTCACGGCAGGCCGCTCAGGTGCAGCAGCCGACGACGACCCCGCCCCCGCACCAGCCGGGCGGCAACGGACGGCGCCGCAAGCTGGGCACACGCAACGAGCAGCAGCAGCCCGAGCAGGCCGCCCGGCCGCATCCGTCGGCCGAGCAGCCGGCGGCCCAGCCGCTCCCCCAGCCGTCGCTGGCCGGGCAGTCCCGCCTCGCGGGGGCCACCGAGGGCGCCGGGCGGTCGTACGCGATAGGCGCCCCGGACGTGAACGCCGCCGAGGGCCCGGAGCCGCTGGACGGTCCGGGCGGGGCGGTCGAGGTCGCGGATCCGCCGCGCCCGCAGCCGATGGACGACGAGCTGCCCCCGGAGCCGCTGGACAACCCGCGCCGGCTGCTGGTGTGGCCCGCGCCGGACGTCACCACCCAGCAGGCGCTGAGCGACCGCGGCTACCGGCCGGTGATCGTGCACTCCCGTGAGGAGGTCGACGCGCAGATCGCCGCGTTCCCGGCGGCGCTGTTCGTGGACCCGCTGACCGGGCCGATCACGCGGACCGCGCTGCAGTCGCTGCGGCAGGCGGCGGTGGCGGCCGAGGTGCCGGTGATGGTCACGGCCGGACTGGGACAGGCGACGCGCGAGGCGGCGTACGGCGCCGATCCCGCCGTACTGTTGAAGGCGCTCGCGCCCCGGGACACCGAACAGCATCCGCCGCGAGTGCTGCTCATCGAGGAGCACGCGGAGATCGCCCTCGCCCTGACCGCGACGCTGGAGCGGCGCGGGATGCAGGTCGCGCGGGCGGCGAGCGACGCGGACGCGGTGACGCTGGCCGGGCAGTTGCGGCCGAACCTGGTGGTGATGGACCTGATGCAGGTGCACCGCGGCCAGGCCGGCATCATCGACTGGCTCCGTACGAACGGGCAGCTCAACCGGACGCCGTTGGTCGTCTACACGGCGGCCGTCGACCAGGCGGACCTGCCTCGGCTGGCGTCCGGTGAGACGGTGCTGTTCCTGGCGGAGCGGTCGACGAGTGCCGAGGTGCAGGGTCGGATCGTGGATCTGCTCGCACGGATCGGGACGAACTGACGGATCGGGACGAACTGAGGGAGCGCCGTTCGGGGAACTGTCGTCGTCGGCCGGCGCGTCGATCGTGGCTGATCGCGTCCACGCGACGGTAGCCGCACAGCGAATACAGCCCCGCGCCCTTGCGGGGCGCTCCGGTGCGGAGCGCTCCCGCGCAGGGTGTCTTCAGAGGCTGGTGACGTCCAGTTCGCCCTCTGCGTAGCGCCTCCGCAGTACCTTCTTGTCGAACTTGCCGACGCTCGTCTTCGGTACCGCCTCCACCACCGTCCAGCGCTCCGGCAGCTGCCACTTCGCGATCTTGCCCTCCTCGGCGAGGAAGGTGCGCAGGGTCTCGAAGGTCGCGTTGGCGCCCTCCCGCAGCACGACCGTCGCCAGCGGGCGCTCGCCCCACTTGTCGTCGGGTACGGCGACCACGGCGGCCTCGGCGACGTCCGGGTGGGACATCAGCGCGTTCTCGAGTTCGACCGAGGAGATCCACTCGCCACCGGACTTGATGACGTCCTTCGCACGGTCGGTGAGGGTGAGGAAGCCGTCGGGGGAGATGGTGCCGACGTCACCGGTCTTCAGCCAGCCGTCCTCGCTGAACTTGTCGGCGGGGCGCAGCGGGTCGGCGTCGGGCCCGTTGTAGTAGGCGCCCGCGATCCAGGGGCCGCGCACCTCCAGCTCGCCGGCCGACTCGCCGTCCCAGGGGAGGCGTTCGCCGCCGGGGCCGCTGAGCCGGGCCTCGACACCCGCCGGGAAACGGCCCTGGGTGAGCCGGTAGGCGAACTCCTGCTCGGTGCCGACGGCATGGGCCGGCGGGCGGGAGACCGTGCCGAGCGGGGAGGTCTCGGTCATGCCCCAGGCGTGGCAGACCCGCATGCCCAGCTTGTCGAACGCGGCCATGAGGGAGGGCGGGCAGGCCGAGCCGCCGATGGTGACCTGGGTGAGCGAGGCGACGTCCCGGGGCCGGGCGGTGAGTTCGCCGAGCAGGCCCTGCCAGATGGTGGGGACCGCGGCCGCGTGCGTGGGCCGCTCCGTCTCGATCATCTCGGCGAGCGGGGCGGGCTGCAGGAAGCGGTCCGGCATGAGCAGGTTGACGCCGGTCATGAAGGTGGCGTGCGGCAGGCCCCAGGCGTTGACGTGGAACTGGGGCACGACGACCAGGGAGGTGTCCTGGTCGGTCAGGCCCATCGACTGGGTCATGTTGACCTGCATGGAGTGCAGGTAGATCGAACGGTGGCTGTACACCACGCCCTTGGGGTCGCCGGTGGTGCCGGAGGTGTAGCACATGGCGGCGGCCTGGCGTTCGTCCAGCTCCGGCCAGTCGTACGCGGTCGGCTTGCCGGCGATCAGGTCCTCGTACTCGTGGACGGCCACGGTCGCGCCGTCCAGCAGCGAACGGTCGCCGGGGCCGGAGACCACGATGTGCCGAAGCGGCTTGAGGTGCGGCAGCAGCGGGGCGAGCAGCGGCAGCAGCGAACCGTTGACGATCACGACCCGGTCGGCCGCGTGGTTCACGATCCAGACCAGCTGTTCGGCGGGCAGCCGCAGGTTGAGCGTGTGCAGGACCGCGCCCATGGAGGGAATCGCGAAGTACGCCTCGGTGTGTTCCGCGTTGTTCCACATGAGGGTGGCCACCCGGTCGTCGTCCTGGACACCCAGGTCGTCACGCAGGGCGTGGGCCAACTGGGCGGCGCGGGCGCCGACATCGGCGAAGCTGCGGCGGTGCGGCTCGGCGTCGCCCGTCCAGGTGGTCACCTGTGACTCGCCGTGAACCCGCGAACCATGCGTCAGGATCGTGGAGATGAGCAGCGGTACGTCCTGCATGGTGCTCAGCACGGCGTCCTCCCGGGGGCGACATTGCCTACTCGGCGGTAAAGGGGCTGCGCTGATTCTGCTCACATACCGGTCGGTATGTCACTAGGGGAGCGACAACTAACACCCGTCGGCGGCGGTCCGTCCGTTATCGGGCGACATCCAGTTCAGGGTCCTCGCGCAGCTTGCCGAGCGCCCGCGACACGGCGGACTTCACCGTGCCCACCGACACCCCGAGCACCTCGGCCGTCTGCACCTCGCTGAGGTCCTCGTAGTACCGCAGCACGACCATCGCCCGCTGCCGCGCGGGCAGCTTCATGATCGCCCGCCACATCGCGTCGCGCAGCACCTGCCGTTCGGCCGGGTCGTCCCCGCCGCCCACCGGCTCCGGCTCGGGCAGTTCGTCGCAGACGAACTCGTCGACCCGGCGCTTGCGCCACTGCGAGGTCCGGGTGTTCAGCAGGGCCCGGCGCACATAGCCGTCGAGCGCCCGGTGGTCCTCGATCCGCTCCCAGGCCACGTACGTCTTGGCGAGCGCGGTCTGGAGCAGGTCCTCCGCGTCGTTCGGGTTCGCGGTCAACGACCGGGCGGTGCGCAGCAGGACCGGCTGGCGGGCCCTGACGTACGACGCGAAGGACGGGTACGGCCGGGTCTGCCTCGCCGAGACAGCGGCGTCCGAAGCGCTGGTGCAGACGGGTGTGGTCATGGCTCCACGCTATGAGCGAACAGCGTGACGGCGGATCGGCCGCAGGTCCCGAAGGAGACTCCGCCTCAGGTTGTAGGGGTAGGGCCGGCTACACCTCCTGAAGGTGGAGTACGGGCGCAGTACTCCTGCGGGTTTACCCCTGAGGGGGTAGTACGGCCGAGGCGGCGGGCCGCGCCCCGGCAGGCCGCCGGTTCACCCGTCCGAGGTCAGCACCAGCCCCGAAGTCGGCACCCCGGTGCCGGCGGTCACCAGGACCCGGCCCGCGCCCGGTATCTGGTTCACGCCCGTGCCCCGCAGTTGGCGTACCCCTTCCGCGATCCCGTTCATCCCATGGAGGTACGCCTCCCCGAGCTGTCCTCCGTGTGTGTTCAGCGGCAGCCTCTCCTCGGCCACGTAGCCCGACGCCTCCCCGCGTCCGCAGAACCCGAACTCCTCCAGCTGCATCAGCACGAACGGGGTGAAGTGGTCGTACAGGATCCCCACGTCGATGTCGGCCGGGGCGAGCCCGGAGGTCCGCCACAGCTGCCGGGCCACCACGCCCATCTCCGGGAGCCCGGTCAGGTCGTCCCGGTAGAAGCTGGTCATCTGTTCCTGGGCCCGGCCGGCACCCTGCGCGGCCGCCGCGATCACGGCCGGCGGACGCGGCAGATCACGCGCCCGCTCCACCGAGGTGACGACGAGCGCCTGGCCGCCGTCCGTCTCCTGGCAGCAGTCGAGGAGCCGGAGCGGTTCGACGATCCAGCGGGATGCCGCGTGGTCGGCGAGCGTGATCGGACGGCCGTGGAAGTAGGCGGCGGGATTGGTCGCCGCGTATTTCCGGTCCACCACCGCCACCTGCCCGAACGCCTCCGGGGTCAGCCCGTACGTGTGCAGGTAGCGCTGCGCCGCCATCGCCACCCAGGACGCCGGGGTGAGCAGCCCGAACGGCAGCGACCAGCCGAGCGCCGCGCCCTCCGCCGACGGCTCCCGGTGCAGCACGCCCGAGCCGAACCGGCGCCCCGATCTCTCGTTGAACGCCCGGTAGCAGACGACGACCTCGGCCACCCCCGTCGCCACCGCCAGCGCCGCCTGCTGGACTGTCGCACAGGCCGCGCCGCCGCCGTAGTGGACCCGGGAGAAGAAGGACAGCTCGCCGATCCCGCAGGCCTGGGCCACGGTGATCTCCGGGCTGGTGTCCATCGTGAACGTCACCATCCCGTCCACGTCCGCCGGGGTCAGCCCCGCGTCGGCCAGCGCGGCCCGCACCGCCTCCGCCGCCAGCCGCAGCTCGCTGCGCCCCGAGTCCTTGGAGAACTCGGTGGCCCCGATCCCCACGATCGCCGCCCGCCCGCCGAGCGAGTCCCGGCCCCGCACGCTCATGAGTCCCCCTCGTCGGTGAGGGTGACGGTCACCGTGGCCTCGGTCAGGACGACGGTCACCGTGCCGGTCACGTGGTTGCCGATGCCGTTGGCGCCGACCACCCGGATCGTCGCCGTCCCCGTCACCTCGTCCAGCTCCTCGATGCGGCCGGTCAACACCATCGTGTCCCCCGGGTAGTTGGGCGCGCCCAGCCGGATGGCGACCTTGCGGAGCTCCGCCGTCGGACCGAAGCAGTCGGTGATGTACCGGCCGACCAGCCCGTTGGTCGTCAGGATGTTCATGAAGATGTCGGGGGAGCCCTTCAGCCGGGCCAGTTCGGCGTCGTGGTGCACGTCCTGGTAGTCCCGGGACGCGATCGCGCCGGCCACGATCAGCGTCCGCGTGATCGGGATCTCCAGCGGCGGCAGCTCGGTGCCCACCCCCGGCCGTGTCGTCTCAACTCCCACTCGCGATCAACTCCCCCAGTTCCTGCAGCACTTCGCTCCCGCTGCCCAGATACGCGTCCAGCTGGCGCCCCCACAGGAAGTGCCGGTGCACCGGATGCTCGACGTCGGCGCCCGCGCCGCCGTGCAGATGCTGGCCGGTGTGCACGACCCGCTGCCCCGCCTCGGACGCCCACCAGGCGGCGGTCAGCGCGTGCGTGGCGTACGGCAGCCCGGCGTCCCGCCGCCAGGCCGCCTCGTACGCCGTCACCCGTATCGCCTCGGTGTCCATATGGGCGTCGGCGGCCCGGAGCTGCACGGCCTGCCGGGTGGCGAGCGGACGCCCGAACTGCTCGCGGGCGTTGGTGTGCGCGACGGCCCGGGCCAGGGAGCCCGCGCAGACCCCGGCCTGGAGCCCGGCGAAGGCGGTACGGGCGACGGCCAGGACGTCGGCGTAGGCGGTGGGGGCGGGGGTGCCGGAGTCGAGGGCACGGGCGCCGGAGTCGGTACCTCCGGGGCCGGGGCCGGGGCAGAGGTCGGGGTCGGGGTCGGGCCCAGGGCCAGTGCCGGTGTCGGTGTCGGTGCCGGTGCCGGTGCCGGTGCCGAGGGGCTCGGCGGGGGCCTCGTGGAGGGTGAGCCGGCCCGCCGACCAGGGCGCGGTGAGCTCGGTCTCCTCGATGCCGGTGCCCTCCCCGAGCGGCACCAGCCAGAGCCGCCGGCCGGCGTCCGCGACCAGTACGTGCGTGGCGTCCCGCAGCCACGGGACGACGGGAACGATGCCGTTCAACCCGCCCCGTGCGGAGGGTCGTACCCCCTGCTGGGCCGGAAACGCCCCGGCGACGACCACCGACCCGTCTCCGATCCCCGGCAGCAGCCTCTCCCGCTGTTCACTCGTGCCGTGGGCCGCGATCGCCAGCTGCCCGTACACGCAGCTCACCGCGTACGGCACCTGGGCCGTGGTGCGCCCCTGTTCCTCCAGGAGCAGCACCAGCCCCAGCAGACCCAGCTCCTCCACCGCGGCCACCAGTCCGGCCGCGGTGAGGGCCTTCCACAGCTCCGGGTCACTGCCGGTGCCGGCGGCCCGCAGCCGCTCCGGGGTGGCCAGGTCCGCGAAGATCCTGGCGGCCAGGTCACGGGCCCCGGCCTGCGCCTCGGTGGGCGTGAAGTCCATGTCAGGCCTCCCCGCCGAGACCGCCGAGGGCGTCGTGGGCGTCGACGCCCCGGAAGACGGGCAGGGTCAGCGTCCCCTCCTCGTCCTCGTACCGACGGAACTCCACCCGTACCGGCAGCCCGATCCGCACCTTGTCGTACGGCACCCCCACCACGTTGCTCACCATCCTTACGCCCTCGGCGAGTTCGATCAGACCCACCGCGTACGGACCCGCAGCGTCGGCGGCGTGCTCGGATTCCATGAAGGCCGGGAAGGGCGGGTGGTGCATCACGACGTACGAATAGACCGTGCCCGCACCGGCCGACTCGACCGTGTCCCAGTCGGAGCAGCCGCAGGCGTTGCAACCCGGCAACCAGGGGTGGCGCAGGGTGCCGCAGCTTGCGCAGCGCTGGATGAGGAGGCGGCCCTCGGCCACGCCCTCCCAGAAGCCGGCGTTGTCCCGGTTGATCACAGGGCGGGGCCGCGGCGGAGCCTTGACCGGCTTCCCGGCGGGGGCGTACTTGAGGACGCGGAGGCGGTGGACGCCCGCCAGTTCCTCGCCGACCCGGATGTCCGTGCGCGTGGTGACGAAGTAGCCCGTGCCCAGTTTCGTCGTCTTCCGGCCGGACACCGACTCGATCACCGTGTCGAAGACCAGCTCGTCGCCCGGCCGCAGCGGGCGCAGGTACTCCTGCTCGCAGTCGGTGGCGACGATCGAGACACAGCCCGCCTCGTCGAGCAGGGCGGACAGCTCGTCGTACGCGCCGGTGCGTGCGGTGTTCCCGGAGAGGCCGCCCATCGTCCACGCCTGGAGCATGGTGGGCGGGGCGACCGCATCGGCTCCCCGGTACGCCGGATTCGTGTCGCCCATCGCCTCGCACCAGTGCCGGATCATGGGCAGGTTGACCGGGTCCTTGCCGGTGCCCGCCCGGGAGGCCGGCAGCCCCTCGTACGCCTTGAGCCGCATGCCCAGCTCGTCACTCCCCCCGGCCACGGCCACCCCTCCTCATCCCGAGCCGCATCGTCGCGACGATCTCCCGCTGCACCTCGCTCACCCCGCCCCCGAACGTGTTGATCTGCGCCGCCCTGTTGAGCCGCTCCAGCTCGCCGTCCCCGAACGCCCCCGGCGATCCGGACCGGACCAATGCCGTCTCGCCGACGATCTCCTGACACATGCGATACGTCGCGACCGCCGATTCCGTTCCCGCGAACTTCACGCCGCTGGCCTCCGCGGGGGCCACCCGGCCTGCCCCCGCGTCCCCCACCAGACGCCAGCTGAGCAGGCGGTTCGCCGCCAGCCGGGCATGCGCTTCGGCCAGCCGGAAACGCACCCAGGGCTCGTCAACACGACGTCGGCCCGCCACCGGATCGGGGGTACGGGCGGCGGTGAGCGCGGCCTCGTAGAAGTCCTCGGCCTGCATGGCGGTCGCGGCGAGGGCGACCCGCTCGTGGTTGAGCTGGTTGGTGATGAGCGACCAGCCGTCGTGCTCGGCGCCGACCAGGTGGCCGGCCGGGACGCGGACGCCGTCGTAGTAGGTCGCCGTGGTGATCTGGCCGCCCACCGTCTCGATCGGGGTCCAGGAGAACCCAGGGGCGTCGGTGGGGACCAGGAGGATCGAGATGCCGCGGTGCCTGGGCGCCTCGGGGTCGGTTCGGCAGGCCAGCCAGATCCAGTCGGCGTGCTGGGCGCCCGAGGTGAAGATCTTCTGCCCGTCGATCCGCCATCCGTCGCCGTCCCGCACCGCCCGGGTGCGCAGCGAGGCGAGGTCGGTCCCGGCGGCGGGTTCGCTGTAGCCGATGGCGAAGACCAGGTCGCCGCTGAGGATGCCGGGCAGGAAGCGGGCCTTCTGCTGGTCGCTGCCGTACTTCATGAGCGTGGGCCCGACCGTGTTGAGCGTGACCATCGAGACCGGGGCACCGGCCCGGTACGCCTCGTCGAAGAAGACGAACTGCTCGTCAGCGCCCCGCCCTTGACCGCCGTACTCGACGGGCCAGCCGAGGCCGAGCAGGCCGTCCGCGCCGATGCGGCGCAGCAGCGCACGGCGTTCCTCGGGCGCCTCGGGGGCCGGATCGGGGATCAAGGACCGGAAGTAGGCGCGGAGTTCGGCGCGCAGCCGCTGCTGGCGTTCGGTGGGGGCCAGATGCATGGTTTCTGACTGTCCGTCAGATGACGTTCCCTGTCAAGGTCGAACAGGCCGCGCGGAGCCGGAAGGCGGAGCGTCGCCGAACAGCCACAGGCCGGGAAAACGCCTGCGCGGCGGTACCGGAGTACCGCCGCGCAGGCGTGCTGCATCCCCACAGAGCACACCCCACCAGGGCTCAGTCGGGGACTACCACAGCTGGGTGAAGTGGACGGCAACGTTGTCGTTGCCCTGCTGGATGGCCGTCCACACGGAGCCCTTGACCTGCGCGGTGTTGCTCTGGTTCGAGGCACCGTTGCCCACCGCGTTCTGCTGCGTGGTGGAGGAGTTGCCGTTGTTGTCGTGGCCGACACCGCTGCCGATGATGCCCGCCACCCCGGCGTTGGCGCTCGATCCGTGGCCCGCGATCGCACCGTTGTCCGCGGCGGCGACACCGGCGAAGAGAGCGGCGGCGAGCGGGAGGGCGGAGACGGCGGCGAGAACGCGGGCGGTACGGATGCTTGCCATGTTGTTTCCTCTCAGAGCCCGGCTTTGCCGGAAACTACGTCAAGTAAGGCTGTTTCCGGGGCAGTTGGCCGACCGCCTCGGTGGTTGTCATCGACGTCGCGAGATCAGAATTGCCCACCGAATCCCCGGCGAACCAGACCTCACGGGATTATTCGCCCTCAAGCGTGATGACAAGTCGATAAACCCCTTTCGCCATCTTTGGTTGACTCCAGTCCCAGTCATGACCAGTCCGGATATCTCCTCTTCAAGCACCCCAAGGAGAGAACCGATCCGGCACCTTTTCCGGCCAAGCCGCCGCCCCCGGCGTGTCACACCGAGCCCCTCTTCCCTTTTTCGAACGTACGTACGAACATGGATCCATGGCCACCACCGACCGGCAGGCCACGACGCTGGCCCTCGCACACGCCCTGTCAGCCGCCGAGCGCGGCCTGGCCGTCATCCCCTTGTCCCGGACCAAACTCCCGGCCCTGCGCTCCCCGCACCGATCCCTGTCCGGGGACCGGTCCCCAGACCGATCTCTGCCCCTGGACCAGCCTGGGTCCCCGGACCGGACACCGGACCGTTCCCTGGACCCCGGCGAGCCGGAACCGCCGCTGCCGCCCTGCCACGGCGAGTGCGGCCGCCCCGGCCACGGGGTGTACGACGCCACCACCGACCCGGCCCGCATCCGCGAGCTGTTCGCCGCGGCGCCCTGGGCGACCGGCTACGGCATCGCCTGCGGGCTGCCCCCGTACCGCCTCATCGGTGTCGACCTGGACGTGAAGTCCGGTACGGACGCCACCGGATCCCTGCGCGAACTGGCGCTGCGGCACCTGTTCACCATCCCGCCCACCGTCGTCGTGCTCACGCCCAGCGGCGGCCGCCACCTCTGGCTGACCGGACCACCGGATGCCGTGATCCCCAACTCGGCCGGCCGACTCGCCCCCGGCATCGACATCCGGGGCGCGGGCGGCTACCTGGTCGGCCCCGGCTCCCGCACCGACCACGGCGTCTACGCCACCGCCCCCGGCACCGAACACCTGGTACCGGCCCCCTGCCCGCCGTCCCTGCTCCGCCTCCTCCTCCCGCCTCCACGGGCTCCCCACCCCGCGACCCACCCCTCGGTCGGCAACCGCGGGCAGGGCCTGGTCCAGTTCGTCCTCGCCGCCCACGAGGGCCAGCGCAACACCCGCCTGTTCTGGGCGGCCTGCCGCGCCTACGAGAACGGCATCGGCCGTGCCCTGCGGGCCCCGCTGACCGACGCGGCGGTCCACACCGGCCTGACCGAAAACGAGGCCCGCGCGACGATCGCGTCGGCGGCCCGCATGACCGGCCACCGCCCCTGAAAACCGAACACCGCCCACCGCCGGCCCCTCTGACCTGCCGCGCATGCCCCTGACCCGGGTCGTCCTCGCCTCCGCATCCACCGCCGCGAGATCATGGAGACCACGGACGACAGGGAGTGGGAACGGCGCATCAGCAATTGACGCAACGGCTGACCCACAGGCCCTGCGAGGCCCTAGCCGGCTTCCGGCGCGCCGTACGAGAAGTCGTACACGGCCCAGTCCGTGAGCGTGCGGTAGCCGAGGCGCTGGTAGAGGGCGTTGCTGGTGGGGTTGGCCGCGTTCGTGTACAGCACGACCTCTCGGGCGCCCGCGGCGAGTGCGGCCCGGCTCACCTCGACGGTCACAGCGCCCCCGTAGCCGCGACCGCGCAGGTGGGCCGGGGTGTAGACGGGGTCCACCCGGACCATGCCGGCGACCATCGGGTTCACCCCCGCCATGGAGACGGGAGTGCCGTCCGGCGTCTCCCACAGGGTGTAGCGCTTCTCGGCGAAGCGGGTGCCGGCCCAGGAGTCCGCGTCGATGACGACGTCCTCCCCGACGTCCGCGGCGAACTCACGGCACCAGCGCATGAGGTGCTCATGGTCCGGCTCGCCCATGAGCCGACCCCTGCCCGCGGGGAACGGATCCGGCGGAGTGAGCGTCCCGAGTCGGTACAGGTGCATCCGGACGCGGACCGTCGGCGTCGCGCCGGTGTGCCGATGCCAGGCCTCGGCGAAGGCGGTGGCGGTGTCGTGGTCCGCGCTGACGAAGGGCAGGTGGTGCCCGAGGACGGCCAGGTGGGCAGCGAGGTCGTCGGCCTGCTCGGGGTCCAGGGTGGAGATGGTCAGGCCGCCGGGCAGAAAGCGGTAGAAGAAGGCGCTGACCTCACCGGCTCGCTCCAGCCGGCCGAGCACGGGAACCCGGCCGCCCACCCCTGCCCTCCCGAGGGTGCGTAGCTTCTCCATCACCGACAGCGCAGAGGTGTGCAGGACGGGACGCGAACGCAGGAAGTCCCCGGCCCGGGCCAGGAAGTCGTCGACGTCGTCGGTCAAGTACCAGTCGGCTGAGCGCATCCCCGAAGCGTTCCCGTCCCGGAGGCCCACGTCCAGACCGCACACGTAAGGGGCGCCCCTCCCTAGGAGCACCCCTTACACAGCTGCGGTGGGTGTGGGGTTTGAACCCACGGTGAATCGCGCCACGACGGCGCCTCCGGCCGCCCCCTCCCACCCGGAGGAGCGGCTCCGCGATTTCAGCCGGCCGCGTCGGCGCGAGCCCCACAGATCACGGCTCCGACGTCGTGCCTCAAGCGACCAGGAAGGGAAAGGTGACCAGCCGCCGGACGCCGCTGCGCGGCGCCCTCAACAGCGAAGCCCCGGCCATTACCGTCCGGCGAACCCCTCACCGCCCGCCGCGAATCCCCCCGCGACCGGACATCGCGAGACGCCGTCCGGTCAGGGCAGGGCGATCCTCGCCGAGTTCCACAGCACGCCGCGGTTCAGGCGGTCGGGGTACATGCCGACCATCGTCTCGTAGAGGTCCACCTGGTCGTGGGCCTGCTGGGTAGCAGCGGTGAAGTCCTCGATGTAGCGGCGAGTCCGGCCGATGTCGTCGGGGCTGTCCGGGTCGCCGTCACGTTTGTGTCCGGCCACTACGGCGACCGGCTGGAGCTCCTCGAGGACGTTCAGGGCGTCGAGCCAGTCCTGTGTGCCGTTTCCTTTCGACTCGCCGAGGTACAGGTGGACGTCGCCGTAGACGGAGTCGCCGGCGACCACCAGTCCGATGGAGGGCGCGTGCAGTGCGCTTGTGCCGTCGGTGTCGGTGTGTCCGAGTTCGATCGCGCGAAGTTCCTCACCTTCCAGCTCGATCCGGCCGTCGGGCAGCGGCTCGGGGATCATGTGCCGGTCGGAGATCTGGTCCGGGAAGCGAGGCTGCCAGAACCCGTCGAACCAAGGGGGTTCCCACTGGGCCCCAGCGTGCGCGGCCACGTCCGCCGCGGCGACCAGACGGGCCTGCGGGAAGCGGTCGAGCAGCGCGGGTGCCCCGAAGAAGTGGTCGCCGTGTGCGTGGGTGACGAAGACCGTGGTCACGTTCTTGCCCTGTTCAGTCGTCCAGTCGGCCAGGCGGCGTGATTCGTCCAGGGTCATCAATGGATCGACCAGAACCGCGTCGCGCTCGCCGCAGATGAGTGTCGACGCCGTGGGCGACCACATTCGCCGGTCTTCGCCTGGCGGAAGGTCGTCGGACACCGCGGGCTTGGACGGAGCGACGTACACGGAGTAGGCGAGTGCGGTCATGACGACTCCCGCGTTCTCGGGCTGGCGATGACGGGGGAGCCGGCTGGACGAGGCGCTGGCCCCGCGACCGCCGACCCCGTCCTGGGATCCGCTTTCCCCACAGTAACTTCGCTTCGGCTGGGGCTCGACTTCACCCGGCGCGGCCGTCTGCAGCCGCGTCCAGAAGACCCAGGCGGTCTTCCACCCGTCTGCACAGCACTGGGGCCTCGATCCGGGCGGTCGGTGGGATGCCCCACGACTGGGGTAGCCCACGGCCGACCGTCACAGCCGCCGTGGCTGGGGACGGAGCGCGTCAGCGCTCGATCCGCTGCCTCGCCTCCTCGTTTTCGTCCGAGCCGGCGGCCGGGGGCAGGCGGTCGAGCTTGGCCAGCTGCTCAGCGGTCAGCTCGATCGTGTCGGCGGCCGAGTTCTCCTCCACGCGAGCGACTCGCTTGGTGCCGGGGATCGGGACGATCTGCTCGCCCTTGGCCAGCAGCCAGGCCAGCGCGACCTGAGCCGGTGTGGACCCGACCTCGTCGGCGATGGCCCGCACCTCGTCGGCGAGGGCCAGGTTTCGCTGGAAGTTCTCGCCCATAAAGCGCGGGCTGGTGCGCCGCCAGTCGCCTTCGTCGAACCGCTCGGGAGAGCGGAGTGTGCCGGTGAGGAAGCCGTGGCCGAGCGGAGAGTACGGCACGAAGCCGATACCGAGCTCGCGCAGCGCGGGCAGCACCCGCTCCTCGGCCTCACGGTTCCACAGCGAGTACGACGACTGGACCGCCGCCACCGGGTGCACGGCGTGGGCCCGGCGGATCGTCTCGGGGCCGGCCTCGGACAGGCCGAAATACCGAACCTTGCCCTCCTGCACCAGCTCTGCGACCGTGCCCGCCACGTCCTCGACCGGCGTGTCCGGGTCGATGCGGTGCTGGTAGTACAGGTCGATGTGGCCGGTCCCGAGCCGCTTGAGGGATCCTTCGACCGCGGCGCGGATGTTGGCCGGGCTGCTGTCGAGGACGTGCACGCCGCCTTCCGCGTCCGCGTGCGAGATCAAACCGAACTTGGTCGCCAGCACGACCTCGTCACGACGGGCCGTGAGCGCCCTGCCGACAAGTTCCTCATTGACGTACGGTCCGTAGACTTCGGCGGTGTCGATCAGCGTGACACCCAAGTCGACCGCCCGCTGAATGGTGCGAACGGACTCGGCATCGTCGCTTCCAGCGCCGCTGTAATAGGACGACATGCCCATCGTGCCCAGGCCGATACGGGAGACTTCCAGATCCCCCAAAGTGGTGTGCTTCATGATCGCCTTCTCGAATCTTTGCGGTGGTCGTCGCTGCTCGCGACTCGGGGCGGACGAGGTCACCGAAGGTGTGGGCGCCGAAGCGCTGCCTTTTCCCGTCGCCTTCGGCGCCCGGACGGCTCACCTGGAGCAGGCGGCCCGGGTGGCGCCGGCTGTCCCGAACGCCGTACCCAGTGAACGTCGTGACGCCAGCCGGTGGCAGTGCCTGGTCTTCCAGGTAACGCCAGTACCTGCCTCGTCCTCGAGGGGCCTCCCCCACCCGTTCCCGGCCTTCCGTCTGGCCCGCATCACCCCAGGGCGGGCCAGCCTGCCCGCCTGCACTCCGGCAATGTGAAAGCGCCAGAGGGCTCCACCGCCTGCACGGATCGCCCGTGACCAAACCTAGGAACGCCCCGCGTGATCCTCCTGGCCAAACGCGACACCCCCGGCATCGGCCGCGGCCACCACCTCGTGCGCCAGCCGCACCAGCTCCGCCTCCGGCAGCGACCCAGCCGGCCGCCGCTCACGCGCGAAAGTGGTGGCCAGCCGTTGCAGCAGCTCGTTCAGCGGGGTCGGGACGCCGTACAGCCGACCCAACAGAACGATCTCACCGTTGAGGTAGTCGGCCTCGATCGTTCCCGTGCCACGGGTGAGGGACTGCCAAGACGAGCCACCGCCCACTCCAGCCCAACGCACCTTGTCGCCGTGCGCCGCCTGCTGTTCTTGCCCGCTGGCATGGGGGATTCCTGCGGCCCTGAGGACCGACTCACCCTCCGCACGTACCCGCTCGTACAGCCGCCCCGCCTCCTCCCCTGCGACCGGCCAACTCAATGCGTTGATGGCGTTGGCGAGGTTGCCCAGCAACTTGGCGTATTGCCAGCGCGACACGTCGGCAACCACCGGGGCCTCGAAGCAGGCGGTCTCCAGGTCGGCGGCGATCCGGCGGACAGTGTCATCAACGCCGTGGGGGTAACGCCCGATGTGCAGAACGCCGGTGAGCGGGGCGCCCGGCGCCGAGACGACCCCCGGCTCGACGAAGACGGAGGGCAGCCAGACGCACACGCCGTACACACGGCGGAAGCGGCGCAGAGCCATCCGCTGGCTCTCGACGCCGTTCTGCGCGCACACCACCGGCAGCCGTTCCCCAGCAGTGCCGCCGCCCGCCACCCGTGCCGCGCCCCAGATATCCAGGGCAACCTCGCAGTCCTGTGTCTTGACGGTCAGCACGAGCACGTCGTCCGTACGCAACGCGCCCAGTGCGTCCGGGCCTTCAACGACGGGAAGCCGGTGGACGCGTTCGCCGTCCGGGGCCCGGAAGCGCAACCCGTCCGCCTTCATCGCCGCGTAGTGCGCGCCCCGCGCGACGAGGACCACCTCATGCCCGGCACCAGCCAGGCGCGCCCCGATCGCTCCGCCGATCGCCCCCGCTCCGATGATGATGTATCGCGTGCCGACGGGTGTCGACATGTCCGCCGCGCCCAGGCCGATACGGGAGACGTCCAAGCCTCCCGGAGTGGTGTGTTTCATGATCGCTTTCTCGAGTGTTGGAGATGGTCGTCACGCCTCGCCACGCAGGATGGAAGACGGCACCGATCCTGTCGGCGCCGCAGGTCGCCTCAGAGGTCCTGAATGGCCATCCCCAGTGAACAATGTGTCGTCGACCGGTGACAGTGCCTGGTCTTCCAGGTAATGCCAGTACCTGCCTCATCCCAGGACCCGCGCCTACCGTGGACACCATGGACGACCGTGCCGAGATCAAGGAGTTCCTCGCCTCTCGCCGGGCCCGCATCACCCCTGAGCAGGCTGGGCTGCCCGTCTACGGCGGCTACAGGCGGGTCAAAGGGCTGCGCCGCGAAGAAGTCGCGATGCTGGCCGGCGTCTCGGTCGACTACTACGTGCGGCTGGAACGGGGAAACCTCTCGGGGGCCTCTGACAACGTCCTGGACGGCGTGGCCCGCGCCCTGCACCTCGACGATGACGAACGCCAGTACCTGTACGACCTGGCCCGCCGCGCCCCCGCCCCCGCCGCGACCCACCGCCGCGGCTCCTCCAGGCGCCTACGACCCGCCTTGCAGCACATGCTGGACGCCATCAGCGATGCACCCGCCTTCATCCACAACGACCGCCATGACCTGCTGGCCACCAACCACCTGGGCCGCGCCCTGTACGCCCCCCTGCTCGACACCCCGCGTCGCCCGGCCAACCTCGCCAGGTTCATCTACCTCGAGTCGGCCGCTCGCGTGTTCCTCCCCGCCTGGGACAAGGCCGCCGACGACGTCGCCGCGATGCTCCGCGGGGAAGCCGGCCGAAACCCTTACGACAAGGACCTCACCGACCTCATCGGGGAACTGTCCACCCGCAGCGAGATCTTTCGGAAGCGCTGGGCCGACCACAACGTCCGCCAACACCGTGCCAGCGCCAAGAAGTTCCACCATCCGGCCGTCGGAGACCTGGAACTGAACTGCGAAACCATGTCTCTGGCCTCTGACCCCACCCTCACGCTCGTGATCTACTCGGCCGTTCCCGAGACCCCCAGTGCTGACGCGCTGCGCCTCCTGTCCACCTGGGCCGCCACCCAGGAGCAGCCGGAGCCTGGCCTCCACGGACGCCTCACCTGAAGCCCAGGAGGGCCCGGAGTTCCACGACGAGTACACCGACGGCTCGCTCGGATCGTCGAAGCCAGGCGCGCCCGAGGAACCCGAGCCTGCAGACACCAACGAGCCCGTGGCCAAGGCGAAGCGCCTTCTGATTGAGCAGTGCCCCTCCCGTGCCCGTCGGGCCGGGATGCAGCGGGGAGCCACGGGCACCGGCGGACAGCGGGCAAGAGAACGGCCCCTGACCGATCTACCTGGTCAGAGGCCGTTCACCTGCGCGGTGGGTGTGGGATTTGAACCCACGGTGACATCGCTGCCACGACGGTTTTCAAGACCGTTCCCTTAGGCCGCTCGGGCAACCCACCTCTTGCCCCGTCCACCAGGGGCGGAGCGGGTACAGCGTACCGGCCTCGGATGTCTCGTGGGGGTTGTGGTCCACTCAGGGTCCACCGGCTCTGTCCCGCTGCCGGGACCACGCTCCGATCAGCAATCGGTCGGCAGCTCCGCCTAGGCATAGAAGCTTGGTGCTCAGTCCTTCTGTAGCAGCAGCACGCGCACTACTACGGCCTTGGCGATTGATCCGCGGCTGAGGCACCTTCCAGCGGCAGGCGGTCGCGGTAGTACTCCCCCGAACCGCAGTGGCCCCATCCCGACTCCGGGCAACAACTCCCAGCGCTTCGGCCGGCACCGCGAGTCGAGCCGCTTTCCCACCTGCTGAGGAGAGGTGACGCCTCCGCCTTTCACCCAGGTGCTCCGGCTCGGCTACCGCTCGAAACCGGCCAACTGGGAACCTGCGCATCCGTCTCTCCATCCTCGTAGTCAACGTGTCCGGAAGGCCGCACCGACCCGACCAACGGGCGGCTGAGACCCGTCACAGGGGGAAGGAACCCGACTCTTGCGCAACAAGCTCGGCCGTACGGTCACCGGCGCAGCAGTGCTCGCCCTCACCGCCGCCGGCGCCGTCACAGGAACAGCGCACGCCTCCACAGACGTTCCCGACGCCACCGGAGCCATCCCCATCGAGAAGGTCACGATCGTCAGGCCCAAGACCCGCTAGAAGCAAGGAACGTGAGATGCCCAGGTTGAAGCAGAGCCGTGCAGCGGCCGGATGGATGGCAGCAGCAGTGTTGCTGACGTCTGGATGTGCTGTTCTCGACAGCAGCTCTGCTGATGCCAGAGGGCCCGGCGCGTCCTACGAGCAGGCGTACGCCGGCCACGAGCCGTTGCACGTGGCCGGCTACCCCTCCACCGGCTCGTTGCTGGTGATGCAGGAGCTCGTGTGGGACATCGCCGACGGCAAGACGGCTGAGCTCCGCAAGCTGGCGACCAGCGACAGCAGCGATGCGGTAGCCCAGAAGACCGCCGAGAACTGGATCAAGGGCTTCGGAGCCGGCGCACGCGGCAAAGTGACAGGCGATTTCTATGACGACGGTTCAGAACGCCAAGTCGTGGTCCTGTACTTCCATGGCACCCACCAGGTCAGATAGTTCACCGTTCGGCTCGACGGCGATGCGGGCAAGGAGGACTGGCGGGTTCTGATGAAGTCGACCGATTTCAAGGACGCCACCCAAGCTCCCAGCTGGGCGCCGAAGGAGCCGGGAGGAACCGGCTCCACCATGAAGAACAACAACTGATCGCATGGGCACCCGAGGCCCCCGCCGTCCGGAACGAGCCGGAGGGCGGGGGCTTTCCCCTTCCACGCCTGGTCCACACGCATTGATCCACAACGTGCCGGAGCCGGATCAAGGTGAGACAGACCCCATGGTGAGACAGACCCCATACAGAAGGGGCGCCCCTCATCAAGGGACACCCCTTCTGACCAGCACCTACGCTGGCCTGCGCGGAGGCGGTGGGATGTGAACCCACGGTGACATCGCTGCCACGACGGTTTTCAAGACCGTTCCCTCAGGCCGCTCGGGCAACCCACCCCGCGTCGACCGAGATCGACGCGGGGAACAAAGTAACCGGTCGGCAGGCGCGTGTGCGGGTCAGTTGTCGCCCACGCGGGAGCCCAGGGTCATCTCGACCGTGTGTTCCGAGCCGCCCCGCTTGTAGGTGACCTGGACCTTGTCGCCGGGCTTGTGCGTCCAGATCTCGCCGATCAGGGTGGGGCCGCTGTCGATCACCGAGTCGTCGAGCTTGGTGATGACGTCGCCGGGCTTGAGGCCGGCCTTGTCGGCGGGGCCACCCGACTCGACCGCGGCCGAGCCGCCCGAGCCGGAGTCGGTGATCTGCGCGCCGTCGCTGCTGTCCTCCAGGGACACCGACGCGCCGATCTTCGCGTAGACCGGCTTGCCGGTCTTGATCAGCTGCTGGGCCACGTACTTGGCCTGGTTGATCGGGATCGCGAAGCCCAGGCCGATCGAGCCCGACTGCCCGGTGCTGCCCAGGCCGCCGCTGGAAGCGGACTGGATCGCGGAGTTGATGCCGATCACCGCGCCGGAGGCGTCCATCAGCGGGCCGCCGGAGTTGCCCGGGTTGATGGAGGCGTCGGTCTGCAGGGCGCTCATGTAGGACGCCTTGCTGGTGGAGCTGCCGTCGCTGGAGGCCACCGGGCGGTTCTTGGCGCTGATGATGCCCGTGGTGACCGTGTTGGACAGGCCGAAGGGGGCGCCGATCGCGATCGTCTCGTCGCCGACCGCCACGTTGTCGGAGTTGCCGAGGGCCAGCGGCTTGAGGTCCGACGGCGGGTTCTTGAGCTTGATGACCGCGACGTCGTAGCCCTGCGCGTGGCCGACCACCTCGGCGTTGTACTTCTTGCCGTCCGGGAAGGTCGCGGTCAGCTTGCCGCCGTCGAGGGCATCCGCGACCACGTGGTTGTTGGTGATGATGTGGCCCTGGGTGTCGAAGACGAACCCGGTGCCGGTGCCGCCCTCGCCGCTGGTCGACTCGGCCTCGATGGTGACCGTGCTGGGCAGCGCCTTGCCGGCGACCGCCGCGATGGTGCCGGCCGCGCGCTTGACCTGGGTGGCGCCGCCGTCGGAGGAGGCGGAGACGGTCGTGGAGCCCATGTCGTCGTTGTTCTTGGCCAGCGTGTAGCCGAGGCCGCCGCCGAGGCCGCCCGCGACCAGCGCGGCCACCAGGACGGCGGCGATCAGACCGCCACGCCCGCTGCCCTTCTTCGGCGCGTGCTGCGGCTGCTGGAACGGCTGGTGTTGCTGGTACTGCTGGTGCTGCTGATCGTACGAAGAGCCCCAGCCGACGCCGGCGGCCGACCCGGGGGCCGCACCCGCGCCGGCGTCCGCGTAGGAAGGGGTCACGGGGGGCGGGGGCGGCCAGGAGCCCTCGGGGGCCTGCGGGGCGGCGTAAGGGTCACCCGCGGGCGCGCCCTGGGGCGCCGACGGGATCGGGGTGGTCGGCGCTTCCCCGCCGTCGGACGCGGCTGCCTGCGGCGAGGCAGCGGGAGACGTCGGCGGCACGGGAGGTGCGGACGGGGCCGGAGGTACCGGGTTGCCCTCGTTCTCGGTGCTCACAGCTTCTCTCCTCGGTCCACGGCTTTTCTTCTCGGTCGCACTCGGTCACGCTCTTTCACGCTTGCTGTCGGTCCGGCGCGATTCAGCTGTACACGTGCTTTTGTATGCCGTCAGCTTTTCCCACAGGCCGTCAGAGCACCATAAGCGGTGGCTGTGGGTACACCGACAACCTTTATATAGGGCTTGTCCGACAAAAGTTCCCTTTGCTGGCATCGGGGGGTGCCCCCACGTACGCCCGCACGGTGGCACCATGTCGCGGTGACCCACGCACCACAGCATCGCATCCAGGTCGTCGCCCACCGCGGGGCCTCCGAGGACGCCCCCGAGCACACGCTCGCCGCCTACAAAAAGGCCATCGAGGACGGCGCCGACGCCCTGGAGTGCGACGTGAGGCTGACCGCGGACGGCCATCTGGTCTGCGTCCACGACCGCCGCGTCAACCGGACGTCCAACGGTCGCGGAGCGGTGTCGGCCCTGGAGCTCGCGGACCTGGCCGCCCTGGACTTCGGTTCCTGGAAGAAGGGCCCGGCCTGGCGGGGGCGGGACGAGGAGCCCGAATGGGAGTTCCGGCCGGAGGACCGCGCGGACACCGCCGTACTCACCCTGGAACGGTTGCTGGAGCTGGTCGCGGACGCCGGGCGGCGGGTGGAGCTGGCGATCGAGACCAAGCACCCCACACGGTGGGCGGGGCAGGTCGAGGAGCGGCTGATGCACCTGCTGAAGCGGTTCGGCCTGGACGCCCCGGCCACGGCGGCCGAGTCGCAGGTGCGGGTCATGAGCTTCTCCGCGCGGTCGCTGCACCGGGTGCGGGCGGCCTCGCCGACGCTGCCCACGGTCTATCTGCTGCAGTTCCTCTCGCCCCGGCTGCGCGACGGCCGGTTGCCGGCCGGGGTGCGGATCGCCGGACCCTCGATCCGGATCGTGCGCAACCACCCCACCTACATCGAGCGGCTGAAGCGGAACGGCCACCAGGTGCACGTCTGGACGGTGAACGAGCCGGAGGACGTGGATCTGTGCCTGGAGCTCGGTGTCGACGCGGTCATCACCAACCGGCCGGCGGCGGTGCTGCGGCGGCTCGGACGATGAGTCCGACGACCCGGGTCCCGTCCTGCTGATCGAGGCTCAGATAAAGAGTCGCGTAAGTAATCGCCGCACCCCTTGACCCCACAGCCCACTCACACCATTCTCACGTATCGGCCACACCATCGAAATCAAGCCACACGAAGCCATATCCGGGGGGATGGCGACGAGCCCGTCACAGGGTGTGCTCCGGCGCGTTCGGTCCGTATTCGTTCGTTGCGAGTGCGTCACCGGACATTCATTGGCCGGTTTCCGGTTCAGGCCGATGGGGCATCCACACCGTGGCGTGGGGCAAAGGAGGTCTCGGGGGTGGCGTTGGTGGTGGCACAGGAGGTGCCCACGTCGTCGAGCATGGCCGTACCCCATGGCCCTGCGGGCGTGGGGAAGGCGAGGCACCGCATGCGCGATCAGTTGCGCACCGGTGGCGTATCGGAATCGGTCATCGACGATGCCGTACTAATCCTTTCCGAACTTTTGAGCAATGCGTGCAAGCACGGCCGCCCCTTGGGGGACGCGCTGGCCGGGGACGGCGACGTCCGGGCCGCCTGGCGGGTGGACTCGCGCGGCCGGCTGATCGTCGAGGTGACGGACGGCGGCGGACCGACCCGCCCGGCTCCCATGACCCCGTCGGTCACGGCGCACGGCGGCCGCGGGCTGAACATCATCACGGCCCTGGCGGACGACTGGGGGGTCCGGGACGACGCCCGGGGCGAGGTGACGGTCTGGGTCGTGGTCCACAAGGGCGTGAGCGATCCGGACGTCAGGACCCAACGGGACACGTTCGCTACGCGCGTCATGGCGCCCGCTGCCCCGGAGACGGCCGGTCCGGACTTCGCCGACGCATTCGAGGACATGGACTGACCGGCCGTACCGACCCGTCCGGCGGTGCCCGGTGCCGCGGCTCTGTCCGCAGGTACCCGTGGCTCGGGGTGTGAACGGCTAGGCTCCCGCCAGTACGAGACGAGCCGTAACCGGGAGACACCCAGATGGCCAAGAAGCGACCCCAGACAAAGGCCACGCGGCCGCAGCTCAGCGATGCGGCACGGGCCGGAAGCGCTGATGGAGACTTTCCGGTTGTCGGTGCCCGGGAACCCTGCCCCTGCGGCAGCGGCCGGCGCTACAAGGCGTGCCACGGCCGGGCGGCCGCACACGCGGCGACCGAGCTGGTGCACCGCCCGTTCGAGGGGCTGGCCGGCGAGGGCGACTGGGTGGCACTGCGCGAGCTGGTCCCCGCCGCCACGGTCGAGCTGACCCTGAAGGACGGCCTGCCCGAGGGCGTCCCCTCGGTCACGCTCGCGACCGTGCTGCCGATGGCCTGGCCGGCGCTGCGCCGCGAGGACGGCACCGTCCTCCTCGGCCTCCAGAACGACACGGCGTCCGGCGACATCAGCCGCGACCTCGCGGACACCCTCCAGCGCGCCCTCGCCGCCGAACCGGGCACCCCGGTGCAGGGCCGCCGCGCCCCCGCCGACAGCCCTCGGCTGCAGGATCTGCTCGACCCCGAGGGCCCGTTCGCGCCGGTCGTGCACGAGGGCTTCGAGTTCTGGGTGCAGGACGCGGAGAACGCCACCGCCGAGGTGACCGCCTCCCTGGAGCGGGCCAACGCGGCCGCCATCCCGACGGTGAAGCTGACCGGTGTCGACTCCGCCTACTGGTGCGAGACGCCGGACAAGAACCATCTGCGGTGGGTCATGCCGTATCCCGAGGAGCAGCTTCTGGACGCTCTCGCGCGGCTGCACGCGGCGGGCAGGTCCAGCCTCGGCGAGGGGACCCGGCTGGTCGGTTCCTTCCGCGCCCACGGTCTCACCGTGCCGGTCTGGGACCTGCCGAGCGGGGTCGGCGCGGAGGACGTGGAGAAGCCGGCCGCCGAGTTCGCGGAGCGGCTCGCGACCGCTCTGGCCTCGGAAGCACCGCTCACGGCGGACGAGCGCCGGGCCCGCGGCGGGCTGACCAACCGGCAGGTCACGCTCAGCTGACGATCAAGGCGGGCGGAGGGACGCGGCTGACCGACCGGTCAGCCGCTCCGGACCCGTTGACTCGGGTGACTCCGGTCACAACTTCCCTACGTGGCAAGCAAATACGTGTCCGAATAGCCGAGATCGAATTTGCGAACCGCCGATCTCTTGTTACCGTCTCAGTAGCCCGGTTGCTGGTGCATCCCCCGTCGCCAGCAACCGGGCCTTTTCATGACTGCGCCCATGCCGGCGTCCGGTGTACGGACCGTAGCGATACGTCAACTCCGGTTGGCCGCACCGGAGTTGCTGCCGGACGAGCCCGCGGCCGCCCGCCCGGCGTCACTCCCGGGACGGCTCCCGAAGCCATCCTCGGCATCACTGCCGGCATCGCTCCCGGCGTCATTCCCCGAGCCGTCTCCGGTGTCGCCCGCGGAGTTGCTGGCACTGCGCAGCAGCAACGGTCCGTCGTCGTCACGCGCCGCGAACTCCGAGACGGCCGTGTAGGCGTCCAGCGCGCCCCGCGTGTGCTCCCGGGGCGTCTCACAGGTGGCGGGCTCGTCGCCGGCGTCCGCGGCACAGTGCGTCTGCACGCTGCGGCCGTGCGGGCCCATCAGGCTCAGCACGGACTCCAGGTCCGCCCCGGTGGCGTTGCGGTAGTAGGTGCGCGCCCAGGTGTCCGCGCCCTGGGTCATCACGCAGGTCTGCGCCTCCACTCCGCCGGGGGAGGTGAGTTCGGGACCGCAGCGGGCGGCCGTGGCCAGGCCCAGGCCGAGCACCATGGGGGACCGGACGGGGGCCGGCAGCTTCTCGTCGTCGCTCCCGGCGGGGTGTCCGGCGGCGTCGCCCACCTGACCCGCGGACGCCACGGTCAACGGCAGCGCGACCGCGCACACCATGACGCCCGCGAGGGCGAGCAGACGTAGTCGGGGGCCTGGGGGTTGCCCCCCAGAATTACGCAGCATGTGCGGAAGATAACCAGCGAGGCACGAGAAGCCGCGTTCTCGCGCCCGACACCCTTACAACTCGGGTGCGCTCACACCCGTACGGGTGAGGGCGTCGACCACGGCGTCCACCACGGCCTCCACATCGGGCACCCAGGGCTTGGCCGAGCCGGGCAGCGGGGCGCGCTCCCAGCGGATCGCACCCTGGCCGGTCTCGGAGGGGGGCAGGGCGAGATAGCCGCCCTCCCCGTGGAAGCGGAGCGAGCCCGGGACGAAGTCCTTGGCGTACAGCAGCTCGCCCAGCTGCTCCATGGTGTACGGCTTGACGAGCAGCGCCCAGCGGGTGGGCGCCGCGACCACCGGACCGAGGCGCATGCCGCGGCGGTCGAGAAGAGTGAGGGCATGGGAGGCGGCGAGGGCGGGCAGACTGACCGCGCAGGGTGCCGTGCCGCCGGCGGCACCGGTGGCCAGGATGATCGGCGCGGCCGGCCGGTTGCCCCACCACCAGCGCACCATGCGCTCGTCGGTGGTGGCGGCGAGCAGACCGGGGTCGAAGGGGTGCGCACCCGGCACCGTGCACTCGGGGTCGGGACAGGCACAGCGGGCCCGGCCCTGTGGGTCCGGAGCCACGCCCGGGAGTACGGGCCACTGCCATTCCGTCGCGAAGGTCAGGGCCGCGCCGAGAAACTCAGGCCCCTTGTCTTTCCGCCTGGACAGGAGCCTGCGTCGCCTTCCGAGGATCTCGCGCATGAGCGCTCGTTCCTTTCCGTTGCACCGCTGGCAACACCGTGGACCACATCACATCATGTGTCGATCACTTCACTGTGCGTACCTGTTGGCGCATCACACCCCTGCACTGGCAAGGGGAACCCCAAGGGGTCGAGCCGGGGGCCGCGCCCGCATCCAATACTGCGTCTATCAAAAGCACGGCCACGGCATGGGGGTGGCGAAGTCTGGCGTTTTGCCGTTCCGAGTGTTTCTCTCCGCCGCCGCCACGGGAGGATGGGGCACGGTCGTCGGTGGTTAAGACGCCCGGGTCCGTCGCCAGGTTCCGGGTGATCCCCAACCACCCCTGGCCTTCTCCGAGTACGTACCCATCACGACCGCTGTGACGCTCCGTGGAGCAAGGCCAGTCGACCGCAATGAACCGTTACCCGAGTCAGTTTTAAGCCAACTTTGCTTTTGTGCAAGCCGTCCGGGAGAAGTCACCGGAAGACCCATGGACACCAGGAATCCCGGCAGGACAATGCTGGACATCCCCTCACGAGTGCGTGTACATGTGGAGACACTGCTAGCGGCGCAGAAAGACATGGGGGTTTGCGATGCTTTTGAGCAATACGCGCAGGTCTGAAAGCCGGACACGATGAGCGCCCCGCACCCTCCGAAAGTGGCTGGAATCGATTCAACGGTCCCCACGCCCGCACACACTGTCGCACCGGTTCCCCCCGCCCCGGGCGCACCTTCCGTCCCGAAGGCCCCCGCCGCACCGGCGCCCGGCACCGTCCTCCAGGACCGGCTGGCCGGCTGGGTCTCCGACCTCACCACCCTCCATGAACTGACCGAACGGCTCGCCCGCACCGGCGGACTGGAGCCCGCCCTCCAGGAACTGCTGCGCGCCGGTGCCGCCCTGGTGGGCGCCCGGCGCGGACTCGTGGCGCTGGAGCCCGCCGACGGTCTCGGCCCGCACAGCACGCTCGGCCTCGGACTCGGCCGCGCGGACCTCGGCCACCTGGAGACGATCCCGGCCTGCGCGCTGCCGTACAACACCGGCACCGAGATGGTCCACCCCGATCTGTTCGCCGAGGACGGCCTCGACCCCCGGCACCGCGAGGTCGCCGCCCGCCTCGGTTACGCCGCCAGCTACGCGCTCCCCCTGACCACCGACGCCGCCGCCCGCCTGGGCGCGGTCCTGTGGCTGTACGACGGGCCGGCCGAGCCGAACGAGCGCCAGCGCCACCTCGTCGGCCTGTACGTCCGGTTCGCCGCCGAGCATCTGGCCCGGCTGCTGGAAGTCGAGCGCACGCGCGCGTGCATGGCGACCATCGCCGAGGAGCTGCTCCCCTCCAGGCTGCCCCGGGTGGCCGGTGTGCAGCTCGCCGCCCGGCACCGCACCGGCCCGCGCGGCGGCGGCGACTGGTACGACGCACTGCCGCTGCCCGACGCCGCCCTCGGCCTCTCGGTGGGCTCGGTCACCGGCTCCGGGCCCAGCGCGGTGGCCGCCATGGGCCGGCTGCGGGCCTCCCTGCGGGCGTACGCCGTGATGGAGGGCGAGGACCCGGTCGCGGTCCTCTCCGATCTCGAACTGCTGCTGCGGCTGACCGAACCGGCCCGCGCCGCCACCGCCCTGTTCGCCTACTGCGAGCCCGCGCTGCGCAAGGTCACCCTGGCCGGGGCCGGACACAGCCCGCCGCTGCTGATCGGGGCGCGCCGCACCGAGTTCGCCGAGACGTCGGTCTCCGCGCCGCTCGGGATGCTGGCCTGCTGGGAGGCGCCCAGCGTGGAGATCGAGGCCGAGGCCGGGGAAACCGTGCTCTTCTACACGGACGGGCTGCTGCACCGCACCGGTGACCCCATGGACCGCGCCTTCGCCCGGCTGCACACGGCCGCCGCGAGCATCCCGCGCGCGCTGCGCCACGACCCCGGGGCGATCGCCGACCATGTGCTGCGCACGGTGCTGCCCGACGGGCTGGACTCGGCCGGCTGTGAAGAGGACGTGGTGCTGCTCGCGGCCCGTTTTGACTGATCGGTCAGTCAAAAAGGCAGGTCACCCGGTCAAGAGTCGTCCGGCCCTGGGGCACCGTTCGGTACGACCGTACGATGGACGGGATCCAGTGCAGTGTCTAGGAGGATGACCGTGGCCGACGAGCTCAACCCGGAAACTCCGGAGACCCCGGAGACCGAGTCGGAAGAGCCGATCAAGCAGCGTAAGAACGGCCTGTACCCGGGCGTGTCCGACGAGCTCGCCGAGAACATGAAGTCCGGCTGGGCCGACACGGAGCTGCGCGACCTGACCCCCGTCGAGCAGGCCGAGCACACCGCCCGCCGCCGCGCCGAGCTGTCCGCCCGTTTCCCGGGCGACCGCCTGGTGATCCCGGCCGGCAACCTGAAGACCCGATCGAACGACACGGACTACCCGTTCCGGGCGTCGGTCGAATACGTCTATCTCACCGGCGACCAGACGGAGGACGGCGTACTCGTCCTGGAGCCGAAGGACGACGGCCACGTGGCCACCGTCTACCTGCTGCCCCGCTCCGACCGCGAGAACGGCGAGTTCTGGCTCTCCGGGCAGGGCGAGCTGTGGGTGGGCCGCCGCCACTCCCTGTCCGAGTCCGAGGCGCTCTACGGCATCCCCGCCGCCGACGTCCGCGAACTCGCCGACAAGCTGCGCGAGGCCACCGGCCCGGTGCGGGTCGTGCGCGGGTACGACGCCGGCATCGAAGCCGCGCTGACCGACAAGGTCACGGCCGAGCGCGACGAGGAGCTGCGCGTCTTCCTCTCCGAGGCACGGCTGGTCAAGGACGACTGGGAGGTCGGCGAGCTGCAGAAGGCCGTCGACTCCACGGTCCGCGGCTTCGAGGACGTGGTGAAGGTCCTCGACAAGGCCGAGGCCACGTCCGAGCGCTACATCGAGGGCACGTTCTTCCTCCGCGCGCGCGTGGAGGGCAACGACATCGGCTACGGCTCGATCTGCGCCGCCGGCCCGCACGCCTGCACCCTGCACTGGGTCCGCAACGACGGCCCGGTGCGCTCGGGCGACCTGCTCCTCCTCGACGCCGGCGTGGAGACGCACAGCCTCTACACCGCCGACGTCACGCGCACGCTGCCGATCAACGGCACGTACAGCGAGCTGCAGAAGAAGGTCTACGACGCGGTGTACGACGCCCAGGAGGCCGGCATCGCGGCGGTGCAGCCGGGCGCCAAGTACCGCGACTTCCACGATGCCGCGCAGCGGGTGCTGGCCGAGCGGCTCGTCGAGTGGGGGCTCGTCGAGGGTCCGGTGGAGCGGGTGCTGGAGCTCGGGCTGCAGCGCCGGTGGACGCTGCACGGGACGGGGCACATGCTCGGCCTCGACGTCCACGACTGCGCCGCCGCGCGGACCGAGACGTACGTGGAGGGCGTCCTGGAGCCGGGGATGGTGCTGACCGTCGAGCCGGGGCTGTACTTCCAGGCCGACGACCTGACCGTTCCGGAGGGGTACCGGGGGATCGGGGTGCGGATCGAGGACGACATCCTCGTGACGGCCGACGGGAACCGGAACCTCTCCGCGGGGCTGCCCCGGCGGTCGGACGAGGTCGAGGCGTGGATGGGTTCGCTCAAGAGCTGACGTACGAGGTGAATGGCCGGGTACCTGGGTGGGTGCCCGGCCATTGTTGTGTTCTGCGGGTTCGTGGGAGCTGGTCGCGCCTGCGCGGCGGTGGCCGCACATCGAGGCAGCCCCGCGCCCTGGGTAGGTCCAGTCAACGGGGGTTACAAGTGGACGACTTCTGGAGTGGTATCGAACTGCGTCTGGAAGGCGATACCGGCGACGGACGACGGGCTGGCCTGGAGCGTGCCCTGCGGGACGCCGTTCGCGTCGGGCGGCTGGTGCCAGGGGCCCGTTTGCCCGCCACCCGGCGGCTGGCCGCCGAGTTGGGCATCTCCCGGGGCACCGCCAAGGCCGCCTACGACCAGCTGGTCGCCGAGGGGTATCTGACCGCTCGGCAGGGGTCCGGGACCCGGGTCGCCACCCTTCCCTCCGCCGCCTCCGACGCTCCCGAAGCGGCCGCACGCGCGCGTGCGCCGCTTTTCGATCTGCGGCCCGGCGGGCCGGACGCCGGGGCGTTCCCGGCGGCCGCCTGGTTGCGGGCGCTGCGGCGGGCCATCGCCGGCGCGCCCTCCCTGGCGTACGACTACGGCGATCCGCGCGGGCGGATCGAGCTGCGGACCGCGCTGTCGGGGTATCTGGTGCGGGCCCGTGGGGTGGTGGCGCCGCCGGAGCGGATCGTGGTCACCTCGGGGTACGTGCAGGGGCTCGCACTGCTCACGCGGGTGCTGGGCGGCGGCGCCGCCGTGGCCATGGAGGACCCAGGGCTGCCGTTCCACCGGGAGGTGGTGCGGAGGAACGGGGGGACCGTGGTGCCGGTGCGGGTGGACGAACGGGGGGCACGGGCGGCGGAGCTGGGCGACGCGGCGGCGGTCGTCCTCACCCCGGCTCATCAGTATCCGACCGGGGTCACCCTGCATCCGGAGCGGCGGCGGGCCGTGGTGGACTGGGCGCGCGCACGTGGCGGGGTGATCGTCGAGGACGACTACGACGGGGAGTTCCGCTACGACCGGCAGCCCGTGGGCGCCCTGCAGGGGGTGGCGCCGGGGCAGGTCGTCTATCTGGGGACCGCTTCCAAGACGCTGGGCCCCGCGCTGCGGCTCGGGTGGATGGTGCTGCCGCCGCATCTCGTCGACGCCGTCGCCGACGCCAAACTGCACAGCGACCATCACACCGAGTCCATCGGACAGCTGGCGCTCGCCGAGCTGATCGAGAGCCACGCCTACGACCGGCACGTGCGCGCGTGCCGGTTGCGCTACCGACGGCGCCGGGACCAGTTGCTGGGGCGGCTGGGCGCCGGCCGGAACGTGCGGGGGATCGCCGCCGGGCTGCACGCGCTCGTCTCGGTGGCCGACGAACGGGAGACGCTGGCCCGCGCGGCGGCCGCGGGGCTGGCGGTGGGCGGCCTCGGGGAGCACTGGCACACCGGCGGTGCTGCGGGGCTGCCGCAGGGCCTGGTCGTCGGGTACGGGACGCCCCGGGAGTGGCTCTATCCGGAGGCCCTGGAGGTACTCGCCAAGGTGCTCGACGGCTGACTCAGCGTGTCGGCAGGGCGTCCAGGAACAGGGCACCGGCCAGCAGGCCCGCACTGCCCCGCGGGCTCCAGCCGCGCTCGTACAGGTCGGCGTCCAGGGCCGTCAGCGCCTCGGCGCCGGCCTCCGTGGCCGTACCGCCCGCCTCCAGGACGTCGCGGGCGCCCGCCTGGACGTGGCGCAGGCCCAGGGGGCCCGCGGTGTAGAGGAGTTCGGTGTCCTGGAGGGTGGACATCACGGTGAGCAGGGCGTCCAGACGCGCCTGGTTCTCGGCGGCGCCCGCCGTGCGGGCCGTCGCCAGTGCGTCCAACGCCCGTCGTACGTGCGGGAATCCGGCCCTGGCCTCGCCCCGGGCGCCGGCCGCGCCGTACTTGACGGAGATCGACGAACCCCGGGAGGGGCGCTTGGGGGCGCCCTTGTCGTTGAAGGCGGCGATCCTGCGGGCCGTGGCGGCGATCTCGCGGGCCTTGGCCCGGGGGTCCAGGGCGGCCGCGGCGACCAGGAGGCCGAGGGCCCACAGGGCGCCCTTGTGGCCGCCGCCGGCCAGTCCGACCGAGTGCTCGGTGGACCGGCCGATCGCGCCCAGCTCCGCCCGCAGCACCGGCGAGGCCTCACCGGTACGGCGGGCGGAGGCGGCCATCGCCGCGAGGCCGGGCGCCAGCGCCCTGGCCGACCAGCGCAGACTGTCGTGCTCCCGGCGCCTGCTGCGGGCGTCCCGGTCACGCGGGTCGGGCAGCCCCGGTTTCGGGGCCAGCGCCAGCTGACCGGTGAGCGCGGCCACGGCGGCCTGCGCCAGCGCGTCGTCCTCGCGGCTTGTCATGTCCCTTACCTTACGAGGAGGGGGAGGCCGAAGGGGAGGCGCTGTCGCTCGGCGGAGTACCCGTCGGAGCGCCGCTGGGCGGGGTGCCTCCGCCGCCGCTGCCGGCGCCCGTGTTCTCGGCGTCCGGGTCGATGCCCAGGGTCAGGGAACCCCTGTAGCCCTTCGAAGGGTCCTTCTTGTGCACGGCCTTCAGGGTCAGCAGACCGCTGGAGGCGCCGCCGCCGTCGTAGACCATGTCGTCGGCGAGGACGGTGTAGCTGCCGGTGTGCTTCGCGTAGGGGGCGAGGGTGAAGATCTCCTCGGCGATGTCGTCGGCGAAGAACAGCTGGCCGGTGTAGTTGACGATGCCGCCCTCGTAGGAGCCGTCCTCCTTCTCGCCGCCCGTGTGCACCTTCACGTGGATGTGACAGGTGCGCGGGGTGTACCAGCCGGGGAAGATCGTCTCGAACTTGACGACCCCGTTGGCGTTGGCGATCTGGTAGCCGCGCAGATAGGTGTTGTCGTCGGCGGAGTCGCCCTCCTCGCTCTCCGCGGGGGCGGAGCCGCCCGGGTTGGCGGTGGTGTAACCGGAGTAGTAGCCCCAGGCGTCGCAGTGCCAGATCTCGACCGCGGCGCCCTCGACCGGGGTGCAGCCGTCGGTGGCGTCCACGACGGTCAGGCGAAGGGTGAGCGGGACGCCGGCCTTGCCCTCGGTGATGTCCTTGCGCACCAAGGCACCATCGAGGTAGTACGGGCCCTCCGTGACGCTGCTCATCAGCGTCATGCACTCACTGCTGGTGGAACTCGCGGTGGCCGTGGCGTCCGCGTCGGTGCCGGTGTCGGTGCCGGCGGCATCGGCGAAGGCCGACTGGAAGCCGGCGACCGCGAGGCCGCCGGCCGCCACCGTGCCGCCGGACACCGCGAGGGCGCGGCGGCGGGTGATCGACGTGTCTTTGTGGTTTCCCGTCATGGCCGACGAAGGTAGGAAGGCCGCTTGTCAGAGGCATGGGCCGGGGCTGGCAACCGGCTGTGAACGCCCAGGAAGCTGAACTCGGCGGAAAAACACTGGTCACGGAGGTGGGGCCGGCGTCGTCACAGGGCCGGGTCGCGATCGTGCAGAACCCGCTGGAACAGCCGGCTGTCCCGCCATTCTCCATTGATGTGGAGATACTGCGGCGCATCTCCGATGGTCTCGAATCCGCATTTCTTCAGTACGCGTTGCGACGTCGTGTTGTCGATCAGGGTGGACGCCTCGATCCGGTGGAGCCCCAGCACATCCCGGGCGATCCCGCAGACCCGCTCCAGGGCGGCGCTGGCCAGACCGCGGCCCTGTTGATCACCGGCCACCCAATAGCCGACGTACGAACTGCAGAAAGGACCCAGGGAAATTCCGGAAAGAGTGATCGCGCCGACGATCCGGCGGTCCTCGGCCGCCTCCATGACCCAGGGGACCATGATCCCGTCCGCGGCCTGTCGCAGCAGGCCATCGATGCGTTCGGTCTGGCCCTCGACGGTGAAGAAGGACTCGGGTCTGAGCGGTTCCCAGGGTTCGAGATGCTCTCGGTTGCCGACGTACGCGGCGGACAGCGGTTTCGCGTCGCCCACGGCAATGGGACGCAATATCACGCCGGGCCGGATTGCTTTTTCTTTAATCTTTTCGAGAATCATGCGCGCACCCTAGCGCGCGGGTTATGCAGGAGGGAGAGTCATGCCGAAAGCAGGGAAGGATCTTTGGTCCACTTGAGGATCTTGTCGAAGCTGACCACCGTGCCGCCCCGACCCGGCTTGTTGCCGATCTGGACGTGATCGGCGAGTTCTCTGATCAGACAGAGCCCTCTGCCGTGCTCGGCGTCGAGGCGAGCGGGTCTGATCTCCTGGGTGCGGGCGAACCCCGGGCCCAACCCCGGGCCGGAATCGGCCACTTCGATACGGCACTTCTCGCCGTCCAGGTAGGCGGTGACCCGGTAGGCCTCCGAAGGGCGGCCCGCCCCGCCGTGCTCCACGGCGTTCGCGCAGGCCTCACTGAGGGCGACGGAGAGGTCGTAGGAGATCTCGGGGTCGACGCCCGCCGTCTCCATCGTGCCGATCAGCAGTCGCCGGGCGAGCGGGACGCTCGCGGCCTCACGCCGCAGATGGAGTGACCACCAGATGCTCATGCTCCAGCCTCCTGGCCGCGGCTCGACATACCGATACCTATTGCCACCCGTGCCCGGGTGTAAGCACTCCGTTGATGTGAGAACGCCCATCCGGGGGATGCGCCTTGGGAGGTTTCGGTGTATGAGTGGGCGGTTCACGGCAAGGACGATCTTCCGGTTCTTTCACTCCTTTCACCTGTAACCGAATCTGTTGGACCTGCCGTATGGCGGGTGCGGGCCCAGTGCGATGATGAGCGCGCCATGAACGCCCCCCACCCGCGCGCGGCGCGCACCGGAAGCGGACTGCGGCTCCTGCGGGCCGCGGTGTTCGCCGCGCTCTGTGTCGTACTGGCCGCGGCGGGGCACACCCTGGCATCCTGCGCGACCGTTCCGCTGTGGACGCTCGGCGCGGGCTTCCTGGGCACCCTGGCACTCGTCGCCCCGCTCACCGGGCGGCCCCGCACGCTGCCGGGGATCGTGGCACTGCTCGCGGTCATGCAGACCACGCTGCACACGCTGTTCGGGCTCGGTCAGCACGGCGGCGCGGCGATGTCGGCCGGCTCGATGTCCATGTCGTCGACGACTTCCATGTCGTCGATGCCGGGCATGTTGTCGACGACTTCCCTGACCTCCCTGTCGGCGAGTGACGCCTCGCTGGTCGAGCGGGCCGCGCGGCTGGTGTGCGGGGCCGGGGCGGCGCAGCTCAGCCCCGCCCACGCGTACAAGATCCTCTCCGACGCGCATCTCAGCACCTCCACCCCCGACTCGGCCGCGGGCCTGAGCGGCACGGCCCATGCGGCGGACGTCACCGGGGCCTCCGGCTCGCTGCTGCCCTCCGTGCCCATGCTCCTCGGACACCTCCTCGCGGCCGTCGTCGCCGGATGGCTGCTGCGCCGGGGCGACCTGGCGTTGCTGCGGCTGATCGAGCTGTCGGCGCACGGGGTCGCCGAAGGGGCGCTCGTCCGTTCGCTGCGCGGGGCGCTCGCGCTGGCGTGCGCTCTGTGCGCCGGGCTCATGGCCATACCCGAGGCGCCCGCGCACAGCCGTCGCAACACCTGGGACGAGCCGCCCGCGCCGCACACCGTCGCACTCCAGCACTCCGTGATCCGGCGTGGGCCGCCCATGGCCGCCGCCGTACTCGTTCTCGCCGCCTGACGCGACGCGACCAGAGCACTTCCCGGGATCTGTCCGGATCCGGAGGGGCCTGCCGCCGTCGCGCGGCACGCGCGCGTGCGCGCTTCCCGCTGCCCGCGCGCCCCCTCAACGACAGAACTCACTCAGAGTGGAGTGCTCCCTGCCATGAAGGCTTTCCGTGCCATGAAGGCTTCCCGTGTCGCCGCCGTCACCGCCGTCGCGGGCGCGGCCGTCCTGGCCGTCTCCTCGCCCGCGTTCGCACACGTCAGCGTGCAGCCCGAGGGCACCGCCGCCAAGGGCGGTTACGCGGTCATCGACTTCAAGGTCCCCAACGAACGCGACAACGCCTCGACCACCAAGCTCGAGGTCAACTTCCCCGCCGACCACCCGCTGGCCTCCGTGATGCCGCAGCCGATGGCCGGCTGGAAGGTCGAGGTCACCAAGTCCAAGCTGGCCAAGCCGATGGAGATGCACGGCGAGACGATCTCCGAGGCGGTCACCAAGGTCACCTGGACCGCCGCGGACAAGGGGATCGAACCCGGCTACTTCCAGAAGTTCCCGCTCTCCGTGGGCGCCCTGCCCGAGAACACCGACGAACTGGTCTTCAAGGCGATCCAGACGTACTCCGACAACGAGGTCGTCCGCTGGATCGAGGTCCAGCAGAAGGGCCAGGAGGAGCCCGAGAACCCGGCCCCGGCCCTCGCGCTGTCCGCCGCCACCGACGACCACCACGGGACCACCACCGCCGAGGACACCGCGGCCAAGACCGAGACCACGGCCTCCGACGACTCCGGCTCCTCGGGCGGCAGTGACACCACCGCCCGCGTCCTCGGCGTCGTCGGCATCGTGGTCGGCGCCGCCGGGGTCGCCTACGGCGTCCTCGCCGGCCGCCGCCGGTCCGCCGGCTCCGAGGCCTGAGCTCAAACGTCCGTAGCGCGCACAGGGGGCCGTGCGAGGCTGTCGAGGCTCCGACAGCTCTCGTACGCCCCGGTAGCTCTCGTACGCCCCCGGCGCGCGCCGGATCTCTCACATCTGGGACATTTTCCTATGCGCAAGAAGACGTTCGCCGCGGCCGCGCTGCTCGCCGCCGCCACTCTCACCCTCTCCGCCTGCGGCAGCGGCGACGACAGCAAGTCACCCGTGACCGTGGTCGCCGGAGACACCTCGAACAAGGCCGCGACCGTCCTGGACCAGCCGTTCCAGAAGCCTGATCTGGTGCTCACCGACACCCACGGCAAGAAGTACGACCTGCGCGCCGAGACCAAGGGCAGGCCGACGCTGATCTACTTCGGCTACACGCACTGCCCCGACGTCTGCCCGCTGACCATGAACAACCTCGCGGTCGCCAAGAAGGCGCTGTCCAAGGCCGACCAGGCCAAGCTGCGGGTCGTGTTCGTCACCACCGACCCCGCCCGGGACACCCCGGCCGAACTCGGCAAGTGGCTCAAGGGCATCGACTCCCAGTTCATCGGCCTGACCGGCGACTTCTCCACCATCCAGGCCGGCGCCCGCACCATCGGCATCTCCATCGAGCCGACCCACAAGGACAAGAAGACCGGCAAGACCGTCTCGGTGCACGGCACCCAGGTCCTGGCGTTCTCGCCGAAGACCAACGGCGGTTACGTCCTCTACGGCGAGAACGCCACCGTCGACGACTACACCAAGGACCTCCCCAAGCTGATCAAGGGGGAGAACCCGTGAGGCGTCCGGCCCTGCGCCTCCCGGCACTGCCCCGCCCGGCGCTGACCGGGCGGCGGCTCGCCCTGACCGGCGTGGCCGCGACCGGCATAGCCCTGGCCGGCGCGCTGGTCCTGGCGGGCTGCGGCGGCTCGGATTCTTCGGGCTCCTCGGGAACCGGACTCTCGGTCGGCGCCTCTTACATGCCCCAGCCGGTCTCCGCCGACATGGCCGCCGGCTTCCTGACGATCACCAACAAGGGCGCCACCAACGACGAGCTGACGTCCGTCACCAGCGACTCCGCCGGTCAGGTCACCATGCACGAGACCAACGGCGGGGCGATGGAGGAGGTCAGCTCCTTCGAGGTGCCCGCCCACGGTCAACTCGTGTTCAAAAGCGGTGGCAACCATCTGATGTTCGAGAAGCTGAAGCGCCGCCCGAAACAGGGCGACACGATCACCCTGAAGCTGAAGTTCGCCGAATCCGGTCCGCTCACCGTCGAGATGCCGGTGAAGTCCGCCACGTACAACCCGTCGACCGGACACTGAGGGAGGGACCGACCTTGACGCGGACCATCACCCCCCGCCTGCGCACGCTGGTGCTGCTGTTCCTCGCCGTCACCGGCGCGCTGTTGGCCGGCGCCGGGCCGGCCTCCGCGCACGCCGCGCTGACCGGCAGCGACCCCGCCCAGGGGGTGGTGGTCCCGAAGGCACCCGACCAGGTCTCGCTCACGTTCTCCGAGAACGTGTCGCTGAACAGCAACTCGATCCGGGTCCTCGACCCCGCGGGCAAACGGGTCGACGTGGCCAAGCCGAACAACCTGACCGGGACGACCTACGGCGTCCAGCTCAAGAGCGGGCTGGGCAAGGGCACGTACACCGTCGCCTGGCAGGTGGTCTCGGCGGACAGCCACCCCGTCGCCGGTGCCTACACCTTCTCCGTCGGCGCGCCCTCCAAGACCGTCGCCTCGGTCGGGGACCAGGACGCGGGCGGCGGGGTCGTCGGCTGGCTCTACGGCTTCGGGCGGTACATGTCGTACGCCGGATACATCGTGCTCGTCGGCGGTGCCGCCTTCGTGCTCGCCTGCTGGCAGCGCGGCGCCGGCGTACAGGCCCTGCAGCGGCTGGTCGTCGGCGGCTGGCTGACGCTCACCGCGGCCACCCTCTGGCTGCTCCTGCTGCGCGGCTCGTACACCACCTCCGGCAGCTTCGGCGACATCTTCGACCTGAACCTGCTCGGCCAGGTCCTCCAGACCAAACCCGGCGCCGCCCTGATCTCCCGGCTGCTGCTGCTCGCGGCCGCCGCGCTGTTCATCGCCGTCCTCTTCGGGGCCTACGACAAGCGTGAGGAGGGCGCGGAGAAGCGGGACCTGACCTTCGGGCTCGCCATCGGCGGCACCGTCGTGGCCGCCGGGCTCGCGGCCAGCTGGGCCATGGCCGAGCACGCCTCCACCGGGCTCCAGCCGGGCATCGCGATGCCGGTCGACGTCATCCATCTGCTCGCCGTCGCCACCTGGCTGGGCGGCCTGACCGCCCTGCTGTTCGCCCTCTACCGGGCGCCGGCCGACAACCCCGTCGGCTCCACCGCGGTACACCGCTTCTCCCAGGTGGCTTTCGGAAGCGTGGTGGCACTGGTCGCCACCGGCATCTACCAGTCCTGGCGCCAGCTCGGCTCCTGGTCGGCGTTCACCGACACGGCCTACGGGCAGCTGCTGCTGGTCAAGATCGCGCTGGTGGCGCTGCTGGTCGGCATCGCGTCCATCTCACGGCGGTGGACGGGACGGCTCGCGGACACGGCGGTGACGGAGACGGAGGACTCGGTCGGGGAAGTCACCGATGCGGAGGAAGCGAAGGAGACCGTCAAGGCGTCCGCCGCCACGAAGGAGGCATCGGTCAAGTCCGGCGCGTCCAGCACGTCCGCCGTTTCCGCCGCTTCTGGCACCTCCGGCGCGTCCGCCGCTTCTGGCGTGTCCGGCATGTCGGGCGCGTCCGGCACCAACGTCTCCGGCAGCGGAGGCTCCGCCGGTGACGACTCCGCGGACCCCGGCCGCGCCGCCCAACTGGCCAGGCAGCAGGCCGCCAAGGACGCCGCCCGGCAGAAGCGCGTCCGCGACGCCGACCCCAACCGCTTCGGCCTGCGCCGCTCGGTGCTCGCCGAGGCCGGGGTCGCCGTCGCCCTGCTCGCGGTCACGACCGTGCTGACGCAGACCGAACCGGGCCGCACCGAGCAGGATGCCAAGGCCACCGCCGCGGCGGCGTCCTCCTCCTCGTCCGCCGCCTCGAACTCGTCCTCGGGCGCGCTGACCCTCGACATGTCCTTCGACACCGGCGGCAAGGACGGCAAGGGCGTCGTCCGCGTCGACCTCGACCCCGCGGCCGTGGGCAGCAACGAGATGCACGTCTACGTCCAGCGCCCCAACGGCCGGGCCTTCGACATCCCCGAGGTGAAGGTCGCCTTCACGCTCGCCGCCAAGAAGATCGGGCCGCTTCCCGTCACCCCCGACCACGTCACCACCGGCCACTGGGCCGCCAACGGAGTACAGATCCCCATGGCCGGCGACTGGCAGATCTCCGTGACCGTGCGGACCTCCGACATCGACCAGGTGACCGTCTCCAAGAACGCGCAGATCGGCTGAACCGCACCATGGCTGAACCGTCCCAGTCCCTTCGTCCGCCGGTCGCCGAGGAGAGCCCGTCCGCTCCCCCGGCCCAAGGCGTCACCCGGCGCGCACTGCTCGGCACCGCCGGGGCCACCGGACTCGTACTCGGCGCGGCGGGCGCGGGCGTCGGCTACGCGGCCGCACCCGCACCGGCCACCCCGCTCAGCACCGTGGGCTCCGACCGGGCGATGTTTCACGGGAAACATCAGCCCGGCATCACCGAGGGTCTCCAGGCGCGCGGTCATCTCATCGCCTTCGACCTGGCGGCGGGCGCGGGGCGGAAGGAGGCCGCCGCGCTGCTGCGTCGCTGGTCGACGACGGCCGAGCGGCTGATGGCGGGCGAGGCGATGACCCAGGACGACACGGATGTGGCCCGTGACGCCGGTCCCTCGTCGCTGACCGTCACCTTCGGCTTCGGCAACAGCTTCTTCGCCCGCACCGGCCTGGAGAAGCAGCGCCCCGCCGCCCTGGACCCGCTGCCCGACTTCTCCTCCGACCACCTCGACAGGGCGCGCAGCAACGGCGACCTGTGGGTGCAGATCGGCGCCGACGACGCCCTGGTCGCCTTCCACGCGCTGCGTGCCGTCCAGAAGGACGCGGGCAGCGCGGCCAGGGTCCGCTGGCAGATGAACGGCTTCAACCGCACCCCGGGCGCCACCAGCCACCCCATGACGGCCCGCAACCTCATGGGCCAGCTGGACGGCACGCGCAATCCGAAGCCGACGGACTCCGACTTCGACAAACGGATCTTCGTACCGGCCTCCGGTTCGACCGACCCGGCCTGGATGGCGAACGGCTCCTACGCCGTCGTACGCCGGATCCGCATGCTCCTCGACGACTGGGAGAAGCTGTCGCTCGCGGCCCAGGAGAACGTCATCGGGCGCAAGAAGTCGAACGGGGCACCGCTGTCCGGGGGCTCCGAGACGACGGCGATGGACCTGGAGAAGGCCAGGGCCGACGGCGAGTACGTCGTCCCGATCAACGCCCATGCCCGGATCACCCGGCCCGACCAGAACGGGGGCGCGGCCATCCTGCGGCGCCCGTTCTCGTACCACGACGGCATCGACGCCGACGGAACGCCGGACGCGGGGCTGCTCTTCGTCTGCTGGCAGGCGGATCCGCTGCGCGGGTTCGTGCCGGTGCAGCGGAAGCTGGACCGCGGAGACGCGCTCTCGCAGTACATCCGGCACGAGGCGAGCGGACTGTTCGCCGTGCCGGGCGGGGCGACCGAAGGGGAGTACGTGGGGCAGCGGCTGCTGGAGGGCTGAGGCGCGGAGAGTTGCGCTTCCGGGTTTCAAACCACCCGGTCGAGTGGATCCGATGGGACAAGCGAGCCGCGCTCCCCTGCGCCCATTAGGGTGAGGGACATGCCAGCGAGCTATGCGTATCTCGGTCCCGAAGGCACCTTCACCGAAGTCGCCCTGCGCACTCTTCCGGAGGCGGCCACCCGGGAGCTGATCCCCTACGTCTCCGTGCAGTCGGCGCTGGACGCGGTGCGGGGCGGCGAGGTCGAGGCCGCCTTCGTGCCGATCGAGAACTCCGTCGAGGGCGGGGTCACCACGACCCTCGACGAGCTGGTCGCCGGCGAACCGCTGACGATCTACCGCGAGGTGCTGCTGTCGATCACCTTCGCGCTGCTGGTCCGCCCGGGCACCAAGCTCTCCGAGATCAAGACGGTGACCGCGCACCCGGTCGCCCAGCCGCAGGTCCGCAACTGGCTGCGGGCCCACCTCCCCGACGCCCTCTGGGAGTCCGCGGCCTCGAACGCGGACGGCGCCCGGCTGGTGCAGGAGGGCCGCTACGACGCCGCGTTCGCCGGTGAGTTCGCGGCCGAGCGGTACGGCCTGGAGGCCCTGGAGACCGAGATCCACGACGCGAAGAACGCGCAGACCAGGTTCGTCCTGGTCGGCCGTCCGGCCCGGCCCGCGGCCCCGACCGGCGCGGACAAGACCTCCGTCGTGCTCTGGCAGAACGACGACCACCCCGGCGGGCTGCGCGATCTGCTCGGCGAGTTCGCCACCCGGGGCATCAACCTGATGCTGCTGCAGTCCCGGCCCACCGGCGCCGGCATCGGCAACTACTGCTTCTGCATCGACGCCGAGGGACACATCTCCGACCGCCGGGTGGCGGAGGCCCTGATGGGGCTGAAGCGGATCTGCCGGCAGGTCCGGTTCCTCGGCTCGTACCCGCGGGCGGACATCAAACCGGGCGAGACCGTGGGACCGACGCGGCCGGGGACGTCGGACGAGGAGTTCATGGCGGCCTCCGACTGGGTGGCGCGCTGCCAGGACGGCCGTTTCTAACCGGCCATACGTTCACATCTACGTTATCCACAGGGGTTATCCACAGGTCCCCAACTCGACCTGGGGACAAGTCGACAGCAACACCTGACTCTGTCGACAAATCGGCCTACAACCCACAGGCAGGCCGGTGATCACTCACATCACCCTTCGTCCACTCGTTTCCCATGGTTCATCTTTTGGAGCGACGCCTTTCCACTCGAAAGTGGGTGTTGCCCAGGTTTGGGCAGGGAATTCCTCTCTTCACACGCCGAGGCCGGAGTGATCGATTCCGAAGTCCACACCTCATCCACACAGCCTGTGGATAACTCTGGCGAGGGTGTGGATCCCTGTGGACAACCCCGCCCCCAAGTCCCGCTCTCCACAAGGGAATCGAGTCAACCACGGGCCGCAGGGCTGCCCCGTCTCGGGGAGTGAGACACTTTTTATTGACACGCTCGGCAATTCCCCCATAACGGAACGTAAGCCGCGATTCGGAACACGGGTCAATAGTGATTAGTGGGGGGCAACCCCACACCGGTAGCCTTGGCTCCGTGATTGACCTACGCCTGCTCCGTGAGGACCCCGACCGTGTGCGCGCGTCCCAGCGCGCCCGTGGAGAGGACGTCGCGCTCGTCGACGCCCTCCTCTCCGCCGATGAGCGGCGCAGGTCCTCCGGCGTCCGCTTCGACGAGCTGCGCAACGAGCAGAAGCAGCTCGGCAAGCTCATCCCCAAGGCCGCCGGGGACGAGAAGGCCGAGCTGCTGAAGAAGGCCGGCCAGCTCGCCGCCGATGTCAAGGCCGCCGACGCCGAGCGCGACGCGGCCGACGCCGAGACCCAGGAGCTGCTGCTCAGGCTCGGCAACCTCGTCCACCCCGACGTGCCCGTCGGCGGCGAGGAGGACTTCGTCACGCTTGAGGAGCACGGCACGATCCGTGACTTCGGTGCCGAGGGCTTCGAGCCCAAGGACCACCTGGAGCTGGGCCAGCTGCTCGGCGCGATCGACGTCGAGCGCGGCGCCAAGGTCTCCGGCTCCCGCTTCTACTTCCTGACCGGTGTCGGCGCCCTCCTGGAGCTGGCGCTGGTCAACGCGGCGATCGCGCAGGCCACCGAGGCCGGCTTCACACCGATGCTGACCCCGGCACTGGTCCGGCCGCAGTCCATGGCGGGCACCGGCTTCCTCGGCCAGGCGGCCCAGGACGTCTACCACCTGGACAAGGACGACCTCTACCTGGTCGGCACGTCCGAGGTGGCGCTCGCCGCGTACCACATGGACGAGATCATCGACGCCGAGCGGCTCCCGCTGCGCTACGCCGGCTTCTCGCCCTGCTTCCGCCGCGAGGCCGGTTCGCACGGCAAGGACACCAAGGGCATCTTCCGCGTCCACCAGTTCGACAAGGTCGAGATGTTCTCCTACGTCGCCCCCGAGGACTCGGAGGCGGAGCACCAGCGTCTGCTGGCCTGGGAGAAGCAGTGGCTGACCTCGCTGGAGCTGCCGTTCCGCGTGATCGACGTCGCCACCGGTGACCTCGGCTCCTCCGCGGCCCGCAAGTTCGACTGCGAGGCGTGGATCCCGACGCAGGGCAAGTACCGCGAGCTGACGTCGACGTCCGACTGCACCGAGTTCCAGTCCCGCCGGCTGTCGATCCGGGTCCGTGACGGCAAGCAGGTCAAGCCGCTGGCCACGCTGAACGGCACGCTGTGCGCCGTACCGCGCACGATCGTGGCCATCCTGGAGAACCACCAGCTGGCCGACGGATCGGTCCGGGTCCCCGAGGTGCTGCGCCCGTACCTGGGCGGCCGGGAGGTCCTGGAGCCGGTGTCCCGGTGAGCTTCCCCTACGGGCTCATCGCCACCGACCTCGACGGAACGCTCCTCGGCCCCGACGAGTCGATCTCGCAGCGCACCCGTGACGCGCTCGCCGCGGCCACCGCGGCGGGCGCCGCGCACATCGTCGTCACCGGCCGCGGGGCCCCCTGGACCCGGCACATCCTCGACGACCTCGGCTACGACGGCCTCGCCGTCTGCGCCCAGGGGGCGCAGGTGTACGACGCCGGGTCGCACCGCCTGCTGACGTCCGTGACGCTGGACCGTCAGCTGGCCGGGGTCGCCCTGGCGAAGATCGAGGCGGAGGTCGGCCCGCTGTACCTCGCCGCGAGCCGCGACGGCCTCGACGGCGACGTGCTGGTCGGGCCGGGGTACGCGGTGAGGGGCCATCTCCCGTCGGTCCCCTTCACCGACGCGGCCGACCTCTGGTCGGCCCCGCTGAACAAGATCTACATACAGCACCCGGAGCTGTCCGACGACGAACTGGCCGAGGCCGCACGGCAGGCGGCCGGGGGCTTTGTCACGGTGGCCATGGCGGGCGAGGGAATCGTGGAGCTGCTCCCCCTCGGTCTCTCGAAGGCGACGGGCCTGTCCCTGGCCGCGCGCCGGCTGGGCCTCACGTCCGCCGACACGATCGCCTTCGGCGACATGCCGAACGACATCCCGATGTTCGCCTGGGCGGCCCGGGGCGTGGCCATGGCCAACGCTCATGAGGAGCTGAAGGCTGTGGCGGACGAGGTGACGTCCTCCAACGAGGAGGACGGCATCGCGGTGGTGCTGGAGCGTCTGCTCGGCTGAGGTGCCGTCGAAGCGGTGCGGAGGATGCACGGATCGAACGTGCGCGGGCTTTCCGGGCCCGACCAGGGCTTGCTCTGCATCAAGCACAGCGCAAGCCAGTGCCTTACCACTCGGCCAATCCTCCGGGTGGGCGGCCCACGCGAGAGCGACCATCGCGTGCTCGAAGCGGCCGCCCCGGGCAGCTACATGGCGATCCGCCGCAGGCTGCCCTGACGGGAGCGGGACGTACTGTCGTGCATGGACATCGTCCGGCTCCTCTCCCAGATGGTGGGGTGACACAACAACTGTGCCTTCGAGCCGAGTTGGGCGCTACTGATTTTGCGGGCGCCCGCGGCCGCCCCACCACCTCACCGGCGCCACCACCTACGCCGCCCCTTGCTGAAGAACCACCCCGCCGGCGGCTCGTCCGACCGCCACGGCTGCGGCTCCGGCCCCTCGGCCTTCCACCTCGCGGCCAGCATCCGCGCCCGCGCGGACGGCTCCGAAGTCCCCGCGGACCGTATGAAGTCCTCGTCCAGGACAACCCCGTCCCAGTCCCCGTCTCCGAACCCCTCAGCCATCCCGCGCCTCCTACGCAGTGCACCCGCTTTGTCCAGTGTGCCCGGACAGAGGTGAAGCCCCCGTCAATAAAGCGGGCGTCTACTCCTCGCCCGCCAGCGTCAGCGAGCGCAGCTTCTGGCCGGCGTACCAGGTGGCCAGGACCGTCACCGCGATCAGCAGCACCGTGGCCGTCACCAGGGACACGTCGGACGTGACCAGGTCGCCGCCCGTCACCTTGTGGGCGACCGCCAGGGACCACTGCTGGACGCTCAGCGTGCGCGCGCCCGGGACGAGGGAGCCGAACAGCGCCTCCCAGACCAGCGCGTAGACGAGCCCGAAGACGACCGCGTGCCGGGACACCGTGCCCAGCAGCAGGAAGAGCGCCGCGTAGGCGATCGACGCGACCAGCGCGGCGACCGTGTAGGCGACGGCGATCTGCTGGCCGTTGCCGTTGAGGATGAAGCCCGCGATCAGTGTCGGCAGGGCCGAGAACACCATCGTCACGGCGATCGCCACGATCAGCTTGGTGAGGATGATCGTCGGCCGTTTGATCGGCTTGGACAGCAGGTACACCACCGAGCCGTCGTCGATCTCCGGGCCGATGGCCCCCGTGCCGGCGATGACGCCGATGATCGGCACCATGGTCGCGAGCGCGAGGCCGCCGAGCAGGTCGGAGGCGGTCTGGTCGTCGGCGCCGGCAAGGCCCCGGACGACGACCGAGATCGCGATGAGCAGCAGGGGCAGCGCCCCCAGGATGAGGGCCCGGCGGCGGCCGAGCAGGGCTCGATAAGTGAGCCGGGCGACTGTGGGGTCGTACATCTTCGGCCTCCTACGCCGCGACCAGATACGAGAACACGGATTCGAGGGACTCGTCGGACGGCGAGACCGTGAGCAGCCGGATGCCGTGGTCGCGGGCGACCCTCGGCAGCAGGGCGGTGAAGCGGCCGAAGTCGACGGCCTGGATACGCAACGCGCCCTCGGTGAGGTCGACTTCGATGCCCGAGGTCGACGGGTCGGCGATCAGCGCGGCCGCGAGGGTGCGGTCGTCGCTGGAGCGGACCAGGTAACGGTGCGGGCGGTCGGTCATCAGACGGCGGATCTTGCGGAAGTCGCCGCTGGCGGCGTGCCGGCCGGCGACCACCACCTCGATGTGCCAGGCGAGTTGCTCGACCTCTTCGAGGATGTGCGAGGAGAACAACACCGTACGGCCCTCGTCGCCCATCTTCCGCAGCAGGTCCATCAGCTGCATGCGCTGGCGCGGGTCCATGCCGTTGAAGGGCTCGTCGAGCAGGAGCAGCGAGGGGTCGTGGACCAGGGCGGACGCCATCTTCACACGCTGGCGCATGCCCTTGGAGTACGTCGAGATCTTGCGGTCCTGCGCGTACTCCATCTCCACCGTGGCCAGCGCCTTCTGGGCGGCCTTGGCACCGAGGCCGTGCAACTCGGCGTTGGCGACGACGAATTCGCGGCCGGTGAGGAAGTCGTACATCGCCTCTCGCTCGGGGACGATGCCGATGTGCTTGTAGATGGCCTCGTTGCGCCAGGTGGGCTGTCCGTCGAGGGTGACCGTGCCGGTGGAGGGGGCGAGGAAGCCGCCCATCATGTTGATGAGGGTGGACTTTCCGGCACCGTTGGGGCCGAGCAGGCCGGTGACGCCCGGGCCGATGGTCATGGTGATGTCGTTGACGGCGACCACGTTGCCGAACCAGCGGGAGACGTGGTCGATGGAGAGCGTGGTCACAGTCCCACCTTCTTGTAGCGGCGCAGCAGCAGGCCATAGCTCGCGGCGATGAGGCCGAGGACGACGAGCACGTACACCGCGCCCTGGGCGTGGGAGGGTCCGTCTCCGCCCGGGAAGGTGTTGGTGCCACCGAGGAGGGCGGTGCTCAGGCCGCCGATCAGGGTGACGGGCGAGAACAGGCCGATCCACGGGATGGCGCCGGTGCTGCCCTGCGAGTCCGCGATGGCCTGGAGGGTGGAGACCGCCCCGTAGGAGATGGTCAGTACGGCGATCACGGCGGCGATGCCGAAGCCGCGGCGGGGCGTGATCGAGGCGATGACCAGGCCGATGCCGGCGAACAGCAGGGACAGCAGGGCCACCGATACCAGTCCCTGGCCGAATCCCTTGCTCTGGTGGGCGAAGTCCATCTTGGACAGCAGGGCGCCCACGTACAGCACGACCAGCGGGGCTCCGGTGAGGATGAACAGCGCCGAGGCCAGGGCCGCGAACTTGGCCCGGACGTAGTCGGCGGTCTCGATGGGCCGCGAGAAGTACAGCGGGATGGTCTTGAAGCGCAGGTCGCGGGAGACCGCCTGGGGTGCCTGCGAGGCGACGTACAGGCTGATGACGGCCTGCATGATGATCGCGTACCGCGTGTACGACACCGGGAGTTCGTGCGCCTTGGTGGCGACGGCGACCGCCACCATGATGGCCGCCGGCACGCACATCACCGCGAACAGCAGCATCGGCAGCACCTTGGACTTCACCGAGCGGCCGAGGCCGTAGGAGCCGCGCAGGGTCTGCGAGTAGAGGGACACGCGGGCGTAGGCGCGGCCCAGGCGCGGGCCGTCGTAGCCGCGGTAGCCGATGTCGTGGATACGGGACTGGTCACCCGCGGGGGTGGCCAGAGGCTGCTCAACCGCCATGGACGGCCGCCTCCTTCCGCTGCTCGTCGCTGCTGGTGAAGACCTCGGAGATGTGGTGTCTGCGCTGCTCCATGCGCACCAGGCCGAGCCCGAGGTCGGCGACGACGTCACGCACCAGGTCGTACGTCTCCTCGCCCTGGGCGGTGAGCAGCAGGATGTGGCCGGCGCCGGGCAGGCCGCCGCCCTCGTGGTCCGTCTCCACCCCGCGCGCGTGCAGCGCGTCGCGCACCGCGCGGGTGCCGTCGGGGTGCTCGTCGCTGTCGGTGACCTCGATCGCGAGGGTGGTCGTGGACTGGGTGAAGTCCGTGGTGGAGCTGGAGCGCAGCAGCTTGCCGCCGTCGACGACGACCACGTGGTCGCAGGTGCGCTCCAGTTCACCGAGCAGGTGCGAGGTGACCAGGACCGAGATGCCGAAGTCGGTGTGGATCCGGCGGATCAGGCCGAGCATCTCGTCGCGGCCGACCGGGTCGAGGCCGTTGGTCGGCTCGTCCAGGAAGACCAGCTGGGGGTCGTGCACCAGCGCCTGGGCGAGCTTGACGCGCTGCTTCATGCCGGTCGAGTAGCCGCCGATGGGGCGGTACCGCTCCTCGTAGAGCCCGACATGGCGCAGGGTGTCGGCGGTGCGCTCGCGCGCGGCGGCGGGCGGCAGGCCGGACATGCGGGCCATGTGCACGACGAACTCGGTGGCCGAGACGTCGGGCGGCAGGCAGTCGTGCTCCGGCATGTAGCCCACCCGCTCGCGGATGGCGGCACCCTTGGTCGCCACGTCGAGGCCGAGCACCTCGGCTCGGCCCTCGCTGGCGGGGGACAGACCCAGCAGGATCTTGATCAGGGTGGACTTGCCGGCGCCGTTGGCTCCGACGAGTCCGGTCACACCGGGTCCGATGTCCACGGACAGCCGGTCGAGCGCGGTCACCCGGGGGAACCGCTTGCTCAGGCTTTCGGTCGCGATCACAGTCACGTCATCGAAGGTAGTGATGTGGACCACGGAGGTCGTCAGACCCGAGAGCCGTCTTCGCATCACTCTCGAGTATTACGGGACCCTAGGGGATCCCCTGCCTGAGAGCTACACAGAGTTATCCACAGGCTTTGCGCCTCCTGTTGACGTCGCCTCTAACAACTGTCACATTCACCAGTGTCAGGTTACGGACGCGTACCGCAGTCGATGGGGACGGGGCGGATGACGACGACAGTGCAGGACGTACTCTCCGAACGCGCCACGGAGCTGAAGGGTTTCCGGCGGGTGCAGCGACTCGCGTACGAATGCGCGGAGGCGGTCGCGGCCCGGCTGGAGCCCGGGATCACCGAGCGCGAGGCGGCCCGGATGCAGCGCGAGTGGCTGCGCGTCCGTGGCGTACGGGACTGGTTCCACCTCCCCTTCGCCTGGTTCGGCGACCGCACCGCGTTCACGGACTTCCGCATACCGCTGCAGTTCTTCCCGACCGACCGCCGGCTGGCCCCCGGGATGCCGTTCATCCTGGACCTGGCCCCGGTCTACGACGGCTTCACGGCCGACATCGGCTACTCGGGCTCCCTCGGCATCAACCCCGTGCAGGACCGGCTGATGGCCGACCTGGAGGCACACCGGGAGCTGATCCTGCGCGAGGTGCGCGAACGGCGCCCGCTGCGCGAGATCTACGAGGACGTGGACCGCCTGATGGTCCGCCAGGGCTACGCCAACCGGCACCGCGCGTACCCGTTCGGCGTGATCGCCCACAAGGTGGACCGGGTGAGGCAGCGCCGCTGGTCACCTCACCTCTTCGGGTTCGGCACCCAGTCCCTGAAGGGCCTCGCCGCCGACGCCCTGCACGGCCACCGCGAGGGCTGGTCGCCGCTGTGGTCGCCGTACCGCTTCTCCGACCACCCGCCCCGACCGGGCCTGTGGGCGGTCGAACCACACCTCGGCTTCCGGGGCACCGGAGCCAAGTTCGAGGAGATCCTCGTGGTCACCGACTCCCGGGACCCCGAGCAGAGCGCCTTCTGGCTGGACGACGATCTGCCGCACGTGCGGCGCTGGGCGGAGGACAAGTGACGGCACTGAAGGGCGCACGCGAGCGCCGGGTACGCACCGGCGGCATCGAACTGTGCGTGGCGGAACTGGGCGACCCGGCACAGCCGACGGTCGTCCTCGTCCACGGCTACCCGGACAGCAAGGAGGTCTGGTCCGAGGTCGCGCCCCGCCTGGCCGAGCGCTTCCACGTGGTGCTGTACGACGTCCGGGGCCACGGCCGCTCGACCGCACCGCAACCGCTGCGCGGCGGCTTCACGCTGGCCAAGCTGACCGACGACTTCCTGGCGGTGATCGACGCGGTGAGCCCGGACCGCCCGGTGCACCTGGTCGGCCACGACTGGGGCTCGGTGCAGTCCTGGGAGTTCGTCACCGTGGGGCGCACGGAGGGCCGCGTCGCCTCCTTCACCTCGATGTCCGGGCCGTCCCTCGACCACTTCGGACACTGGATCAACGCGCGCGTGAAGCGTCCCACGCCCCGCCGGCTGGGACAGCTCCTCGGCCAGGGCGCCAAGTCCTGGTACGTGTATCTGCTGCACACCCCCGCCATCCCCGAACTGGCCTGGCGCGGCCCGCTGGGCAAGGCCTGGCCGGGCATCCTCCGACGGGCCGAGAGGCTCCCCGCCGGGGACTACCCGACCGGCTCCCTCCGCTCCGATGCGGCGCACGGTGCCTGGCTGTACCGCGACAACGTACGGCCCCGGCTGCGCCGCCCGCGCGAGGACGCGTACGCGCACGCGCCCGTGCAGCTCATCACGCCCCTGGGCGACGCCTTCCTCTCCGAGCGGCTGTACGACGACCTGGAGCGCTGGGCACCGCAGCTGACCCGCCGCACCCTGCCCGACAAGCACTGGATCCCGCGCACCCGCCCGGACCAGGTGGCGGCCTGGATCGAGGAGTTCGTGATCTCCGTCGAGGACGGCCGGGGCACCGAGCCGAAGCGCGCGGACCGCCATGCCCAGCGGTTCGGCGGCCAGCTGGTGCTGGTCACCGGCGCCGGCAGCGGTATCGGCCGGGCCACGGCATTCGCCTTCGCAGAGGCGGGCGCGCGCGTGGTGGCCGTGGACCGGGACGCGGAGGCCGCCGCCCGCACCGCCGAGCTGTCCCGGCTGATCGGAGCGGCGGACGCATGGCCCGAGACGGCCGACGTCTCCGACGAACAGGCCATGGAGAAGCTCGCCGAGCGGGTCCACCGCGAGTACGGGGTCCTGGACGTACTGGTCAACAACGCGGGTATCGGCCTGTCCGGCTCGTTCCTCACGACGACCACGGAGGACTGGCGCAAGGTCCTGGACGTCAACCTCTGGGGCGTGATCCACGGCTGCCGCCTGTTCGGCGCGCGGATGGCGGACCGCGGCCAGGGCGGCCACATCGTGAACGTCGCCTCGGCGGCCGCCTTCCAGCCCTCGCGGGCGCTGCCGGCCTACAGCACCTCCAAGGCGGCGGTCCTGATGCTGTCCGAGTGCCTGCGCGCCGAACTCGCCGCTCAGCGCATCGGCGTGACCGCGATCTGCCCCGGCATCGTCAACACCAACATCACCTCGACGGCCCGCTTCACCGGGGTCGACGACGCGGAGCAGCGACGCAGGCAGCAGCGCTCGGCCCGCCTGTACGGGATGCGCAACTACCCTCCGGAGAAGGTCGCTTCGGCGATTCTGGAGGCGGTGGAGCACAACAGGGCGGTGGTACCGGTGACCCCGGAGGCACGGGGGGCGCGGATGCTGTCGCGGGTGGCGCCGGGGGTGCTGCGGAGGATCGCGAGGATGGAGCCGAGGCTGTGACGGCCGATCCCCCGCCCCACAAGACCTACCGCATCGAGGACTTGGCCCACCGGTCCCGGACCACCGTCCGAACCATCCGCGCCTACCAGGACAAGGGTCTCCTCCCGCGCCCGGAACGCCAGGGGCGGGCCAACCTCTACTCCGACGTCCACCTCACCCGCCTCCACCAGATCGCCGATCTCCTCGCCCGCGGCTACACCCTGGCCTCCATCAAGGAGCTCCTCGACGCCTGGGACACCGGCCGCGGCCTGGCCGGCGTCCTGGGCCTCGTCACCGAGGCCGAGGGGCCCTGGACCGACGAGGAGCCGGCCCGGCTGTCCCGCGCCGACCTGGACGCCCGCTTCGGCGGCACCCCCGACGACACCGCCGTGGCCGAGGCCGTGGCACTCGGAGTCCTGGAACCGGTGCCGGACGACCCCGACTCCTTCCTCGTCCCGAGCCCCCAAGAGCTGGCCGTGGCCGCCGAGTTGTACGCGGCGGGCGTACCGCTCACCGCGATCTCGGACCATCTGCGGGAGTTGCGGGTCCAGGTCGAGCACATAGCCGCCCGTTTCCTGGAGTTCACCACCGAGCACGTCTTCGCCCGCTACCTCGACGACCCGCACCACCGCACCGACGCGAAAGCGGCCGAGGCGGCCTCCCTGGTACGGCGCCTGCGCCCGCTCGCCCAGCAGACCGTGGACGCCGAACTGGCCCGTGCCATGCGCCTGTTCGCGACCCGCGAGGTGCGCCGGCGACTTGGCGCGGGGGAGCAGCCGAACTCTCGGGAGGAGACACGTACCGTGTCTCTCCCCGCCGACACGATTCAGGCCGTAGGACGTCTCGTTGGCCCGGACAACATCGCCGAGTTCATCGCCCTGGCCGCCGAACGAGAGGCCAGGGCACGCCACTTGGACGCTCTCACCACAGATCACAGACCTGTTAACGATCTTGACGAAACACCGTGAAACGCCCAGCGGTTGTCCACAGCGCGGCCAATTGCCCTGTGGATAACCAGACTTGGTTGTGGATCAAACCTCGGGCGAAAAATAACTGCGTGATCCGCGTCTCTCCCGGCACGCTGGTGGCGTGAACGACAAGAAGAGTCAGAGACCGCACCACGAAAAGAACGACAAGCCGACCATCGGACAGAACGACAGGACGTGGGACGAGCGGCGCACCGTGAAGGTGTCGAAGTACCTCTCCAAACACCTGCGCCACCAGCCCGAGCGCATCGGCCTCACGCTCGACGAGGCCGGCTGGGTGGAGATCGACACGCTGCTCGCGGCGGCAGCGGCGCACGGCTTCCCGGTCACCCGCGAGGAACTCGACCACGTCGTCGCCGCCAACGACAAGCAGCGTTTCGCGATCGAAGGCGCCCGGATCCGCGCCAGCCAGGGCCACAGCGTCGACGTCGAGCTCGGACTGCCCCCGGCGACCCCGCCGCCGTACCTCTACCACGGGACGGTGGCCCGGTACCTGGACGCGATCCGGACCGCGGGTCTCCGCCCGATGAACAGGCACGACGTGCATCTGTCGGCCGACCGCGAGACCGCGACCCGGGTCGGTGCCCGGCGCGGGCGCCCGGTCGTGCTGTCGGTGGACGCGGGCGCGATGCACCGGGCCGGCCATGTCTTCCACGTCAGCGCGAACGGGGTGTGGCTGACGAAAGCCGTACCGCCGCAATACCTGCGCTTCCCCGACCCGCACTGACCCCTGCATGATGGCTGGTATGGACCAGAGTGACCGCAGGGACCAACTCCCCACTACCGAGGCGGCCGTGACCGCCCTGCACGCGGTCGCCGCCGAGTTCGGCCGCGAGATCGAGGTGACCCACGACATCGGTGCCGACCAGACCTCCCGGCGCGGCGCGGCGGGCTTCGGCGTCACCACGGACCCGGACGGTTCGCTGCCGCACGAGGCGTACGCCGAGTTCGGCGGACTGCCCCAGGTGAGCGTGCGGCTCTACCCGGACGACGACGCGCTGATCACGGTGGAGGGCGTCGCGTTCCACGACCTCCCGCGCGACGACGTGCCCGCGTTCCTCCGCTCCGTCTTCGGCGGGCTGGCCCATGTCCGCTCCCGCCGCTTCCCGCCCATGGCCTGGCTGGTCGTACCGCTGCCCGGGGACCGCACATACAAGGAGTGCCTCACCGTCAGCCTCCTCACGCCGTGGCTGAGCGGCCGCATACGGTGACCGTTTCGTCCGTCGTCGGTCCAGGCCCTTAGTCTCGGACGCATGAGTCTGCGTCTGAGCACCGTGATCCTGCCGTACCGCCGCTGGAGCGAGGGCGGCCGTACCGCCTGGACGCGGGCCGAGGAACTGGGCTTCCACACCGCGTACACCTACGACCACCTGTCCTGGCGCAGTTTCCGGGACGGCCCGTGGTTCGGTGCGATTCCGACGCTGACCGCCGCCGCGTCCGTCACCGACCGGCTGCGTCTGGGCACGCTCGTCACGTCGCCGAACTTCCGGCACCCGGTGACGCTCGCCAAGGAACTGATCTCCCTCGACGACATCTCCGGCGGCCGGGTGACGCTCGGCATCGGCGCCGGCGGCACCGGCTTCGACGCCACCGCGCTGGGCCAGGAACCGTGGACCGCGCGCGAGCGCGCCGACCGGTTCGCCGAGTTCGTGCCGCTGCTCGACCGGCTGCTCACCGAGGACTCCGTGACACAGGAGGGCGAGTTCTACTCGGCCCACGAGGCGCGTGACATTCCGGGCTGCGTGCAGCGGCCCCGGCTGCCCTTCGCGGTCGCGGCCACCGGCCCGCGCGGGCTGAAGCTGGCCGCGCGGCACGGACAGGCGTGGGTGACCACCGGCGATCCGAAGCTGTACGAGAACGGCACGCCCGAGCAGTCCGTCGAGGCGCTGCGCGGTCAGACAGCGAAGCTCGGCGAGGCCTGCGCGGCGATCGGCCGGGACGCGTCGGAGCTGGACAGGATCCTGCTCACCGGGTTCACCCCGGACCGGGCCCGTCCGCTGGCCTCTCTGGACGCCTTCGTGGACTTCGCCGGCCGCCACCAGGAACTGGGCTTCACCGAGCTGGTGATCCACTGGCCCATCCCGGACTCGGACTTCGCGGCCGACGAGAAGGTCTTCGAGCAGATCGCCATGGAGGCCCCTGCCCAGCTGGCCTGAGGCCGACAGGCAGAGCCGCCGGACTGGGGTCGAGGGGCACCGGGCCGTACCCGGAGCATGCTCGGCAAGTCATCTGTGTCTCATCTGTACGGAGCACCGCACGGGCGTGCGGGCATATGCGCGAGAATGGGCCGGTGACCTCAGCGACCCGACAGCCCGAGTCCCCCGCCTTCGCCACCCCGCCCCGGCTGATCGCCACCGATCTCGACGGCACCCTGCTGCGCGACGACAAGTCGGTCTCCCCGAGGACGGTCGCCGCGCTGGCCGCCGCCGAGGAGGCGGGTATCGAGGTCTTCTTCGTCACCGGCCGCCCGGCCCGCTGGATGGACGTCGTCAGCGACCACGTCCACGGCCACGGCCTGGCGATCTGCGGCAACGGCGCCGCCGTGGTGGACCTGCACGGCGGCCCCGGCGCCCACCGTTTCGTGAAGGTACGCGAACTGGCCAGGGAGAACGCGCTGGACGCGGTACGGCTGCTGCGCGACGCCGCACCCGGCACGGTGTACGCGGTCGAGCAGACGTACGGCTTTCACCAGGAGCCTGCCTATCCCAAGCTGCACCTGGAGACGCCGGACCATCTGCTGCCCGCCGAGGAGATCCTCGCGGCCGACGGCCGGGGCGCCGGCGAGCCCGTGCTCAAGATCCTCGCCTACCACCCCGACCTCGACCCCGACGCTTTCCTCACCCTCGCCCGTCTCGCCGTCGGCGACCGCGCCAACGTCACCCGGTCCAGCCCCAGCGCCCTGCTGGAGATCAGTGGTCCGGGAGTGTCCAAGGCCAGCACGCTGGCCCTGGAGTGCGCCGAGCGCGGCATCTCGCACGAGGAGGTCGTGGCCTTCGGCGACATGCCCAACGACGTCGAGATGCTGACCTGGGCCGGACAGTCGTACGCGATGGGCAACGCCCACCCCGACGTGATCGCCGCCGCCTCCGGCCGCACGGTCGCCAACAACGAGGACGGTGTCGCGGTCGTGATCGAACAGCTGCTGGCCACTCGCAGCTGATTCAAGCCGCACCCACCAGGCCCTCAGGCGTTTCCGCCGGCGACTCCGTCGCCGCCTCCCGCTCCGCCATCCCCCGCAACGGCCCGGCCACGGCGGCCAGCTCCGCGTACGGTCCGCGCTGCACCACCTGGCCCCCGTCGAGCACGACCACCTCGTCCACGGCCTCCAGGCCCGCCAGCCGATGGGTGATGAGCACGGTCGTACGGCCCTCGGTGGCGGCCAGCAGATCCGCGGTGAGCGCGTCCGCCGTGGGCAGGTCGAGGTGCTCGGCGGGCTCGTCGAGGACAAGCACCGGGAAGTCCGCGAGCAGTGCCCGGGCGAGCGCCAGCCGCTGCCGCTGCCCGCCGGACAGCCGGGCCCCGTGCTCGCCGACGAGGGTGTCGAGCCCGTCGGGCAGCCCGTCCACCCAGTCCAGCAGCCGGGCCCGGCCGAGCGCGTCCCGCAGGTCCTCCTCGGTGGCGTCCTTGCGGGCGAGCAGCAGGTTCTCGCGTACGGAACTGTCGAAGAGGTGGGCGTCCTGGGCGCACAGCCCGACGAGCCGGCGTACGTCGTCGCCGTCCATGCCCTGCGCGTCCACGCCGGCCAGGGTGTAGGAGCCCGCCCCCGGGTCGAGGAACCGCAGCAGGATCTGGGCGAGGGTCGTCTTGCCGGAGCCGGAGGGGCCGACCACGGCGATCCGGTGCCCCTCGTGGAGGGTGAGGTCGAGCCCCGCGAGCGCGTCCTGACGCCGTCCCTCGTGACGGGCGGACAGGCCCTTCAGTACGACGGGGAAGGGCGTGGCGGGCGCTTGGCGCGGACGCTCGGGCTCGCGTACGGGCTCGGGCGCGTCCAGCACCTCGTAGATGCGCTCGGCGCTCCTGCGCACCCGCTGCCGGTGCCGCACGGCGAGCGGGAGCCCGAGTACGGCCTCGAAGGCGGCCAGCGGAGTGAGCACGACCACGGCCATCGCCACCCCGCTCAGCCGGCCGTCGGCGACCCCCTGGGCGCCCAGCAGTGCCGTGGCGGCGACGGTCAGACCCGTCAGCAGAGCGGTCAGTCCGTCACCGAGCGCGGTGGCGGTGGCGGCCCGCGAGGCGATCCGGGTGAGCGTGCGGTCGGCTTGCCGGGTCTCGGCGGTACGGGCGGGCAGCGCACCGGCGACGGTCAGTTCGGCGGTGCCGGTGAGCAGGTCGGTGACCCGGGTCGCGAGCAGGCCGCGGGCGGGCGCCAGCCGCTGCTCGGCGCGACGGGCCACGGCGGAGGTCACCAGCGGGACCCCGGCGCCGGCCGCCAGCAGCCCCACGGCCAGGGCGGCGCCCGCCTCGGGCAGCAGCCAGGCGGTGAACCCCACGGCCCCGGCGGACACGGCCATCGCGGCCCCGGCGGGCAGCAGCCACCGCAGCCAGTAGTCCTGCAAAGCGTCCACGTCGGCGACCAGCCGGCTGAGCAGATCCCCGCGCCGGGTCGCGCGGAGCCCGGCAGGCGCGAGCCGTTCAAGGCGCCGGTAGACGGCGACCCGGGTGTCGGCGAGCATCCGCAGCACGGCGTCGTGCGACACGAGCCGTTCGCTGTACCGGAACACGGCCCGCCCGATTCCGAAAGCCCGCGTCGCCGTCACGGCGACCATCAGATACAGCACCGGCGGCTGCTGCGAGGCCCGCGAGATCAGCCACCCGGAGGTCGCCATCAACCCCACGGCGCTGCCGAGCGCGAGAGCTCCCAGCAGAAGAGCGAGCAGCAACCGCCCCTGCCGAGCCCCGGAGTCCCCCCGAAGCCGCTTCAGAACGCCCCGCCGAGACCCGGCCACCGGCTTCCCCGAGCCACGTCCGGAAAGCCCGAGCCGCCCCGCCGAGCCCCCCGCCGACCGACCGAGCCCCTCCACCGAGCCGCTTTCCGGCCGACCGGGCGATCCGATCTGCCCGAGCAAGTCCGTCGGCCCGCTTTCCGGTTCGCACAACTCCGCCGGACCGCTTTCCAGCTCGCCGCGCAACTCCGCCGGACCGCTTTCCAGTCGACCGAGCTGCTCGGTCTCCTCGTCTTCCCATCGACCGAGTCGGGTGGTGGGTTGGGGAAGCGGCTGGGGGCCGAGGGGGCGGAGCCCCCTGGGGGCCTCGCTGCCGGAGAGCCGCACCACCCGGTCCGCCGCCGAGAGCAGCGCCGGCCGGTGCACCACCAGCAACACCGTCCGCCCCGCGGCAAGCCGTCGTACCGCCGCCACGACCTCCGCCTCGGTCGCCCCGTCCAGCGCAGCCGTCGGCTCATCCAGCAACAGCACGGGCCGGTCCGCCAGGAACGCCCGCGCCAGCGCCAGCCGCTGCCGCTGCCCGGCGGACAGTCCGGCCCCGTCCTCGCCGAGCACGGTCCCGGCGCCGTCCGGCAACGCCTCCACGAACTCCAGCGCCCCCGCGTCCCGCAACGCCCGCCGTACCGCCTCGTCGTCCGCGTCGGGACGCGCGAGCCGTACGTTCTCGGCGATCGTCCCGGCGTACAGATGCGGCCGCTGCGGCACCCACGCGATCCGCGACCGCCACGCCTCCAGGTCCACCTCGCCGAGCTCGGCTCCCCCGATCCGCACCCGGCCCGCCGTCGGCCGCACGAACCCCAGCAGCACGTTCAGCAGCGTCGACTTGCCCACTCCACTCGGGCCGACCAGTGCGACGGTCTCGCCGGGTTCCACGGTGAACGACACCTCGGTCACCGCGTCCGCCGAGCGTCCCGGGTAGCGGACCGTCACTCCTTCGAAGGCCAGGGAGGCCGCGGAGGGGATCTCGCCCGTACCGGACACCGGCACCGGCGTCTCCAGCACCGCGAAGATCTCCTCCGCCGCCGCGAGCCCCTCCGCCGCCGCGTGGAACTGGGCACCCACCTGCCGCAGCGGGAGGTATGCCTCGGGCGCCAGCACCAGGATGACCAGCCCGATGTACAGGTCCATGTCGCCGTGGACCAGCCGCATACCGATGGTCACGGCGACCAGTGCCACCGACAGCGTGGCGAGCAGTTCCAGCGCGAAGGAGGAGAGAAAGGCGATCCGCAGGGTCCGCATGGTCGCCTGCCGGTACTCGCCGGTGATCCGCCGGATGGACTCGGCCTGCGCCTTGGCCCGCCCGAACACCTTCAGCGTGGGCAGCCCGGCAACCACATCCAGGAAGTGGCCGGACAGCCGGGACAGCAGCCGCCACTGGCGGTCCGTACGGGACTGGGTGGCCCAGCCGATCAGCACCATGAAGAGCGGGATGAGCGGCAGAGTGCCGACGATGATCGCCGCGGACACCCAGTCCTCGGTGACGATCCGGGCGAGCACCGCGACCGGTACGACCACGGCGAGCCCCAACTGGGGCAGGTAGCGCGAGAAGTAGTCGTCGAGGGCGTCGACGCCGCGCGTGGCGAGGGTGACCAGTGACCCCGTCCGCTGACCGCTCAGCCAGCCGGGACCGAGCGCCACAGCCCGGTCGAGAAGCCGCCCCCGCAGTTCGGACTTGACCGCCGCACTCGCCCGGTGCGCGGCAAGCTCGGTCAGCCAGGAGACCAACGCCCGACCGATGGCAACGGCCACCAACAGCAGCAGAGGAGTGCGGAGTTCGAATACCGAGTGGTCGTGCTGGAAGGCGCCGACCACCACTTCGGCGATGAGCATCGCCTGGGCAATGACCAGCCCGGCCCCCGCCGCACCGAGGCCGACGACCGCGATCAAGAAGAGACGAGTGGCTCGGGCGTAGCGCAGCAGACGCGGATCGATTGGTTTCACGTGAAACATGCCCTTCGGCCCGGAGTGGGTGTTTCACGTGAAACACCCACTCCTTGGACTCATGCGGATTCAGCGCGCAGTCAGTGCGAAGCCAGTACGGACTGAGTACCGACTCGGCGCCGACTCAGTGGGCGGTCTCGGCTGCGATGTGCTGCGTGCCGATCCGCTTGCGGAACACCCAGTACGTCCACCCCTGGTAGAGCATGACGAGGGGCGTGGCGATCGCCGCCAGCCACGTCATGATCTTCAGGGTGTAGGGGCTCGACGAGGCGTTGGTGACCGTGAGGTTCCAGTCCGCGTTGAGCGACGACGGCATGACGTTCGGGAAGAGCGACAGGAAGAGCATCGCCACGGCGGCCACGATGGTGATGCCGGACAGGGCGAACGCCCATCCCTCGCGGCCCCGCAGGTTGGCTCCCAGGGCGGCGACCAGCGCGGCGACCGCCACGACCAGGGCCACCAGGCTCTTGCCGTCCCCGCTGTCCGCCTGCGTCCACACCAGGAAGGCCAGCGCCAGCACGGCGGCGAGCAGGCCGACCTTGGTCGCCAGCTTCCGCGCCCTTACCCGTATGTCACCGACGGTCTTGAGGGCGGTGAACACCGTTCCGTGGAAGGTGAACAGGGTCAGCGTCACCAGTCCGCCGAGCAGGGCGTGCGGGTTGAGCAGGTCCCATACGTTGCCGACGTACTCGAAGTGCTGGTCGATCTTCACGCCCCGCACGATGTTCGCGAAGGCCACGCCCCACAGGAACGCCGGGATCAGCGAGGTCCAGAAGATCGCGGTCTCCCAGTTGCGCTGCCACCTCTCCTCGGGCCGCTTCGCCCGGTACTCGAAGGCGACACCCCGGACGATCAGGCAGACCAGGATGACCAGCAGCGGCAGATAGAAGCCGGAGAAGAGCGTGGCGTACCACTCGGGGAAGGCGGCGAAGGTCGCACCGCCCGCGGTGAGCAGCCACACCTCGTTGCCGTCCCAGACCGGGCCGATCGTGTTGATCAGCACCCGCTTCTCCGGCCGGTCCCGGGCGAGCAGCTTGGTGAGGATGCCGACCCCGAAGTCGAAGCCCTCCAGGAAGAAGTAGCCGGTCCACAGGACGGCGATCAGGACGAACCAGACGTCGTGAAGTTCCATGACTGCGTCTCCCTCGGCCTAGTACGAGAAGGCCATCGGCTTGTCGGCGTCACGCGCCTCGCCACCGATCTTCGTGGGCGGGTTGAGGTCGTCCTCGGTGAGCTCGGGCGGGCCGGCCTTGATGTACTTCACGAGCAACTTGACCTCGATGACGGCGAGGACGGCGTACAGCGCGGTGAAGGTGATCATCGAGATGAGGATCTCGGCCTGAGAGACACCGGGGGAGACCGCGTCACGGGTCTGCAGAACGCCGTACACGACCCAGGGCTGACGGCCCATCTCGGTGAAGATCCAGCCCCAGGAGTTGGCGATCAGCGGGAAGCCCAGCGTCCAGATCGCCACCAGCCAGTACAGCCTGCCGAGCTTCGGGCTGAGGGCCTTGTTCTTGAAGAGGACCAGATGCGGCACCTCGTCCTCACCGACCCGCAGATGCTGGGCCAGCATGAACTTCTTGCGGGTCAGCCAGAGTCCGACCAGGCCGATGGCGAAGGACGCCATGCCGAAGCCGATCATCCAGCGGAACGCCCAGAAGGTGACGGGGACGATCGGGCGGTAGTCGCCCGGACCGTACTTCTGCTGCTCGGCCTTGTTGGTGTCGTTGATGCCGGGGACGTACGAGTTGAAGTCGTCGTCGGCGAGGAACGACAGTATGCCGGGGACCGACAGCTCGACGGTGTTGTGGCCCTTGCTCACGTCGCCGTAGGCGAAGACCGAGAACGGCGCGGATTCCTGGCCGTCCCACAGAGCCTCGGCGGCGGCCATCTTCATCGGCTGCTGCTTGAACATGACCTTGCCGAGGGTGTCGCCGCTGATCGCGGTGAGCAGGCCGGCGATGACGACGGTGACCAGACCCAGCCGCAGCGAGGTCTTCATCACGGTGATGTGCTTCTTGCGGAACAGGTGGAAGGCGGCGATGCCGACCATGAACGCGCCACCGGTCAGGAAGGACGCGGTCAGCGTGTGGAAGGCCTGGGCCAGCGCGGTGTTCTGGGTCAGGACGGCCCAGAAGTCGGTCAGTTCGGCGCGCCCCTTCACCTTGTCGATCTTGTAGCCGACGGGGTGCTGCATCCACGAGTTGGCCGCGAGGATGAAGTACGCGGACAGGATCGTGCCGATGGAGACCATCCATATGCAGGCCAGATGGATCTTCTTGGGCAGCTTGTCCCAGCCGAAGATCCACAGCCCGATGAAGGTGGACTCGAAGAAGAACGCGATCAGTGCCTCGAAGGCGAGCGGGGCGCCGAAGATGTCACCGACGAACCGCGAGTAGTCCGACCAGTTCATGCCGAACTGGAACTCCTGCACGATGCCGGTGACCACACCCATCGCGATGTTGATCAGGAAGAGCTTGCCCCAGAACTTGGTCGCCCTGAGGTACTTCTCCTTCTCCGTGCGCACCCATGCGGTCTGCAGGCCCGCCGTGAGGGCGGCGAGAGAGATCGTCAACGGGACGAACAGGAAGTGGTAGACGGTGGTGATGCCGAACTGCCAACGCGCCAGTGTCTCCGGCGCCAGAGCCAGGTCCACGTCGTCAGTCTCCTTACGTCGCCGGGGTACAGCGGCACTTTGCCCTCTTTGTCACGTACATCACGGACCAAAGGGGACGAGCTTGTGAATGCATTCACATTCACAAGCCATTATGACGCACTGATTTTCGACGCAGCCATGGGGGGCCTGTCTTCTCCGTCACGCCACCCCGCGGCCCGCGGTTCCACGTGAAACCCGTACGACAACGGGGCCGCCTCACGGCGACCCCGTACAGGTGGAACTGACCGACGGCCTAGGCACCTTGCGGCTAGAGCTCCTTGCGGAAGTTCTCCGCCGCCTTGAGGAAGATGTCGTTCGCCTCGGTCTCCCCGATCGTCACCCGGGCACCCTCGCCCGGGAACGGCCGGATGACCGCGCCGTGCTCCTCACAGAGCTGCGCGAAGGCCGTCGTGCGCTCCCCCAGCCGCAGCCACACGAAGTTGGCCTGGGTCTCCGGAACCGTCCAGCCCTGGGCACGGAGCGCCGCGACCACCCGCTGCCGCTCGCACACCAGCGAGCCGACCCGGCCCAGCAGTTCGTCCTCGGCCCGCAGCGAGGCGATCGCCGCTTCCTGGGCGAGCTGGCTCACGCCGAACGGCACCGCCGTCTTGCGCAGCGCCGCCGCCACCGGCTCATGGGCGATCGCGAAGCCGACGCGCAGCCCGGCGAGGCCGTACGCCTTGGAGAAGGTCCGCAGGACACAGACGTTCGGTCGTTCGCGGTAGATCTCGACGCCGTCGGGCACCTCGGGGTCGCGGATGAACTCCCGGTAGGCCTCGTCGAGGACCACCAGCACGTCACTCGGCACCCGGTCCAGGAAGCGCTCCAGTTCGGCTCGCTTCACGACCGTGCCGGTCGGGTTGTTGGGGTTGCAGACGAAGATCAGGCGGGTGCGGTCGGTGATCGCGTCCGCCATCGCGTCGAGGTCGTGCACGTCCCCTGGCGTGAGCGGCACCTGGACCGAGCGGGCGCCGCTGATCTGCGTGATGATCGGGTAGGCCTCGAAGGACCGCCAGGCGTAGATCACCTCGTCGCCCGGGCCGCTGGTGGCCTGGATCAGCTGCTGGGCGACGCCGACCGAGCCGGTGCCGGTGGCCAGATGGCCGAGCGGGACGCCGAAGCGGTCCGAGAGCTCGTTCATCAGTGCCGTGCACCCCATGTCCGGGTAGCGGTTGAAGGAGGCAACGGCCGCGGTCACGGACTCCAGCACTCCGGGCAGCGGAGGATACGGGTTCTCGTTGGAGGAGAGCTTGTAGGCGACCGGGCCGTCGGCCGCGGCAGGCTTGCCCGGCTTGTAGGTGGGGATGCTCTCCAGCTCGGCGCGCAGCTTGGGGCTCGTCTCGCTCACCGCAGTCCTCCTCGCGACCACCGGCGGACCGTCCGCGCCGCCGGCATCCAATACTGCTTACCTTATGAGGATTCGGTGCCGCTGCGTACAGCAGCGGAGCGACCCGGTAGGCGGGTGCCTGACCTCATCCGTCCCACTGGCATCACGGGCATCACCACGCGAAGGCGCATTTTTCGGGGGCGCGCCCTACATATATCTACGCGCCGGTGGCTCACGCCGTGGCGCGCATCACCCGTGAAGGTGAGTTGAGACCTCTTCGAGACATCGGGCACTTGGCAGGCCCATGCGTGCCGACAAGTCACGTCTCGCCATTGGATCGTTCAACTGACTGTCTTTCTAAGGTAGTTGACCCCCTTTGACCTTGCAGAAACGTGCCTGTCAACGCGTGCATATGCGTCCGCACTACCCCACCGCATGAGCCCTACTATCGGCTCGCCATGACAGCAGCAGGGAAGCACCAGGTGAGCCGCGCGGAAACCTCTCGGCGAGGCAGCCGGCCGGGCCGGGCGGGCATCAGAGACGTGGCCGCCGCCGCCGGAGTCTCCATCACGACCGTCTCCGACGCCCTGAACGGCAAGGGCCGGCTCCCGGATGCCACCCGGCGCCACGTCCGCGAGGTCGCCGACCGGCTGGGGTACCGACCCTCGGCCGCCGCCCGCACCCTCCGTACCGGCAAGTCGGGACTGATCGGCCTGACCGTGACGACGTACGGGGATGAACCTTTCACCTTCACCGAGTTCGCGTACTTCGCCGAGATGGCGCGGGCCGCCACCTCGGCCGCGCTCGCCCGCGGCTACGCCCTGGTGATCCTTCCGGCGACCTCGCGCCACGACGTGTGGTCGAACGTCGCCCTGGACGGCACGGTCGTCATCGACCCGTCCGACCAGGACCCGGTGGTCAGCGAGCTGGTCCGGCAGGGGCTGCCGGTGGTCTCCGACGGCCGCCCGGCCGGCTCGCTCCCGGTCACCGCCTGGGTGGACAACGACCACGAGGCCGCCGTACTCGGCATCCTCGACCATCTCGCCGACGCGGGCGCCCGCCGGATCGGCCTGCTCACGGGCACCACGACGGACACGTACACCCATCTGTCCACCACCGCCTACCTGCGCTGGTGCGAACGGGTCGGCCAGGACCCGGTCTACGAGGCCTACCCGGCGCACGACCCCTGTGCGGGCGCGGTCGCCGCCGACCGGCTGCTGGCCCGCCCGGACCGCCCCGACGCCGTCTACGGCCTCTTCGACCCCAACGGCACCGACCTGCTCGCCGCCGCCCGCCGCTACGGGCTGCGCGTCCCCGAGGACCTGCTGCTGGTGTGCTGCAGCGAGTCGACCGTGTACGCCAACACCGAGCCGCCCATCACCACGCTCTCCCTGAAGCCGCGCCGCATCGGCACGGCGGTGGTGCAGCTGCTCATCGACGCGATCGAGGGAGTGGAGTCGGACCAGCCGGTCGAGCAGGTGATACCGACCGAACTGATCGTGCGTACCTCCTCCCAGCGACGCCCGCAGCGCACCACGGTCAGCCCGCCGCGGGCACCGGAGGAGGAGTAGTACGGACGCTCCGCACCCACGCACGGGCGCCCCGCACCCACACACGGCCGCTGCCTACGCCCGCCCGGACGGTCCGTGCGCGCAGGGCGGCGGCCGACGCGCCTGCCGGACGTCGTCGAAAGACGGCCGGCAGGTGAGCGGCGGGCGGACGAACCCCTGCCCAACCGGGGCGAAAGCCGCACGGAACTGGAGTCCCGCTCCGATTCACCACCCCTGGGTCATCACACGGCGCGACGCGCATTCCTATGATGGGCCCACGACACCGCGGGCCGCTGCGACCAGGCAGTCCGAAGCGGTGCAGATGCGGCGCGATGGTGGAGGGGTCTGATGACTCAGGGGGCCGGTCAGGGACCCGAAGCGGAGCGGACGGCGACGTTGCGCGACTTCCGGGTGCCCGCGTACGTCAACGAGACCGGTCCGTACGTCCAGAGCACCCACCCCGGCGACGTGGCTCCGGCGCTCGACGAGCCGTATCCCGACGGATATCCCGAGGGGTACACGCCCACCCAGCGCGACCTGCCCGTCATCAACCGCGGCGACACCCTCCGGCCGCCGGTCGACCCGGCCGCCGATCCGGCCGCACAGACGGCGGCCGGTCCGGGTCCGCTGTACGTCGTCGGTGACGTGCACGGTTACTTCGACGAGCTGATCGACGCGCTGCGGGAACAGGGACTGACCGACACGGACGGGCACTGGTGCGCGGGCACCGCTCGGCTGTGGTTCCTCGGCGACTTCACCGACCGGGGTCCGGACGGCATCGGCGTCATCGACCTGGTGATGCGGCTGTCCGCCGAGGCGGCCGCGGCCGGCGGCTACTGCAAGGCGCTCATGGGCAACCACGAGCTGCTGCTGCTCGGCGCCAAGCGGTTCGGCGACACACCCGTCAACTCCGGCGCGGGCACCGCCACCTTCCAGGCGGCCTGGCTGCTCAACGGCGGTCAGAAGACCGACATGGACCGGCTCCAGGACCACCACCTCCAGTGGATGGCCCGCCTGGACGCGGTCGAGGAGGTCGACGGCTATCTGCTGGTCCACTCCGACACCACCGCCTACCTCGACTACGGCGACTCGATCGAGGCGGTCAACGACACGGTCCGCGAGACCATCACCCGTAACGACGCGGACGAGGTCTGGGACCTGTTCCGTAAGTTCACCAAGCGGTTCTCCTTCCGCGACGAGGGGGGTGCAGACGCCGTCCGTTCCCTTCTCGATACGTACGGCGGCACCCGCATCGTTCACGGGCACAGCCCGATTCCCTATCTGCTGGGGGAAGTCGGCTCCGAGGAGGGCGAGGAGACCACCGGCCCCGTGGTAGAGGGACCGCACGTCTACGCGGACGGGCTGGCCATCGCCATGGACGGCGGAGTGACCATGGCCGGAAAGCTGCTGGTCAGGCAACTTCCACTGGACAGCTGAACGTTCGGCACGCTGTTCTGTACCCCGATGTCACACGCGGGCCACCCCCAATTTCCGGCAACCCCCTGTCACCGCGTGCCTTAACGGCTCTACCATCGGTTTATCCGTAGCAGGCTCCCCTCCGTTTCTGCCCGACGGCTCGCCGGCGTGCGAGCCCCAAGCCCTACGGAGCATCGGGGGATGCACATGAACAGCGTTCCGCAGCACCTGCACAGCGAGGACCGCCAGGAATACGAGCGGATCCTCGATGAGGCGCTGCGCTCCTCCCCTTACCGTCCCGAACTGGCCGGTACCGGCCAGCGTTTGAACACCGAACAGCTGCGCACCATGGCGCTCAACGCCACCGCACTGATAACGGCGGCCGCGGCGACCGAGTACCAGCACTATGTGAAGGTCCGCGAGGAACTGCGCAACCCTGCGCGGTCCACCCCGGCCACTGTCCACGAGTCCGGCTCCGGGGAGTCGGCCACGGGCGGTGCGATGGGGCTCGCCACCACCCTCGGCGAGGCCGCCGAGACCACGGGTGCCGGCGGCTTCGCCCTCGCCCTGGTCCTGGCGCCCGTGCTCGCCGGCACCGCCGCCGCGATCTTCCTGCTCGTCGGCTACGTCCTGAAGATGCTGGACCCGGCCCCGGCGTTCGCCCAGACCATGCTCACCGCCGGCTGGGTCTTCGGCGTCTTGACCGCGGCCGCCATCCTCATGGCCGGCGCGGGGCTGCTGCTCACCGCACTGCGCAACAGTCCCTCACTGGAGGCCGGAGCCTACGGCGAACCCGGCGGGAAGGTGGTCAAGGCCCGGGACGCCTGGCGGGACGCCCTGCTGGAGCGCGGCATCCTGCCCTTCCTGCGGGAAGCACTGGCCACCGAGCCCGGCACGGCCGAACTGCGCCGTGCGACCCAGTCGGGTCCGGGGAGCCGGATGCCGCGCCTGGGCTACGACCGCCCCGGTTTCAGCACCGATGACGGCGCCGCACCCGCCTCGCGGCCGAGCTTCACCAGCCCGGACTACACCAGCCCGGATTTCGGAGGCCCGGAGCACCAGCCGGAATAGCGCGGCTTGCGCCCCCGGCCGGGGGCGCAGGCCGGACACCCGGTCCACGCGAATGTGCCGTCCCTGGTGGGTGAGGGCGAAGGGGGCCGGCGGGTGACGACGAAGGGGGGCTGGGTACACCCCTCCTTCGGAGGCCAGTCCCATTCTCCGGCGCATGCGGATCCGGTTGGCTGGTGATCGTCACCGACCAGGACGCAGAGCACCGGGGGATTCGAACATGCAGATGCCGTTGTCGAAAAAGGGCAGGGCCGCCGTGCTGGCGGCAGCGCTGCTCGCGCTGGGCTCACCCGCGGTCGCGACCGCCGCCACCGCCGATCCCACGACCGCAAGACACTCCTACGACCGAGCCGCACTCCGGCAGGACCTGGCAGCCGTGCGGAAGGCCGGGGGCGGCGACGTGAACGTGCTGGCCAGGGTGGACCGAAGGAACGGCGCGCCGCTCATGGCACGCATCGGCACCCGGACGGCCGCCTCCTCGGCCCCGATCCCGTGGAACTCGCACTTCCGCGTGGCGAGCACGACGAAGACGTTCGTGGCGACCGTGGTCCTGCAACTCGTCGCGGAGAAGCGGCTGTCGCTGGACGACACCGCCGAGCACTGGCTGCCGGGCGTCGTCGCGGGCAACGGCAACGACGGCGGCCGGATCACCGTCCGCGACCTGCTCCGCCAGACCAGCGGCCTGTACGACTACATCGACGACCCGGAGATCCAGGACCGGCTGATCAACCACTTCGACGAGAACCGCTACGACGCCACTCCGGCGGCCGACCTGGTCGCGGTGGCGATGAAGCACCGGCCGGTGTTCGTGCCGGAGCCGGGCGGGACCACCCGATGGGCGTACTCCAACACCAACTACCTGCTGGCCGGGATGATCGCGGAGAAGGCCGGCGGCGCACCCTGGGACGCGCTGGTCGAGCACCGGGTGATCGCGAGGCTGGGACTGCGGAACACCTCCGTTCCCGGGCTCGACCCCTACCTGCCCGACCCGCACGTGCACGCGTACCTGACGGCCGCCGACGGCAAGCGTCTCGACGTCACCGAGCACAGCTTCCAGCACACCGCGGACTCCGGGGTGGTGAGCACCACCGCCGACCTGAACACCTTTTTCCGGGCGCTGGCCGGCGGAAAGCTGCTGCCGGCCGAGCAGTGGCGTGAGATGCGGCGGACCGTCCAGCGGACCGACGATCCGGAGGACGTGGCGGAAATGCCCGAGGGCACCTACGGTCTCGGGCTGCGCAGGATCCCGCTCTCCTGCGGCGGTTTCTACTACACCCACGAGGGCGACGGGGCGGGCGTCAACACCCGCCCCGCGGTGAGCGCGGACGGCAAACGAGCGGTGACCGTCTCCATCACCACCACCACCGCGCCGCCGGACCTGGCCGCCCTCAACCGCGCGACGGGCGCCCTCGTCGACCACGCCCTGTGCGACAGGCCCGCGAAGAGCTAGGCCGTACCGTCCTCTGGGCGCGCAGCCGCAGCCGTTCGCCGACCAGAGCGGGGGCGCTGCACCCCGGGCCGTTGCCGGTATTCCGGTGCAGCGCGCCAGCGGTCGATGTCAGTCCGCGATCGGCAGGTACACCCGGTTGCCGTTCGCCGCGAACTCCTTCGACTTCTGCAGCATCCCCTCCACGACCTCCTCGGCAGACGCTCCGTCAGCCGCCGCCCCACCGAACCGCTCCGTGATGCTGTGGCTGATCTTCATCGAGCAGAACTTCGGCCCGCACATCGAGCAGAAGTGGGCCGTCTTCGCCGGCTCCGCCGGAAGCGTCTCGTCGTGGAACTCGCGTGCCGTGTCCGGGTCCAGGGCGAGGTTGAACTGGTCCTCCCACCGGAACTCGAAGCGGGCGTCGGACAGCGCGTCGTCCCACTCCTGCGCGCCCGGGTGGCCCTTGGCGAGGTCCGCCGCGTGGGCGGCGATCTTGTAGGTGATCACGCCGGTCTTGACGTCGTCCCGGTTGGGCAGACCCAGGTGCTCCTTGGGCGTGACGTAGCACAGCATCGCCGTGCCCCACCAGGCGATCATCGCGGCACCGATGCCGGAGGTGATGTGGTCGTACGCCGGCGCGACGTCCGTGGTCAGCGGGCCGAGCGTATAGAACGGAGCTTCGTCGCAGATCTCCTGCTGAAGGTCGATGTTCTCCTTGATCTTGTGCATCGGGACATGGCCCGGGCCCTCGATCATCGTCTGTACGTGGAAACGCCTGGCGATCCGGTTGAGTTCTCCGAGCGTGCGCAACTCCGCGAACTGGGCCTCGTCGTTGGCGTCCGCGATGGAGCCGGGACGCAGGCCGTCGCCCAGCGAGTACGTGACGTCGTAGGCGGCGAGGATCTCGCAGAGTTCCTCGAAGTTCTCGTACAGGAACGACTCCTTGTGGTGCGCGAGGCACCAGGCCGCCATGATCGAGCCGCCGCGCGAGACGATGCCGGTCTTGCGGTTGGCGGTGAGCGGCACATACGGCAGCCGCACGCCCGCGTGGACGGTCATGTAGTCCACGCCCTGCTCGGCCTGTTCGATCACCGTGTCCTTGTAGATCTCCCAGGTCAGCTCCTCGGCCCTGCCGTCGACCTTCTCCAGAGCCTGGTAGAGCGGCACCGTGCCGATAGGGACGGGGGAGTTGCGCAGCACCCATTCGCGGGTGGTGTGGATGTTGCGCCCGGTGGACAGATCCATGACCGTGTCGGCGCCCCAGCGGGTCGCCCAGGTCATCTTCTCGACCTCCTCCTCGATCGAGGAGGTCACCGCCGAGTTGCCGATGTTGGCGTTGACCTTCACCAGGAACCGCTTGCCGATGATCATCGGCTCGATCTCCGGGTGGTTGACGTTGGCCGGCAACACGGCCCGTCCCGCCGCGATCTCCTCACGGACGACCTCGGGGGAGACGTTCTCGCGGAGGGCCACGTACTCCATCTCCGGGGTGACCTCACCCCGGCGGGCATAGGCCAGTTGTGTGACCGCCTCGCCGTCCCGGCTGCGACGCGGCTGGCGCGGGCGGCCCGGGAAGACCGCGTCCAGGTTGCGCAGCCCACCACGCGGCGAGGTGTGCTTGACCCCGTCGTCCTCGGGACGGACGGGACGGCCCGCGTACTCGGCGGTGTCCCCACGGGCGATGATCCAGTTCTCCCGCAGCGGCGGCAGACCCCTGCGGACGTCGGTCTCGACGAGCGGATCGGTGTACGGGCCGGAGGTGTCGTAGAGCGTGACCGACTGCCCGTTGGTGAGATGCACCTGACGGACCGGCACCCGAAGGTCGGGGCGCGAACCCTCGACGTACCCCTTGTGCCAGCCGATGGACTTCCCGGCCTCCGGGGACGGTTCACCCGCGATGGGCTGTTCGTCCTGGCTGAAGGCAGGCGTGCGTGCGTCCTCGTTGGTCATGAGACCTACTCCCTACGCCGGCATTACCCGGTAACAGGTTCGGCGGTCGACGCAGCGGCTTCCGTCGGGCGGCGTTTCATGTGAAACATCGCTCGTTCCACGTGAAACATCGCGAATACGGAGGTCAGCGCCCTCTCAGCCCGGTGCTCCGAGCTCCCGCGTGTGCAAAGGTGCCTCCACGCTAGCGTCAATTCGGGCGCGGTGAACAGAGGGCCCCTGCCGTTCTTGCGATGATCGGGCGGTGACCACGACACAGCAGCACCCCTACCCACCCCCCGACCCGAGGCGCGGCAACGGTGCCACACAGGGCGGCGGAACCGGCCACGGGGGCCATGGTGCCGGTGACGCACACGACCACGGGCAGGGCCACCGGTACGACCAGGGGCACGCCCACAGTCACGACGACGGCCATGGCCACGGCCACCCGCCCGGTCAGGGACCCGGCCAGGGCGGCTCCGGGGCAGGCGGCGGGCACGGTCACTCGCACAGCCATGGCCCCGCCGCGCCGGTCTCCAAGCATCTGCGCAAGGTCATCGCGGCGATCCTCATCCCCTTCACCGCCGCGGTCGTGGTCGGCCTCGTGGTGCTGTGGCCCGGCGGCGCCCCGGCGCACGAGCGCACCGGCGTCGGCTTCGACCGTCAGACACAGCAGGCGACGGTCACCAAGGTCGTCTCGGTCAGCTGCAAGTCGGTCAACGCCTCCGGGGGCAGCTCGACCGGCGACACCTCCACCGCCGAGGGAAGCTCCGCCAAGCAGGAGGAGGAGGGCACCTGCAAGAAGGCCACGGTCCGGATCGACACCGGCAAGGACAAGGGCCGTACGTTCACCGAGATCGTGCAGCCCGACCAGTCACGTCAGCTGGACCAGGGCGAGAAGGTCGTGGTCGCCTACGAGCCCTCGGCGCCCAAGGACCTGCAGTACTCGGTCACCGACGTGAACCGGAAGCTCCCGATGGCGCTGCTGGCCGGGATCTTCGCGCTCGCCGTCGTCGTGGTGGGCCGGCTGCGCGGTGTGATGGCGCTCGTGGCGCTCGCCGTCAGCTTCATGGTGCTGACCCTGTTCATCCTGCCGGCGATCCTGCAGGGCTCGAATCCGCTGCTGGTGGCGGTGGTCGGGGCGAGCGCCATCATGCTGATCGCCCTGTACATGTGCCATGGCCTGTCGGCCCGGACCTCGGTGGCGGTGCTCGGCACGCTGGTCTCACTGTGCCTGATCGGCCTCCTCGGCTCGGAGTTCATCGACTGGGCCGCGCTCACCGGCAACACCGACGACAACACCGGTCTGATCCACGGCCTGTACCCGTCGATCGACATGAGTGGTCTTCTGCTGGCCGGCGTCATCATCGGTTCGCTCGGTGTCCTGGACGATGTGACGGTGACCCAGACCTCGGCCGTCTGGGAACTGCACGAGGCAAACCCGACGATGGGCTGGCGCGGGCTGTACCGGGCCGGTATCCGCATCGGCCGCGACCACATCGCGTCCGTGGTCAACACCCTCGTCCTGGCCTACGCGGGCGCCGCGCTGCCGCTGCTGCTGCTCTTCTCCATCGCGCAGAGCAGCGTGGCGACGGTCGCCAACAGTGAGCTGGTGGCCGAGGAGATCGTGCGCACGCTGGTCGGCTCGATCGGCCTGGTGGCCTCGGTGCCCGTCACCACGCTGCTCGCGGCCCTGGTGGTGTCGGCCGACCGGCCGGGCACGACGACGGCCGCGTCCGCGGAGGCCCCGGCGCGCGGCGGGCGAGGGCGGCGCCGGAAGCGGTGAGAGCGCGGCGGGCGGCACGTGACGGTCCGCACGAGGAGGAGCGTTCCGCCGCCCGCCCAGGGACGCGCAGAAGCGTTCCTGCGCATCCTCACGCGGCTCGGCGGAGCGGCTCGCGCCCCGTGCCGTAACGCTTCAGCCCGCGCTCTGCTCCTCGGCCAGGATGCGGTCCAGAGCCTCGTCGAGATGGGCGTCGAAGTCGGCGAGCGCACCCTCCTGGCCCAGCGGCACCAGCTTGTCGGTACGGTCGAGAAAGGCCACCAGCGGTGGCGCCGAGGACCGGAACACCGCCTGGTCGCCGCCGACCTGAAGCCTGATCAGAACCTCACCCAGCACCTCGGAATCGGCGGGGGCGATATGCACATCACCCTCCCCGCAGGGCCGGCCCACACCGTCGATCAACAGCTCACGGCCGAAGGCCCAGGTAACCGGCGCGTCCCCGGGCAGATGGAAGGTGAGCCGTACGGCATACGGATCACAGGTCTCGTAGCGCAACTCCACGGGGATGCGGAAGGAGAGCTCCTCCGAGACGAGAAAGCTCATCATGACTTCTGCTTGTACGGACTCGCGCATCGCCTACCCCGTCATATGACACCGACTGGCCGGGATTTATCCCTTTGTGGTGGTCAAATCTTGCTGAACGTACACAGCAGATCACAAGGAGTGAGTTTTCAGATACTGATAGCGATCGCCAGGGATCCCAGATGCCGGCCCACCTCCGCCTGCAACTGGCGTGCGGCGGGCAGCAGCCGGTCGGCCTGGTGGAGGGGCAGGGAGATGGCCACCGTGGCCGCCGTGGTGCCGACGGTGATGGGGATCGCCGCGCACACCGTGCCCAGCGCGTACTCCTGGCGCTCCACCAACGGCTCCATTCGCCGCGTCCGCTCCAGCCGCCGCAACAGTGCATGGCTGTCGCGGACCGTGTACGGGGTGAGGGCCTGCAGGGGGTAGCGGTCGAGATGGTCACGGCGGGCGTTCTCGTCCAGCTGGAAGAGCAGACACTGGCCGATGGCGTGCGCGTGCGCGGTCTCGCGGAAGTCGGCCCACTCCTCGACCGCCGGGGTGCCCGGGGAGTCGGAGACGCACACGACCTCGATCTCGCCGTCCCGGTACATGGCGTAGTACACCGGCGCACCGATCGAATCCCGCCAGTGGGCGAGGGTGTCGACCACCACGCTGCGACGTTTCTGCTGTGCCCCGCTGCTGCTCAGCCGCTCCGCGGCCTCACCGAGGAAGAACAGCCCCTTGTCACGGCGCAGATAGCCCTCGTGGACCAGGGTGCGCAGCAGGTGGTAGGCGGTGGGCAGCGCGAGGCCGGTCTCGCGGGCCAGTTGTTTGGCGGGGGCGCCGTGTTCGTGTCCGGCGACGCACTCCAGCAGGCGCATCGCACGCTGCACTGAGCCGATGAGGGTGGCCGAGTGCGGCTGTGCGGGATCGGACGGGGTAGCCGGCCGTTGCACGGGGGGCGTGCCGGACCGGCGCTGGGTGGGGGGTGGTGGAAGTTCTGTGGGTGCGGAGGTGGCGTCAAGCGTGGCCAAGGGTCACTCCCGGAGCGCGAGGGGGTCAGCGACTCTAACCGTCCGCCACCGCTCCCGGTCGGCCCCTGCGGGAAACTTCCCTCCCCCGAGGGAACCGGCGATTCCTGTTACCGGTCACCGATTCCCACGGTCCTCACCAGTCGCTCTTTGACGAGGAGTTCGACATGAACTTCCGCACGATGTAGATCAGTCCGCCGACCAGCGCCACGAAGATCAGCAACTTGAAGAGCAGGTAGGCCAGGAAGCCGACGATGGAGCCGATCAGGCCACCGAACACCACCAGCGCGATGACCGGCACCGCGATCCACTTCACCCACCACGGCAGACCCGTGAAGATCTCTCGCATTGCCCTGCCCTCTGCTTTCCCGTGCGCTTCGGCACGTACGGTCGGTCTCGTGCGCGCCGCACGATGCGATGTCCTGCACTCGATGCTAGAGCCGCGAGGGGGCCGTCCGGGGGCCCCTGATCCCTTGTCCTCCCCTGACCCTTCCCCTAGGGAACCCCGAGGCGGAGGTCAGGCCTCGGGGGGAGAGAAGACGACCAGAACCCTCAGATCCTCGCTGATGTGATGGAACTTGTGGGCCACCCCGGCCGGCACGTACACCACACTGCCCCGGGCCACCTGCGTGGTCTCCAGGCCGACGGTGATCGCGGCGCGGCCGCTGACGACGAAATAGACCTCGTCCTGGTTGTGCGGCTGCTGTGGGTCCCGCTCGCCCGCGTTCAGGGCGTAGAGGCCGACCGACATGTTCCGCTCCCGCAGAAACTGCAGGTAGGCCCCGTCGTTGGCGGCGCGTTCCGCCTCCAGTTCGTCCAGCCGGAATGCCTTCATCGCCGTTGTTCGCCCTCGCCCCACTGCTCGTATCTGATCTCGTCTGCCACGATCAGACACATGAAGAATTTCGTAGTCAAGACGATCGTTAACGCGGGCGCCCTGGCCGTCGCCGTGTGGCTGCTCGACAAGATCACCCTGACCGGTGACAGCACCACCAAGAAGGTCTGGACTCTGATCCTGGTCGCTCTGGTCTTCGGCGTGGTGAACTTCCTGGTCAAGCCGATCGTGAAGATCCTGACCTTCCCGTTGTTCATCCTCACGCTCGGTCTGATCACCCTGGTGGTCAACGCGCTGATGCTGCTGCTGACGTCGTGGGTGTGCGACAAGCTCGACCTGAGTTTCCACGTGCAGGGGTTCTGGACGGCCGTCCTGGGCGGCCTGATCATCTCGATCGTGTCGTGGGCCCTGAACATGATCCTCCCCGACACGGACTGAGCACCCGATGGCCTACCGCGTCTGCTTCGTCTGCACCGGCAACATCTGCCGGTCCCCGATGGCCGAATCCGTCTTCCGTGCCCGCATAGCCGAGGCCGGGCTCGACGACCGTGTCGAGGTCGACAGCGCCGGCACCGGCGGCTGGCACGAGGGCGACGGCGCCGACCCGCGCACCGTCCGCGTCCTCCAGGAGCACGGCTACGACGGCGACCACACCGCCCGCCAGTTCCAGGCGTCCTGGTTCGCCCGCCTCGATCTCGTGATCGCCCTCGACTCCGGCCACCTCAAGTCTTTGCGTCGCCTCGCCCCCACCGAGCAGGACGCACGCAAGGTCCACCTGCTGCGCTCCTACGACCCCGGTGCGGTCGACGACCTCGACGTACCGGATCCGTACTACGGCGGTCTGGACGGCTTCGAGGAGTGTCTTGAGATGGTGGAGGCGGCGAGCGAGGGCCTGCTCGCTGCGGTACGCGACGAAGTGGAAGGAACGGCGGCATGAGCGATTCCAGCTCCGACTCCGGCCTCGTGACGGGCGAGGGCACGCGCGCGGTGCGCGCGGGACTGCCCGAGCCGGTCAAGAACGAACCGACCCTGCCCGGACCGGTGTTCGCCGCCCACTTCCATCTGCCGGGCGAGGTCAGCGGGCCTTACGCCTACGGCCGTGACGAGAACCCGACCTGGACCCATCTGGAGCGCGCCGTCGGCGAGCTGGAGGCGCCCGGTGAGGACGTCGAGACGCTGGTGTTCGCCTCCGGTGTGGCGGCCGTCTCGGCCGTGCTCTTCTCGCAGCTGCACGCCGGGGACGCGGTCGTGCTGCCGTCCGACGGCTACCAGGTGCTGCCCCTGGTCCGCGCCCAGCTGGAGGCCTTCGGCATCGAGGTGCGCACCGCGCCGACCGCCGGCGACGCCCAGCTCGACGTTCTGGACGGGGCGAAGCTGCTGCTGATCGAGTCACCGTGCAACCCCGGGCTCGACGTGTGCGACATCCGGCGACTCACCGAGGCGGCACACGCGCGTGGCGCCCTCGTCGCCGTCGACAACACCCTCGCCACCCCGCTCGGCCAGCGGCCGCTGGCACTGGGCGCCGACTTCTCCATGGCCAGCGGCACCAAGCAGCTCACCGGACACGGGGACGTCCTGCTGGGGTACGTCGCCGGGCGCGACACGGAGGCCATGGCCGCCGTACGCCGGTGGCGCAAGATCATCGGTGCGATCGCCGGGCCCATGGAGGCCTGGCTGGCCCATCGCTCGCTGGCCACCCTCCAGTTGCGGGTGGACCGGCAGAACGCCACCGCCCTGGTGCTCGCGGAGGCGCTCCGGCGTCGGCCGGACGTGACCGGGCTGCGCTACCCGGGACTGCCCGACGACCCCGCGCACAAGATCGCCTCGCAGCAGATGAGGCGCTACGGCTCGGTGATCTCCTTCACGCTGCCCACGCGCGCGCGTGCCGAGCGTTTTCTGGCATCCCTGCGGCTGGTCGACGACGCGACGAGTTTCGGCGGGGTGCGCTCCACGGCCGAGCGGCGGCGACGCTGGGGCGGGGACGACGTACCGGAGGGCTTCATTCGGCTGTCGGTCGGGGCCGAGGATCCCGAAGATCTGGTGGCCGATGTGCTCCACGCGCTCGACGAGTCGGATCGGTGACCGGATTACGGACGCCCGCGCCGACCCGGCTACGCATAACGGACGGTCCGAGCCTCCCCCCTCGTGGCTCGGACCGTCCCGGCTCTCGCGCGCCAAGAACCGCGCGACCAAGGCTAGTTGACTCTGCGTCAGTGTCCAATCACTGTAGGGGCAGAGACCTATCGACTTATTTATAGTTGGGGACCTGCCCCGAGGGCCGGCGAGGGGCAGGGCGAAAAGAAGGGTGAACGATGGACCTGGCCTTGCTACGGACCTTCGTGACCGTGCACCGGGCCGGCTCCTTCACCCGCGCCGCGGCCCTGCTCGGGCTCTCGCAGCCGGCCGTGACCTCCCAGATCCGCACTCTGGAAAGACAGCTGGGTCGTCCGCTCTTCCTGCGGCAGGCCCGTGGGGTGACCCCGACGACCATCGGCGACGAACTCGCCCACAAGGCCGCACCGCACCTCGACGCGCTCGTGGAGATAGCGGAACGCGGCCTCGACGACGACTCCTCGGTACGTACCCTGCATCTCGCCGGCCCGCCCGAGTTCACCGCCGAGCGAGCGCTGCCCGCCCTTTCGGAGCTCGCCGGCGACGACGGCCAGGGATTCGCGCTGCGCGCCTCCTTCGGCAACGCCGAGGAGACCCTGGAGGGGCTGTCCGCCGGACACCACGACCTGGCGATCAGTACCGCCCGGCCGCGTGGCGCCCTGCTCACCGCCACCGCCCTCTGCGACGAGGAGCACGTACTGGTCGCCGCTCCCCGCTGGGCCGAGGAGATCGGCACCGGGACGGTACGCGACAAGGGTGCGCCGGTCCTGGAGAACCTGCCCGTCGTCGAGGTCCACGAGTCGCTGCCCTTCGTCTCGCGCTACTGGGGCTCCGTCTTCGACGCCCTGCCGGCCACCTCCGGCACGGTCGTCGTGCCCGACCTACGTGCCGTCCTCGCCTGCGCGATCGCGGGCGCCGGCCTCGCCGTACTGCCCCGCTATCTGTGCACGGCCGCCCTGGACCGCGGCGAGGTCATGGCGCTGCACGAACCCGCGGTACCCCCGCTGCGGACCTACTTCCTCGTGGTACGGACCGGCACACTCGCCATGCCGCACGTGGCACGGGCACACGAGTGGCTCCACCACGCGGCTGTGGACTGGGGCTGAGCTCATCAGGCGGGGTTGACGGGATACAGCCGTACGGCGGGGCTTCGCGATGTTTCACGTGGAACCAGCTGGGCCACATTTCTCCCATGACCGTCCGACCCGTGGTCAAGCGCACCGCACGTGCCGTTCTCCTGGACGGCGACGACCTGATCCTGATCAAGCGCACCAAGCCAGGTGTCGATCCCTACTGGGTCACTCCCGGTGGCGGGGTCGAACCGGAGGACACCACTGTCGTCGACGCCCTGCACCGCGAGGTGCACGAGGAGCTCGGCGCCAAGATCACCGATGTGGTGCCCTGCTTCGTGGACACCGTGGAACACATCGGCGACAGCGGCAGCACCACCGGTGTGAAGGTGCAGCACTTCTTCGTCTGCCGGCTGGAGTCCATGGACCCCGCCCTGCGGCACGGCCCCGAAGTCGAGGAGCCCGCCGGCGAGTACGAGATCGTTCGCGTCCCCTTCACCCGCGTCGGGATCGCCTCCGTACACCTCGTACCGCTCTCCCTTCGGCACTACCTGGACGGGAACATCGAGGGCGTACGGGCCATGCACGCCCCCGACCTCGGCTGACGGGTCAGTCGCCGACCACGACCAGTTCCTCGACCGAGTCATGCCTGATGCGGCGCGCCGGGATGCCGACGTCCCGCAAGGCGTGCACACCGTTACGGATCATGCCGGGCGGTCCAGAGAGATAGGCGTCGTACTCGCTCCAAGGACCGTAGGCGCGGATGGCGTCGGGGAGCTGGAGATGCGCCTGCTGGTCGACGACCGCGCGGACCGAGAGCCAGGGATGGCTCTGCTGGAGCCGGAGCAGGGTGTCGATGTCGTACAGGTCGTGGTCGGTACGGGCGCCGTAGAACACCTCGACCGGGCGGCGTGCGCCGCGCTCCGCGATGTCCTCCACCAGCGCCTTGATGGGGGCGATGCCGGTGCCGCCGCCCAGACAGAGCAGTCCGTTGTCCTTGGAGTGGTCGACGGTCATCGAGCCGACCGCAGGACCGAGACGGACGACGTCACCGGGGCGGGCACGGTGCACCAGCGCGTTGGAGACCCAGCCCGCCGGAACGGCCTTCACATGGAACGTCAGCAGCCCGTCCGAGCGAGGGGCGGAGGCGAAGGAGTAGTGCCGCCAGACCCGCGGCCACCAGGGCGTCTCCATGCTCGCGTACTGCCCCGCGAGGAAGGGGTACGGCTGGTCCGGGCGGACCGTGAGCACCGCGACGTCCGCTGTTCTGAGGTCGTGGGCGACGACCTGCGCATGCCACCAGGCCGGTGCGCGCAGTTCGTCCACCGACGCCGCGTCGATCATCACCTGGGACATCGTCGTGTACGCCCGCACCCAGGCCGCTTCCGTCTCCGGGTCCCAGATGCCCGAGGCGTACTTGCTCAACGCGCCGATGAGGCACTCGCCGACCGCCGGGTAGTGCTCCGGGCGGGTGCCGTATTTGCGGTGGCCGCGGCCCAGGTTCTGGAGGTACTCGACCAGGACGGGCGTGTTGTCGATGTGCTCGGCCGCGGTGAGCAGTGCCTTCAGCAGCCGGTCCCGCTGGGTGTCCATGGCGGCCGGGAACAGTGATCGCAGTTCGGGATGGCGCACGAAGAGCAGTGCGTAGAAGTACGAGGTGACCTTGTCGGCTATCGGACCGACCTCGGCCATGGTGCCGCGGATGCGCATCGCGTCCGGGGAGGCGTCCGTACTCGGCTGTGCGTCGCGCCGCGGCGGGACGCGCTGTTCGAACGCGGGGGGCACCGGCTGTCCGGCCGTGGGGGTGAAGGGCCCGGAGGCCGCGTGCTGCCCGGCGGGGGGAGCCTGGGCGGGGTTCTGGAGGCGGACGGGCTCCTCCGGCGGCCGTATTCGCTCCCGGGCCCCTCCGGACGCGGGAGGGCGGCTCTGGGGCGTTTCCCGCCCTCCATCCGGCGTCGCGATCGGATGTTCCTCGGCGGGCTCGACCGGGGTGTTGCTGGGGGACGTGAACCAGCTGCTTCCGCCGGCCCCGTCGTTGCCCGCCGACCTGGTGGTCGGAGCATCCATGGTGTGCCTCGCCTCGAACATCTTTCGGTCGGTCTGCGCACTTCACTCGGAAGGTGCTTGTGTTCCCCCGTTGACGGCTGGCTCTTCCCGGTCCGGCCTGCGGCCGACACGGCCACATTGAACCCGCGCTTCCTCCGCGTACGGACAAGTAAGGCGAAAGTGTGACATGGACCGCAGTCACTCCCGGCGGGGCGTCTCATCCCGGACGGGAACCGGAGTCGACCCTACCGGCCGTCGCTCTGCACACAAGTCCCCCCTGTCTCCCCCATCAATCCAACAACGGGCGAACCACAAGGTCCCTTAACTACCGGGCACCACGAGCCAATTCGTAGGCATCCCATAGATCCCGGCCCGTGTAGGAGTACGTCGCGAGACCGGCGAGATGTCCGTCCGCGTTGACCGCCACGGACACCGGAACCACGGCGAACAACTCCCTGTCCGATATCGAGTCCCCGTAGGCGACACAGTCCGCCCGGCTGACCCGGAACTCCTCGCACAGGCGGTCGGCGATGGTCACCTTGGCCGCAGGATCAAGGACGCCCGCCGGGTCCACCGGCTCGACGAAGGGCACCGCCGGGAAGCGCGAGCCGAAGGCCGCATGGGCTCCCCAGTCCAGTAGGCGCTCCACGAAGAACGACGGCGAGAGCGAAACCACGGCGCAATACTCGCCCGCTGCCCTGATCTCGGCCCAGACATCCCGGATACGAGCCAGCCAAGGTGCTGCGTCGAATGCCGCGGTCACATGCGCGTCGGTCAGCTCGGCCCAGAGGGAGTACACGCGCGCCGCGTACTCCGACGGGGCTATCCGTCCTGCTGAAATCGCCCGGTCAAGCTCCACCGTCTGTGCTTCCAGGCCGAGTTGACGGGAGATCTCGATGGGGGCGGAGGTGCCGTGCAGCAATGTGCCGTCGAGATCGAAGAGATGAAGTCGCGCCATGGTCACCGAGGCTAGTGGGAAGGAATCACCGCTCGCCGGGGAGGTCTCGGGCAGCGGCGGTGGAGCGAGGGGGCGAGGAGGCGATGTTTCACGTGAAACGTCCCCCGTCTGTCCAGGGGCTGTGATCGGGGCTACGGCATGGCCAAAAGCGCGTGCGTCTACCTGGAAACAGGTGGACGCCACGGGTGCCGGTCGGAAAGCCTGACCTGCGTGCCCACTCCTTCCGTCGCCTCACTGCCCATTCGCCGACTGACGCCACGCGATCTCACCGCCTGCGCCGACTTGTCCGAGGATCGGGGGTGGCCGCGCGAGGAACACAAGTGGCGCCTGCTCCTCACAGCCGGAAAGGGATACGGCATCGACGACCCCGGCGGAGGCCTGGTCGCCGCCTGCGTCATCACGGAGTACGGCTCGGGGGAACGCCCGGATCTCGGCGCGATCGGTATGGTCCTGGTCGCCGCACGGCATGCCCGTCAGGGTGTCGGGCGCCGACTGATGCGCCACGTGGTCTCGGCGATGGGGACGACTCCCCTGACGCTGTACGCGACGCCGTACGGCCGTCCGCTCTACGAGGAGCTGGGGTTCAAGACAACGGGGCGCTCGGAGATGCTGACCGGACCCTTCACTCCGGGCGGCCCCGAGCTTCGGGTGGCGACACGGGCGGCCGCGGCCGAGGACCTCGGTTCCATCCTGCGGCTGGACGAGGAGGTGTTCGGTACCGACCGCACGCCTCTCATCGCCCGCCTGCCCGCGTTCTCGGACCAGCTGCGGGTGGCCGTGGACGGCGGCCAGGTCGTCGGCTATGCGGCCGCGTGGCCCAACATGGACACCCATGTAGTCGGGCCGCTGATCGCCCGCGACACGGAGACGGCGAAGTCCCTCATCGCCTCGCTCGCTGCCCACACCGACCGCCCGCTCCGCACCGACATCGACATCCGCCACGAGGAACTGCTGGCATGGGCGAAGGAGCGCGGGCTGGCCTCCGTCGCCATGAACTCCGTGATGACCTACGGCATCACGGAGTTGCCGGGAGACTGGACGCGGCGGTTCGCGCCCCTGACGGTGGCGGCGGGCTGAGGATCCACCGGTACGGACCCACCGCGGCCTTGCGGCCGTCTCAGTGGTGGACCGACTCCCGCTGCGCTACGGGCATACCGCCGGCGGCCCCGGCGCTCGGGGCGCTGTCACGGCGCTCCAGCGCGGCCGACAGGAAGGCGAGGAGCAGGGCGGCCGCGGCGAGGGCGGCGCCGACCCAGTTGGGGGAGGTGTAGCCGAAGCCCGCGGCGATCACGATGCCGCCGAGCCAGGCGGACAGGGCATTGCCGAGGTTGAAGGCACCGATGTTCACGGCCGAGGCCAGAGTGGGGGCGCCGTGCGCCTGGTCGAGGACGCGCTTCTGCAGCGGTGGGACGGTCGCGAAGCCCAGGGCGCCGATCAGGGCGACCGTCACGGCGGCCGCGATCTTGTTGTGCGCGGTGACCGTGAAGAGGGCGAGGACGACCGCCAGGGCGCCCAGCGAGACGTACAGCATGGGCATCAGGGCGCGGTCGGCGAACTTGCCGCCGACCAGGTTGCCGCCGACCATGCCGAGGCCGAACAGGACCAGCAGCCAGGTGACGGAGCCGTCGGCGAAGCCGGTGACATGGGTCATCATCGGTGCGATGTAGGTGATGGCCGCGAAGACCCCGCCGAAACCGAGCACGGTCATCGCCATGGCGAGCAGGACCTGGGTGTTCTTGAACGCGGCCAGCTCGTGCCGCAGGCGCACGCCTTCGGGCTTGGGCAGCTCCGGTACCAGCTTGGCAATGCCGGCCAGGCCGACGACGCCGAGGGCGGCGACGATGCCGAAGGTGACACGCCAGCCTACGTGCTGTCCCACCAGGGTGCCGAGCGGTACGCCGACGACGTTGGCGACGGTGAGGCCGGTGAACATCATCGCGATGGCGCCGGCCTTCTTGCTCGGGGCGACCAGCTCGGCCGCCACGACCGAGCCGATGCCGAAGAAGGCGCCATGGGCGAGGGAGGCGACCACACGGCCGATCAGCATGACGGCGAAGGAAGGGGCGACGGCGGACAGCAGATTGCCCGCGATGAACAAGCCCATCAGCAACATCAGCATCCGCTTGCGCGGGACCTTGGTGCCCAGGACGGTCATCAGCGGGGCGCCCATCACCACACCGAGCGCGTAGCCGGTCACCAGCAGGCCTGCGGTGGGGATGGAGACCCCGAAATCACCCGCGACCTCGGGCAGCAAGCCCATGATCACGAACTCGGTCGTTCCGATTCCGAAGGCCCCGATCGCAAGGGCCAGAAGCGCGAGAGGCATGGGGGGACACCTTCCCAGACGATTGCAGGTGCGCTTAACGTGCGTCCACATTAGTTGCATGCGCGTGCTATATGCAATCGCTGGATATTGCGAACTTGCTCTATCCTGGTGTAAGCCGCTCCGGGACGGAGGATCACGCCAATGACAGCGACAGACCCCGCGCTCACCGCCCTTGCCCAGGGCTGGTGCGCTCTCTCCCTGCTCCACGGGAGGATCGAGGCGCATATCGAGCGCGCCCTTCAGGGGAAGCACGACCTGAGCGTGCGTGAATACTCCCTGCTGGATGTCCTCAGCCGACAGCACGACGACGAAGGGGGCCACCTGCAGATGAAGCAGGTCGCCGACGCCGTCGTCCTCAGCCAGAGCGCCACCACCCGGCTGGTGACGCGCCTCGAAGACCGGGGCCTCCTGGAGCGCTACCTCTGCCCGACCGACCGGCGCGGCATCTACACGAACGTCACCGAGGCGGGTCTGCGGCTGCTCGAAGAGGCTCGCCCCACCAATGACACCGCACTGCGCGAGGCCCTGGACGAGGCGGCCAGGAACCCGGAGCTGGCTCCCCTGGTGCGGGTCGTGGAATCGCTGAACGCGCCCGCATAGGCTGCGGGCATGGGAGATCTTGACATACGTGCCGCGGTCGCCGACGACATCCCGGCCATGGTCGGCATGCTCGCCGACGACCCGCTGGGCGCCCGGCGGGAATCACCGGACGACCTGACGCCCTATCTCAGCGCCCTGGAGCGGCTCAGCGCCGACCCCAACCAGCAGCTGGTGGTCGCCGTACGCGAGGGGCGCGTCGTCGGCACGCTCCAGCTGACGATCATCCCCGGGCTGTCGAGGCGCGGCGCCACCCGGTCGATCATCGAGGCCGTACGCATCCACGCAGACGAGCGTGGCAGCGGGCTGGGCACCCGGTTCATCGAGTGGGCGATCGAGGAATCTCGCCGTCAGGGCTGCCAGTTGGTCCAGCTGACCTCGGACGCGTCACGCACCGATGCCCACCGCTTCTATGAGCGGCTCGGTTTCACCGGCTCGCACGTCGGCTTCAAGCTCGAGATCTGACCATCAGTCGCTGATGGTGCAGCCGTCCGGGGGGGTGGTGTTTCACGTGAAACACCACCCCCCGGCTCGTCTAGCCGATCCCCCGCCACCCCTCGGGATCCACTCCACCGGGCACAGGAGCCGTCTCCTCGTATGGCTGACGCGTGAAGACGAACGAACCGAGGTCCAGGTGGCTCACAGCGCCGTCCGGCCGCCGTACAGGCCGTAGCAGCTCTCCGGCGTAGTAGCCCTCAAGACCGGTCCAGGTGCCGTCACCGTTGGCCCGGAAGCGCGCACGGCGGCCGGTGCCCGACAACGGCCCCAGTGAGACCAGTCCGTCGGCCGTCACCCGCAGCGCGAAGGGGTGCGTACCCCAGTACCACTGGCCCGCCAACTCCAGAACAGACGGCTCGACCCGAGCCAGGGGCCGCCATGGCTCGGGAATGCGCGGCTCGGCCTCCGCGACGATGCGGACAAGGTCGGCGCCGACGGCGGACAGCAGCGGGCCCGAGGTGCAGTTCGCGAGCACCACGGCCGCCACGTCCTCGTCCACGCTGAGGGTGAGACTGGCCAGAAAACCGGGCAGCGAGCCGGAGTGCCCGATCAGCAGCCGGCCGTCGCGGCGCTGGACCTGAAGCCCGAGTCCGTAGGTGGCGCCGTCCAGCACATCGGCGGGCTCGGCAGGAGCCGCCGGAATGCGCATCTCCCGCACGGACTCCGCGCTCAGGACCCGGTCGTCGCCGACCGCCAGGAACACGGCGAAGCGGGCCAGGTCATCGGTTGTCGACCAGAGCTGTCCTGCCGGCGCCATTCGGCCGAGGTCCTCCAGCGGCTCCGGGAGCATCGCGTCGGCCCACGGATGCACCGCCCAGCCGCCCGCGTGCGGCGCCCGCGGTTGGGCGCTCGTGCGGTTGAGGCCCAGCGGTTCGAGCACCTCCAGCCGGAGCACCTCCTCCCAGGGTGCACCGCGGAGTTCCTCGACCAGGGCGCCGAGCAGGGTGTAGCCGGGGTTGGAATAGTGGTGCCGGCGACCGACGGGGTGCAGGAGGGGCTGTTCGCCGAGAACATCACCGAGCTCCGGGCGCAGCGAGCCCGGAGTGCGCTCCCACCAGGGTGCGGGCGACTCGGCCGCCAACCCGCCCGTGTGCGCGAGGAGTTCGGCGATCGTCGCCTCCCCCGCGCCGGTACCCGGCAGATACTTCTCCAGTGGATCGCCGAGATCGAGCAGCCCTTCGTCGCGCAGCCGGAGCACCAGAACGGCCGTGAACGTCTTGGTGATCGAGCCGATCCGGTACTGCACATTCTCGTCCGGCCCGTGCCCGTCCACCGAGGTCCGTGCCCCGTGCCAGACGGCCCGCCCGCCGCGCACGACCGCAGCCACCAGCGACGGCGCCCGCCCCTCGGACTGGGCGACCGCGATCCGGTGCAGCAGTGCCCGCCGAGTGGCGGGCAGCAGCTCTTCCTGAAATGTCGTCATGCGCCCAGTCCACCCGGTGGACGGACCTGCGTCGAGTTCATTTCAGCGGTGCGGATCAGGTCTGCGCCATGTCCACGAAGCGGGAGTAGTGACCCTGGAAGGCCACGGTGATCGTCGCGGTCGGGCCGTTTCGGTGCTTGCCGACGATGATGTCCGCCTCGCCCGCGCGCGGTGACTCCTTCTCGTAGGCGTCCTCGCGGTGGAGCAGGATGACCATGTCGGCGTCCTGCTCGATGGAACCGGACTCACGCAGGTCGGACACCATCGGCTTCTTGTCCGTGCGCTGCTCGGGACCACGGTTCAGCTGCGAGAGGGCGATCACCGGGACCTCCAGCTCCTTGGCCAGCAGCTTGAGGTTTCGGGACATGTCCGAGACCTCCTGCTGACGGCTCTCGGAGCGCTTGGACCCGGACTGCATCAGCTGCAGATAGTCGATGATCACGAGCTTGATGTCGTTGCGCTGCTTGAGCCGTCGGCACTTGGCGCGGATCTCCATCATCGACAGGTTCGGGGAGTCGTCGATGTAGAGCGGGGCGGCCGAGACGTCCGGCATCCGGCGGGCGAGCCGGGTCCAGTCCTCGTCGGTCATCGTGCCGGAGCGCATGTGGTGCAGGGCGACTCGGGCCTCGGCGGACAGGAGACGCATCGCGATCTCGTTGCGGCCCATTTCGAGGGAGAAGATGACGCTGGGCAGGTTGTTCTTGATCGACGCGGCCCGGGCGAAATCCAGCGCGAGGGTGGACTTACCCATGGCGGGTCGAGCGGCGATGACGATCATCTGGCCCGGGTGCAGCCCGTTGGTGAGCGAGTCCAGGTCCGTGAAGCCGGTGGGCACACCGGTCATCTCCCCGGTGCGGGAGCCGATCGCCTCGATCTCGTCGAGGGCGCCCTCCATGATGTCGCCGAGCGGCAGGTAGTCCTCGCTGGTCCGCTGCTCGGTGACCGCGTAGATCTCCGCCTGGGCGCTGTTGACGATCTCGTCGACGTCGCCGTCGGCCGCGTATCCCATCTGGGTGATGCGTGTCCCGGCCTCGACAAGACGGCGAAGCACGGCCCGCTCGTGGACGATCTCCGCGTAGTACTCGGCGTTCGCCGCCGTCGGCACCGTCTGGACGAGGGTGTGCAGATAGGAGGCCCCGCCGACCTTGTTGATCTCGCCGCGCTTGGTGAGCTCGGCGGCGATGGTGATGGGGTCGGCCGGCTCGCCCTTGGCATAGATGTCGAGGATCGCCTGGTAGATCGTCTCGTGGGCGGGCTTGTAGAAGTCGTGGCCCTTGAGGATCTCGACGACATCGGCGATGGCGTCCTTGGACAGCAGCATGCCGCCGAGCACGGACTGCTCGGCGTCGAGGTCCTGCGGGGGGACCCGCTCGAAGGTGGCACCTCCGCCGTCCCACTCGCCGCTGTCCCGGCCTCGGTCGTGCCGGTCGTCCCGGCCTCGGCCGCCCTCGCCGCGTCCACGGGAGGCGGGCAGACGATCACTGGGACCGGCCTCGGCCCACGGATCGTCCAAGGGCTCGGAAATGCTCACCGAGCCACCTCCTCCCGTCCGCGCGGCGGACCTCGCCGTGGCCTCATTTCTACGGCACGGCACTGACAAACCAAGGCGCCCCATTCCGGTTCCGGGCACGTCGGTTTTGTGAGGTTTCCGAGGCCATAAAGAGGAGCGCGCGCCGGACCACGGTAGGCCCGCGGGCACCGTCAGCCAATCTGGTTATCCACAGGCCATGTGGACGACGGCCCGTATGCTGTGGAGAACCCGTCAAAACCTGTGCACGACGCGGTGGACAGCCCTGTGAACAAGCCCTCGATCTCTCTCCGCAACCGTCTCTGACCTGCATCTTTCCCGTCCACCGGCTGTGCAGAAGAAAAACTTTCCCAGTCGGATCAAGATCGCTTCGAACGATACGCGAAAGCATGGCCCGCACAAGCTTCAGTAAGGGTCAGTGAGCAATTGCATCTCTTACCTGTGGACGATTACATTAGCGCCCATGTCACAGGCTCCCGCGATCCCCGAGGCCACCCGACGGCGGCACGACCGAGAGATCCTCGCACTGGCCGTCCCGGCCTTCGGCGCACTCGTCGCCGAGCCGCTTTTCGTCATGGCCGACAGCGCGATCGTCGGCCATCTCGGCACCGCACAGCTCGCCGGTCTCGGCGTCGCCTCGGCGCTCCTCACCACCGCCGTGAGCGTCTTCGTCTTTCTCGCCTACGCCACCACAGCGGCCGTCGCCCGCAGGGTCGGAGCCGGCGATCTCCCGGCAGCCATCCGCCAGGGCATGGACGGTATCTGGCTGGCGCTGCTGCTCGGTGCCGGCGTCATCGCCGTCACTCTGCCCCTGGCACCCGGCATCGTGGACCTCTTCGGAGCCTCGGCCACCGCGGCACCCTACGCGACGACCTACCTCAGGATCTCCTCACTGGGTATCCCGGCCATGCTGATGGTGCTCGCCGCCACCGGCGTCCTGCGCGGCCTACAGGACACCCGAACCCCCTTGTACGTCGCCGTCGCGGGCTTCGTCGCCAACGCCGGCCTGAACGCGGGACTCGTCTACGGCGCCGGACTGGGTATCGCGGGCTCCGCCTGGGGCACCGTCATCGCCCAGTGCGGGATGGCGGCCGTCTATCTGACCGTCGTCGTACGGGGAGCCCGGAGGCACGGAGCGTCCCTTCGCCCTGACGCCGCCGGAATACGAGCCTCGGCACAGGCCGGTGCGCCTCTGCTCGTCCGGACGCTCTCGCTGCGGGCCATCCTCATGATCGCCACGGCCGTGGCCGCCCGGCTGGGCGATGCCGACATCGCGGCCCACCAGATCGTGCTGTCGCTGTGGAGCCTGCTGGCCTTCGCCCTGGACGCGATAGCGATCGCCGGCCAGGCCATCATCGGCCGCCATCTCGGGGCGGGGGACAGCGCTGGCGCTCGTGAAGCCTGCCGGCGCATGGTCCAGTGGGGCATCGCCACCGGGGTCATCCTGGGGCTGCTGGTGGTGGCTGCCCGACCGCTTCTCCTGCCGGTGTTCACCAGCGATCCCACCGTGAAGGACATCGCACTGCCCGCGCTGCTCATCGTGGCGTTCTCCCAGCCGATCTCCGGCGTGGTCTTCGTCCTCGACGGCGTTCTGATGGGCGCGGGAGACGGGCCGTATCTCGCCGGGGCCATGGTCGTGACCCTCGTAGTCTTCACCCCGGTGGCGCTCCTGGTCCCCGCCTTCGGCGGCGGGCTGACGGCGCTCTGGGGAGCCATGACCCTGATGATGGCCACGCGGATGCTGACCCTCTGGCTGCGTACCCGCTCGGGGCGCTGGATCGTTACCGGCGCAACGCGCTGACCGCCACCGACCCCCGGCTGTTTCACGTGAAACGTGAAACAGCGCGAGCCGCCACGTTTCACGTGAAACACCCGCCGCCCCGTCGGCAGACCGAAGGGGCCGCACCCTCACGGGTACGGCCCCTTCGGCTAGTGCTCGATCCGAGCGCAGCGTCAGGCCGCGACGACCTCGATGTTGACCTTGGCGGCAACCTCGGGGTGCAGACGCACGAACGTCTCGTGGGCGCCCAGCGTCTTGATCGGCGAGCCCAGCTCGATGCGGCGCTTGTCGACCTCGGGGCCACCGGAAGCCTTGATCGCCGAGGCGACGTCGGCCGGGGTGACGGAACCGAAGAGACGACCGGCGTCGCCGGAGCGGACGGCCAGACGGACCTTGACACCCTCGAGCTGGGCCTTCACGGAGTTGGCCTGCTCGATGGTCTGGATCTCGTGGATCTTGCGAGCACGACGGATCTGCTCGACGTCCTTCTCGCCACCCTTGGTCCAGCGGATAGCGAACTTCCGCGGGATCAGGTAGTTGCGAGCGTAGCCGTCCTTGACGTCGACGACGTCGCCGGCGGCACCGAGGCCAGAGACCTCGTGGGTGAGGATGATCTTCATGTGTCGGTCACCCTTCCCTTATCGCGCGGTGGACGTGTAGGGCAGCAGCGCCATCTCACGGCTGTTCTTGACTGCCGTGGCGACGTCACGCTGGTGCTGCGTGCAGTTGCCGGTCACGCGGCGGGCACGGATCTTGCCGCGGTCGGAAATAAACTTCCGCAGCATGTTCGTGTCCTTGTAGTCCACGTACTGGACCTTGTCCTTGCAGAACGCGCAGACCTTCTTCTTAGGCTTGCGCACAGGCGGCTTCGCCATGGTGTTTCTCCTGTGTGATCAAGAAGTGGGGATGCGAGCCCGTTGCCCTTAGAAGGGGGGCTCGTCCGAGTAGCCGCCGCCACCGCCGCTGCCGCCGGAGCCGCCGCCCCAACCGCCGCCACCCTGGTTGCCGCCACCGGCGGGAGCGCCGGAGGCCCAGGGGTCGTCGTTGGGAGCGCCGCCCTGCTGGCCGCCGCCGGAGCCGCCGCCCCAGCTGCCGCCACCCTGGCCGCCACCGCCGCTGAAACCACCCTGGCCACCGCGGCCGCCACCACCGGCGGTCTTGGTGACCTTGGCCGTGGCGTTCCGCAGGCTGGCGCCGACTTCCTCGACGTCCAGCTCGTAGACCGTGCGCTTGACACCCTCACGGTCCTCGTAGGACCGCTGCTTCAGCCGGCCCTGCACGATGACGCGCATGCCTCGCTGGAGCGATTCGGCGACGTTCTCCGCCGCCTGACGCCAGACCGAGCAGGTCAGAAAGAGGCTTTCGCCGTCCTTCCACTCGTTCGTCTGACGGTCGAAGGTGCGGGGAGTGGACGCGACGCGGAACTTCGCGACCGCCGCACCGGACGGGGTGAAGCGCAGCTCGGGGTCATCGACAAGATTGCCGACGACCGTGATGACGGTCTCGCCTGCCATGGGGGAACCTCTCGGCGGGTTTGCTGCTGGCTGCTTGCTGCTACTCGAAACCCGAGATCAGCTGAGCTGGGAGCTCAGTGGGTCTCGGGACGGAGGACCTTGGTCCGGAGGACCGACTCGTTCAGGTTCATCTGGCGGTCGAGCTCCTTCACGACCGCAGGCTCGGCCTGCAGGTCGATGACCGAGTAGATGCCCTCGGGCTTCTTCTTGATCTCGTACGAGAGACGACGACGGCCCCAGGTGTCGACCTTCTCCACCTTGCCGTTGCCCTCGCGGACGACGGAGAGGAAGTTCTCGATCAGGGGGGCGACAGCGCGCTCCTCCAGATCGGGGTCGAGGATGACCATCACCTCGTAGTGACGCATGTGGAACCCACCTCCTTTGGACTCAGCGGCCACGGTCGTTCCGTGGCAGGAGGGTTGTGATGCGTACGCAACGGTATCGGCCGCCACTGACATGCGGGGGGCTTCCCTCGGGATCCCCAGCCGCGGGCCTGGGCAGACACCGGTGCAGACGGTACAGACTACCCGCACACCTGCTTCCGGTTGAAATCCGACCGCCGGGCCCCTCAATCTGTACACATCGGGTGTGTACGGCGCTACGATGCGCCGCCTTCCGCAGGAGGTGCCCTATGGCACAGGCATTGCGACCCAACACCGCCGGTTCCCTGTTCGCCACCGACGGCAAGACCCATCCGCTCCAGGACTCCCTGATGGCCGTGACGCTGGCGCTCGGGCTGATCGCCTTCATCACGTCGTTCTTCCACAGCCTGCACCTGCTCAGCTCCTGGACCGGTCTGATCGGCATCTTCACAGGCCTGTTCGGGCAGTGGGTCTCGATCACCACGCGCGAGCGCTTCGGTCTGATCCTGGGTCTCGGTGCCGCCGGCATCGGCTTCTTCATCGGTATGGCGCACGGCGGCCTGTTCGGATAGGCCTCCGAACCCCTCCGTACCACCGCGCAACGCCCCGGCCGCACCGGAGCCGGGGCGTAGGTGGTGTACGCCCAGTCAGGCCGCGAGCAAGGCGCAGTAGGCTTCGGCGCGAGAGCCGGAGCCCCTGTACCCATGGGGACACACCAGCCCGAGGAGCGCCCCGACATGAGCCTGACCCTGCGGACCATCAGCCGCGAACAGCATCTGGCATACATCCAGAGCCTGCCGGCGGCCAGCCACATGCAGGTCCCGGCCTGGGCAGATGTCAAGGCGGAGTGGCGTTCGGAGAACCTCGGCTGGTTCGACGACCGCACCGGCGAGATGGTCGGCGCGGGCCTGGTGCTGTACCGCCAGCTGCCCAAGATCAAGCGCTACCTCGCGTACCTCCCCGAGGGCCCGGTCATCAATTGGTTCGCGCCGAACCTCGACGAGTGGATCCAGCCGATGCTGGCCCACCTCAAGCAGCAGGGCGCGTTCTCCGTGAAGATGGGGCCGCCGGTGATCATCCGCCGCTGGGAGGCCACCTCCATCAAGGCGGGCATCCAGAACCCGGACGTGAAGCGGCTGCGTGACATCGAGGCCGACTTCATCGAACCGCGTGCCTTCGAGGTGGCCGACAAGCTGCGCCGCATGGGCTGGCAGCAGGGCGAGGACGGCGGTGCCGGCTTCGGCGACGTGCAGCCGCGCTACGTCTACCAGGTGCCGCTGGCGAACCGCTCCCTCGAAGAGGTCCACAAGAACTTCAACCAGTTGTGGCGCCGCAACATCAAGAAGGCCGAGAAGGCCGGTGTCGAGGTCGTCCAGGGCGGCTACCAGGACCTCGAGGAGTGGCAGCGGCTGTACGAGATCACGGCCGTGCGCGACCACTTCCGGCCGCGCCCGCTGTCGTACTTCCAGCGCATGTGGACGGCCCTCAACACCGAGGACCCCAACCGGATGCGGCTCTACTTCGCCCAGCACAACGGGGTGAACCTGTCCGCGGCGACCATGCTGATCGTCGGCGGACACGTCTGGTACTCCTACGGCGCCTCCGACAACATCGGCCGCGAGGTGCGCCCGTCCAACGCCATGCAGTGGCGGATGCTGCGCGACGCCTACGCGCTCGGCGCCACCGTCTACGACCTGCGTGGCATCTCGGACTCGCTGGACGAGACGGATCACCTCTTCGGCCTCATCCAGTTCAAGGTGGGCACCGGCGGCCAGGCCGCCGAGTACCTCGGCGAATGGGACTTCCCGCTGAACAAGCTGCTCCACAAGGCGCTCGACATCTACATGTCGCGCCGCTGACGTCACGCTCCGTGCTTCTATAGCCCTGACACACCCCAGCCATCCAGAAAGGTCCCAGGTCCGGCCATGGCGCTCACGCTCTACGTCGACACCGCGCGCTGGCGGGCGCACCACAAGCACGTGCAGGAGCAGTTCCCGGGCCTCGTCCCGGTCTGCAAGGGCAACGGCTACGGCTTCGGGCACGAACGCCTGGCGGAGGAGGCCACGCGTCTGGGCTCGGACGTCCTCGCCGTCGGTACGACGTACGAGGCCGCGCGCATCAAGGACTGGTTCGGCGGCGACCTGCTGGTGCTGACGCCGTACCGGCGCGGCGAGGAGCCCGTTCCGCTGCCCGACCGGGTCATCCGCTCGGTGTCGTCGATCGACGGCGTGTACGGGCTGGTGGGCGCGCGCGTGGTCATCGAGGTGATGTCCACGATGAAGCGGCACGGCATCAGCGAGCAGGACCTGCCGCAGCTGCACTCGGCCATAGAGAACGTCCGGCTGGAGGGCTTCGCCATCCATCTGCCGCTGGACCGCACCGACGGATCGGACGCCGTCGAGGAGGTCATCGGCTGGATGGACCGGCTGCGCGCGGCCCGGCTGCCGCTGCACACGATGTTCGTCAGCCACCTCAAGGCCGACGAACTCGCCCGGCTCCAGCAGCAGTTCCCGCAGACCCGGTTCAGGGCCCGGATCGGCACCCGGCTGTGGCTGGGGGACCACGACGCCACCGAGTACCGCGGGGCGGTCCTGGACGTCACCCGCGTCGCCAAGGGCGACCGGTTCGGCTACCGGCAGCAGAAGGCGGCCTCGGACGGCTATCTGGTGGTCGTGGCGGGCGGTACGTCGCACGGGGTGGGCCTGGAGGCCCCGAAGGCCCTGCACGGCGTCATGCCGCGCGCCAAGGGCGTCGCACGGGCCGGCCTGGCCACGGTGAACCGGAACCTTTCGCCGTTCGTCTGGGGCGGCAAGCAGCGCTGGTTCGCGGAGCCGCCGCACATGCAGGTGTCGATCCTGTTCGTGCCGACGGACGCCCCGGAGCCGAAGGTGGGCGAGGAGCTGGTGGCCCATCTGCGGCACACCACCACTCAGTTCGACCGCATCGTGGACCGCTGACGGGTTCTCAGGACGCAGAATGGGCCGTACACGGGGTTCCGTGTACGGCCCATTCCTTCTGCCTGGGCTTTCGCTCACCTCGGGCAGTTCGCTCTGCCCCGGGGCTGTTCGCTCAGAGCGAACTGTCCTCGGAGGCTCGGCTTCCCCACTCCACCTGGGGCCCTTCGAACGGTGCTGCATGACGCGGGGGACGGGCGGCCGCGCCGAGCACGAAGACGTCCTCCGCGCCGTCCAGCACCCCGCCCGAGGGGTCGTCGTCGCCGGAGCGCCGCACCACGTCCCGCTCGGGCATGAGGATGTCGCGTACGACCATCGCGCAGAGGTAGAGCGTGCCGAGCAGGTGCACGGCGATGGCCCAGTGGTAGCCGTGGGTCGGCAGACCCTTGTGGGCGTCACCGCTGGTCGTGTACGCGAGGTACATCCAGATCCCCAGGAAGTACGCCACCTCGCACGCCTGCCAGATCAGGAAGTCCCGCCACTTGGGCCGGGCGAGCACGGCCAGCGGCACCAGCCACAGGACGTACTGCGGGGAGTAGACCTTGTTGGTGAGGATGAAGGCCGCCACCACCAGGAAGGCCAACTGGGCGAAGCGGGGCCGGCGCGGAGCGGTGAGGGCCAGGGCGGCGATGCCCAGGAAGCAGAGCAGCACCAATACCATCGCCGCGTTGTTCACGAAGCCCGTGCTGGGCGGGGTGGTCGTGTTCTGCGCCCAGATCAGCCAGAAGGAGCCGAAGTCGACGCCTCGTTCCTGGCTGAACGTGTAGAACTTCGACCAGCCGTCGAAGGCGAAGATCATCACCGGCAGGTTCACGACGAGCCAGGCGACGACGGCACCTCCCGCTGCGGTGAAGAAGTCCCGCCACTTGCCCGCGCGCCAGCACAGCAGGAACAGCGGCCCCAGGAGGAACACGGGATACAGCTTAGCGGCCGTGGCAAGCCCCAGGAGGACACCGAAGGCAAGGGGACGACTCCGGGACCACATCAGCATCGCCGCGGCCGTGAGAGCGACCGCCAGGAGGTCCCAGTTGATGGTGGCGGTCAGCGCGAAGGCGGGTGCAAGGGCGACCAGCAGGCCGTCCCAGGGACGGCGGCGGTGCGTACGGACCACGCACACCGCGATGACCGCGGCGCAGATCATCAGCATCCCGGCGTTGACGAACCAGTACACCTGCTCCTGGAGCTGGATGCTGCCGCTGCCCGGTGTGAGCCATGCGGCCACCTCCATGAACACACCGGTCAGCACCGGGTATTCGAGGTAGTCCATGTCGCCGGGGAGCTTGTCGAAGTACGGCACCAGACCGTCGGCGAAGCCCCGCCCCTGGTAGAGGTGCGGGATGTCCGAATAGCAGGCGTGGGTGTACTGGGAACTCGCGCCGAAGAACCAGCCGCCGTTGTAGCACGGCGCCTTCTGGATCAGGCCCAGGGCGAACATGCCGATCGCCACGAGGACCACGACCCGAAGCGGCGTCCACCAGGACGTCCCGAGCAGCGCACGCCGCCCGATGGGGCCACCGATCAGCTCACTACCGGCCGCGGCGACCGGGTCTTCCCTGGTCGGCCGCACCGGCTCCGGCTCGCGCACGCCCGCGGGCGTCGTCTCTGCACTGGGCATGGGGCCCATCCTGCCGTACCTCTCTAGGAATACGCCGAGGGCCGCCGCACCTCGTCGGATGCGGCGGCCCATGTTTCACGTGAAACAGACTTCGGCGGGCGAAATGGTCACCTACCGGTCAGACCTCGCGGTTAGCCGGTCCCGCCGAAGAGGTTTCCTCCGCCGTTGGCATTGCCTCTGGTGTCGCCTGCGCCGGTCGACTCCGTAGCCGATGGCGAGGACGTGGTACCCGAGGTGCTGCCACCGGTGTTACCGCCGTCGGTCGAGCAGTTCCAGGCGAACCGGCAGCTCTCGCTCACGGTCGGCGAAGGCGAGGTGGCCGTCTCGCTGGGCGTGGCGCTCGGGGTCTCGCTGGGCGTCTCGCTCGGCGTGATGCTGGGGGTCGGCGTCGGAGTCGGGGCGCCCGCCTCGTCGGCGACCTCACCGATCTTGGTGGCGTCCGGGAAGCCCGGATCGTTCTTGCCCTTCAGCGCGGACTGCATGTACTCGGTCCACACCGAGGTCGGGATGTCACCACCGTGGATGGATGCCACGCCGGCGGTGCCGTTCATGGAGAGCAGCTCGGCGTCCTTCGGGTTCTCCCGGAACATCGCCACCGAGGTCGCCAGCTGCTGGGTGTAGCCGACGAACCAGGCCGACTTGTTGCTGTCGGTGGTACCGGTCTTGCCCGCCGCCGTACGGCCCAGTGCCTTGGCATTGGTACCCGTACCGTTCTGGATGACGTTCTCCAGCGTGTCCGTGACGTTGTTCGCGATGTCGTCGGGGATTGCGCTGGTCACCTTCGGCTTGCTGAAACCGCTCACGGGCTGCCCGTCCTGCTTGACCTCGGTCACCGAGTACGGGTCCGCGTGCTTGCCGGAGGCGGCGAAGGTCGCGTAGGCGTCGGCCATGCGGATCGCGCTCGGGGTCGAGGTGCCGAGGGCGAAGGACGGGTTGAGAGTCGCGAAGCTGCCGTCCAGGATGCCTGAGCGGCTTGCGACATCCCTCACGTGGGACATCCCGACGTCCCAGCCGAGCTGCACGAACGGTGTGTTGATCGACTGTTCCATCGCCTTGCGCAGGGTGATGTAGCCCCAGGCGTGGTCACTCTCGTTGTTCTGGAAGAACGTCGAGCCGTCCTTGTTGAGGACGTAGCTGCCGTCCTCGTTTCTCACCTTGAGATGGTCGTTGCCGTTGTACTTGCTCAGTGGCGAGACCCCTTCGGGAGAGGTCTTGTACGTGCCGTACTGCATGGCCGCGGCGAGGACGAACGGCTTCCACGTCGAACCGACGGGGACACCGGAGGTGTCGGCGTTGTTGGTGAAGTGGTTGTTCTCGTAGCCGGCGCCGCCGTACAGGGCGACGATCGCGCCGTCCTTGGGCACCACCGACGCCGCACCGAACTGAACGTACTTGTCCTTCTCCCGGTTCTTCGGATCCAGGCGCGCCTTCTGGACCTTCTCCACGGCCGCGCTCAGCGCGTTGACCTTGTTCTTCTGGAAGGTCGTGTAGATCTGGAAGCCGCCCTTGTCGAACTGCGCCTCGGTGATCTTGGAGTGCGAGAGGACGTACTTCTTGGCCGTGTCGGCGAGGTAGCTGATCTGGCCGGTCATCCCCTTGGTCGCCTTGCGGCCCTGGGGCAACGGGTACTTCTTGATCGCTTCCTGGTACTCGGCGTCGGTGAGGCGCTTGTCCTTGTGCATCTCCTCGAGGATCCAGGCCCAGCGGTCGTGCGAACGCTTGTAGTTGGCGTCCGCGGAGGCCGCGACGTCGATGTCCGGGTTGCCCGCGGGATCGTAGTACGTCGCGCCCTTCAGCAGGGCGGCCAGGACCGCGCACTGGCTCGGCTTGAGCTTATTCGCGTCCACGCCGTAGTAGGTCTGGGCGGCGGCCTGGATGCCGTACGCCCCACGGCCGAAGTAGGAGGTGTTCAGGTAGCCCTGGAGAATCTCCGGCTTGGTGAACTTGGTACCCACCTTGACGGAGATGAACATCTCCTTGAACTTACGCGTGAACGTCTGGTCCTGGCTGAGGTAGGTGTTCTTGACGAACTGCTGGGTGATCGTCGAACCACCCTGCGTCTGACCGCCCTTGGCCATGTTGACGAGCGCGCGGGCGATGCCCTTGAAGTCGACGCCCGGGTCCGTGTAGAAGCTCTTGTTCTCCGCCGAGATCACCGCGTACTGCATCGCCTCGGGGATCTGGTCGATGGTGACGTTCTGCCGGTTGATGCCGGTGCCCGTCGCGACCATCTGCTTGCCGTCGGCCCAGTAATAGACGTTGTTCTGGGACTTGGCCGCGGTGTTCTCGTCCGGGACGCCCACCATGGCGTATCCGACACCGACCAGCGCCACCAGGCTGCCCAGGAACGTGAGGCACAGGCCGGAGACGAGCTTCCAGGACGGGACCCAGCGGCGCCAGCCGAACCTGTTCGCCCTCGGGTAGTCGACAATGCGCTTCTTGCCGGGCGCCGTCGACGCCCGGCCTCTGCCACGTCCCGGCCCGGCAGGACCACCCGGACCGCGACTTCCGTTGTCGGCCGTTCTGCGGCGGCCTCCGGTGTTTCTCTGCGCCGCCCGGCGTGCCTCGGCTCGGCCGCTGTAGGGGCGCTCTTCACCCCCCGAGTCCTGGGAGTCCGACCCGTAGGAACGGGACCCATAGGAGTCGGAAGGAGACCCGGTGGCGCCTCGCGGGGCCGCACGGCGGCCGGCGGACGGGTCGGACTGGCCGCGTCGGGCCGCGGCACGTCCGCCTCCCTGCGGCTGCGGCGGTTTGCGACGGTGCTCGCTCATCGAACGATTACTCCTCGGGCAGGCGCACCCGTGCGCGCCTGGAAACGGCGGCTGGTTTCCGGTCCCCCCGAAGTACGGATGTGGTCGGCCCTGCATTCACCCGTACTGCACCGGGGACAGGGACGCCCCCAGGCGTCACTTGGTTCCCGGTGGTGTGCATGCCGCACAGACTACGCACCGCCAAAACCCGTCGAGCCCCGAAGTTCACCCCAAATCAGGCAAGTTGCCTCCCACGAATCGGTGATGTGATCCCGTTCACCGTCGTTCCTCTTGTCGCACCGGGATCGCCGATCTATCGTCAGGATGTATCGAGCCGATACATCAGAGCGAGATAAGCGCGTCAGAGACGAGAGGGGGCGACCATGAGCCGACGGTCCGGCATCCTTGAGTTCGCCGTACTCGGCCTGCTCCGCGAATCCCCGATGCACGGCTATGAGCTGCGGAAACGGCTCAACACGTCACTGGGCGTCTTCCGGGCGTTCAGCTACGGGACGCTCTATCCCTGCCTCAAGACGCTGCTCGCCAACGGCTGGTTGATCGAGGAACCGGGAAACACCACCGAGGACGCCCTCGCCGCGCCGCTCGCCGGCCGCCGCGCCAAGATCGTCTACCGGTTGACGGCCGAAGGTAAGGAGCATTTCGAGGAGCTCCTTTCCCAGACCGGCCCCGACGCCTACGAGGACGAGCACTTCGCGGCACGGTTCGCCTTCTTCGGGCAGACCTCGCGTGATGTGCGGATGCGCGTACTGGAGGGCCGGCGCAGCCGGCTTGAGGAGCGCCTGGAGAAGATGCGCGCCTCGCTGGCACGCACCAGGGAGCGCCTCGACGACTACACGCTTGAGCTCCAGCGCCACGGGATGGAGTCCGTGGAGCGCGAAGTGCGCTGGCTGAACGAGCTCATCGAGAGCGAGCGGGCCGGACGGGACCTGAAGGGTCCCGCTTCCGGAGAGTCCGCTCAGAAGAACACCACCAATGGAGCGCCGGGCGTCCTGCCCCGGTCCGGGGACATCCCCCGGCCGGATTCGCCCGACGACACCGCCACGTGAGACCCGTTCAGGGCCTCACTCGTACACACAGGGAGCAACCGGAATGGGTTCGGTTCGCGTAGCCGTCGTCGGTGTGGGCAACTGCGCCGCGTCGCTGGTGCAGGGAGTCGAGTACTACAAGGACGCCGACCCGGCGTCGAAGGTTCCCGGGCTGATGCACGTCCAGTTCGGCGACTACCACGTCAAGGACATCGAGTTCGTCGCCGCGTTCGACGTGGACGCCAAGAAGGTCGGCCTCGACCTGGCGGACGCCATCGGCGCCTCCGAGAACAACACCATCAAGATCTGCGACGTGCCCAACACCGGTGTCACCGTCCAGCGCGGCCACACCCTCGACGGTCTCGGTAAGTACTACCGCGAGACGATCGAGGAGTCCGAGGCCGAGCCGGTCGACGTCGTCCAGATCCTCAAGGACAAGCAGGTCGACGTCCTCGTCTGCTACCTGCCCGTCGGTTCCGAGAGCGCGGCGAAGTTCTACGCCCAGTGCGCCATCGACGCCAAGGTCGCCTTCGTCAACGCCCTCCCGGTCTTCATCGCCGGCACCAAGGAGTGGGCGGACAAGTTCACCGAGGCGGGCGTCCCGATCGTCGGCGACGACATCAAGTCGCAGGTCGGCGCCACCATCACGCACCGCGTGATGGCCAAGCTGTTCGAGGACCGGGGTGTCGTCCTGGACCGTACGATGCAGCTGAACGTCGGCGGCAACATGGACTTCAAGAACATGCTCGAGCGCGAGCGCCTGGAGTCCAAGAAGATCTCCAAGACGCAGGCCGTCACCTCCCAGATCCCCGACCGGGACCTCGGCGAGAAGAACGTCCACATCGGCCCGTCCGACTACGTCGCCTGGCTCGACGACCGCAAGTGGGCCTACGTCCGCCTCGAGGGCCGTGCCTTCGGTGACGTCCCGCTGAACCTGGAGTACAAGCTCGAGGTCTGGGACTCCCCGAACTCCGCGGGTGTCATCATCGACGCCCTGCGCGCCGCGAAGATCGCCAAGGACCGCGGTATCGGCGGCCCGATCCTCTCCGCGTCGAGCTACTTCATGAAGTCCCCGCCGGTCCAGTACTTCGACGACCAGGCCCGCGAGAACGTCGAGAAGTTCATCCGCGGCGACGTCGAGCGCTGACGTCCGTCGCTCGCAAAAAAACGCTCCTGCCAGGGCTGTGAGAGTCCCCGGGTCCCCCGACCCGGGGACTCTCCCCGTGTGTGAGGCTGTGCCCCATGCCCGTCGTCCGCGACCTGCGTGTCCTGCTGCGCCTGCGGAACTTCCGCCGTCTGCTCGCCGTCCGTCTGCTCTCCCAGGGCGCGGACGGCGTCTACCAGGTCGCGCTCGCCGCCTATGTCGTCTTCTCCCCGGAGAAACAGACCTCACCGGCCGCGATCGCCTCGGCCATGGCCGTCCTGCTCCTCCCGTACTCCCTTGTGGGCCCCTTCGCCGGGGTCCTGCTGGACCGCTGGCGCCGCCGCCAGGTCTTCCTCTACGGCAATCTGCTGCGAGCGCTACTGGCCGCGGTCACCGCCGTCCTGATGGCCACCCATGTCCCCGACTGGCTCTTCTACGTCTCCGCCCTGTGCGTCACGGCCGTCAACCGCTTCGTCCTTTCGGGGTTGTCCGCCGCCCTCCCGCGCGTCGTAGACACCGAACGTCTGGTGCTGGCCAACTCCCTGTCCCCGACCGCGGGAACCCTCGCCGCGACCGTCGGCGGCGGCCTCACCTTCGCCGTACGGCTGCTGGCCTCGGACTCCGATGCCGCGGTGGTGCTGCTGGGCGCAACGCTGTACCTGTCCGCGGCCCTCACCTCGCTGACCATGGCCCCCGGTCTCCTCGGCCCCGACCGGCATCAGGCACAGCCGAGCCTGGGAACAGCCGTGATCACCACCGCACGCGACCTCATGGAGGCGATACGGCACCTCGCCGCACCCCGGCGTCGCGAGGCGGCCTGGGCGCTGCTCTCCATGACGGTGATGCGCTTCTGCTACGGCGCCCTGCTCGTCCTGGTGCTGATGCTGTGCCGCTACGCGCTCTCCTCCGACCCGGACGACGGGCTCGGGCTACTGGGGCTGGCGTTGGGGATCTCCGGCGCGGGTTTCTTCGCGGCAGCCGTGGTGACGCCGTGGGCCGCGGGGCGGTTCGGCCCCGGGCGCTGGATCGTGGTGTGCGCCGCGTCCGCCGCCGTACTGGAGCCCGCCCTGGGCCTTCCGTTCACGACCGTCCCCATGCTCGTCGCCGCCTTCGTCCTGGGACTGATCACCCAGGGTGCGAAGATCGCCACCGACACCATCGTCCAGTCCTCCGTCGACGACGGCTTCCGCGGCCGGATCTTCTCCGTGTACGACGTGCTCTTCAACGTGGCTTTCGTGGGCGCCGCCAGCGTAGCCGCCCTGATGCTCCCGCCGGACGGCCGCTCCGCCACCCTCGTCGTCACCGTCGCCCTTATCTACGCGGGGGTCGCGGTGGCCATGGCCCGCTTTGAGCGCCACTGAGGGTCCCAGCAGAGCCAGGGAACCCCTCCGGTTTTTGCGGGAACAACGCCGACACAGCGAGGGGCGATGTTTCACGTGAAACATCGCCTGTGAAACATCGCCCCTCTTCGCATCGCGGCTGGGTCATGTTTCACGTGAAACATGACCCGTTCCATGCCCTCAGCCCTGATCGGCCCACCACTCCTTGAGCGCGGCCACCGCAGCGGCGCGCTCCATCGGCCCGTTCTCGAGCCGCAGCTCCAGCATGTGCTTGTAGGCCTTGCCGACCTCCGGCCCCGGACGGATTCCCAGGATCTCCATGATCTGGTTGCCATCGAGGTCCGGGCGGATGGAGTCGAGCTCCTCCCGCTCCTGAAGGTCGGCGATGCGCTCCTCCAGGCCGTCGTAGGCACGGGAGAGCGCCACTGCCTTCCGTTTGTTACGGGTGGTGCAGTCGGAACGGGTCAGCTTGTGGAGACGGTCGAGCAGAGGACCCGCGTCACGGACATAGCGACGCACCGCCGAATCCGTCCACTCCCCAGCGCCATAACCATGGAAGCGCAGATGAAGTTCGACCAGGTGTGAGACGTCCTTCACCAGTTCGTTGGAGTACTTCAAGGCCGTCATGCGCTTCTTCGTCATCTTTGCGCCGACCACCTCGTGGTGATGGAACGAGACGCGGCCGTCGTTCTCGAAACGGCGGGTGCGCGGCTTGCCGATGTCGTGCAGCAGCGCGGCGAGGCGGAGGGTCAGGTCGGGACCGGTCTCCTCCAGCGCCATGGCCTGCTCCAGGACGATCAGCGTGTGGTCGTAGACGTCCTTGTGCCGGTGATGCTCATCGCTCTCCAGGCGCAGGGCGGGGAGCTCGGGCAGGACATGGTCGGCGAGGCCGGTGTCGACGAGCAGCGTCAGTCCCTTGCGGGGATGAGCGGAGAGGATCAGTTTGTTCAGCTCGTCCCGGACCCGCTCGGCCGAGACGATCTCCAGACGCCCGGCCATGTCCTTCATCGCGGCAACTACCTCGGGTGCCACCTCGAAGTCGAGCTGGGCCGCGAAGCGGGCGGCACGCATCATCCGCAGCGGGTCGTCCGAGAAGGAGTCCTCGGGCGTCCCCGGAGTCCGCAGCATCCGAGCCGCCAGGTCGACCAGCCCGCCGTGCGGGTCGATGAACTCCTTCTCCGGCAGCGCCACCGCCATGGCATTGACCGTGAAGTCGCGCCGGACGAGGTCCTCCTCGATGGAGTCGCCGTACGACACCTCGGGCTTGCGCGAGGTGCGGTCGTACGCCTCGGAGCGGTAGGTGGTCACCTCGATCTGGTAGCCGTCCTTCTGCGCGCCGACCGTGCCGAAGGCGATACCGACCTCCCAGAGGGCATCCGCCCAGGGCCGGACGATCTTCAGTACGTCCTCGGGGCGGGCGTCGGTGGTGAAGTCCAGGTCGTTGCCGAGCCGGCCCAGCAGTGCGTCCCGGACCGAGCCGCCGACCAGGGCAAGCGAGAACCCGGCCTCCTGAAATCGGCGTGCGAGGTCGTCGGCGACGGGCGCCACCCGCAGCAGCTCGCTCACCGCGCGCTGCTGCGCCTGGCTCAGGGCAGAGGAAGGAGTGTCTTCATTGGCGTTCGGCACAACAGAACAGGGTACGTGTCCCGGGCGGCCCGAATCGCCTCCATATTCCGGCAGCGCCCCACACAGAGCCTTCATGCATGGGACGTGGGACAGCTCACTCCATACCCGCACAAGGGCAGCGCTCCGCGCTTACATGAGTCTCCCGGCGATACTGGATATAGGGGGACGGGCCGGTCTCCTCCCCCGATCTTGTGGAGCAGACCGCGGCACTTCCGCTCAGCGCGCCTCGTTACCATGCGTGGACGCACATTCCGACGACCACTGACGATGACGAGGGACGGACGAGCGCGTGGCCGAGGCGGCAGACTTCCAGGGGACGCCCTCACCTGCCCGCCGCTGGCTGCGGCGCACCGGGGCACTGCTCGCGGGTGCGCCCCTGCTGGCCGCACTGGTGCAGTTGCCCGCCGCGGTGCCGGCGCAGGCGGCCGACTCCGACACGGTGTCCGTCGCCCTGGACTCGCTCAGTCCCAGCGCCCCCAGCGACGGGGACACGCTGACGGTCTCCGGCACGGTGACCAACAACGGCAAGCAGGCCGTCACGGACGCCCAGGTGGACCTGCGCGTGGGTTCTCGGCTCAGCGCACGCTCCGCGATCGACTCCGCGGCCCGGCACCCCGACGACCTCCAGTCGAGCCTCGGCACCGCGGTCGGCGGCAAGTACACCGAGGGCTTCGACTCGCTCGCCCCGGGCGTCGCGGAGCACTTCAGCATCTCGGTGCCGGTCGACAAGCTCGACCTCGGCCAGGACGGCGTCTACCCGTTCGGGGTCTCGCTGTCCGGCCAGACTTCCGCACAGCCGTGGGACCAGGTACTCGGCATCCAGCGGACGTTTCTCCCCTGGCAGTCCTCCGAGGCCGACACACCGACCAAGACCACGTACCTGTGGCCATTGATCTCCACCGTCCATGTGACGGCGAAGACGGGCGCGGGCGAGCTGCAGACGCCGGTCTTCCTCGATGACGACCTCGCCAAGGAGATCTCGCCCGGCGGCCGGCTGGCGCAGATGCTGGCGCTCGGCAAGGACCTGGACGTCACCTGGGTGATCGACCCGGACCTGCTGGCCTCCGTGGACGCGATGACCCGCAGCTACCGGATCCAGGGCGCCGGGGACACCACCACGGCAGGCACCCACCAGGCGGTGGCCAAGCAGTTCCTGGCCGACCTCCAGGACGCGGTGGCGGACAAGGAGGTCGTGGCCCTGCCCTTCGCCGACCCGGACCTGGCCTCCCTCGCCCACAACGGCACCAGCGTCACCGGATCGCTGAGTCACCTCAAGGACGCCACCGACGTCGCCGCCACCACCGTGGAGACTGTGCTCCATGTCACACCGAGCACGGACTTCGCATGGCCCGTGAACGGTGCCGTCGACCCGTCGATCATCAAGGTCGCCACCTCGGCGGGCGCCGACAAGGTGATCGCCCGCAGTGACAGCCTCCAAGAGACGGGCGGGCTGCCCTACACGCCCTCGGCGGCGCGTCCGATCGGTGGCGGGACGACGGCGGTGGTCGCGGACGCACGACTGTCCACGGCCTTCCAGGGCGATCTGACGACGGCCGACTCGGCCACCCTCGCGGTGCAGCGGTTCCTGGCCCAGAGCCTGGCGCTGACCACCCAGACAGACAAACAGCGCAGCATCGTCATCGCCCCGCAGCGAATGCCGTCGGCGAGCCAGGTCCAGGCGATGGCGACGGCGATCACCACATTGCAGACCAGCAACTGGTCGAGGTCCCAGGACCTCGCGACGGCGGCCAAGGACAAGCCCGACCCCGGCGCGACCACGAAGATCCCCTCGTCGTCCGCCTACCCCTCCTCGCTGCGCAAGCGGGAGCTGCCCCGGACGGCCTTCGAGCAGATCGCCCGCACCCAGGACAAGCTCGACAACTTCCAGGTGGTCCTCACCAACCAGTCCCGGGTGGTGACCCCCTTCGGGCGGGCCATAAACCGTGAGATGTCCACGTCGTGGCGGGGCCGCGGCAGCGAGGCCGACAGTTTCCGCACCAGCGTGGAGTCCTGGCTCGACAGCCTCACCGGTCAGGTCAAGCTGATCGACAAGTCCGAGACCAAGCTCTCCGGCCGCAGCGCCACCATCCCGGTGACCGTCCAGAACAACCTGGTCCAGGGCGTCGGCCACCTCGTCCTGCGACTCACCTCGACGATGCCGACCCGACTGGAGATCGGCGGCAAGGCCTACTACGAGCAGCCGGTCGAGGTCTCCGGCGGCCACACCCAGTCCGTGAAGTTCTCCACGTCGGCCAACGCCAACGGCCGGGTGGAGGTCATCGCCCAGCTCTACACCGAGGACGGCCAGGAGTACGGCGCCCCGGTCCAGTTCGATGTGAAGGTCACCGAGGTCACGCCCACCGTGATGCTCGTCATCGGCGGCGGCGTGCTGCTGCTGGTGCTCGCCGGGTTCCGGATGTACACCCAGCGCAAGCGGGCGGCCGCCCGCCGTGCCGAGGAAGGCGACGGCCCCGACGACGCGGGCGAGGACACCCCCGACGCTCCGCAGGCCCCGGAGAGCCCCGAGGCCCTGGAAGCCAAGGGCTCCGAGGACACCGGCCGGCCGGGGAACCCCGACGCTCGTGAGGATCGTCTCCAGGAAGAGTCCGGGCCCCGCTCCGGGGCAGACGACCCTGAGCAGCCGAGTGACCCGACACCGGACACCGCACCGGAAAGCGCCGACCCGTCCGGAACGGGTGAGAGAGTGGACCGTTGAGCGATGTCGTGGCTGGTGTGGCCCGGGACGATGAGGTGGGGTAACCATGAACGCGCCGTACGACGGTGAACGCGGCCAGGGCGCGGCCGGTTCGGGCTACCCCGAGCCGCCGCCGGAGGCCGGCCAGGTCCCGCCGCAGCAGGCGGCTGACATGTACCTCCAGGACGCCTACGACCAGGATCCCTACCGGGCGCAGGACCTCTCCGCCCAGGACCCGGTCGCCGAGGCGCTCTACGACCGCGCCGCGCACCCCCCGCCGCCCCCTGGTATGTATCCGCAGCAGCCGTTGTACGGCCAGCCCGCACAGTCGCCGTACGCCCCCGACCCGCAAGTGTGGGCCCAGACCCCGGCGCCGGAGCCGGAGGGCCCGAACCAGTACCTGCCCTACGGCGACAACCCGCGTACCACCCAGTTCGTGGGCGTGGACGATCTGGTCACGCACTCCGGTGAGGAACGCCACGAGCCGGACGCCTTCGCGCATCTGTTCCGGGACCAGCAGCAGGGCGGCGGCAACCCGCAGACGGACCCCCGCCCCGTCCCGGGTCCCGCGGGCCAGTACCCGCCCCCCGCCGGCCAGTACCCGCCCCCCTCGGGCCAGTACCCGTCGGCGCCGCATGCCTCCGCAGCCCGGAACCAGCACGCGGCTCCTCACTACGCGGCGTCCCAGTTCCCGCAGGCCCCGTCCGCACCCGAGGCCCCTGTCGCCGAGCCGGTACCCGCCGCTCCGGCGGCTCCCACGGCGCCCTCGGCCCCCGCGGCCAGGAAGGGCGGGCGGGCCTCCGGGCTGCTGAAGTCCAGTGCCGTCATGGCCGCGGGCACGATGGTCTCCCGCCTCACGGGTTTCGTCCGCTCCGCGCTGATCGTCTCCGCGCTGGGAGTGGGTCTGCTCGGTGACACGTTCCAGGTCGCCTACCAGCTGCCGACGATGATCTACATCCTGACCGTCGGCGGCGGCCTCAACTCCGTCTTCGTGCCCCAGCTGGTGCGGGCCATGAAAGAGGACGAGGACGGCGGTGAGGCGTTCGCCAACCGTCTGCTGACCCTCGTGATGGTGGCGCTGGGCCTGCTCACCGCCGCCACGATCGCGGCCGCACCCTTCCTGATCCGCCTGCTGTCCGACTCGGTCGCCAGCGACCCGGCGGCCAACGACGTCGGTATCACCTTCGTCCGCTACTTCCTGCCCTCGATCTTCTTCATGGGCATCCACGTGGTGATGGGTCAGATCCTCAACGCGCGGGGCAAGTTCGGCGCGATGATGTGGACCCCGGTCCTCAACAACATCGTCATCATCGTCACCCTCGGCCTGTTCATCTGGGTGTACGGCACCGCCGCGCACTCCGGTATGAAGGTCACCAACATCCCGCCGGAAGGCCAGCGGCTGCTCGGCCTCGGCGTGCTGCTCGGCCTGGTGGTCCAGGCCCTGGCGATGATCCCCTACCTGCGCGAGACCGGCTTCCGGATGCGGCTGCGCTTCGACTGGAAGGGTCACGGCCTCGGCAAGGCCGCCACGCTCGCCAAGTGGACCGTGCTGTTCGTCCTCGCCAACCAGGCGGGCGCGCTGGTCGTCTCCCAGCTGTCCACCTCGGCCGGCAAGAAGTCCCCGGTCGACGGCACCGGCTTCGCCGCCTACGCCAACGCCCAGCTGATCTGGGGCCTGCCGCAGGCCATCATCACGGTCTCCCTGATGGCGGCCCTGCTGCCACGGATCTCCCGCTCGGCCGCCGAGGACGACGCCGGCGCCGTCCGCGACGACATCTCCCAGGGTCTGCGCACGACCGCCGTGGCGATCGTGCCCATCGCCTTCGGTTTCGTGGCGCTCGGCATCCCGATGTGCACCCTGATCTTCGGTTCCTCGGGCACCAGCGAAGCCACCAACATGGGGTTCATGCTGATGGCCTTCGGCCTCGGCCTGATCCCGTACTCGGTGCAGTACGTCGTCCTGCGTGCGTTCTACGCCTACGAGGACACCCGTACCCCCTTCTACAACACGGTCATCGTCGCCGCGGTCAACGCGGGCGCCTCGGTCACCTGTTACGTCCTGCTGCCGGCCCGCTGGGCGGTGGCCGGCATGGCCGCCTCCTACGGCCTCGCCTACGCGATCGGCGTGGGTGTCGCCTGGAAGCGGCTGCGCAAGCGGCTCGGCGGCGACCTGGACGGCACCCGCGTCACCCGTACCTACGCGCGGCTGTGCATCGCGTCCGTACCGGCCGCTCTGCTCAGTGGTGCGGCTTGTTTCGGCATCGGCCACACTCTGGGTCAAGGCGTGATCGGTTCCTTCGCCGCGCTGGTGGCCGGTGGAGTCGTACTTCTCGGCGTCTTCTACATCGCAGCACGCCGCATGCGAATCGAGGAGCTCAACTCTCTCGTGGGTATGGTGCGCGGGCGTCTGGGGCGCTGAGGTAGGGGTACGCGCACAACCATCGTCCGCCGCCGCGTGTCGTGCATAGCGGCAGACTGTGGGCACAATTGGTTTCGGCGTCGGACAGCGTGCAACGGATGGGGAGGCAGGGAACGACGGTGGCGGAACGGAGCACGGCTGCCGTCGACGTGGCAGACAACAGCGGTGACAAGCCGCTGACCGCCAAGGCGGACCAGTCCACGGCCGACGGGGTGGCCCAGAACCCGGAGCGGGACACGGACAGCGAAGAGGCACAGGGGAGCGGCACGGCTGCAAGCCCAGGGAAGAAGGCCTCACCTCCCGAACTGCACAGCGGTCACAAACTCGCCAGACGCTACCGTCTCGAGGAGTGCGTCACTCGTCTGGACGGATTCAGCAGTTGGCGTGCGGTCGACGAGAAACTGCGACGTGCCGTCGGCGTGCACATCCTGCCGGCCGACCATGCGCGCACCCGCGCCGTGCTGGCCGCCGCCCGCTCCGCCGCGCTGCTCGGGGATCCCCGGTTCGTCCAGGTCCTGGACGCGGTCGAGGAGAACGACCTCGTCTACGTGGTGAACGAGTGGCTGCCTGACGCCACCGAGCTGACCGCGCTGCTCGCGGCCGGCCCGCTGGAGCCGCACGACGCCTACCAGATGGTCAGTCAGATCGCGTCCGCGATGGCGGCCGCGCACCGTGAGGGGCTGGCCCATCTCCGGCTCAACCCCAACGCCGTGCTGCGCACCTCTACGGGTCAGTGGCGTATCCGCGGCCTGGCGGTGAACGCGGCGCTGCGCGGTATCAGTTCGGACACCCCGCAGCGCACCGACACCGAGGCGATCGGCGCCCTGCTCTATGCGGCCCTCACCCAGCGCTGGCCGTACCAGAGCGACGCCTACGGTCTGCCGGGGCTGCCCAAGGACGTCGGTCTCATCGCGCCCGACCAGGTGCGGGCCGGTGTCCACCGCGGCCTGTCGGAACTCGCCATGCGGGCCCTGGTCAACGACGGTGCCACCGCCTCCCGCCACGAGTCCGCGTGCACCACGCCGGAGGAGCTGGTGAAGGCGATCGGCGAGATGCCCCGCATCCGCCCGCCGGAGCCGTCGTTCACGGCGCCGCCCGAGTACCAGCGCACCACCTACCAGCAGGGCACCTACGGCCGCCCCACGCCTCCCGGCGTGACGCAGGTCCTCCAGGCCCCGCCGCCCCCGCTCCAGAGCCGTACCGGCAAGGCCCTCAAGTGGGCGGTCTCCGCCCTGCTGATCGCCGCGCTGGGCCTGGGCAGCTGGCAGCTCGCGGACGCCCTGATGGACCAGAGCGACAAGTCCGGCGACACCACCAACAACCAGACGACGGACGACGGCGACAAGAAGGCGCCGAAGACTGCCAGCGAGCCGATCGCCATCAGCGGGGCCCGAGACTTTGACCCCTTCGGGGACGGGTCCGAGAAGCCGTCCGACATAAGCAAGGTCTACGACAAGAGTCTCTCGACCTACTGGCAGACCGATTACTACAAGGGCGCCACCTTCGGAAACCTGAAGCCGGGCCTCGGCGTCATCCTCGATCTGGGGAAGATCCAGCAGATTGGGAAGGTGACCGTTACCTTCGTGGGAGACACGTCCGTCGAGTTGCGCGCCGCATCCAGCGACGCCAGCACGGAGCCGACGTCCTTCGCCGCGTACACGAAGGTCGCCGACGGCTCGGGTACGAGCGTGACCCTGAAGCCGAACGAGTCCCTCAAGTCCCGCTATCTGCTGGTCTGGCTGACCAAGCTGCCGCTGACGGACGAAGGCACCTATCGCGCACGGGTGGCAGACATCAAGGTGACCAGCTGATCGCAGGGCGGAGGGGCAGATGGCGGAGGGGGCCGGATACGACGGAGTGAGCGATCAGGATCTGCTCGCCCGCCATGTCGAAGGTGACCCCGATGCCTTCGGTGAGATCGTGCGGCGGCACCGGGACCGGCTCTGGGCGGTCGCGCTGCGGACCCTGGGGGACCGTGAGGAGGCCGCTGACGCCGTCCAGGACGCCCTGGTGTCCGCCTACCGAGCCGCCCACACCTTCCGGGGGCAATCGGCCGTCACAACCTGGCTGCACCGGATCACGGTCAACGCCTGCCTCGACCGGGCCCGCAAGGCGGCCTCCCGGAAGACCGCCCCCGTCGACGACACGGAGCGGCTGGAGCAGCTGCTGGAGCCGCATGAATCGGCCTCCGCTCCGGCCGAGCGCAACGATCTGCACCGCCAGCTTCTCGAAGCCCTCGGCACGCTCCCACACGATCAGCGCGCCGCCCTTGTCCTGGTCGACATGCAGGGCTATCCGGTCGCGGAGGCGGCCCAGATTCTCGACGTACCCACGGGGACGGTGAAGAGCCGCTGCGCCCGCGGCAGAGCGAGACTCCTGCCGCTGCTCACCCATCTACGGCCGCAAAACACCGGCGACGAGAACGAGCCGGACCCGGCACGGAACCGGGCGGAGGGGACATCCGTCCCACCGGCAGCGAGGCCTCAGGACGGGGGCTCACGGAAGACCGGGCCGAGTGATTCAGCCGCAGTGAAGGGCGGAGGTGGGCGAGCGTGACTTCCACGACAGATACGACCGGGCACCCGGACGTCGCGGAGATCTCCGACCTCACCGAAGGCCTGCTCCCGGAGGCCCGGACCGCGGAAGTACGACAGCACCTGGACGAGTGCGATCTCTGTGCTGACGTCCACGCTTCGCTGGAGGAGATCCGGGGCCTGCTGGGTGCACTGCCGGAACCGCCGCCTATGCCTACGGACGTCGCGGGCCGGATCGACGCGGCCCTCGCCGCCGAGGCACTTCTGAACGCCACGGCACCCGAGACGCATGTTTCACGTGAAACATCGACCCTCCCATCGCCCCCGGTGGCCCGTCCCGCCGGTCGGTCGGGCGCGCCGACCGGTCCCGGCCGCAAGGACCGCGGGCACGGACGTGGGCAGGGACACGGTCGGCGCCGACGGTCCGTCGTCATCGGAGCTGTACTCACCGCGGCTGTCCTGGGTGCCGGTTCGTTCTTCCTCCACTCGCTGGGTGGCAATGGACCGACGACCGCACAGGGCAAGCCGACAAACTCCGCCGAGGGCTTCTCCAAGGCGACACTCCAGACCGAGGTGGAGAACCTCCTCGATACGAAGACGGGCCTGCGTGGCTCCAAGAAGCCGGATCTGGGAATCCAGGGCGAATCCACTTCGCCCGTCTCGACTGACTCGCCCTACACCACTCGGATCCAGCCCTCGGTGCCGGTGCCGCAGTGCGTCCGCCAGGGCATCAGCCAGGCCGGCGACGACGTCCTCGGTGCGAAGAGGGGAACGTACGCGGGGAAGGACGCCTTCCTCGTCGTGCTTCCCGATGCCTCCGACAGCAGCCGGGTGACGGTCTTCATCATCGACGCCACGTGCGAGAGCCGGCCATCAGCCTCCCCTGGTGAGGTTCTGCTGACGGAGTCTCTGGCACGCCCCTGAGCGGCCCTGGAGCGCCCGCCGAGGGGTCCTTCGCGGCGGAGGACGCATCGTCCGTCCTGGCGTGGAAATCCGTACGGTGTGGGTGCCCGTGTGCCCGGACACACCGGGAATGCGCGCCCCGTAGGATCCGTTGGGTGGGGTGAGAGCTTCTGACGGAAACTCCCACCGGTCGATTGACGTAGACCAGAGACGAGGAATCAAGTCGTGAGCGACGTCCGTAACGTGATCATCATCGGCTCCGGGCCCGCCGGCTACACGGCGGCGCTCTACACCGCGCGCGCGTCGCTGAAGCCCCTCGTGTTCGAGGGCGCCGTCACCGCGGGGGGTGCCCTGATGAACACCACCGAGGTGGAGAACTTCCCGGGCTTCCGCGACGGCATCATGGGTCCCGACCTCATGGACAACATGCGTGCCCAGGCCGAGCGCTTCGGTGCCGAGCTGATTCCGGACGACATCGTCTCCGTCGACCTGACCGGTGAGATCAAGACCGTCACCGACACCGCCGGCACCGTCCATAAGGCGAAGGCCGTCATCGTCACCACCGGCTCCCAGCACCGCAAGCTGGGCCTGCCGAACGAGGACGCCCTCTCCGGTCGCGGTGTCTCCTGGTGCGCCACCTGTGACGGGTTCTTCTTCAAGGAGCAGGACATCGCCGTGATCGGTGGCGGCGACACCGCGATGGAGGAGGCCACCTTCCTCTCCCGGTTCGCCAAGTCCGTGACGATCGTCCACCGCCGGGACACCCTGCGCGCCTCCAAGGCGATGCAGGAGCGCGCCTTCGCCGACCCGAAGATCAAGTTTGCCTGGGACAGCGAGATCGCCGAGGTCCAGGGCGAGCAGAAGCTCGCCGGTCTGAAGCTGCGCAACGTCAAGACCGGTGAGCTCTCGGACCTGCCGGTGACCGGCCTGTTCATCGCGATCGGCCATGACCCGCGTACCGAGCTCTTCAAGGGCCAGCTGGACCTGGACGAGGAGGGCTACCTGAAGGTCGCCTCACCCTCGACCCACACCAACCTGACGGGTGTGTTCGCCGCCGGTGACGTGGTGGACCACACCTACCGCCAGGCGATCACCGCGGCCGGCACCGGCTGCTCCGCCGCTCTCGACGCCGAGCGCTTCCTCGCCGCCCTCGCGGACGAGGAGAAGGCAGAGCCCGAGAAGACCACCGTCTGATCATCCCCCTTCCGCCCCACCGCACGAACGAGTAAAGGAGCCCGCCGTGGCCGGCACCCTGAAGCATGTGACCGACGCCGACTTCGAGGAGGTCGTCCTCAAGAGCGACAAGCCCGTCCTGGTGGACTTCTGGGCCGAGTGGTGCGGCCCGTGCCGCCAGATCGCCCCGTCTCTTGAGGCCATCGCCGCCGAGCACGGCGAGAAGATCGAGATCGTCAAGCTGAACATCGACGAGAACCCGACGACGGCCGCAAAGTACGGCGTCATGTCGATCCCCACCCTGAACGTGTACCAGGGCGGCGAGGTCGCCAAGACGATCGTCGGTGCCAAGCCGAAGGCCGCACTCCTGCGCGACCTCGACGACTACATCGCCGAGTAACGTTTCACGTGAAACACGAATGGGCCAACCCCGAGGGGTTGGCCCATTCGCTTTGAGAACTGGCTTCGATCAAGCGCGGGGCCACTCTCAGAGCGGCCGCAGCGCTGGTTCCTTCTGTACGGCCCCCAGGAGCCGGTCGAGCGCCAGCTCCACGTCTTCCTTCCAGGAGAGCGTCGTCCGCAGCTCCAGCCGCATCCGTGGCCGCGTGGGGTGCTGCCGGACCGTCTTAAAGCCCACGGCCAGCAGATGGTCGGCGGGCAGCAGACAGGCCGGCTCCTTGTAGCGGGCGTCACCGAACGCCTCGATCGCCTTGAAGCCCCGGCGCAGCAGATCCTTGGCGACCGTCTGGACCATCACACGTCCGAGCCCCTGTCCCTGATAGCCGGGCATGATGTAGCCGGTCATGAGCTGGACGGCGTCCGGTGAGACCGGGCTCGTGGGGAAGGCCGTGGAACGCGGAACGTAGGCGGGCGGTGCGTAGAGCACAAAGCCCACGGGCACGTCGTCGACATAGACCACCCGGCCGCAGGATCCCCAGTCGAGCAGGACGGCGGAGATCCAGGCCTCCTTCTCAACCGCGGGTGTACCCGCCCTTACCGCTGCTTCGCCGCTGACGGGATCCAGCTCCCAGAAGACACACGAGCGACAGCGCTTGGGAAGGTCCTGGAGGTTGTCCAGCGTGAGCGGTACGAGCCGACGCCCCATGAAGGCTGTTCCTCGCTTCCTTCACCCGCAGCGTCGCGGGCGGCTGTCAGAGCGCTGCGTTCTCTGAGCAGACTGCCGACGAATCCAGCGGTCGCGCCCAGTCCCAGGGCCGCGCTCACCAGTCCGGTGCGGCTCATCGATCGCATGGCTCCCGCCTCCCATTCAGAGGTGCTGCCAGTTGCCAGGTGGATCCGCCGTACCCGAACGCATGGTATCCACACAGCGATTCCATCGGTACCGCCTGAAAGCAAAGAGCGGATCGTGTCCCGGTACACACCGGACACGATCCGCTCTCTGGGCGACAGGGTCAGTCCTCGGACTCCTCAGGTCCCGCGGAGTCGCCGTCGTGGATCCCCTGGTGGAGGACCGGCCCCTCACCCGGGGCGAGCGTGCCGAGGATCCGCTCAAGGTCTTCCATCGAGGCGAACTCGACGGTGATCTTGCCCTTCTTCTGGCCCAGGTCGACCTTCACCCGCGTCTCGAACCGATCCGAGAGCCGGGTGGCGAGGTCGGTCAGTGCCGGGGAGACCCGGGTGCCCGCACGCGGTCCCTTGGCACGGGTCGCCGCCTGCGGCCGCGAGCCCATGAGGGTCACGATCTCCTCGACAGCCCGCACCGAGAGTCCCTCGGCCACGATCCGGTGGGCCAGCCGGTCCTGCTCCTCCGAGTCATCGACGGAGAGCAGCGCCCGGGCGTGTCCGGCCGACAGGACTCCCGCGGCGACCCTGCGCTGCACGGCCGGCGAGAGCTTCAGCAGCCGCAGGGTGTTGGAGACCTGCGGGCGGGAGCGCCCGATGCGGTCGGCCAGCTGGTCGTGCGTGCAGTTGAAGTCCTTCAGCAGCTGGTCGTAGGCGGCGGCCTCTTCCAGCGGGTTCAGCTGGGCGCGGTGGAGGTTCTCCAGCAGCGCGTCCAGGAGGAGCTTCTCGTCGTCCGTCGCCCGGACGATCGCCGGGATCGCCTCCAGACCGGCCTCACGGCAGGCCCGCCAGCGGCGCTCGCCCATGATGAGCTCGTAGCGCGAGGGACCCAGCTGGCGTACGACGACGGGCTGGAGGAGGCCGACTTCCTGGATGGAGGTGACCAGCTCCTGCAGAGCGTCCTCGTCGAAGACCTCACGAGGCTGGCGCGGGTTCGGCGTGATGTCGTCGAGGGGGATCTCCGCGAAGTGGGCGCCCACTGGAGATGCCGGCGTCTCCGGTGCCACGCCGAAGACCGATGGCTCCTCGGTTTCATGTGAAACAGCCGGCAGCGTCGTCACCTTGGCGGCGGCGACCCCACGGTCGGTCGTCAGCACCGGGCCTGCCGCGGAGGACGGAGATCCCGTGCCGCCCACCGCCGCCTGGGCCGGGTTCTTCTCGGTCGGGGCAGCTGGGATCAGTGCGCCGAGACCACGACCCAGCCCCCTCCGTCGCTCGCTCACTGAATGCCCTCCACCATGCTCGGATTGCTCTGGGCGCCGATGTGGGCCTGCGTCGGGTCGTAGCTGACACCGAGGCCCCTCAGCGCGATTTCACGGGCCGCCTCAAGGTAGGAGAGGGCACCGCTCGATCCAGGATCGTAGGTCAGTACCGTCTGCCCGTAGCTCGGCGCCTCGGAGATACGGACCGAGCGGGGAATGCTCGTCCGCAGCACCTCGTCGCCGAAGTGGCTGCGCACCTCGTCGGCGACCTGGGAAGCGAGACGCGTCCGGCCGTCGTACATGGTGAGCAGGATGGTCGACACGTGCAGGGCGGGGTTGAGGTGCCCCCGCACCAGGTCGACATTGCGCAGCAGCTGGCCGAGGCCCTCCAGGGCGTAGTACTCGCACTGGATCGGGATGAGCACCTCGGCGCCCGCGACCAGCGCGTTGACCGTCAGCAGGCCGAGCGAGGGCGGGCAGTCGATGAGGATGTAGTCCAGCGGCTGCTCGTACGCCTGGATCGCCCGCTCGAGCCGGCTCTCCCGTGCCACCAGGGACACCAGCTCGATCTCCGCACCGGCGAGATCGATCGTGGCAGGGGCACAGAAAAGGCCTTCGACGTCCACCACCGGCTGGACAACCTCGGCCAGTGGCTTGCTCTCGACCAACACGTCGTAGATGGATGGAACTTCGGCGTGATGGTCAATACCCAGCGCGGTGGAGGCATTGCCCTGTGGGTCGAGGTCGATCACCAGAACGCGGGCACCGTGCAGGGCCAGCGATGCGGCAAGGTTGACGGTCGTCGTCGTCTTGCCCACACCGCCCTTCTGGTTGGCTACCACCATGACTCGGGTCTGCTCCGGACGTGGCAGACCTTCGCCGGCGCGGCCCAGAGCCTCCACCGCGAGTTGGGCAGCACGACCGATGGGAGTGTCGTCCATAGGAGGCGGTGTTTCACGTGAAACATCCGCCCCCATCGACTCGGTACGGGGACCGGGGACCGGATCGGTCATCGGTCCCGCGATGTTGGCGTCGGACCGCAAGGATTCACTCTCCTCGACTTCAGGCTCGCAATGAACAGAGCCTCCCATGCCTTCGGGGTCGTGAACCAGTGAGGCCTGGTCTTCTGTGGAGAAATCCACCTCTGTGGACAACTCCGTGCCCCGCAGGGAGGACGGAGTGTCACCGGAGGCCCCCTCTCTGAGGGAACCGAGAGGCTTTCGGTCGCGCGGTTCGGCCGCGGCGCGGCCCCGGCTGATAATGCCGTGCAACAGGGAGCGACGTTTCACGTGAAACACGATGCACAGCCAGCAGTACCGAAAAGCCGCGACACTCCGTCATGCGTAGGTTTGGCAGCTTGTGTGGAGTACGTCTGGTCGTCAGGACGGATCAGCGGCGCCTACGCGTCCGACCGGTACGAGCGGCCTTCGCTCGCTTCGCAGCGAAGCGCACACCGCCCGGGCTCTCCCCGACCTCTACCCGCACGACCGTGGACAGCGGATCCACCACGCCCTCACCCACATGCAGGATGGACGTGGACACCGCACCGAGCTTGGTCAGGGCCGTGGCCGCTGCCTTCAGCTCCTCCTCCGCCGTGTCCCCCTTGAGGGCCAGCATCTCCCCGTAGGGACGCAGCAGCGGGATGCCCCAGGTGGCCAGCCGATCCAGCGGGGCCACGGCACGCGCCGTCACCACATGCACCGGAGACAGCTTGCCCATGACCTCCTCGGCACGGCCGCGCACGACGGTCACATGGTTCAGGCCGAGCAGTTCCACGACCTCGGTCAGGAAGTTGGTGCGCCGCAGCAACGGCTCCAGCAGCGTGATGTTGAGGTCTTCCCGGACCAGCGCCAGCGGAATGCCCGGCAGACCGGCACCGGAGCCGACATCGCACACCGTCACCCCTTCGGGAACGGCCTCGGAGAGCACCGCACAGTTCAGAAGGTGCCGCTCCCACAGCCGAGGCACCTCCCGTGGGCCGATCAGACCACGCTGCACGCCTGCCTCGGCGAGCAGCTCCGCATAGCGGACCGCATCGGCAAAGCGCTCGCCGAACACTTCCCGCGCCTGCTCAGGCGCCGGGGGGAGCTCCGCAGCCTCCGTCACGGGGACCGTCCTTCCGTACAGCGCCGGCGCTCCACGCACCGGCCACCAAGAACTACCAGGCTGACAAAGTTCGGCCCCGCCTGCTCAACAGACGGGGCCGGTAAAACGAGGGGACCGATCAGGCGGGCAGCACGACGACGAACCGCTGCGGCTCCTCGCCCTCCGACTCGCTGCGCAGCCCGGCGGACTTGACCGCGTCGTGCACGACCTTGCGCTCGAACGGGCTCATCGGCTTGAGCTTGACGGGCTCGCCCGTGCTCTTCACCTCAGCCGCGGCCTTGGCACCCAGCTCGGAGAGCTCGGCACGCTTCTGGGCGCGGTAGCCCGCGATGTCGAGCATCAGCCGACTGCGGTCACCGGTCTCCCGGTGCACGGCCAGGCGGGTCAGCTCCTGAAGCGCCTCCAGCACCTCGCCGTCACGGCCGACCAGCTTCTGCAGGTCGCGGCCGCCCGCGTCGCTGATGATCGACACGGAGGCGCGGTCGGCCTCGACATCCATGTCGATGTCGCCGTCGAGGTCGGCGATGTCCAGCAGACCCTCGAGGTAGTCCGCCGCGATCTCGCCCTCCTGCTCCAGGCGGGTCAGGGTGTCTGCACCCTCGGCAGCGGAGGTGGTGCCTTCCGTCACGGGATGGGCTCCTTCTTACTTCTTGGACGGGGACTTGGGGCGCTGCGGACCGCCCTTGCGCTGACCGGACTGGGCCCTGCTGCGGCCGTTGGAACCGCCCTTCGGGGGCTGCTGGGCGGCCGGCTTGGCGTCCTGCGGCTCATCGGACTTCTCCAGCGAGGTCGTCGGCTCGGAGGAGTCCTCCTTCTCGGCAGCGGCCGTCGGCTCGCCGACCGCCTTCGCACTGCCGGACTGACGCTGGGCCTTGGTCTGGCGCTTGGGCTGCTGGCGCTTGGCGGCAGCGGTGATCGCGACGCCGTCCTCGGTCTGCGCGGTGGCCTGAGCCTCGCCCTTCACCACGGCGCCGTCGGCCTGGGCCACGAGGCCCGCCTTGGTCAGCGCATTGATGAACTTGCGCTCGAACTCGTTGCGGTCCCGGCCCTTGGCCACGATCGCCTTGATGATGGTGCGCTCGCTGCGCGTGCGGGCCTTGCCGTGGTGCGTGACGTGCTTGGTCAGGCGCTCCAGGTAGGCGGCCTGGGCCTTCGAGCCCGGGGTCGGGTTGTTGCGGATGACGTACATCTGCTGGCCCATGGTCCACACGTTGGTGGTCAGCCAGTAGACAAGGACACCGACCGGGAAGTTGATGCCGAAGACGGCGAACATGACCGGGAAGACGTACATCAGCATCTTCTGCTGCTGCATGAACGGCGTCTTCACCGTGGTGTCGACGTTCTTCGTCATCAGCTGGCGCTGCGTGTAGAACTGCGACGCCGACATCAGGACGATCATGATCGCGGTGACGACCCGGACGTCGGTCAGGGAGGCGCCGAGTGCCTCCACCTTCGACGACCCGTCCGTGAACTTCGCGGCGAGCGGAGCACCGAAGATGTGCGCCTTACGAGCGCTGTTGAGCAGCGAGTCGTTGATGACGCCGATCGTCGAGCCCGTCGCGATGCCGTTGAGCACGTGGTACAGGGCGAAGAAGAACGGCGACTGCGCGAGGATGGGAAGGCACGAGGAGAGCGGGTTGGTACCCGACTCCTTGTACAGCTTCATCATCTCTTCGGACTGACGCTGCTTGTCGTTCTTGTAGCGCTCCTGGATCTTCTTCATCTCGGGCTGCAGCGTCTGCATGGCCCGGGTCGCCTTGATCTGCTTCACGAAGAGCGGGATCAGGCAGATGCGGATCAGGATCACCAGAGACACGATGGACAAGCCCCAGGCCCACCCCGTGTCGGGACCGAAGATCTTCCCGTACACCGAGTGGAACTGGACGATGACCCATGAAACGGGTGTCGTGATGAAGCTGAAGAGGCTGGCAATCGTGTCCACTAATCATGCTCCTTGGGCATGGGACGAAGTCTCTGCGGCCGGGCTCGAAGGAAGCTCGGGAGCAAGCTTCTCCTCGGTGGCCGGTTCGGCGGCGGAGGGCCCGCCCTTGCGTGCACGCCAGGCGTCACGCAGCATTTCGTGCCACCGCGGTCGCTTACGCGGAGGAACATGATCCACACCGCCGAGCGACCACGGATTGCACCGCAGGATGCGCCAGGCAGTGAGTGCCGTCCCCTTGATCGCACCGTGCCGGTCAATGGCTGTGTAGCCGTAGTGGGAGCACGACGGGTAGTACTTGCACACCTGCCCCAGCAGTGGACTGATCGTCCACTGGTACAGCTTGATCAGAGCCAGCAGTGGGTACTTCATCGCGCGCCCCCTCCCAGTAGCCGCTCGATGGCGGCGTCCAGGTCTCGGGCCAGCTGTCCATGGTCGGCGTCGCCCGCTCCGGGCAGCGCTCGTACGACTACCAGGCTACCGGGGGGAAACAGGGCGACTCGGTCACGCATCAGGTGACGCAGTCTGCGCTTGACTTTGTTGCGCACCACCGCGCCACCCACTGCTTTGCTCACGACGAAACCCGCACGCGTCGAGGGAGCGCTCTCCCCAGGCGCGTGCGGGTCCGTGGCACCGCTACGAAGATGGACGACGAGGGACGGGCGGCCGGCCCGGCGGCCTCGTCGTACCGCGGTCGCGAAGTCCTCGCGCCGCCTCAGCCGATGCTCGGTAGGCAGCACGACGTCATGACCTGATCAGGATCAGGCGGACAGGCTGGCGCGACCCTTGCTGCGGCGGTTCGCCAGAATCGCGCGACCGGCACGGGTGCGCATCCGCAGGCGGAAGCCGTGGGTCTTGGCGCGACGACGGTTGTTCGGCTGGAAGGTGCGCTTGCTCACTCGGGGGCTCCAGAAATCAAATCGGTGTGGCGGGTGCCGTCCTGGCTGTCACCGTGCGCCCACGAGTAGCTCGCATCACGCCCGAGTGCACCGCTTCCCGATCACCTTCAGCGATCTGTGCCCATCGGAGGCAGGCGGCAGCAGCCATCGACAACTCGACCTGGTTACGGTACGCGGGGCTCCGCCATTCGGTCAAACCAGCAGGGACCGAGAGACACTATCCACAGGCTGGGGACAACAACTTGAACCGCACCCGCCACGCTGACTACCGTGGCTGAACTCCGATTCGTTCCTTTATCCCCGCCCGACCCGATATTCATCCCGACCCGTCCTCGAACCACACGTTCGTGGGACCTGTGAGAGAGCGTGCCCTGTGGCTGACGTACCTGCCGATCTTGCCGCAGTGTGGCCACGAGTACTGGAGCAGCTCCTCGGTGAGGGCCGCGGTCAGGGTGTGGAGGGCAAGGACGAACACTGGATCCGACGCTGCCAGCCACTCGCGCTGGTCGCGGACACCGCGCTGCTCGCCGTACCGAACGAATTCGCGAAGAACGTCCTGGAGGGCCGTCTCGCGCCCATCGTCAGCGAGACGCTGAGCCGTGAGTGCGGGCGCCCGATCCGGATCGCGATCACCGTGGACGAGTCCGCGGGAGAACCCCCGACCCCGCCGGCGCCCCCCGCGCAGCCCCAGCGCTACGAGGAGCCGGAGCTCCCCTCGCCGCAGTACGAAGGCGGATACGGCCGGCATCGCGCCGACCACCCGCCCGAGCAGGGCGGCCGCGACCAGCTGCCCCCCTCGCGCGCCGATCAGCTCCCCACCGCCCGTCCGGCCTACCCCTCCGAGTACCAGCGCCCCGAACCCGGCGCCTGGCCACGCCCGGGGCAGGACGACTACAGCTGGCAGCAGCCGCGGCTCGGCTTCCCCGAGCGCGACCCCTACGCCTCGCCGTCGCAGGACTCCTACCGCTCGGACGGGTACGGCGACTCCTACTCCCAGGAGTACCGGCCCCAGCAGCCGATGGACCGGCCGTCCTACGAGCAGCAGCGCACGGAGTACGAACCGCAACGCCCCGAGTACGACCGACCCGAGTACGAACGCTCCGACTACGACCGTTCCGACTACGACCAGCGGGACGCCGTCCGCCGCGAGCGGTCCGAACCCCCGGGCGGGCCCGGGCAGGGCCGCCGGGGCGGCCCGGGACGTCCGGACCTGCCGTCCGCGCCCAACGCGCCCGGACCGCTGGGCGCCAAGCCCGCACCGGCGCCGGGACCCGGCGAACCGACCGCCCGCCTCAACCCCAAGTACCTCTTCGACACCTTCGTCATCGGCGCGTCCAACCGCTTCGCGCACGCGGCCGCGGTCGCCGTCGCCGAAGCGCCCGCGAAGGCCTACAACCCCCTCTTCATCTACGGGGAGTCGGGGCTCGGCAAGACGCACCTGCTGCATGCGATCGGGCACTACGCGCGGAGCCTCTACCCCGGCACCCGCGTGCGCTACGTGAGCTCGGAGGAGTTCACCAACGAGTTCATCAACTCGATCCGCGACGGCAAGGGCGACAGCTTCCGCAAGCGGTACCGCGAGATGGACATCCTGCTCGTCGACGACATCCAGTTCCTCGCGGACAAGGAGTCGACGCAGGAGGAGTTCTTCCACACCTTCAACACGCTCCACAACGCGAACAAGCAGATCGTGCTCTCCAGCGACCGGCCGCCCAAGCAGCTGGTCACCCTCGAGGACCGGCTGCGGAACCGTTTCGAGTGGGGCCTGATCACCGACGTCCAGCCGCCGGAACTGGAGACGCGCATCGCGATCCTCCGCAAGAAGGCGGTACAGGAGCAGCTCAACGCACCGCCGGAGGTACTGGAGTTCATCGCCTCCCGCATCTCGCGCAACATCCGTGAGCTGGAGGGCGCGCTGATCCGGGTGACGGCGTTCGCGTCGCTCAACAGGCAGCCGGTGGACCTGGGGCTGACGGAGATCGTCCTCAAGGACCTGATCCCCGGGGGCCAGGACTCGACGCCGGAGATCAGCGCGACGGCGATCATGGCGGCGACCGCGGACTACTTCGGGCTCACGGTCGAGGACCTGTGCGGCAGCTCGCGCGGCCGCCAGCTGGTCACGGCGCGGCAGATCGCCATGTACCTGTGCCGTGAGCTCACGGACCTGTCGCTGCCGAAGATCGGGGCGCAGTTCGGCAACCGGGACCACACGACCGTGATGCACGCCGACCGGAAGATCCGGGCGCTGATGGCGGAGCGGCGGTCGATCTACAACCAGGTGACGGAGCTGACGAACCGGATCAAGAACGGGTAGCGGTTCGGCCGACGGTTCCACGGCGTTCAGGGCGCCCTTGGGAGATCCCGGGGGCGCCCTTCGGCGTCCTGGGGTGGCTCGGGAAGTGGTCTGCCGCCGGCCCGTGGGCTTGTCGCGCCCACACGGCGGAGCCGCATATCGACACAGCCCCGCCCCCTGAAGGGGCGCGGGGACCTCACGGAGTCGGAAGGAAACGTCCCCCGCTGTTCGAATACCGGGGCGGTTACGGGCGTCCTCCACAGATTTGCCGACTTTCTTGCGTCCACACCCTGGGGACTGCGAAGTTGTCCCGAACGTCGTCCACAGGCCGGCCGATGAAAGAGCATCAGGCCAGCTCAGGTGGCTGTGGAATCGTGGACGACGGATCTCCACAGACTGTGGACGAGCAAGTGATCCACAGGCTGTGCATGAAGTTGTCCACCGGTACCCCACAGGCTGAGGGGCGGTTGTCCCCAGTGATCCCCCGCTTCTCCACATGGCTGTCCACTGTTCGGCAACGTGACGCACCTGCTCACCGTGTCGAGTGAAAGGCGTCACACGAAGCTGCCAGGTTGGCCTGTGGGAAAGGTGGGTAAAGCTGGGGACGGCGCTGGGGAGAAGTCCCCTCAGGCTGTGCACGGTGTGTGCAGAACTTTCTGTTCTCCACAGAGACACCTGGTTGTCCACCGGCTTAACCCACAGGGGCAGTGGACAAAATCTGGCCTCTGAGCTGGGAAAACGGGGTTATCCACGGTATCCACAGCCCCTACTACTACTGCCAACTAGAGAGAGCTGGGAATCCGTTTCGAAGAGGGCCCTGTGCACAACTCGCTCTTCGGCCTCTGACCGCGCCTCGTCACGACTTGACCTCGAGAGGCACCAGCTGTCAGTGCGGTGCGTCAGACTGGTCCCCGGTGTTCTTCCCCTCCCAGGGACCGACGACACCGAGTCAGACGACGAAGACGCAGCAGGGCGAGAAGCCCCGGCAACAGCAGGAGGCGGGCTTACGGTGAAGATCCGGGTGGAACGCGACGTACTCGCGGAGGCAGTGGCCTGGGCGGCACGCAGCCTCCCGGCCCGTCCGCCGGCGCCGGTCCTCGCCGGCCTGCTGCTGAAGGCCGAGGACGGCCAGCTGAGCCTGTCCAGCTTCGACTACGAGGTCTCCGCGCGGGTCAGCGTCGAGACCGAGGTCGAGGAGGAGGGCACGGTCCTGGTCTCCGGCCGGCTGCTCGCCGACATCTGCCGCGCCCTGCCCAACCGGCCGGTGGAGATTTCCACAGACGGTGTACGGGCGACGGTGGTCTGTGGATCGTCCCGGTTCACGCTGCACACGCTGCCGGTGGAGGAGTACCCGTCCCTGCCGCAGATGCCGAACGCGACGGGCACGGTCCCCGGCGAGGTCTTCGCCTCCGCCGTCTCCCAGGTGGCCATCGCCGCCGGGCGTGACGACACGCTGCCGGTGCTGACGGGTGTGCGCATCGAGATCGAGGGTGACACGGTCACCCTGGCCTCCACCGACCGCTACCGCTTCGCGGTCCGTGAGTTCCTGTGGAAGCCGGAGAACCCGGAGGCGTCCGCGGTGGCCCTGGTGCCCGCCAAGACGCTCCTGGACACCGCCAAGGCCCTCACGAGCGGCGACAGCGTGATCCTGGCGCTGTCCGGTTCGGGCGCGGGCGAGGGGCTCATCGGTTTCGAGGGCGCGGGCCGGCGGACGACCACGCGGCTGCTCGAGGGTGACCTGCCCAAGTACCGCACGCTGTTCCCGACCGAGTTCAACTCCGTCGCGGTGATCGAGACCGCCCCCTTCGTGGAGGCCGTCAAGCGTGTCGCCCTGGTCGCCGAGCGGAACACCCCGGTGCGGCTCAGCTTCGAGCAGGGCGTGCTGATCCTGGAGGCCGGTTCCAGCGACGACGCACAGGCTGTGGAGAGGGTCGACGCGCAGCTGGAGGGCGACGACATCTCGATCGCCTTCAACCCGACCTTCCTGCTCGACGGCCTGAGCGCGATCGACTCCCCGGTGGCCCAGCTGTCGTTCACGACGTCCACCAAGCCCGCGCTGCTCAGCGGCAAGCCGGCGCTGGACGCGGAGGCGGACGATGCCTACAAGTACCTGATCATGCCGGTGCGCCTCAGCGGCTGAGTTGTCCACAGCTGTGCACGGTGCCGGGCCTCCCCTGTGGGTACCCGGCACCGCGGTCCGGTGGGTTTCCCCAGGTGAGCGGCTATGCCCACAACTGTGCGCAAAGGGCCGGGATTAGGCTCGGGCAGGGGCACGAACGTGCCTCTCCTGCCACACCGCAACCTAAGGAACCAACTGATGGAGCTCGGTCTCGTCGGCCTCGGCAAGATGGGCGGCAACATGCGCGAGCGGATCCGCCGCGCGGGCCACACCGTCGTCGGATACGACCGCAACCCGGACCTCGCCGACGTCCACAGCCTGGAAGAGCTTGTGGGCAAGCTCAGCGGGCCCCGTGTGGTGTGGGTGATGGTTCCGGCCGGGGCGCCGACGCAGTCCACGATCGACGAGCTGGCCGAGTTGCTGGAGCCCGGTGACGTGGTCGTCGACGGCGGCAACTCCCGCTGGACGGACGACGAGAGGCACGCCGAGGAGCTGGCCGCCAAGGGCATCGGCTTCGTCGACTGCGGGGTCTCCGGCGGCGTCTGGGGTCTGGAGAACGGCTACGCGCTGATGTACGGCGGCGCCGTCGAGCACGTCGAGAAGGTTCGGCCGGTCTTCGACGCGCTCAAGCCGGAGGGCGACTTCGGTGCGGTGCACGCCGGCAAGGTGGGCGCGGGCCACTTCGCGAAGATGGTCCACAACGGCATCGAGTACGCGATGATGCAGGCCTACGCTGAAGGCTGGGAGCTCCTGGAGAAGGTCGACTCCGTCACGGACGTGCGCGAGGTCTTCCGCTCCTGGCAGGAAGGGACGGTCATCCGTTCCTGGCTGCTCGACCTCGCGGTGAACGCCCTCGACGGGGACGAACACCTGGATCAGCTGAAGGGTTATGCACAGGACTCCGGCGAGGGCCGGTGGACTGTGGAGGCCGCGATAGACAACGCGGTGCCGCTGCCCGCGATCACCGCCTCGCTGTTCGCGCGGTTCGCCTCCCGTCAGGAGGACTCGCCGCAGATGAAGATGATCGCCGCGCTGCGCAACCAGTTCGGCGGCCACGCCGTAGAGGCGAAGTAGAGACGAAGTAGCAGGTCACGGGGAGGTCGGCGAAACACCTATGCACGTCACGCATCTGTCGCTGGCCGACTTCCGTTCCTATGCCCGGGTCGAGGTGCCGCTCGACCCGGGCGTCACCGCCTTCGTCGGCCCGAACGGCCAGGGCAAGACCAACCTCGTCGAGGCCGTCGGCTATCTCGCCACTCTCGGCAGCCACCGGGTCGCCTCCGACGCGCCCCTGGTCCGGATGGGCGCCGAGCGGGCGGTCATCCGGGCGCAGGTGCGGCAGGGCGACCGGCAGCAGCTGGTCGAGCTGGAGCTCAACCCCGGCAGGTCCAACCGCGCCCGCATCAACAGGTCCTCGCAGGTCAAGCCACGTGACGTCCTGGGGATCGTCCGGACCGTGCTGTTCGCGCCGGAGGACCTCGCTCTGGTGAAGGGGGATCCGGGCGAGCGGCGCCGCTTCCTGGACGAGCTGATCACCGCGCGGTCGCCGCGGATGGCCGGCGTGCGCTCCGACTACGAGCGCGTCCTCAAGCAGCGGAACACCCTGTTGAAGTCCGCGGCCCTGGCCCGGCGGCACGGCGGCCGCTCGATGGACCTGTCCACGCTGGACGTGTGGGACCAGCACCTCGCGCGCGCGGGCGCCGAGCTGCTCGCCCAGCGGCTCGACCTGGTCGCCGCGATCCAGCCGCTCGCCGACAAGGCGTACGAGCAGCTGGCGCCGGGCGGTGGTCCGGTCGCGTTGGAGTACAAGCCGTCGGCGCCCGGGGAGGCGCATACCCGTGAGGATCTGTACACCCAGCTGATGGCGGCCCTGGCGGACGTCCGCAAGCAGGAGATCGAGCGGGGTGTCACGCTGGTCGGCCCGCACCGCGACGATCTCGTTCTCAAGCTGGGGCAGCTGCCCGCCAAGGGGTACGCCTCGCACGGCGAGTCCTGGTCGTACGCGCTGGCGCTGCGCCTGGCGTCGTACGACCTGCTGCGCGCCGAGGGCAATGAGCCGGTGCTGGTGCTGGACGACGTGTTCGCCGAGTTGGACGCGCGGCGCCGGGAGCGGCTGGCGGAGCTGGTCGTGCCCGGGGAGCAGGTGCTGGTCACCGCTGCTGTGGACGACGACGTGCCGCATCTCCTCACCGGTGCGCGGTACGCGGTGGCGGACGGGGCGGTGGAGCGCGCATGAGCACCGACGGACCCGTCCCCGAGAAGGAACCCTCCGGGGTCGACCTGGCGCGGGTGGCGCTCAGGGCGGCGAAAGAGGCGGCACGCGCGCGTGGCGACGCGGCGCAGCAGAGGAAGCAGGCGCGGCGCGGCGGGCTGCGCTCCGGCGCGCGCGCCGACGGCCGTGACCCCATGGCGCTGGGCTCCGCGATCAACCGGTTGATCACCGAGCGCGGCTGGGAGACGCCGGCCGCGGTCGGCGGGGTGATGGGCCGCTGGCCGCAGATCGTGGGCGAGGATCTCGCCAAGCACTGTGTGCCCGAGCGGTATGACGAGGACGAGCGGGTGCTGGTCGTGCAGTGCGACTCCACGGCCTGGGCGACCCAGCTGCGCCATCTGTCTCCCGCGCTGGTCGCGCGGCTGAACGAGGACCTGGGGCACGGCAGCGTACGGATGATCAAGGTGCTCAATCCCGGCGGTCCGCCCCGGCGCTACGGCCCGCTGCGCGCCCCTGGAAGCACCGGTCCCGGCGATACCTACGGGTGACTTACGTCACGCGATGAGCCGAGCGTGGAGCCGTGGTACGGCCCCCTCGGCTGGTCGTCGTACAACCGCACGCGGTTGCGAATCGCGACCTGACCCCGGAGTAGCCAAGGGTTGACAGCCGGAAGCGCTGAGTGCCTCCGTGAGCCTCTTGGAGCCCCCATCCGTATATCGGGAGTCGGCGGAGGCCGGTTCAGGGCGGCACATGCGGACTCAGGTACCGGCAAACCCCCATCACTGTCGGCGCTACCGGTAGACTGGGAGACAATCCCGCCCCGAACGTGGGGACCGTCCGGGAAAAGCTGAGCAACGCTGATCAAGGCTTACCAACGCAACATGCCGCAGCCGCTCCGGCAACCCGCCGACGAGCCTGGCTCGTGCTGTGCCAGAAAGGGCGCTTCGTGGCCGATTCCGGCAACCCCAACGAGAACATCCCGTCCACCGACGCCGGCGCGAACGGTGAGGTCACCGCCTCGTACGACGCCAGTGCCATCACCGTGCTCGAAGGGCTGGACGCGGTCCGCAAGCGACCCGGTATGTACATCGGCTCGACCGGTGAGCGCGGTCTGCACCACCTTGTGTACGAGGTCGTGGACAACTCCGTCGACGAGGCTCTGGCGGGCCACGCGGACACCATCGACGTGACGATCCTGGCCGACGGCGGCGTGCGTGTCGTGGACAACGGCCGCGGTATCCCCGTCGGCATCGTGGCGTCCGAGGGCAAGCCGGCCGTCGAGGTCGTGCTGACCGTGCTGCATGCGGGCGGCAAGTTCGGCGGCGGCGGTTACGCCGTCTCCGGCGGTCTGCACGGTGTGGGTGTCTCCGTCGTGAACGCCCTGTCGTCCAAGGTGTCGGTCGAGATCAGGACCGACGGTCACCGCTGGACGCAGGACTACAAGCTGGGCGTCCCGACGGCTCCGCTGGCGCAGCACGAGGAGACGGGCGAGACCGGCACCTCGGTCACGTTCTGGGCGGACCCGGACATCTTCGAGACCACCGAGTACTCCTTCGAGACGCTGTCGCGGCGCTTCCAGGAGATGGCCTTCCTCAACAAGGGCCTGACGATCCGGCTCACCGACGAGCGCGAGTCGGCGAAGGCCGTCGCGGGCGCCGACGAGGCGGGCGCGGACGAGAAGGCCGAGGTCAAGACCGTCACGTACCACTACGAGGGCGGCATCGTCGACTTCGTGAAGTACCTCAACTCCCGCAAGGGCGACGTGGTGCACCCGACGGTGATCGACCTGGAGGCCGAGGACAGGGACAAGAGCCTGTCCCTCGAGGTCGCCATGCAGTGGAACAGCGGCTACAGCGAGGGCGTGTACTCGTTCGCCAACATCATCCACACGCATGAGGGCGGCACCCACGAGGAGGGCTTCCGCGCGGCGCTGACCTCGCTGATCAACAAGTACGCGCGCGACAAGAAGCTGCTGCGTGAGAAGGACGACAACCTCACCGGTGACGACATCCGCGAGGGTCTGACCGCGATCATCTCGGTCAAGCTGAGCGAGCCGCAGTTCGAGGGTCAGACGAAGACCAAGCTGGGCAACACGGAGGCCAAGACCTTCGTGCAGAAGGCGGTCTACGAGCACCTGAACGACTGGCTGGACCGCAACCCGGTCGAGGCGGCGGACATCATCCGCAAGGGCATCCAGGCGGCCACCGCGCGCGTGGCGGCCCGTAAGGCCCGTGACCTGACCCGTCGCAAGGGTCTCCTCGAGTCGGCGTCGCTGCCGGGCAAGCTGTCCGACTGCCAGTCGAACGACCCGACCAAGTGCGAGATCTTCATCGTCGAGGGTGACTCCGCCGGCGGTTCGGCCAAGTCCGGCCGTAACCCGCAGTACCAGGCGATCCTTCCGATCCGGGGCAAGATCCTCAACGTCGAGAAGGCGCGGATCGACAAGATCCTGCAGAACCAGGAGATCCAGGCGCTGATCTCCGCGTTCGGCACCGGTGTGCACGAGGACTTCGACATCTCGAAGCTCCGCTATCACAAGATCATCCTGATGGCGGACGCCGACGTCGACGGCCAGCACATCAGCACGCTGCTGCTGACCTTCCTGTTCCGCTTCATGCGGCCGCTGGTCGAGGCCGGGCACGTGTACCTCTCGCGTCCGCCGCTGTACAAGATCAAGTGGGGCCGGGACGACACCGAGTACGCGTACTCCGACCGTGAGCGCGACGCGCTCCTGGAGATGGGCCGCCAGCGTGGCAAGCGGGTCCGCGAGGACTCGATCCAGCGCTTCAAGGGTCTCGGCGAGATGAACGCCGAGGAGCTGCGCATCACGACCATGGACCAGGAGCACCGCGTCCTCGGCCAGGTCACGCTCGACGACGCCGCCCAGGCCGACGACCTGTTCTCGGTCCTCATGGGCGAGGACGTCGAGGCCCGCCGCGCGTTCATCCAGCGCAACGCCAAGGACGTCCGCTTCCTCGACATCTGAGTCGGTCTCAGCTGACCGCACAGGGAAGGATCTTCACCAGCAATGGCCGACGAGAACACTCCCGTCACCCCCGAAGAGGGCGGCGAACTCGCGATGCGTGTCGAGCCCGTGGGGCTCGAGACGGAGATGCAGCGCTCGTACCTGGACTACGCGATGTCCGTCATCGTGTCCCGTGCGCTGCCGGACGTCCGTGACGGTCTCAAGCCCGTCCACCGCCGGGTGCTGTACGCCATGTACGACGGCGGCTACCGCCCCGAGCGCGGCTTCTACAAGTGCGCCCGTGTCGTCGGCGACGTCATGGGTAACTACCACCCGCACGGCGACTCCTCGATCTACGACGCCCTGGTCCGCCTCGCCCAGCCCTGGTCGATGCGCATGCCGCTCGTCGACTCCAACGGCAACTTCGGCTCCCCGGGCAACGACCCGGCGGCCGCGATGCGGTACACCGAGTGCAAGCTCGCCCCGCTGTCGATGGAGATGGTCCGCGACATCGACGAGGAGACCGTCGACTTCACGGACAACTACGACGGCCGCTCCCAGGAGCCGACCGTCCTGCCGGCCCGCTTCCCGAACCTGCTGATCAACGGCTCCGCCGGCATCGCGGTCGGCATGGCGACCAACATCCCGCCGCACAACCTGCGCGAGGTCGCGGCCGGCGCCCAGTGGTACCTGGACAACCCGGACGCCTCGCACGAGGAGCTCCTGGACGCGCTGATCGAGCGCATCAAGGGCCCCGACTTCCCGACCGGCGCGCTGGTCGTCGGCCGCAAGGGCATCGAGGAGGCCTACCGCACGGGCCGCGGCTCGATCACCATGCGGGCGGTCGTCGAGGTCGAGGAGATCCAGAACCGCCAGTGCCTGGTGGTCACGGAGCTGCCCTACCAGACCAACCCCGACAACCTCGCGCAGAAGATCGCCGACCTGGTGAAGGACGGCAAGGTCGGGGGCATCGCCGACGTCCGCGACGAGACCTCCTCGCGCACCGGCCAGCGTCTGGTCATCGTGCTGAAGCGGGACGCGGTCGCCAAGGTCGTCCTGAACAACCTCTACAAGCACACCGATCTGCAGTCGAACTTCGGCGCCAACATGCTGGCGCTGGTCGACGGCGTGCCGCGCACGCTCTCCCTGGACGCGTTCATCCGGCACTGGGTGACGCACCAGATCGAGGTCATCGTCCGCCGTACGCGCTTCCGGCTGCGCAAGGCCGAGGAGCGGGCGCACATCCTGCGCGGTCTGCTGAAGGCGCTGGACGCGATCGACGAGGTCATCGCGCTGATCCGGGCCAGTGAGACGGTCGACGTCGCGCGTACGGGCCTGATGGGGCTCCTGGAGATCGACGAGATCCAGGCCAACGCCATCCTGGAGATGCAGCTGCGCCGGCTGGCCGCCCTGGAGCGCCAGAAGATCATCCAGGAGCACGACGAGCTCCAGGCGAAGATCACCGAGTACAACGCGATCCTGGCCTCGCCGGTCCGCCAGCGCGGGATCGTCAGCGCCGAGCTGGCCGCGATCGTGGAGAAATTCGGCGACGACCGCAAGACCATGCTGGTGCCCTACGACGGTGACATGTCCATCGAGGACCTGATCGCCGAGGAGGACATCGTCGTCACGGTCTCGCGCGGCGGGTACGTCAAGCGGACCAAGACCGTCGACTACCGGGCGCAGAAGCGCGGCGGCAAGGGCGTACGCGGTACGAAGCTGAAGGAAGACGACATCGTCGACCACTTCTTCGTCTCGACCACGCACCACTGGCTGCTGTTCTTCACCAACAAGGGCCGGGTGTACCGGGCCAAGGCGTACGAGCTGCCGGACGCGGGGCGTGACGCGCGCGGTCAGCACGTGGCGAACCTGCTGGCCTTCCAGCCGGACGAGGCGATCGCCGAGATCCTCGCCATCCGCGACTACGACGCGGCGCCGTACCTGGTGCTCGCCACCAAGGCCGGTCTGGTCAAGAAGACGCCTCTGAAGGATTACGATTCGCCCCGTTCCGGCGGTGTCATCGCGATCAACCTGCGGGAGCGGGAGGACGGTTCCGACGACGAACTGATCGGAGCCGAACTGGTCTCGGCGGACGACGATCTGCTTCTGATCAGCAAGAAGGCACAGTCGATCAGGTTCACCGCCTCCGACGACACTCTGCGCCCCATGGGCCGGGCCACCTCCGGTGTCAAGGGCATGAGTTTCCGCGAGAGCGATGAACTTCTGTCGATGAATGTTGTTCGACCCGGTACGTTCGTGTTCACTGCCACCGACGGGGGGTACGCGAAGCGGACCCGTGTCGATGAGTACCGCGTCCAGGGCCGTGGCGGCCTCGGCATCAAGGCCGCCAAGATCGTGGAGGACCGCGGTTCGCTCGTCGGCGCGCTGATCGTCGAGGAGAACGACGAGATCCTCGCCATCACCCTGTCCGGCGGTGTGATTCGTACGCGAGTCAGCGGGGTCAGGGAGACGGGCCGTGACACCATGGGCGTCCAACTGATCAACCTGGGCAAGCGCGATGCCGTGGTCGGCATCGCACGTAACGCCGAGGCCGGCAGCGAGGCGGAGGAAGTCGACGGTGAGGACGCCGTGGACGAGGCCGCCGAGACCGTCGAGGGTGTCGAGACCAGCGGTACGGACGAGGGTGAGGCGCCCTCGGCCGAGTAGCACGAGGAGAGAGTCATCGTGAGCGGAGCCACGGGCGCCGGGTCGGCCGGTACCTCCACGGGTACGGATGCGGACGGCGGCGGCCGTGGCTCCGCCGCGTCCGGCGGCGCCACCGAGGGTGGTGCGCAGCCGATGGACACCCACACCACCCAGCTGAAGGCGGTCAAGGCGCCCGCAAAGGGGTCCACGCCGGACGCGCAGGGAACCCAGGGGGGAACCGTGACCGACACCCGAGGCCAGGCCACGGCGGGCGGCGCCCAGCCGGCGTCCGCGCAGCAGCCGAGCCCCTCCCCGCTGCCCGGGGAGCGGCGTCCGGAGCAGCCCGCCGGGCCGTACCACCCGCCGCAGGCCTACCCGGCGGCGCCGGCCGCCCAGGCGCCCGCAGGAGCGGTACGACGGCCGCGTACCGGCGCCGGTACGCGCACCGCCCCGCGCACCCGCAAGGCCCGGCTGCGGGTCGCCAAGGCCGATCCGTGGTCGGTGATGAAGGTCAGCTTCCTGCTCTCCATCGCGCTCGGCATCTGCTCGATCGTGGCGTCGGCGGTGCTGTGGATGGTCCTGGACGCGATGGGCGTGTTCTCCACGGTCGGCGGCACGATCTCGGAGGCCACCGGTTCGAACGAGTCGAACGGCTTCGACCTCCAGTCGTTCCTGTCCCTTCCGCACGTCCTGATGTTCACGGCGATCATCGCGGTCATCGACGTGGTCCTCGCGACGGCGCTGGCGACCCTCGGAGCGTTCATCTACAACCTCTCCGCGGGCTTCGTCGGCGGCATCGAGCTGACCTTGGCCGAGGACGAGTAACCGAAGTTCAAACCTCTCCTGAAGGTCCCCCGACAACCGATTTTGGGACTGCACCGGTCGTGCGCTAATCTTCAGGAGTCAGCGCGCGGGACACACACCGCAGAGCGCGGCGGGGCTATAGCTCAGTTGGTTAGAGCGCATCCCTGATAAGGATGAGGCCACAGGTTCAAATCCTGTTAGCCCCACCAGCACGAAGACCCCCGGTCCGGATGGATCGGGGGTCTTCGGCGTTCGCGGGGGTGTGCGGGGGCGGGGCGGTCGGTGGCTGCCGGTGGGCGTGAAAAGGCCCGGTCGCTGGCGACGGGGGATGCACCAGCGACCGGGTTGCGGCCAGCCTAACAAGGTGGCCTGCGCGACGGGAGTCAACTTCTCAGCCGTCGTGAGCAGTTGTGATCGGGATCACTCAAAGGTCGTCAGGTGGCGGGCCGGTTCAGTCGTCGCAGGGCGGGTCGTAGGTGAGGCGGGGGAGGTACTCCTGCCACTTCGCCGCGGTCAGTACGTTGCGGGTGACCGAGCAGATGCGGCTGACCGCCCGGTCGACGTCCAGGCTCCAGAGCCGGACCGTGTCGGCGCCGCTGGAGACGCCCAGCATGTTGCTCTTCGGGCTGAAGGAGAGGAAGTTGCCCGTCTTGGCGTTGGGGCTCATGGACTGGCCGATGGGGTGGGCGGAGGACGGGGACGAGACGTTCCAGAGGCGGACCGTGTTGTCGTTGCCGCCGCTGGCCAGGGTCCTGCCGTTGCGGCTGAAGGTCAGGGACACCACCGCCTCGGTGTGGCCGGTGAGGGCCGCGCCCAGCCGGGTCGCGCGGGCCGGATCGGAGACGTTCCAGAGGCGGACCGTGTCGTCGTCGCTGCCGCTGGCCAGGGTCGCCCCGTCGGGGCTGTAGGCGAGGGTGTTGATGGGGCCCAGATGGCCCCTGAGGGGGCCGCCCAGGGCCTTGGCACGGGACCGGTCCGAGACGTCCCAGAGGCGGACCGTGCCGTCCGCGCTGCCGCTCCCCAGGGTCCTGCCGTCCGGGCTGAAGACCAGCGCGTTGACATAGCCGGCGTGGCCCTTGAGGGGCTCGCCGAGCTGCTTGGGGCGGGCCGGGTCCGTGATGTCCAGGAGCTGGATCGTACGGTCGTCGTAGTCGGCGGCCACGGTGCGCCCATCGGGGCTCAGCGCCAGTGCCTCGGCGCCCGCGTACCGGGTGTTCAGTCGGACGGGCGCACCGTACTGGCTGGGGTGCGCCGGGTCGGAGATGTTCCACAGCTGCACCCAGTTGATGTTGTCCTCGCCGGTCATGATGACGAGGGTGTGGCCGTCGCGGGTGAACACCATGGAGCGCAGGTCCCGCCACCCGGTCCGGAAGGGCTCGCCGAGCGCCCTGGGCCGGGCCGGATCCGTGATGTTCCACAGCCGCATCCGGCTGTCGCCGCCACCGGTGGCCAGGACGCGGCCGTCCGGGCTGAACGCCCCCGCCTCGCCGATCATGTCCGACCCGGGGATCGACCACAGCCGTACCTTGCCGTCACCGCTGCCGGTGGCGAGGGTGTGCCCGTCGGGGCTCCAGCCGACGGCGTACATCTCCCCGCTGCTGCCCGCGAGCGGCTCGCCCACCTGGGAGGGGAAGGCCGGGTTGCCGACGTTCCACACACTGGCCGTGGAGTCCGCGCTGCCCGCCGCGAGCATCGAGCCGTCGGGGCTGAAGGCCACCGACCAGAGGGGCCCGGTGTGCCCGGTCAGCGGCGCGCCGAGGGCCCCGGCGCGCGCCGGGTCGGTGACGTCCCACAGCCGTACGGTGTCGTCCTTGCTGCCGCTCGCCAGGGTGTGGCCGTCCGGGCTGAAGGCCACGGAGTGCACGGTCCCGGAGTGCCCGGTCAGCGGCGCCCCGACGCGCTCGGGTCGCCGGGGGTCGGAGACGTCGTACAGGAGGATCGAGTTGTCGTCGCTGCCGGTCGCGAGTGTGCGGCCGTCGGGGCTGAACGCGAGGGAGCGTACGGCTTCGGTGTGGCCGGTCAGGGTGCCGATCGAGGTGGGGTGGTGCGGGTTGTGCATGTCCCAGAGGCGGACGGTGTGGTCCTCGTCGGCGGTGGCCAGCGTTTGGCCGTCGGGGCTGAAGGCGACCAGGTAGATCGTGCCGTCGTGACCGCTGAGCGGCGTGTCCAGGGGCGCCGGATGCTTCGGGTCGGAGACGTTCCACAGGCGTACGGTGCCGTCGTCGCCGGCGCTGGCCAGGGTTTTGCCGTCCGGGCTGAAGACCGCGCTGGAGACCCAGCTCGTGTGGCCGTACAGCGGCTTGCCCAGCGCCTTGGGGCGGGTCGGGTCGCTGACGTCCCACAGGCGGACCGTGCGGTCGTAGGCGGCGGTGGCCAGCGTCTTGCCGTCGGGGCTGAAGGTGGTGAGGTAGACGGCTCCGGTGTGACCGAGCAGCGGGGTGGCCAGCGGTGCGTTGACGATCGACACCAGACGGTTGTTGGCGCCCTCGTCGTCCGGGCGCAGACCGTGTGCGACCAGGTCCAGCTGGGCGGAGAGTGCCGGGTCCGAGTACTGGAACCGGTCGGCCTCCGCGACCACCTGCTCGAACATCGCGTCGTCCCGCTGCTGCCGGGCGATCACGGCGGCGCCCGCGGCCAGCACCGCCAGCACGACCAGCGCCGACACGGCGGCCCTACTGATCCACACCGTGCGCCGGCGCAGCCGTACCGAGGCCGCCAGGAACTCCACCGCGCTGCGGGTCAGGAAGGTGTCGCCGGCCGACTTCGCCCAGGTGTGGGCCTGCTCCAGCCGCGAGCCCCGGTACAGCAGCGCGGAGTCGTGGCCGGACTCGTCCCAGGACCGGCCGTCCTCCTCCAGTCGCTGGCGCAGCAGATTGCCGTGGCGGTCCTCGTCGAGCCACTCACGCAGCCGGGGCCAGGCGTGCAGCAGCGCTTCGTGGGTGATCTCCACGGTGTCCGCGTCCAGCGTCACAAGGCGGGCCCGGACCAGCGCTTCGAGTGACTCCTCCGTCTTGTTCGGGTCGGTGGACTCGGCGGCCAGCTGGCGCCGGGTGCCGCGCCTGCGGGTCGCCTGGGTGTCCTCGCCGAGGCGGACCAGACGGAGCAGCAGCAGCCGGGCGGCGGTGCGGGCGGCCGGGTCCAGGCTGGACCAGGCACGTTCGGCGGTCGCGGCGACGGCACCCTGGATACCGCCGGCCGCCCGGTAGCCGGCCAGCGTCAGACGGCCCCCCTTGCGGCGCTGCCAGGTGGCGAGCAGGGCGTGTGAGAGCAGCGGGAGGACACCGGCGTCATGGGCGCCCCGTGGGCCGTCGGCGCTCACCTCACGGACGATCAGCTCGGCGAGGCCGGGCTCCAGTTCCAGCCCCACCGCCTTGGCGGGGGCGGTCACGGCCTCGCGCAGCTCGGCGGTGGTCAGCGGGCCGAGCACCATGTGCCGGTGCTGGAGCGCGTCGGCCAGCTCGGGGTAGCCCAGGCACTGCTCGTAGAAGTCGGCGCGGATGCCGAGGACGACCAGGGCAGGGGCTGGTCCGTCGGGGTCGGCGGAGGTACTGGCCGTGTGCAGGACCTGGACGAAGGTGCGCCGCTCCGCCTCGTCGGTGCAGAGGGTGAAGGTCTCCTCGAACTGGTCCACGATCACGACCGGACGCGCCGGTTCGGGTCCGGAGGGCCATGTTTCACGTGAAACATCCTCGGCCTCGCGCCGGGCCCAGGCCGTGACCGCTTCCCGTACGGCCCCTGGATCGTCCAGGTCCGCCAGAGCGGCCAGCTCGGGTATGCGGCGGGTCAGTTCCTTGACGGGGTCCGCTCCCGGCACGAGCTGCAGGACCTCGTGCGGGCGGTCCTCCTCGGCCAGTGCACCGTTCTGCAGTGCGGTGACCACGCCGGCGTTCAGCAGCGAGGACTTTCCCGCCCCCGAGGCGCCGACCAGCATGACCAGACCGCCGCCCGCCTTTGCCGACCGGAGCTGGGCGACCAGGGCGTCGGTGCTGCGCTCGCGGCCGAAGAACCAGCGGGCGTCCTCACGACGGTAGGAGGCCAGGCCCCGGTACGGGCAGACACTGTCGACCGGCGGTGCTGCGTCCGACTCCTCCGCGGCCTCCGGCACGGCCAGTTCGCCGACCGGATCGGCCACGGCCCGCTCCCACAGCTTCTGCCACTGGGGCAGGTCGTACAGACCGGAGGAGACCGGCGTCGGCTGGGAGCGCCGGGCCTGGGGGATGAGGACCTGGAGTACGGCGGAGAGGGCGACGAACTGCGCGGGTACGTTCTTCGCCCGCCGCCAGTCGCTGATCCGCTGGGCGGAGACGCGCACGGGCCGGCCCCGCTCGTCGACCCGATGGAGCCGGTCGACCGCCTCGGCGACGCGTTTGAGCGGAGGATTGCCGGCCTCCTTGTACAGCAACGCGAGACGTTCCGCGAAGGCTGTGCGTGCCCCTGCGTCGGGACCCAAGGCTCTCCACCCCTTACTTCCCCCGCTGTTGGACATCCGGACCGGAAAACTCACTTTATATGGCTGACCTGCGGCGAAGCCCTGGACCGGACGCCCTGGCCTCCTCAGATGTGCACCTCGACTGGCAGGATTTCGCTGCAGCAAGGCGGTGGTCGGGCGGCGCCCGACGGGCCGACCAGCTCAGCGTCCGCAGAGACAGTGCACGGCACCGCATGTTCTCGGTCAGGTTCCACCGGCGATTACCCGCCGGAGTGGCGCGACGACGGCAGCTGCTCTCTCCGGCTGAGCGGGCCCTGCGGGGCCCGAGGCCACTCGTGCCGTTCGGCACCGGTCCCCACGTGGGGAGGGACCGGAGCCGAACGGCACGGGGGCACCGTTCTTCGTGGGGTTCCGTGACACCTGGAGTGAGACGCCCTGCTCTCTTCCGCGCGGTGTCGCCCTGGGCCGCCGCGCCCCTGAGATGAGGACTCCGCGCGTCCTCAGTGCCGTAGCCGGCCCGCCGTACGTGCCGCCTCGACCGCCTGTTCCTCCGCGTCGTCGGCCGCCGTGTTCAGCGCCGTGTCCTGGCCCGCCGCGGTACCGCCGGCCGCCACGGCTACCGCCCGGTGTCCGCGAGGGCGGCGAGGGACTGGGCTTCGCCGGCCGGCCGTGTGGGTCGGTTGGCTGCGGCTTCGTCGGGGCCGGGTGCGCAGTCCCGCGCGCCCCCATGGGGGCGCTCACGCACCGTCGGGTCAGGTGAACAGTCCCAGTGCCGAGTCCAGGGACCAGGTCTGCCAGCACATGGCGAAGAGGCCGACGGCGGAGACCAGGGCCATCATCAGGTTCTGTCCCTGCTCCGCCCAGTCGTGGATCATGAGGGTCAGGTAGATCAGGTTGAGCAGGAACCCGGCCACCAGGGCGATCGGTGTGAGGAAGCCGAAGGCCAGGCCGAGGCCGAGGGCCAGCTCCGCGTACGCCACCACGTAGGCCATCAGCCGGGGGCGGGGCGCGACGACGACGTCGAAGCCCCGCCGGACCACCGGCCAGCGGTGCTTCTCCGCGACACCGGCCGCCCACCGGATGCCCCCGCCGCCGAACCACTGCTTCTTGTCCTTGTGCCGCCAGCTCTCCAGCCACCACAGACCGAGTCCGATGCGGAGCACCGCGAACCACTCGGCACCGCTCAGCAAGGCTGATCGCATCCCGCACCCTCCCCGGATCCCTCACTCGTCTGACGATCCGTCAGTTCAGCGGAAGGCGGCGCGAGCCGCAAGAGGTCCGACGGCTCTTGCTGGCACCGGATCCTGGGCCTAGCCTGAAAGCCGAACCGAAATCTGATGGTCCGTCAGTTAATCGGGCATCCAAGCAGGCAGCAGGGGGTAGGCATGGCAGAGAACGCGACCGGCACCCAGGATCTGCCCAGGGTCGTCAGCGTGGACGACCACGTGATCGAGCCCGCGCACCTCTTCGAGAGGTGGCTGCCGGGCAAGTACCGCGACAGGGGCCCCAAGCCCTTCACCGCCGGCATCGGCGAACTCGCCTACGTCGGCGGCAAGTACCGCTTCACCACCGACCCCGAGGGCCAGATCACCGACTGGTGGGAGTACGAGGGCCTGCTCTTCCCCTACAAGCGGATCATCGCGGCCGTCGGCTTCTCCCGGGACGAGATGACGCTCGACGGCATCACCCGGGAGCAGATGCGGCGCGGCTGCTGGGACCCCAAGGCCCGCCTCGACGACATGGACATGAACCATGTGGAGGCCTCCCTCTGCTTCCCCACCTTCCCCCGCTTCTGCGGGCAGACCTTCGCCGAGGCCGACGACAAGGAGGTCGCGCTGGCCTGCGTCCGCGCCTACAACGACTGGATGGTCGAGGAGTGGTGCGGCGACAGCGGCGGCCGGCTGATCCCGCTGTGCCTGATCCCGCTGTGGGACATCGAGCTGGCCGTCGCCGAGATCCGGCGCAACGCCGAGCGGGGCGTCCGCGCGGTCACCTTCAGCGAGATCCCCACCTATCTGGGCCTGCCGTCCATCCACTCCGGCTACTGGGACCCGTTCTTCGCGGTCTGCGAGGAGACCGGGACGGTCGTCAACATGCACATCGGCAGCAGTTCCCAGATGCCCGCCGCCTCGCCCGACGCCCCGCCCGCCGTACAGGCCTCGCTGAGCTTCAACAACGCCATGGCCTCGATGATGGACTTCCTCTTCTCCGGGGTTCTGGTGCGGTTCCCCCGGCTCAAACTGGCGTACAGCGAGGGCCAGATGGGCTGGATCCCGTACGCCCTGGAACGCGCCGACGACGTCTGGGAGGAGCACCGCGCCTGGGGCGGGGTCAAGGACCTGGTCCCGGAGCCCCCGTCGACGTACTACTACCGGCAGATCTTCTGCTGCTTCTTCCGCGACAAGCACGGCATCGAGGCGATCGAGACGGTCGGTGTGGACAACGCGACCTTCGAGACGGACTACCCGCACGTCGACTCGACCTGGCCGGAGACCAAGCGGGTCGCCCAGGAACACGTGGGCGGGCTGGCCCCGGAGGTGGCCTACAAGCTGCTGCGCGGGAACGCGATCCGGATGCTGGAGCTGCCCTTCACGTAACCCGGTTCGGCGGGGCGTCCGGTGGGCAGGGGACTTCCCATGAAGGTCTCCGTCGACGCCGAGGTCTGTTATGGGTCGGGTGAGTGTGCCTTCCGGGCACCCGCCGTGTTCGGCTTCGAGGACGGGTACGGTTTCGTCCTGCCCGGACGGGAGGAGTCCGGGGACGACGAACTGATCCGGGACATCGCCGAACGCTGCCCCTCCCAGGCGATCCGGATCAACGGGAAAAGGGTCACTGACTAGCGGATGAGCACCCCCGGCACGGAACCCAGCGGACCCTCCGGACCCAGCGGAGCCTCCGGACTAAGCGGAGCCTCCGGACTAAGCGGACCCTCCGGACCCAGCGGAGCCTCCGGACCCGGCGGACTCACCCGAGCCACCGGACTCGGCGGACCCGGCGGGTTCACTGAACTCCTGGCCACCCTCGGCCGCGGCTACGTCCGCGGCTTCCCGGGGCCCTGGGGCAAGACCCTCGCCGCCCGCGCGCTCAACCCCTACCTGAGGGACCACCCGCGCCGACGGGTCGTCGAGACGCGCTCCGGCGCCCGGTTCGCGGTCGACACGCAGGACCTCATCCAGCGCTACCTCTACCTCTTCGGGGTGTGGGAACCGCACATGACCCACTGGCTGCGCGGCAGACTGGCGCCGGGGGACTGCTTCGTCGACGTAGGCGCCAACATCGGCGTCTTCAGCGTCCTCGCCTCCCAACTGGTCGGGGAGCAGGGCCGGGTGGTCGCCGTCGAGGCCTCCCCCGCCTTCCACCGCCGCCTCGAACAGCAGGGCGCGCTCAACGGCTGCCGGAACATCCGGGCGGTCAACGCCGCCGTCTCCGACGCCCACCGCACCCTGACCTTCGTGCTCGCCAGCTCCCGCAACATGGGCGCCAACAGCATCGTTCCGTGGGACGGTCCGGCCGAGTCGAGCTTCGACATCGAGGCCGTGCCGCTGCCCGAGCTGCTGCGGCCGGAGGAGATCGAGACCGCGCGGGTCATCAAGATCGACGTGGAGGGCGCCGAGGGGGCGGTGGTGCGGGGGCTGGCGCCGCTGCTGGAGAAACTGCGCCCGGACGCCGAGATCACCGTCGAGGTCACCCCCGACCGCATGGCCCAGCTGGGCGACTCGGCGGACGACCTGCTGCGCACCATGACCGACGCCGGCTACCACGTCTACCGGCTCGCCAACAGCTACGCGGCCGACAGCTACCCCAGGGCGCTGTACGGGAAGCCGATGCCCCCGGTCCGCTGGGACCGACCGCTGACCGAGGAGAGCGACCTGGTGTTCTCCCGGATCGACGCGGCGACGCTTTAGCCGGGCGCAGGTGCTCTCCGGTCGGCCGCACGCGGGCGCCTTCCGACCGGCGCCGGCGCACGTGTGCCTTCCCGTCGGCGGCCGGGTGCGGGTGCTCTCTAGTCGGCCGCTGTCGTCGGGTACCGCCAGTCGGACTCCGCCAGCGCCTGTGCCCGGGCCGCCACGACCGCCATCCTGGCCTGCCGTTCGGCCGGGTCGGTATGGGCCGGCCGGCTGGTGACCTGGCCCGGCCACTTGCGGTAGAGCAGCCCGGTCTCCGCCGTGAACCAGCCCCGGCTCACCGCGTTCAGCGCCAGCAGCAGTCCGGTGTCCTCGGAGGCTGGCAGCGCCATCCAGCCGCCCAGGGCGAGCAGCAGTTCGCGGCGGACGAAGAGACTGGCCGGGTGGACCGGGGCGCGGAAGTCGTTCGCCGTCCAGAAGCCGAGCACCGCGCCGCGCTCGATCGGCCCCTCCGCCGGGTCGCCGGGGAAGCCGGCCGTGGAGCCGTCGGGCAGCAGATCGAGGACGCGTGAGGTGGCCCAGCCGACCGCCGGGTGGTCCTCGAGGACGGCCAGATCGCGGTCCAGCGTGCCCGGCGTGAGCTGGTCGTCGGCGTCGAGGATCTTGACGTACGACCCCTCGGCCCGGGCCAGCGCGAGGGTACGGGCGACACCGGGACCGCCGGTGCGGCCCTGCCGGAACGACACCCGGGCGTCGTCCGGGACGTACGGGCGGACCTCGTCGCCGTAGCCGTCCTCCTGGACCAGCCACTGCCACTCCCAGCCGTCCGGCAGCCGCTGCTCGCACAGAGACTTGTACGCCTCCGGCAGGAAACGGGCCGACGGCGCGTGGACCGCGGTGACGACGGTGACGCACCGGCTCACGGCGGCGCTCACCACCTTTCCAGGTGTGTGGTGAAGAGCAGTTCCGTGCGGTCGCCCGGAAGCGTGACGACGGAGATGTCCACGATGCGGTCGCGGATGTCGTACGACGTCTTGCGCAGCAGGATCACCGAGGTGCCGGCCGGCAGGTCCAGCTCCCGGGCCTCCTCGGGCGTCGGCGGCCGGGCGGTGAAGCGTTCCTGGACACGGGCGACCTCGATGCCGACGGTGTGCAGCTGGTTCTGGGTGCCGCCCGGCCAGGGCTCCCTGGTCTCGTCGAGGAGCGCGGGGTTCGCCGCGATCATGTCCCGGACGAGATAGGAGCTCACCAGGCTGAAGGGCGCGGATTCGGCCGAGTACCGGGTCCGGTAGGTGCGTTCCAGGAGCACCGTGCCCTCGGGCACCCCGAACGCGTCGGCGAGGTCGCTGGGCGCGATCAGCTCGCGGTACCGGGCGAAGAAGACCAGGTCGTCGAGGACCAGCCCGGTCTCGTGCTCGGTGGCGCCGGTCGCGGCCCGGATGGCCTCCGGCATCCTGGCGCGGTCCTTCTCCCACTGGTGCCGGGTGTTGTCGCGGATCGCACGGGTGCGGGGCCTGCGCACGAAGGTGCCGGTGCCGTGCCGCTTGTCGATCAGACCCTCCGCGCTCAGCAGCCGCAGCGCGTTCTGGATCGTGGGCACGCTCCGGCCGTGGTGCCGGGCCAGCTCCGCCTCGGAGGGCAGCCGCGCACCGGGCTTGAGCTCGCCGTCCCTGATGGAGCGGCGGAGGTCGTCGGCGATCTCCTCGTACGCCTTGGGCACGGCTTCAGCCTACGACTCCTCAAGAGGAGTTGAAGAGTCGAGCGCCCCACCGACGAGGCCGGACACGGCCGACGGGCCGGGATCGTGCCGACGCGGCCGGACACGTTGTCGATGGGGCCCGGACACGTGTCGATGGGGGCCGGACCCGCTCCGACCGGGGGCGGACACGTGTCGATGGGGGCCGGACCCGCTCCGACCGGGGGCGGACACGTGTCGATGGGGGCCGGACCCGCTCCGACCGGGGCCGGACATGCGAAGACCCGCGGCCGGGTCCCGGTCGCGGGTCTGTGTCGCAGTAGGCGCTGGTACGTACGCAAGTCGCCCTTGCGCCGTTGCGTCTGAGCCGTCTGGGGAGGATCAGCAGTCGAGGTTCGCCGCGGGGGGTTCGGCCGGGTCGTCCGATTCGGTCGTGTCCAGGGGCCGCTGGCGGCAGCCGGGGGTCTTTCCGTGAGCCTCGGCCCGGATGCGCTGCTTCATCGTGGGGGGCAGGGACCTGGCTTGGGACCAGAGCCAGTGGGTCTGTGCCGGGATCATCACCCGGCCGGCCGGGCTGTGGTCGTCGCCGCTGCTGTTGCGCGGGGTCTCGGCCTGCGGTACCGCGGTGGCGGTGGCGGCGGAGACGAGTCCGAGCGCCGTGCACAGCGCGAGGAAGGCGGTGACGAAGGCGGTCCACAACTTCATGACCTTGGCGTGCCGAGCCATGGCCCCTCACTTTCGGGTTGGGCGATTTGCGTACTTTCCTCATGATGTGTATGGGGATCGCGAAGTGGGGGACGTCGACCTGTGGCGCGGCGATGTTCCGATGAACACCACTCGGACGGACGCAAGAGGGCCGAAAAATCAGAAGAAAGGACCCCGAAGACGGACGAGCGGGAGCAAAGTAACCGTCCGTGGGGGTGTGATCACCCTCCGATCGGAACGGCCCGGCCTCGTGCGACGCGACGGGCAACACCTTGTGGTGAGCCGGAGTTGGGGCCGGATGCCAGGTCACCGATCGATATCGGTCGGTGTGTATAGTCGGGCGCCAGAGGTCCCCTACGTCAAGGAAGAGACGAGGTCGCGCGGTGAAGAAGCTTCTCCTGGTCGCACTGGCCGCCATCGGCGGGCTCCTCGTGTACCGCCAGATCCAGGCGGATCGCGCCGAGCAGGATCTGTGGACGGAGGCGACTGACTCCGTGCCCACGGGTTCGTGAGTACCGACAACGAACGACACTGAGACCCCGACCGCCTCGCGGTCGGGGTTTTGCGTTGTCAGGGGTCCCTGGGGTGCGAGGGGGGCGTTTCGGACGGTCATACGAATCGCCGGGTGGCGCGGGGGCGTGCGCGGCAGTATGGGGCCGGTCCGGGACTTCGACGGCTGACGAGCGACGGCTGGGGGCGCGCGTGATACGGCGGTGGCGTACGGCGGTGGGACGGCGGGGCATCGGCAGGACGGCCGCCCTCGCACTGGCGGCCCTGCTGACGGCATTGCTGCCGGCCTCTCCGGTTGCGGCGGACGGCGGCAGCGGCTATGCCTTCGCCCCGGACGCCCGCACGATCACCGGAGCGACGGGTACCGCGGCCGCCGTACCGCTGGAGCCCGGCACGACCTACCGCAGCACCCTGCCGGAGAAGGGCGAGCTGTACTTCCGTCTGGAACTCGCCGCCGGCAGCACGGCCTACGTCCCGGTGACCGCCGTGCCGCCGGCCGACGCCACCGTCTCCGCGAGCGACGGAATCGGGGTCTCCATCGAGGACGCCAACGGTGTCTCCTGCGGCTACGACGGCGCCCGCTTCGGCGCCGGACTGAGCCCCCGGCCGGTCACGGCGCTGGGACGGCGGGACACGGGCAAGGCGCTCTGCCAGGACGCGGGCACCTACTACGTGATCGTCGAGCGGCTCGCGTCCGGCTCGCGGACCACGACCCCGGGCAGCTGGGACCTGGAGATCGCCCCCGTCACCGAACCGGGCCTGGCCAGGGCCGGCGCCACCACCGCCCCCGGGGCCTGGAACTCCGCCTCCCCCGAGCCGCTCACCAAGGACCCCCACCGCCGCACCGCTGGCGCCGGCTTCGCCACGGCCCGCACCCTGGGCACGGGCGTCTGGCAGACCGGCATCACCCCGGGCCAGACCCTCTACTACGCGGTCCCGGTCGACTGGGGACAGCAACTGCACGCCACCGTCGAACTGGGCAGCACCGGCGGCGACACCCACGGCTACGTCAGCGCCGCGCTCAACCTCTCCCTCTACAACCCGGTCCGCGGCTACGTCGACGACCTCTCCCTCGGCTACGACGGCACCCAGAAGGCGTCTTCGCTCGCCCCGCTGCCACCCGTGGCCTACGCCAACCGGTACGCCGTCTCCGGCGAGGAGAACTCCGTCCGCTTCGCCGGCGCCTACTACCTCGTCGTCCACCTCACCGGGCAGACGGCGGACACGTTCGGGCCGGGGCCGTACGACGTGACACTCCGGGTCCGCGTCGACGGAACCCCGAACTCCGGTCCCGGATACGCCGGTTCACCCGTCCCGAAGGGTGTCTTCGACCCGCCGTCGGTCCAGGGCGGCGGCCTGGCGGCCGCGGTCGGCGACCACGACACGACGGCGATGCGGGTGCTCGCGGCCGGTGGGATCGGCACGGGCACGGCCCTGTTGCTCGTCCTGGGCGTGTGGACGCTGACCGCCCGCCGCGCTCAGATCCGGGTCAACGCCCAGAAACCCACGGCGTAACAGGCCAGCGCCAGCAGCAGGATGGGCACGGCGGCCTTCGCGGGCGGCCCGGGCCGACGCACCCGCCGCCGACGCCGTCCGTGGGTACGCACCGACAACTGCGATACCTGCGACGCCGGTTGCGGGTCACGGGCGGTGTAGGTGGCCGTGTCGGTGGGGTCGGTATGCGGCCGGGCCGGGGGGAGGGGTTGCGCGGGGGGCCAGGGGGTGTGGGGCTGCGGGACGGCGAGGGCCGGGAGCTCTTGCGGCTGCGGCTCCGGTCGTGGCTGCGGTTCGGATTCCGTTCGTGGCCGCGACCGCGGCTGCTGGTGGGCGGTGTACGGCGGGTACGGCGGTGTGGGCTGCGGCGGTTCCGCGTATGGGGCGGGAGGTACCGGCGTCTGGGGCGGTGGGAGCCGGAAGCTGCCGGTGTCGGACATGCCGGGGGCCGAGCGAGAGCCGATGGGATCGGCGGGGGTGGCCGGGGGTGCGTCCGTGCTTCCTGCCTGGGCCCCGGTTGCCGAGTCGGGGTAGGTGGAGGTGGGGGTTGGGGTGGCCGGAGGTGCGTCCGTGCTTCCTGCCTGGGCTCCGGCCGCCGAGTCGGGGTCCGTGCCGGTTGGTGTGCCCGATACGGGCTCCGGTGCCCTGTCCGATGCGGGCTCCGGTGCCCTGCCGGAAGCTGCCTCCGGTGCCGTGCCGAAGGCGGTCTCTGGCGTTGTGCCGGATGCGGATTCCGGTGTCGTGCCGTAACCCGTCGGGGTGGACGCCTCGGACGCCCTCCCCTTTTCCGCCGTCGGGTCCGAACTCGAGCTCGTTCCTGTCACCGCGGCCGGATCCGCGGCGGCCTCCGCCCCCGCGGCCGTACCAGGGGCAGCCCCCGAACCCGCGGCCGCCTCCGTCGTACTCCCGGCGGCCCGCGTTCCCGTCCCCGCCGTCCCTGTCGTACCCGTCGTATTCCGCGTCGTATCGACCCCCGACGCCACACGTAGTGGCCCCTCCGGCCCGAACCCCGGCGGAAGTGGCCCCAGTTGGTCGAAGATCTCGATCAACTCGTCGTCGATGCCCGGTTCCGGCAGGAGCTCCATGGCCTGGGCGAGGGCCTTGCGGGCGCCGGTGGCCGTGCGGAAGCGGGACTGGGGGTTGGGCTGGAGGAGGGTGGCGACGACCTGCCAGAGGGGGTCGGGGATGCCCTTGGGCGCTCCCGGCGTGCCGTGTTCGGCGAAGTGCTGGACGAGCGCCTTGGCGTCGGGCTTGGCGCCTTCCAGGAGGAACAGGGCGACCAGGCCGACGGCGAACAGGTCGGCCGCGAAGTCGGGCTCCGCGCCGAGTAGTTGCTCAGGAGCGATGTAACCCGGCGTGCCGACCACGAGGTTGGTCTCGGTCAACCGGGCCTCGCCGAACCGCATGGCGATGCCGAAGTCGGACAGACGCAGCCGCGGGCGGGCGGTACCGCTGGCCTCCAGCAGGATGTTCGCGGGCTTGATGTCCCGGTGGACCACGCCCTCGGCGTGCACCGCGGCGAGGCCGGAGAGGAGCTGGTCGAGGAGCGTGCAGACGAAACCCGGGGGCAGGGGACCGTAGTCCCCCACGAGGTGGACCAGCGAGCCGCCGGCGACCAGGTCCATCGTGAACAGGACCTTGTCGTCGTCGGCGGCCCAGCTGGCCGGAGCCAGGACATGGGGGTGGTCGATGCGCAGCGCCTGCTCCCGCACGAAGCGCAACAGCGCGTGGGCGTCGCTCTGCTGGAGCACCTTGGCGGCCACATAGCGCTTGCGCCGGTGGTCCCAGGCGCGCCACACGGCGCCCACTCCGCCATGACCGATCGGGTCGGCCAGTTCGTACCGGCCTGCGAAGACCTCACCCATGACTGCCCGTAGCCCTCCCCCTCTGGTCCCCCCTGCCCCGCACCCCCCTTGCCTTCCCCCGGATGAGCGATACGACCCCTCTCGCGTGACCCCCTCGGCCAGGGCCGGGCCCCGCCCGGTTCACCGGACCCCCTCCGGTGTACCGGGCCGTGGCTCAGCTCTGGTGCGACTGGTAGTGCGTGACCGCGTCCGAGGTGCGGCCGGCGCCGTAGACCCGGAGGAACTCCGCAAGCTCCGGATGGGTCGGAGTCAGCGTGTCCGCCGCCTCGATGATGTCACCGGCGGCGGCCACCGAGCGCAGCAGCGACTGGATCTCGCGGACCACCCGCTTGACCGTGGGCGCACCCGAACCGCTCGTCGTCTGCGTGGTGTTGCTGAGCACCGAGCCCCCCTGGGACTTCTTGATCTCGTCCATCCGCTCGGTCGCCTCGGCCGCGCTCACGCTGCCGTCCGCGACCTGCGCCGCCAGGTCCTGGAGCAGCTGCACCCGCTGGACCACGGCCGGGTTGCCGATCTTCGCCCGCTGTCCGCTCATCAGCTGCGACAGCATGGGCGCGGACAGTCCGAGGACCGCCGCGAGACGTGCCTGGTTGAGCCCCAGGTCGTCGATGAGCTTACGGAAGAGCGCCCCCAACGGCTCTCCGTACCAGTTCCGCTGCAGCTCCCGCGCTCTGGCGGTGGCTTCCTGCTGTGCGGCGTCCATTGCGTCTCCCCATCGCTTCCCCAAAAAATCCACGGTTCGCTACAGCGAACCCCGTCGAGCATCTTACGGAGCGTGGTCATCCGCGGGGACCCCCAATCTTTTTGTGAGGTACGGGGGGTGACCCGGTACTCTGGTCTGCGGCACCGACCAGCGGACCTTTCGCTGGGGCGGTGGCTTCCCGTACGGGGCCTTAGCTCAGTTGGTAGAGCGCCGTCTTTGCATGGCGGATGTCAGGGGTTCGACTCCCCTAGGCTCCACACTGTGAGACCCCTCTGAACTGCGGAAACGTGGTCAGAGGGGTCTTTTTTGTCCCCGTTTCCCGTCAGGATCCCGGTGGGGGGCGCCCGCCTGAGGTGACGGCTCGGATGGTCGATGCCCGGGCGGGACCCATGAGCACCATGCGTGCGTCGGTGGTCACTTCCTGTGAGCGGCCGCGTTCTCGCGTCCTCGCTGTGACTCGTGGCCGAGCGCTGGAGGGAGAGGTGGATCGCTTCGCCGGCTTCGATCGCCCAATACCGACGAACAGTGCCTTTTCCGGCGCGGGCGGTCGAGTTCGATGTTCTCTGGCTCGATTCCTGGCTCGACTCCCTGGTTCGTCATCCGTCGGTGTTCGCGGAGATCGCGGGGAGTTCGACAGTGATGCGGATTCCGCCGGCGGCGCGCGGGGTGAGGGTGAGGGTCCCGTCGTGTGCGCGGGTGATGGTCTTGACGATGGCCAGGCCGAGGCCGACGCCCGCGTGGCCGGTGCGTATGCGTTCGGTGCCGCGCTGGAACGGTTCGGTAAGCGTCGAGGCCAGCTGCGGGGTGATGTGCCGACCGGTGTTCTCGACGGTGAGCACCACGGTCCTGGGGCGGACGCCGGTATTGACCCACACGGTGCCCTGTTCCGGCACGTTGTGGACGATCGCGTTGTGCACGAGGTTCGTGGTCAGCTGCAGCAGGAGCGCCGGTGAACCGACCGCGGGGGTGAGGTCGCCGGAGGTCTCGATGGTGACGCCGTGCTTTTCCGCGAGGGGGAGGAGTGTTTCGGTGGCTTCCTCCGCCATGAGGGACAGGTCGACGTGCTCCCGGGTGAAGGACCGTTGGCCGGCGCGGCTGAGCAGCAGCAGGGCCTCGGTGAGGTCGATCGCTCTGGTGTTGACGGTGTTGAGCCGGTCGATGATTTCGCCGGCCTGGTGGTGTGGATCGCTGCGGGCCACGTCGAGAAGCGCCTTCGACACGGCGAGCGGGGTACGCAGTTCGTGAGAGGCGTTGGCCGCGAATCTCTGCTGTTCGGCGACGTGTGCCTCGAGCCGCGCGAGCATCGTGTCGAAGGTGTCGGCGAGTTCGCGGAACTCGTCCATGCGGCCCGGCAACCGGATCCGGTGGGCCAGCGATCCTTCCGTGGCCAGGCGGGTGGCGTCCGTGATGCGGGTCAGGGGGGCGAGCATCCGGCCGGCCAGGATCCACCCTCCCACGAGGCCGAACACGAGCAGGAACGTCAGTACGGCGACGGCCGTCGGGGCGAAGGTGCGCACGACGGCCAGGCGGTAGTCGGGCTCGATGATCAGCCCGGGGTGCGGCACCCGGTTCAGGAACACCCACACCGCCGCCAGCAGCAGGGCGCCGGCCAGCATGACGAACCCGGCGTAGCTGAGGGTGAGTTTGAGACGGACGCTCGGACCGGGGGCCCTAGCCACGGTCTCCGCCCTCGTGCCCGGCCTCCGGCTGGGTGTCGATGCGGTAGCCGACGCCCGGCACGGTGGCGATGACCCAGGGTTCGCCAAGACGCTTGCGCAGCGCCGAGACGGTGATGCGCACGGCGTTGGTGAACGGGTCGGCGTTCTCGTCCCAGGCGCGTTCCAGGAGTTCCTCGGCGCTGACGACACCGCCCTCGGCAACGACGAGGACTTCGAGCACCGCGAACTGCTTCCTGGTCAGCGCGACGTAGCGGCCGTTCCGGTAGACCTCTCTGCGGAACGGGTCAAGGCGCAGACCCGCGATGTCCCGCACGGGAGGCCTGTGGTGGGCCCGCCTGCGGTCGAGTGCCCTGAGCCTGAGCGCGAGTTCCTGGAGTTCGAACGGTTTCGTGAGGTAGTCGTCGGCGCCGAGTTCGAAACCGGATGCCTTGTCGTCGAGCCGGTCGGCCGCGGTGAGCATGAGGATCGGCATGCCGCTGCCGGAGGCCACGATGCGTTTGGCGATCTCGTCGCCGGAAGGCCCGGGGACGTCGCGGTCGAGGACGGCGATGTCGTAGCTGTTGATGCCCAGCAGCTTCAGAGCCGTGTCGCCGTCGCCCGCGATGTCAGCCGCGATCGCCTCCAGGCGCAGGCCGTCGCGGATGGCCTCCGCCAGATAGGGCTCGTCCTCGACGATCAGCACACGCATGTCATTGATGCTACGAGTCGGCACCTATCGTCCGTGTATCGAAAACGGCATACGCGTCGGCAACACCGCACCGCCTTGACTGGCGGCCATGACGTCAGGAACGGCCGGCTTTCGCCGCAGTAACCGAGGACAGACGATGACGCAGAGGGAGACGGCGAACACGGCCGATACGGCGGGTACAGCGGACGTGGCGGATACAGCGGGGGACGGACAGGACGGCGCCGGCCGCCGGGGCATCCGCAGCAGCGCCCCGCCCGGGCCCTGGAAACGTGGCCCCGTGCTCGCGGCGCTGGCGCTGCTGCTCGGCCTGCTCCTGCTCGGGCACGCCGAGATCCCGAACCGGATCGGCCACCTCGGCAGCCTGGTCGAGAGCCTCCTGCCATGGTTCGGCCTGTTCGTCCCGGTGCTGCTGGCCGGGGCGCTGTGGCGCCGCTCCGCCTCCGCGGTGGTCGCGCTGCTGCTGCCGGTAGTGGTGTGGCTGAACCTCTTCGGCGGGCTGCTCGGCGACAAGTCCCACCCGGGCGGCGACCTCACCGTGGCCAGCCACAACGTCGACGCCGACAACCCCGACCCGGCCGGCACCGCCCGCGCCCTGGCCGCCTCCGGCGTGGACGTGCTGGCCCTGGAGGAGCTGACCCAGCAGGCCACGGGCACGTACGAGAAGGTACTGGCGAAGGCCTACCCCTACCACGCCGTGCGGGGCACTGTCGGGCTGTGGAGCAGGCTGCCGCTGTCGGACACCCGGACGGTCGACGTCAAGACGGACCAGGGGCCGCTGGCGGACACCATCCCGGCCGACGCCAAGATGGAGTACAACCGGGCGCTGCGCACCACGGTGGCCACCGACCACGGGCCGCTGGCCGTGTACGTGGCCCACCTGGGATCCGTACGGTTGCTCCCCAGGACGGGCTTCTGGACGTCCCAGCGGGACGCCGGCGCGCAGGCCCTCGCCGACGCCGTCGCCGCCGAGCGGAACGAGCGCGTGGTACTGCTCGGCGATCTGAACGGCACCATGGACGACCGCGCGTTCGCCGACCTCACCGAGCAGGTGCACTCGGCCCAGGACGCGGCCGGCGACGGCTTCGGATTCAGCTGGCCGGCGAAGTTCCCGGTGGCACGGATCGACCAGGTCCTCGTCCGCGGCGTGCGGCCCCGGAGTTCCTGGGTACTGCCGGCGACCGGCAGCGACCACCTGCCGGTGGCGGCCGGAATCAGCTGGTGAGCACGCTTGCCGCCGACACCGCGTGAGGCACCCGACCGGCACGTCCGGAACATGTCGTCGGGGTATCGAAAACCGCGTACGTGCCGGCAACACCGCGCCGGCGAACCCCCCTGATCCGTGTGGGTCGAGGGGGGTTCGGTGGTTTCACGTGAAACGTCGGCTCAGCGGTTCTCGTCGTCCCGGGACGACTCCTCCTCCGCCTCCTTGGCCTGGACCTCGGGGTGCAGGGGAGAACTGCCGTCCACCGAACCGAGACGGCCCGAATCCGGCACCTCCGTGGCAGCGGGCGGCTCGACCAGCCAGTCCGGGTTGGCCTGCTTGTCCCACCACTTCCACGCGGCGAAGGCCGCACCGGCCAGCACGCCGAACACGGCGAACGCCTTGAACGCACGGCCGTACGACGAACGCCGCGCGTTCCTGCGCGCCAGCTTCTCGATCTCCTCGGCCGAGACATTGCCCCGCAGCGCGGCCAGCGCGGCGGCACCCCGCGCGGTGGCCTCGTCACGGACCGGGCCGGCCGCCGCCACGGCTTGCTCGAACTTCGGACGTGAGTAGTCAGCGGCCTGCCGGGCCGCCTTACGGGTCAGATCAGCGGCATCGTGCGCAGCCTGATCCACCATCGGTGGCACATGCGTCCGCGCCTGCTCCAGACGCGGCACAAGACGGGCGTCGTACTGGACGCGGGCCTGTTCAGCGGCCTGCGACACCACGGGCGCGAGCCGTACGCGTGCCTCCTGTGCGTAGTACGCGGCACGCTCCTTGGCCGTGTCGGCGTAGGGCGCCACCACTTCCGCGGCGTGCCGCACGCTGTCCTTCGCCGAGCTGGTCGCGGTGCGCACGCTCTCTTTGCGGGTCACGGGTTTCCTCCTCCTCGGTGGCGTACGGTAATTCGACTTTCCACCCTTTTAGGGATCATGCCTGCCGACGAGCCGAGCGGCGCGCGAGGACGGGCATACGGGTGCAACCAGAGCTAAGAGGGGCTTGTCGACGACAATGCCACGGATCGGCGCCCAGCGCTCCCGTCCGGAACGGCTCGAAGAGGATCGGGGGGACCCCGCCGGGTTTCCGCAAGCGATTCGTGAGGATCTGAGCAGGGACGCGCCAGGCGGGCCACCGGGCTGCCGTACCGTGCGAGGATCGTGAGGGCGAACCCAGCACCGGGTCACACCCGAGCACACGAGAGCACAACGGAAGGCGGACCGTGGCCGAGCAGCTCTACGCCACCTTGAAGACCAGCCTCGGCGACATCGAGGTCCGGCTCTTCCCGAACCACGCGCCGAAGACGGTCAAGAACTTCGTCGAACTGGCGCAGGGCGAGCGTGAGTGGACCCACCCGGCCACCGGCACGGTCTCCACCGACCCGCTGTACGACGGCACGGTCTTCCACCGGGTGATCGGCGGATTCATGATCCAGGGCGGCGACCCGGTCGGCACCGGCATCGGCGGCCCCGGCTACAAGTTCGAGGACGAGTTCCACCCCGACCTCCGCTTCGACCGCCCCTACCTGCTGGCCATGGCCAATGCCGGCCCCCGCACCAACGGCTCGCAGTTCTTCATCACGGTCAACCCCGCGCCCCACCTCAACCGCAAGCACACCATCTTCGGTGAGGTCGTCGACGCGGACAGCCAGAAGGTCGTGGACAGGATCGTCTCCGTCCCCGTCAGCGGGCCGAACAAGCGTCCCGAGAACGACGTCGTCGTGGAGACGGTCGTCGTCGAGAAGCGCGAGAGCTGATCCGTCAGAAGAAGGCGCCCAGCAGGTGGCGCCCGGCAGGAAACGCTCAGCAGGAACGCCCAGCAGGAAGCGCCCAGAAGGAAGCGCCCGAAAGGAAGCATCCGGAGGGAACCAAACGCCCCGCTCGTCCGTAAGGATGTGCGGGGCAGAGTATTGCCCACGACGAGCAAGGGGACCCCATGGAGGACCAGGCGACAGGCAGCGCGCGCGACGCCCACAGCCTGCCCATGTGCTATCGGCACCCGGACCGGGAGACGGGCGTGCGCTGCACCCGCTGCGAGCGCCCCATCTGCCCCGAGTGCATGGTCAGCGCCTCCGTGGGCTTTCAGTGCCCCGAATGCGTACGCGGCACCACCACCGGCCAGAGCGGGCCACCCCCGGCCGACACCCGCCCGCGCACCATCGCCGGCGGCACCGTCACCGCCGACCCCCGACTGCTCACCAAGATCCTGATCGGCGTCAACATCGCCGTCTTCCTGGTCCAGCTCTCCGTCGGAGACAGCTTCACCAACCGCTTCGACCTGATCGGCCAGGCCTGGTTCCCGCAGTACGGCGACATCGAAGGCGTCGCACAGGGCCAGTACTACCGACTGCTGACCGCGATGTTCCTGCACGACAGCTCGAACCCCATGCACATCGCGTTCAACATGCTCAGCCTGTGGTGGATCGGCGGCCCCCTGGAGGCCGCCCTCGGCCGCGCGCGGTACATCACGCTCTACTTCGTCTCCGGCCTGGCCGGCAGCGCCTTCACCTACCTGCTGGCCGCCCAGAACCAGCCCTCGCTCGGTGCCTCCGGGGCGATCTTCGGCCTCTTCGGCGCGACCGCGGTGCTCATCCGCCGGCTCAACTACGACATGCGGCCGATCATCGCCCTGCTGGTGATCAACCTCATCTTCACCTTCAGCGGCGGTATCGCCTGGCAGGCCCATATCGGCGGCCTGGTCGCCGGCGTCGTCACCGGATACGCGATGGTGCACGCCCCGCGCGAGCGTCGGAACCTCGTCCAGTACGGCACCTGCGCGCTGGTCCTGGTGGTGGCGCTCGTCCTGACGGTCGTCAGGACCGCCCAGCTCACCTGACGGGACTCCCCGCGCGCCCGGTTCACCCGCTCACGGCGGCTCGCCGCACCGATACCGAACCGTTGTCCACAGTCGGTGGCGGATCTTGTGCATAGCGTTCCCGCACAACTGCGCCCCCTGTCACTCACCTGCGTTTATGCAGGTCAGGCAGAGGGCGAACAGTCTTGCGGTGGGCGTTGTGGTAGTCGTACCGGCGTCAACGCCCTACGGGTTATCCACAGATCGTCTTCTTTTCCCCAGGTCCATGCACAGGCCTGTGGATAACTCAGTGAACAGTCCTGGGCAGAGCTACTTCCACTGCGTGGAGACGCCGAAGCCGGCGGCGATGAAGCCGAAGCCCACGACGATGTTCCAGTTGTCGAGGCTGTCGATGGGCAGCGAACCGTCGGTCACGTAGAAGACGACGATCCAGGCCAGTCCGATGAGGAACATGGCCAGCATCACCGGCGCGACCCAGGCACGGCTGTTCAGTTTGATGGCGGTCGCCTGCTTCGCCGGGGGCGGCGTGTAGTCGGCCTTCTTGCGGATACGTGACTTCGGCACGAGGGTCTCTCCTGTCGATGCGCTGCGTGGCCGCGCAGGTAACTGGGTCGGGCTCGGAGCAGCGTACAAGGGGACAGTAAGGGCGCACTGACCGCTCCCCCGGGCGTCCGTTAGCGTAGTGCTTCCGCGGCGCCGAAGGAGATAAGGGTACGTTGAGCAATTCTGCCGACTCCAACGCCACCGGATCAACGGGTACGGACCCGCGCCGCAAGGGTGGCTTCCGGCCGGTTCGGATTCTCACCGTCGCCGTCTTCGCCCTGGCCGGTCTTCTCTTCTTCACCAGCTTCAACACGGCCAAGGGCACCGACATCCGCTCGGACGACAACCTGCTGAAGCTGTCCGACCTGATCCAGGAGCGCAGCCGCAAGAACAAGGAGCTGGACGAGTCCAACGCGGGTTCGCGGAATCGGAACGAGAAGCTCGCCGAGCGTGACGACGGCTCCAGCAAGGCCCAGGACGACAAGCTCTCCGGTCTGGAGAAGGACGCGGGGACCCGCAAGCTCACCGGCGACGCGATCACCGTCACGCTGAACGACGCCCCTCCGAACGCCACGGCCAAGCTCCCCGGCTATCCCGAGCCGCAGCCCGACTACCTGGTGATCCACCAGCAGGACCTGCAGGCCGTGGTGAACGCCCTGTGGCAGGGCGGGGCCCAGGGCATCAAGGTGATGGACCAGCGGCTGATCTCCACCAGCGCGGTGCGGTGTGTGGGCAACACCCTGATCCTCCAGGGCCGGGTGTACTCGCCGCCGTACAAGATCCAGGCGGTGGGGGATCCGGCGAAGATGCAGCAGGCGCTGGCGGACTCCGAGGCGATCCAGAACTACATGGTGTACGTCAACGTGTACGGCCTCGGCTGGAAAGTCACCGAGGACGGGGCGGTGACTCTGCCGGGCTACTCGGGCACAGTGGATCTGCACTACGCGAAGCCTGTGGGGTAAGCAGCCCGTCGTCCTCTGGAGCCGCCGGTGCGCGTGATCGTCAGGACCGTCAGCGAGCTCTGCATCACCGTCGGTACGGTCATGGTCCTCTTCGTCGTGTATGTGCTGTTCTGGACCGGTGTGAAGGCCGACAGTGTCATGCACGACCAGATCGACCGGTTAGAGCGCCAGTGGTCGGACAGTGCCGCGGTGCACCCGACGGGCGGGGCGACCGCCGCCCCCGCCGAGCCGGCCGCGTACCACTACGGCAAGCCCTTCGCGATCATGTACATCCCCCGGTTCGGTTTCACGTGGAACAAGCCGGTCCTGGAGGGCACCGGCACCGATGTGCTGAAGAAGGGCCTCGCTCATTACGCCCGTACCGCCCGGCTGGGCCAGGAGGGCAACTTCGCGGTCGCCGGCCATCGGCGCACGTACGGCGACCCGTTCCTGCAGTTCCCGAAGCTGCGCAGGGGTGATGCGATCGTGCTCACGGACGGTACGACCTGGTTCACGTATCGGATCGACAAAGGCCCTTACAAAACAGTTCCGACGGACGTTGAAGTGATCGAGCCTGTGCCACGTAAGTCGGGGTACGGGCGTCCAGGCCGCTATCTCACCCTGACCACGTGCGATCCGGAATGGGGGCACAGTCATCGGCTGATCGTCTGGGCGCATCTGGACTCCACACAGCCTGTGGAGGCAGGCAAACCCAAGGCGCTGCGCCGTTAGTCTGGTGCAGTACGGCGGGATTCTGGTGCCGTGGTGGAACGGAAGGGACGGCATGTACGGCTGGATCTGGCGGCATCTGCCGGGCAACGCGTGGATGAGGGCGTTGATCTCATTCGTGCTGGTCCTGGCCGTGATCTATGTCCTCTTCCAGTACGTCTTTCCCTGGGCCGAACCGCTGCTGCCCTTCAACGATGTGACGGTGGACAACCAGTGAGCGCGCGGATTCTCGTCGTCGACAACTACGACAGCTTCGTCTTCAACCTGGTCCAGTACCTGTACCAGCTGGGCGCCGAGTGTGAGGTGCTGCGCAACGACGAGGTGTCGACGGAGCACGCCCAGGACGGCTTCGACGGCGTCCTGCTGTCGCCGGGCCCCGGCACGCCGGAGGAGGCGGGCGTCTGCGTGGAGATGGTCCGCCACTGCGCGGCCACCGGCGTCCCCGTCTTCGGCGTCTGCCTCGGTATGCAGTCGATGCAGGTGGCGTACGGCGGTGTGGTGGACCGGGCGCCGGAGCTGCTGCATGGCAAGACCTCGTTGGTGGAGCACGAGGGGAGGGGGGTCTTCGCCGGGCTGCCGAGCCCGTTCACCGCGACCCGCTACCACTCCCTCGCCGCCGAGCCGGCCACCGTGCTGGCCGAGCTGGAGGTCACGGCCCGCACTCACGACGGGATCATCATGGGCCTGAGGCACCGTGAACTCCCGGTCGAGGGCGTGCAGTTCCATCCGGAGTCGGTGTTGACCGAGCACGGGCACCGGATGCTGGCCAACTGGCTGGTGGAGTGCGGTGACCAGGGGGCCGTGGCGAGGTCGGCGGGGCTTGCCCCGGTGGTGGGCAGGGCCACGGCGTGACCGCGCTGCGCCCCGAGCGCGAGACCGACACCTCGTACGGGCGTCAGCCGTACGGGGGGTCGGGTGCGCTCGGGGACACGGCGTATCTCCCGCCGACGGACGATGAGACCGTGGCGCTGAGGATCCCCGATCCGCCGCCCATATCGGCTTCTGCGGGCACGGCAGCCTCATCTGCCCCTGGACCCCCGGGGGGTGGCCGAGCGGCCCGCAGAAAGGCCGCCAAGCGGCGTGGTGGCCGTCATGGCGGCGCACCGGAGATCGCGCCGGCGGAGAACAGTCCGTCGGGGCGGCCGCTCTCCCGGGTCGAGGCCCGTCGGCAGGCGCGGTTGCGCAAGCCGAGTCCCGCGGTCATGGCGAGCCGGGCGATAGGCGAGATGTTCATCACCACCGGCGTGCTGATGCTGCTGTTCGTCACCTACCAGCTGTGGTGGACCAACGTCCGGGCCCATGCCCAGGCGGGCAGCGAGGCGAGCAGCCTGCAGAAGGACTGGGCGAGCGGCAAGCGTGCGCCCGGTGTCTTCGCGCCCGGGCAGGGTTTCGCCATCCTGCACATCCCCAAGCTGGACGTGGTGGCGCCGATAGCGGAGGGCGTCAGCAACAAGAAGGTCCTCGACAAGGGCATGGTCGGTCACTACGGCGAGGGTGTGCTGAAGACCGCGATGCCGCAGGACAAGACCGGCAACTTCGGTCTCGCCGCGCACCGCAACACGCATGGTGAGCCGTTCCGGTACATCAACAGGCTGGCGGCTGGTGACGCGGTCGTGGTCGAGACGCAGGACGAGTACTTCGTGTACAAGGTGACGTCGATGCTGCCGGTGACGTCGCCGAGCAACGTGAGTGTGCTGGAACCGGTCCCGAAGGGTTCGGGCTTCACCCAGCCGGGCCGGTACATCACCCTGACCACCTGCACGCCGGAGTTCACCAGCAAGTACCGGTTGATCGTGTGGGGCAAGATGGTCGAGGAACGCCCGCGCAGCAAGGGCAAGCCAGACGCGCTCGTCGAGTAAGGGCAGAGGCAGAGGAACAGTGGCAGCGACCGCCGACGACACCGAAGAGCAGACCGACGTGCCGGACGAGGTGCCTGTGCCGGGCCGCCGGCCGATCGGCCCGATCGCGATGGCGGTCAGTGTCTTCGGCGAACTCCTCATCACGGCGGGCCTGGTGCTCGGCCTGTTCGTCGTCTACTCGCTGTGGTGGACGAACGTCATCGCGGACCGCAAGGCGGACCGGGAGGGTGACAAGGTCCGTGACACCTGGGCCCAGCAGGACACCGGTCCGGGCGCGCTGAACACGAAGAACGGCATCGGGTTCCTGCACGTGCCGTCCATGAGGAACGGCGAGGTGCTGGTCGAGAAGGGCACGTCGACGGACGTCTTGAACGACGGCGTGGCCGGCTACTACATCGACCCGGCCAAGGCCATGCTCCCCACCACCGGCAAGACCGGCAACTTCACCCTCGCCGCCCACCGCGACGGCCACGGCGCGAAGTTCCACAACATCGACAAGGTCAAGGTCGGCGACCCGATCGTCTTCGAGACGCGGGACAAGTGGTACGTCTACAAGGCGTACTCGATCCTCCCCGAGACCTCGAAGTACAACGTCAAGGTCCTCTCCCAGGTCCCCAAGGAGTCCGGCAAGACCAAGCCGGGCCACTACATCACCCTGACGACCTGCACACCGGTGTACACGAGCCGGTACCGGTACGTGGTGTGGGGCGAGTTGGTCCGCGTGCAGAAGGTGGACAGCGAGCGGACTCCGCCGAAGGAACTGAGCTGACTGAGCTCCTTGCAGGAGCTCGGTCACCTAGCATGGCGAAGGCCCGAAGCCGCAACCAACACTTGCGACTTCGGGCCTCGGTATGTCCCGTCCGGCTACTCCAGAACCCTGAGCGGCTCGTCGGCACGCCGACGGCAGGGGCGGTCGTCCCGGATCCCTTCGAGCCGCTTCAGCCGTGCATGGTGCTGGTGGAGCCGCCGCTCGATGCGCAGGGCGATCAGCTCTTGGCGGTGCTCGCCCGATGTCTCGATCAGGGCGTTGAACATGGGGACGACAGGCGTAGGCGGCCCAGGTACTCCATGGTTCTGCCCTTCTGCCGGGTTCAGGGCAGAGCGCTCGCACCCCACCCCATCCGATCAACGAGTCGGGATGAGGGAAGGCATGAGCGAGTGGGGAACTCATGTGCGGCGGGCGTGGACAAGGCAGAGCCCCGGCGTCCTTCCGGGAGGAGGGGCGCCGGGGCTCTGTTGAACGGGTGCGGGGTCAGCCGTCGGTACCGCCGAAGAAGTTGGTACCGCCGTTGTTGTTCCCGCCGTTGTTGCCGTTGCCGCCGATCGTGGTGAGGGTGATCGTCGTGTTGCCCGGGTCGCCCTCGGGGGTGTTGGGCTGCGGGTCCTCGCCGGTGACGATCGCGTCGTCGCTGGAGTTGCCGTTGAACTGGATCTTGGTGAATCCGGCCGCCTGCAGGGTCTGCTTGGCCTGCTGCACGGTCTGGCCCCGCACCTCCGGCACCGGAGTCTGCTGTTGGGCCTGGCCGATCTGGATGTTCACCGTGGAGTTCTTCTTGACCTGGCTGTTGGCCTGAGGGTCGGTCGAGACGACCTTGTTGACCAGGTTGGGGTCGGTGGTGTTCACCTGGGTGCAGTTGCCGACCAGGTTGGCGGCCGTCATCGCCGCCTGGGCGTCGGCACAGCTCTTGCCGGTGACATCGGGGACCGTGGCCTTCTCCTCGGCCTTGGCGATGGTGAGGGTGATCGTGGAGCCCTTCTGGACCTCCGCGCCAAGGGGTGGATTCTGGTCCAGGACGGTGTCGGGGTCCTCCCCGGAAGTCCGCTGCTTCGTCTTGACGACGAACTTGTACTTGTCGCCCTCAAGCGTCGACTTGGCGTCGTCGATGTTCTGGCCGACGACACTCGGTACCACTACCTTCGGCGCGCCCGTCGACACCACCAGGTTGATCGTGTCGCCCTTGTTGACGTCCGAGTTGAGGGCCGGGTCCTGGGAGCAGACGCTGCCCTTGGGTGCGTTGCTGCAGGGCTTCCGGGTGGGGGTCCCCAGTTTCAGGCCCGAGTTGACGGCCATCTTCTGCGCGTCCGAGTAGGTCTGGCCGACGAAGTTCGGGACTTTGAAGGGCTTGTCCGCACCGTTGCCGCTGACCACCCATTTCCCGATCAGGATCGAGCCGACCAGCACCAGGATGCCGGCGATCACGAGCAGGATCGTGGAGGTGTTGCTCTTCTTCTGCTGGCGGCGGCGGTCCGGGCGTTCGTCGTAGCCGTAGCCGCCGTCGTCCGGGTTCATCGGCGGCAGCATCGTCGTGGCGCCGGCGTCCGAGCGCAGGGCGGTCGTCTGCTGGTCGTCCGGGTAGCCGTAGCCCACCGAGCCCATCGCCGCGGTGGCGGCGACCGGCTGGCCGTCGAGGCACGCCTCGATGTCGGCGCGCATCTCGTCGGCCGACTGGTATCGGTAGTTCGGGTCCTTGACCAGGGCCCGGAGGACGATCGCGTCCATTTCCGGGGTGATCTCGGGGTCGAACACCGACGGGGGCTGCGGTTCCTCACGGACGTGCTGGTAGGCGACGGCCACCGGGCTGTCGCCCACGAACGGGGGTCGTACCGTCAGCAGCTCGTAGAGCAGGCAACCCGTCGAGTACAGGTCCGAGCGGGCGTCGACCTGCTCGCCCTTGGCCTGCTCCGGGGAGAGGTACTGGGCCGTGCCGATGACCGCGGCCGTCTGGGTCATGGTCATGCCGGAGTCGCCCATGGCGCGGGCGATGCCGAAGTCCATGACCTTGACCTGGCCGTTGCGCGTGAGCATGACGTTGGCCGGCTTGATGTCACGGTGGACGATGCCGCTGCGGTGCGCGTACTCCAGGCCCTGGAGGATGCCGATGGTCATTTCCATCGCGCGCTCGGGCAGCAGCTTGCGTCCGGAGTGCAGCAGCTCACGGAGCGTCGAGCCGTCTACGTACTCCATGACGATGTACGGGATCGAGACCCCGTCGATGTAGTCCTCGCCCGTGTCGTAGACCGCGACGATCGCGGGATGGTTGAGCGAGGCGGCCGACTGGGCCTCCCGGCGGAACCGGGCCTGGAAGGACGGGTCGCGCGCGAGGTCCGCGCGCAGCGTCTTCACCGCCACCGTGCGGCCGAGCCGGGTGTCATGGGCGAGGTAGACCTCCGCCATGCCACCGCGACCGAGCACGTGGCCCAGCTCATACCGGCCGCCGAGGCGACGCGGCTCTTCCATAGTTCCCTACCAGCCCTCTCCGTCGGTCCCGACCGGCACGGGTGTGCGGTCGGAGGCTGCCATCCGGGCCTACCGTACCCGGCTGTGTTTGTGTGACCTGGCCAAGCCCGTAACCCGATACAGGACCGGTATGTCAACGTGCACCGATGTGAAGGGGACGTGAGCGGGGTCACTTCTTGGAGTTGATGACCGCCTCCATCACGCTCTTCGCGATCGGGGCCGCGAGGCCGCCGCCGGAGATGTCGTCACGGTTGGCCTGGTCGTCCTCGATCACCACGGCCACGGCGACGGGCTTGCTGCCGTCGGGGAGCTTGGCGTAGGAGATGAACCAGGCGTAGGGGTTCTCGCTGTTCTCCACGCCGTGCTGGGCGGTACCGGTCTTGCCGCCGACGGTGACGCCGTTGATCTGGGCGTTCGTACCGGTGCCCTGCTTGACGACCGTCTCCATCATCGACTGGAGGACCTGGGCGTTGGCGGAGGACAGCGGCTGGCTCAGTTCCTCGGGGTCGGTCTGCGAGATGGTGTCGAGGTTCGACGACTGCAGTTTGTCGATCATGTATGGCTTCATCAGCTTGCCGTCGTTGGCGACCGCGGAGGCGACCATGGCCATCTGCAGCGGGGTGGCGGCGGTGTTGAACTGGCCGATCGAGGACAGCGCGGTCTGCGACTGGTTCATGTTGTCGGAGAAGACCGAGGCGCTGGAGCGGACCGGGGTGAACTGCTCCTCGTCGAAGCCGAACTTCTTCGCCTCGGCGAGCATCTTGTCGTTGCCGAGGTCGGCGCCGATCTTGCCGAAGACGGTGTTGCAGGAGTAGCGCAGCGCGACCCGCATGGTCGCGTTCTTGCAGGGGATGCTGCCCTCGTTCTTCAGCTCGGTGGTGGTGCCCGGCATGACGTAGGGCAGCGGCGACTTCGTGGCCTCGTCCGCGGAGGTGTACAGCCCGTTCTGGAGCGCGGCCGCGGCGGTGACCACCTTGAAGGTGGAGCCCGGCGGGTAGGTCTCGCGCAGCGCCCGGTTCAGCATCGGGTCGTTCGGGTTGTACTTCTTCTGCAGCTTCTTCCACGCCTCGGCGTCGGTGTCCGAGGTGCCGGCGAAGGCCGAGGGGTCGTACGAGGGGTAGCTCGCCAGCGCCAGGATCTTGCCCGTGGCGGGGTCCAGGGCGACGACGGCGCCCTTTCCACCCTGCTTCTTCAGTCCGTTGTAGGCGGCGCTCTGGGCGGCCGCGTTGAGGGTGGTGACGACGTTGCCGCCCTGCTTCTGCTTGCCCGTGATCATGTCGAGGGTGTTGCGGAAGAAGAGCCGGTCGTCGTTGCCGGTGAGGATGCCGTCCTCGAGGCTCTCCAGCTGGTTGGCGCCGAAGGCCTGGGAGGCGTAGCCGGTGACCGGCGACCACATGGGGCCGTTCTTGTAGGTGCGCTTGTACTTCAGGTCGTTCAGACCCGAGGAGTTGGACACGGAGGAGCCGGTGATCGGGTTGCCGTCGACGATGATGTCGCCGCGCGGCGTGGAGTAGCGGGCGATGGTGACCCGGCGGTTGGCGGGGTCCTCGCGGAGGGTGTCGGCCTTGACGTACTGGAGCCAGTTGTCGCGCACCAGCAGGGCGAGGACCAGGAGGCCGCAGAAGATCGCGATCCGGCGCAGGGGCTTGTTCATGACGGGCGGACCACCTGGGTCATCTCGGCGTCGGGGTTGGCGGCGGGTGCCGGGGCCGGGCGGCGGGCGGTGTCGCTGATGCGGATCAGCACGCCGATGAGCGCCCAGTTGGCGATGACGGAGGAACCGCCGTAGGCCAGGAACGGCATCGTCATACCGGTGAGCGGGATGAGGCCCATCACACCGCCGGCGACGACGAACACCTGGAGCGCGAAGGCGCCGGAGAGGCCGACGGCGAGCAGCTTGCCGAAGGGATCGCGGGCGGCGAGGGAGGTGCGCAGACCGCGCTCGACGATCAGCCCGTAGATCAGCAGGATCGCCATCAGGCCGGCCAGGCCCAGCTCCTCGCCGAAGGTGGCGAGGATGAAGTCGGAGTTGGCGGCGAACCGGATCAGCTCGGAGTGGCCCTGGCCCCATCCGGTACCGAGGGTGCCGCCGGAGCCGAAGGCCCACAGGGCCTGCATGGCCTGCTCGGAGTGGAGGATGCCGTCGTTGCTGCCCGTGCGGCTGAGAGTGTATTCGCGCATGGGGTTCAGCCAGGCCTGCACACGGGTCTGGATGTGCGGCTCGAAACTCGCCACACCGACCGCGCCGGCCGCCGACATCAGCAGACCGAAGAAGATCCAGCTGGTCCGCTCGGTGGCGACGTACAGCATGATGATGAACATTCCGAAGAACAGCAGCGAGGTACCGAGGTCGGTCTCGAACACCAGGATGAGGATCGAGATGAACCAGACGACCAGGATCGGGCCCAGGTCGCGGCCGCGGGGCAGGTACAGGCCCATGACGCGGCGGCTGGCGAGGGCCAGCGCGTCCCGCTTGACCATCAGGTAGCCGGCGAAGAACACCGCGAGGACGATCTTCGCGAACTCGCCGGGCTGGATGGTGAAGCTGCCGACGTGGATCCAGATCTTGGCGCCGTACACGTTGGCGCCGAGGCCGGGGACGAGCGGGAGCAGCAGCAGGAAGAGCGCGGCCACCATGGAGATGTAGGTGTAGCGCTGGAGTGCTCTGTGGTCCTTGAGGAAGATCAGGACGACGACGAACAGCGCGATGCCCATCGCGGTGTACAGCAGCTGGTTGGTGGCCTTGCCGCCGGCGACGTGGATCGACTGCAGCAGCTTGGACTGGTCGAGTCTCCAGATGGTGACCAGGCCGAGGCCGTTGAGCAGTGTGGCCAGCGGCAGCAGCAGCGGGTCCGCGTACGGGGCGAACCTGCGGACGGCGAGGTGGGCGACGGCGGCCAGGAGGCCGAGGCCCAGGCCGTAGCTCAGCAGTCCGGCGGGGACCTTGTCGTCGATGGCCAGGCCCACGTTGGCGTAGGCGAACACCGGGATGGCGACGGCGAACACCAGGAGCGCGAGCTCGGTGTTGCGGCGGCTCGGGGCGCCGATGGAGCCGATGGTGGACGTGTGGTTCGTCGACGTGTTGGTAGTACTGCTCATCGTGTGACAGGGCCTCTCACGGCTTGCCTACTGCTTACCGCACAGCGAGACGACCTTCTGCTCATCCTCCGAGAGGGTGGGGCCGGGGCTGGGGGTGGCTGAGGTGGACGGGGACGGTGACGCCGTGGAGGACGCCGAGTTCGAGGGGCTTGGCGAGGCCTTGGACGTGAGAGAGGTCTTGGTGGTTCCCGTGGTGCCGCCGGCCTCGCCCTGGCCGGTCTTGGAGTTGGTCTTGGACCCGGACGCGGTGCGCTCCGACTCCTTCTTGCAGGCGGAGGCCTGCACGGCCAGCTCCTGGACCTTCGACTGGGCGTCCGGGAGGCCGCCCTCGGCGATGGTGGCCTTGACCTGCTTCTGCTGGTACGGAGGCAGGTACTTGAGTTCGATCTCGGGGTGGTCCTTCTCCACCTTCGAGAGCGACACCCAGGCCAGGTCCTGGCTGATGCCCTGGTACAGCGCGACGTGCGTGCCGTTGGCGCCGACGTAGTACTGGGTCTGCGTCCAGCGGTAGCCGCCGTACAGGCCCCCGCCGATGACGGCGAGGGCGAGGATGCCGTAGAAGGATCTCTTCAGCCACCTGCGGCCCTTGCGGGGCTTGACGAAGTCGTCGTCGGTGTAGTCGCCGAAGCTGCCGGCCGGGACGTAGCCGGTGGTGTCGCCGGAGCCGGGCGGGCCGAACTCGCCGCCTCCGCCCTGGCCGGGCACCTGGCGGCCGAGGTTGGCGGCGCGGCCGGCGGGGGTCTGCATGAAGCCGTTGTCGTGCAGGTGGTGCTGGTTCTCGGCGACGGCGCCGACCACGACCGGGGTGTCGGAGAGCTGCCCGGCGAGGGTGTCGCCGGTGTCCAGGTCGAGGACGTCCGCGATGATGACCGTGATGTTGTCGGGGCCGCCGCCGCGCAGCGCGAGCTGGATCAGCTCCTGCACGGTCTCCTGCGGGCCCTGGTAGCTGGCGAGGGTCTCCTCCAGGGTCTGGTGGGAGACCACCCCGGAGAGCCCGTCGGAGCAGATGAGATAGCGGTCACCGGCGCGTACCTCGCGGATGGAGAGGTCGGGCTCGACGTGGTCGCCGCTGCCCAGCGCGCGCATCAGCAGCGAGCGCTGCGGGTGGGTGGTGGCCTCTTCCTCGGTGATCCGCCCCTCGTCGACGAGCCGCTGCACCCAGGTGTGGTCCTGGGTGATCTGCGTGAGCAGGCCGTCCCGCAGCAGATAGGCGCGGGAGTCGCCGACGTGCACCAGGCCGAGCCGCTGGCCGGTCCACAGCAGGGCGGTGAGGGTGGTCCCCATGCCCTCCAGCTGCGGGTCCTCCTCGACCATGGCGCGCAGTTGGTCGTTGGCGCGCTGCACGGCGTGGCCGAGGGAGGTGAGGATGTCGGAGCCGGGCACGTCGTCGTCGAGCGTGACCAGGGTGGAGATCACCTCGGAGGAGGCGACCTCACCGGCGGCCTGGCCGCCCATGCCGTCGGCGATGGCGAGCAGGCGGGGACCGGCGTAACCGGAGTCCTCGTTGCCCTCCCGGATCATGCCTTTGTGCGATCCGGCGGCGAAGCGCAGTGACAGACTCATGCGCACCTCGCCTGTCGGCTCCGGGTACATCCGCACGGTGCCCACCCTCCGGTCGGGAGCGCGCCGGGGACCGGCGTCCGGTCCGTCGCCGCGTGCTCGCTCCGCTCGCGCCTATCCATGATGTAGCACTACTTCCGCAGCTCGATGACGGTTTTGCCGATGCGGATCGGCGCGCCCAGCGGGATCGGCGTGGGAGTCGTCAGCCGGGACCGGTCCAGATACGTGCCGTTCGTGGACCCGAGGTCCTCGACGATCCACTGGCCGTCGCGGTCCGGGTAGATCCTGGCATGGCGGCTGGAGGCGTAGTCGTCGTCCAGCACGATCGTGGAGTCGTGGGCGCGGCCCAGGGTGATGGTCTGTCCCTGGAGCGCGACCGTCGTACCCGTGAGCGTGCCCTCGGAGACGACGAGCTTGCTGGGGGCGTTGCGCCGCCGGCCGCCGCCGGCCGCCGGTTGCTGGCCGCGCTGCTGCGGTGGCGCGGCCTGCTGCCGGGCGGCGGCGGGCTGCTGCCGGCGTCCTTCTTCCCTACGCGATCCGCGCTGGGTGACGCGCGTACCGAACAGGTCGCTGCGGATGACCTGCACGGCCACGATCACGAACAGCCACAGTACGGCCAGGAAACCCAGCCGCATGACCGTGAGGGTCAGCTCTGACATTGCCCCCGCTTCACCCTTCGGCTTGCCGGTAAATGATGGTGGTGCTGCCCACGACGATCCGCGAGCCGTCGCGGAGCGTAGCGCGGGTGGTGTGCTGCCCGTCCACCACGATGCCGTTGGTGGATCCGAGATCCTGGATCGTCGAGGGCGTTCCGGTCCGGATCTCGCAGTGCCGGCGGGAGACGCCGGGGTCGTCGATCCGCACGTCGGCCTCGGTGCTGCGGCCCAGCACGAGCGTCGCGCGGGAGATCTGATGGCGGGTGCCGTTGATCTCGATCCAGTAGCGGGTACGGGAGCCGGGCGCCGGGGCGCCGACCGGCCCGGAGGGCCCGGCGGGCCGCTGGGCGGCGGGCTGGGCGGCGGGCTGGGCCGGCTGCGGGTAGCCGTAGCCGCCGGGGCGCTGCGGGGCGCCGGGGGGCGGTGCGCTCGGCATGGGCGGGGCCGCGGCGGCCTGCGGGTAGCCGTAGCCGCCCTGTCGCTGCGGGGTGCCGCCGGCCGCGGGCGTGCGCTCCGGGGCGGCCTGCTGGTTGCTGGAGGAGGCGAGGGTACGGCTGCGCACCCGGTACAGGCCGGTGTCCAGGTCCTCGGCCTTCTCCAGGTTGACCTTGATCGGCCCCATGAAGGTGTAACGCTGCTGCTTGGCGTAGTCGCGGACCATCCCGGCGAGCTCGTCGCCGAGCTGTCCGGAGTAGGGGCTGAGCCGCTCGAAGTCGGGAGCGCTCAGCTCGACGATGAAGTCATTGGGTACGACGGTCCGGTCGCGGTTCCAGATGGTCGCGTTGTTGTCGCACTCGCGCTGCAGCGCACCGGCGATCTCCACGGGCTGGACCTCGGACTTGAACACCTTCGCGAAGGTGCCGTTGACCAGACCTTCGAGACGCTGCTCGAACTTCTTCAGGACTCCCACAGGGCACCTCCTCTGTCGCGTTGCCCGTACGGCTTGCCTTACCGCTACTGCTCACTGATCGTATCTACGCGCCCGGCAATCAGCCGGTTCCCCCAGCGGCCCCCCTTCGAACTCCTCGGCGTGCTTCTCCTGTCAAGGATCGGCGGTTCCGCTGCCAAGGATCGTAGAGGCGGCTCATGACCAGTGTCCCGCACCTGACTGTGGACCTGATCCGTCTCCTGGGCAGATGGCCTGGACCGGTACGAGGTTGATACGTGAACGCCGACTGCTCGGTACGTGAGCTTCGGGTGAGCGCTGCCCGGAGAGAAGGGATGTGAACCCACCCCCTCCCACGTGCTAGTGTTCTGCGTGTCGGAAGGCGCCGCCCCGAAGGAAACACAGGGGCCGGAGCCGGAGGACACACCCAATGCGCGGGTGGCGGAATAGGCAGACGCGCTGGATTCAGGTTCCAGTGCCCGCAAGGGCGTGGGGGTTCAACTCCCCCCTCGCGCACAGAGGCAGAAGGCCCATCGTGATCACGATGGGCCTTTTTGCTGTGCTGTTGTGGTTCACGGGGGCGGGTGCGGGGCCGGGCGGCCCGGGGTGGCGGTGTGATTTTCCTGTCGGTGTGAGGTGTCTCACTGGGCGGACCGACCAGTGGGCGGACAAGTGGATGGATCACCGGGCGGATCACTGGGCGGACGGGTGCGGTCTTCGGGTGGCCGCGGCGGCCGGTGCGGTGGCGGCCAGGGCAGCGAGGGCCGCGCAGACGGCGGTGGTGGCGGCCAGGGCCGGCCAGGGGAGGGTGAGGGCCACCGGGGCGTGCAGGGCGTGCAGGGCCGCCGCGACGGTCGCCAGGTTCGCGACCGTGACCAGCAGGCCCAGCAGGGCGCCGACCGCGACCACCGTCAGCGCCTCGGCGCCGACCAGCCGCAGCACCTGGCGGCGGGTGGCGCCGGCCAGCCGTAGCGCGGTCAGCTCGGGGATCCGGTCGGCGGTGGCCATCACCATGGTGTTGACCAGGGAGATCCCGGTGTAGAGGAGCGCGATCCCGAGGACGAGGAAGAGGCCGAGGCGGGTGGTGCGGTCGGTGCTCGGGTAGGTCGCCGCGATCCACTGGTCCGCGGTGCGGACCCGGCCGCCGTCCGCCCGGACCGCCCGGCGCAGGCCGGCGGCCACCGCGGCCGCGTCCACGCCGTCCGCCAGGGCCACGTCGACCCGGTCGACGGCCGCGCCGGCGGCGTTGGCCGGGGTGACGTACACGCCGTTGTCGCCGGTGCCCCTTGTCGTCACGGCGGCGATGCGCAGGGTCTTCCGGGTGCCGTCGCCCAGCCATACCCGCACCCGCTGCCCGACGGTGTGCCGCTCCCACTCCTCGTTGACGATGATCGAGCCGTCGTCCAGGCCGGTGGTCCGGCCGGCGGCGAGCGGGAGGCGGGCGGTGGCGGCCAGGGCGGCGGGATCGGCGGCCCTGGCCTCGGACCTGACCAGCGCGACCCCGTCCTCCAGGACGTACACCGCGCTCGCCGAGGTCACGGACACCTCGGTGCCGGGCACCGCGCGCAGAGCCTTGAGCGTCGCGCCGTCGAACCCGCCCGCCGAGGGCGTGACGACGAAGGCCGCGGTGGTCCGGGCGCGGGTCTCGGCGGCCTTGGCCGCGTCGAGCGTGGCGGTGGCGCCGAGCAGCGAGCCCGCGAGGGCGACCGTCACCAGCACGGGCGCCGCGACGGCGGCCGTACGGCGCACGGCGGCGGCCGCGTTCTCGCGCACCAGCAGGCCGGCGGCGCCCGGGAGCCGCGCCGGGACCCAGGTGAGCAGCCGGGTCAGCGGGCGGACCAGGACGGGTGCCAGCAGGGCGACCGCCGTGATCAGCAGCATCGGACGGCTCACATAGCTCTTGCGGTGCAGCAGAACGCCCGGGTCGCCGAGGAACGGGAGCACCGCCGCGGCCAGCAACAGGGCCCCGCCGCACAGCCAACGACCCCAGGTCATCGGCCTGTTGTCCACGGCCGCCGCGCGCAGCGCCTCCGTCGGCCCGGTCCGGCCCGCCCGCCAGGACGCGGCGACCACTCCGCAGAGCGCGACCAGCACTCCGGTGGAGAAGGCCGCGCAGTACGGCCAGACGGCGTCCCCCGTCGCGAACCAGTCCGGGGCGAGGCCGCCGTCGACCGTCCAGCGGACGAGGCGGGGTGCGCCGTACCGGCCGAGCACACAGCCCGCCGCCGAGGCGACCACGCCGACCAGCAGGGCCTCCGCGGCCACCGTCCGGCGCAGCTGCCCGGGCGTCGCCCCGGCGGCACGCAGCAGACCGAACTCGCGGCGGCGCTGGGCGACCGCGAAGGCGAACGTCGACGCCACCACGAACACCGACACGAAAGCGGTGACCCCGCCGGCCGTGCCGAACAGGGCGTTCAGCGCGGTCAGCGCCTCCCGGTCACGGTCGGGATCCGGATCGGCGTAGCGGCGGTCGGCGCCCGTGAGGACCTGGACGCCCGTGATGTTCTTCACCACGTTCCGTACGGCCGTGACGTCGGCGGCTGTGGCCAACTGCACACTGCGGGGCTGGAGTTGCGCCGCCCTGGCGTCGGTGTAGAAGACGGCGTGCTCGAAGCCGCGGTCGGCGACCGTGCCGACGACCCTGACACTGCCGCGCTGCGTGCGCAGGCTCTGGCCGGGCTTCGCCCAGGTACCGCTGACCACCACCTCGTCGGCGACGCGAGGGGCACGCCCCGAGGCGATCTCGTACGGCGCGAACGCGGCGACCGACCAGGGGTGGCCGACCAGATCGCCGGGCCCGCCCCGCGCCCGTACGGCGAAGGAGCGGTCCGGGGTGACCCGGCCGAGCCTCGCCAACTCGGCGACGGCGGCGGGGGGTACGGCACGCGGCTCGGCCAGTTTCTGGCTGCGGTCACCGATCGGGGTGGGCACGTGCAGGGTGTCGGCGCCCTTGACGACGACCGGGGCGGCGGCGAACCGCTCCGGGGCACGGGTCGGCGCGTCCAGCGAGGCGGCGAGGGCGAGGCCCATCACGGTGAGCAGCCCGACGCCGAGCGCGAGGGCGACGAACCCGCCGACGAAGGTGACCCAGCGGGCGCGCAGGGTGCGCAGGGCGACACTCAGCACGGGGACGCCTCCGGCTGGGGGGTGGGGCCGGTGTCGGTCGTGGGTTGGGCGCGGGGTGGGGTTTTGGTGTTGGTTGTGGGTCGGGCGCGGGGCGCGGGGCGGGTGTGGGGCGCTGTTCCGGTGGCCGCCCTGGGGGGTGTCTCCAGTTCGGTCATCCGTGCCGCGATGGCGTCGGCGCTCCCGCTCGTCAGTTCGCCGTTGACCCGGCCGTCGACCAGGAAGACCACGCGGTCGGCGTAGGAGGCGGCGACGGGGTCGTGGGTGACCATGACGGTCGTCTGGCCCCGGTCGTCGACCATGGCCCGCAGCAGCGTCAGCACCTCCCGGCCGGTCCGTGAGTCCAGGGCGCCGGTCGGCTCGTCGCCGAACAGCACCTCCGGGCGGGTGACCAGGGCACGGGCCAGTGCCACCCGCTGCTGCTGCCCGCCGGACAGCTCGGTCGGCCGGTGCCGGGCGCGTTCGCCGAGACCGACCTGCCGGAGCACCTCGCGGACCCGGGACCTCGGCACGCGCCGGCCGGCCAGCCGCAGTGGCAGCGCCACGTTCTGCTCGGCGGTCAGCGAGGGCAGCAGATTGAACGACTGGAACACGAACCCGACCCGCTCCCGGCGCAGCAGGGTCAGCTTCGTCTCGCTCAGCCCGGTCAGTTCGGTCCCGGCCAGCAGGACGGACCCGGAGGTGGGCCGGTCCAGGCCCGCCGCGCACTGCAACAGCGTCGACTTGCCGGAGCCGGACGGGCCCATGACGGCGGTGAAGGTGCCCTTGGGGAAGCCCAGGGAGACCTGGTCGAGCGCGGTGACGGCGCTGTCGCCGGAGCCGTAACGCCTGCTGACGGAACGCAAGGTGATCGCGTCGCCGATGCCGCCGATGCCGCCGGTGCAGCCCGTGTTGCCGATGTCGCTGGGGTCGCTGGTCATGTGGCCTCACTGCTCGAAGGGTCGTCCGGTGGTGGCCCGGGTGGTGGCCGGGTGATGGGTCCACGAAACCGTCCGGGGACGGGGTGGCGCAGTGCGGCGGGACGGAGATCCGGGGTAGGGCCAGGCATACCTCCACCTCGGTGGCTGGACGGATGGCCCGGGCCGCGGCCCGCCGCCTACGGTGACCGGCATGCAGCCCCCTCCCCGCAGCGTCTGGCAGGCCATGGCAGGGCCCGGCTTCCTGGTCTCCGGCTGGCCCTGGCGTGCCGCCGGCTACCTGCTGACCGGCGCGGTCACCGGTGCCGTACTCCTCGTGGGACTGGTCACCGCGGTCACGGCCGGCGTCGCGCTCGCCGTCGTACTCGTCGGGCTGCCGCTGCTGCTCCTCACGGCGCTCGCGGGCCTTCCGGTGGCGCGGCTCGAACGGCAGCGGCTGCGGCTGGTCGACCGGCATCCGGCGTACGACCCGCACCTGCGGCCTGCCGCGACGGGACTGCGGGCCTGGCTGACCACCCGGCTGCGGGAGCGGGCGACCTGGCGCGAGTTCGGTCACGCGCTGCTGTTCGCGGGCCTGTTGTGGCCCCTGGACGCGCTCGCCGTGACCGTTGCCCTGTTCTGCCCGCTGTCGCTGGTCGCCGCCCCGCTGCTGCTGGCCACGGCCGGCGAGGGGCGTGGGACGAAGGTGCTGAAGGCGTGGACGGTCGGCACCTGGCCGGCCGCCTTCGGGGTCGCGGCGCTGGGATTGTCGCTGCTGGCGCTCGGCGGCTACGCGCTGGGCGTCGCGGCCGGTGCCCGGGCCGGGCTGACCCGGCTGCTGATCGCGCCTCGCGAGGCGGAGCTGGGGTCGCGGATGGTCGAACTGGCGCGGTCCCGGGCGCGGTTGGTGGATGCCTTCGAGGCGGAGCGGCGGCGTATCGAACGCGATCTGCATGACGGCGCCCAGCAACGCCTGGTCGCCCTGTCGATGACCCTCGGCCTGGCCCTGCTGGACGCTCCGCCGGGCCCGTTCGCCGAGCAGCTCGCCAAGGCCCAGCGGGAGGTGGGCGAGGCGCTCGCCGAACTGCGGGAGATCGTCCACGGCATCCATCCCAAGGTGCTCGCCGACCACGGCCTGGCGGCGGCGGTGGCCGACGCGGCCGACCGCACGGCCGTTCCCGTGGACGTCGACCTCCGGCTGCCCGTGCGGCTGCCGCAACCGGTCGAGGCGGCCGCGTACTTCGTGGTGCGCGAGGCGCTCGCCAACGTCGACCGGCACAGTGGCGCGGGCCGCGCCGGGGTGCGCGGCGGGTACCGGGACGGGCGGCTGTTCCTGGAGGTGCGGGACGACGGCCGGGGCGGCGCGGACGCCTCGGCGGGCAGCGGGCTCACCGGACTCGGGGACCGGGTGTCGGTGCTGGATGGCACACTCTCCGTGTCCAGTCCGCCGGGCGGACCGACCCTGCTGCATGTGGAGTTGCCGTGCGAACCGACCGACCGCTGCGGGTAGTCCTCGCCGAGGACAGCGTGCTTCTGCGGGAGGGGATCGTCGGTCTGCTGAGCCGCTGCGGACACGAGGTGGTCGCGGCCGTGGGGGACGCGGAGGCGCTGGTCGCGGCGGTGGCGGAGCATGCGCCGGACGTCGTCGTGACGGACGTGCGGATGCCGCCGGGCTTCCAGGACGAGGGCCTGCACGCGGCGGTGCGACTGCGTGCCGACCGGCCGAGGCTGCCGATCCTGGTGCTCAGTCAGTACGTGCAGCGCAGTTACGCGGCCGACCTTCTCGACTCCGGTGACGGGACGGGCGTCGGCTATCTGCTCAAGGACCGGGTGGGGCAGGTGGCGGACTTCGTCGAGGCGTTGTGCGCGGTGGCCGACGGGGGGACGGTGGTCGACCCCGAGGTGGTACGGCAACTGCTGCGCCGGCGCCGGGATCCGCTGGAGCGGCTGTCCCCGCGTGAGCGGGAGGTGCTGGCGCTGGTCGCGGAGGGGAAGTCGAACGGGGCGATCGCGAGAGAGCTGGTGGTCTCGGAGGCGGCGGTGGGGAAGCACATCGGGGGCATCCTGACGAAGCTGGACCTGCCGCCGGCGGAGGATTCCCATCGGCGGGTGCTGGCTGTGCTGGCCTATTTGAGGGCGTGACCTTCGGGGTGCTCCGTGGTGTTTTCGGCTGCGGGTGCGTCGTGGTTGCTCGCGCAGTTCCCCGCCCCCCTTTGAGGTGGGACCAGTGGACCCACCTTTCTTGGGGGCGCGGGGAACTGCGCGAACAACCCCCACCGGGCGGCAGATACACGCGGACGGATCCCCACCCGCCCCAGACCGCCCCGAAGCTATCCACAGGGTCTGACCTGTTTCGGCCCCCACCTGTACCGTCTCCACGAGTTGATGTTCGTGCGGGTGTGTGCGGAGTACGGGGGAGGCGGTCGACGTGACCGGACCGGAAGAGCTGACGACGGCCGGGGCGCGCAAGTTGCCCTCGCCGAAGGGCTTTGCGCGGTGGCCGGTGCAGGGCTCGCCCAAGGAGGAGGGCAAGGCACTGCGTTCGGCCGTGCCGCGCGGCAGCCACGTCGCCCTGGATCTGGACGGCTCCCGGCCCGACGCGGTCACCGCGGTCGAGGAGTCCAACCGCGACCGCATCGCGGAGCTGATCCCGATAAGGGTCGGCAGGATGGCGGCGAGCCCGTTCGCGTTCCTGCGCGGCTCGGCCGGCCTGATGGCGCACGACCTGGCCCGCACCCCGATGACCAGGATCGCCACCCAGATCTGCGGCGACGCCCACGCGGCCAACTTCGGTCTGTACGGCGACCCGCGTGGCGACCTGGTCATCGATCTGAACGACTTCGACGAGACGGTGCCGGGTCCCTGGGAGTGGGACCTCAAGCGGCTCGCCGCCTCCCTGGTGCTGGCCGGCCGGGAAGCGGGCGCCGACGAGGACACGTGCCGCAAGGCGGCGGGTGACGCGGCCGGCGCCTACCGCCGCACCATGCGTCTGCTGGCCAAGCTCCCGGTGCTGGACGCGTGGAACGCCATCGCGGACGAGGAGTTGGTCTCCCACTCCGACGCCCACGACATGCTCGGCACCCTGCGCCGGGTCTCGGAGAAGGCCCGCGCCAACACCAGCGGCCGGTTCGCGGCCCGCTCCACCGAGCCCACCGAGAACGGCGGGCGCCGGTTCGTCGATGCCGCGCCGGTGCTGCGCCGGGTCGCGGACGAGGAGGCGGAAGTGGTCGTGGCGGCCCTCGAGCACTACATCACCACGCTCTCCGAGGACCGCCACCCGCTGCTCTCCCGGCACGCCCCGCACGACGTCGCCTTCCGGATAGTGGGCACCGGCAGTGTCGGCACCCGGTCGTATGTCGTGCTGCTCCTCGACCATCGCGGTGAGCCGCTGATCCTCCAGGTCAAGGAGGCCCGCCCGTCCGCGCTCGTACCGCACCTGGCGACGGCCGGCTTCGACGCGCCCGCCGTGGACCACGAGGGACGCCGGGTGGTCCTCGGGCAGAAGCGGATGCAGGTGGTCAGCGACATCCTGCTCGGCTGGACCACGGTGGCCGGCCGCCCCTTCCAGGTCCGCCAGTTCCGCAACCGCAAGGGGAGCGTCGACCCGGCCGCCCTGTCGCCCGACCAGATCGACGACTACGGCCGGATGACCGGTGCCCTGCTGGCCCGCGCCCACTCGCACAGCGCCGACCCGCGCCTGATCGCCGGCTACTGCGGCAAGAACGAGGAGCTGGACGAGGCGATCGCCGCGTTCGCGGTGACCTACGCCGACCGCACGGAGGCGGACCACGAGGAACTGGTCACCGCGGTACGGACGGGCCGGATCGCGGCGGAACTCGGGGTGTGACCTCGGGTGGCGGGCCCCCGAGGCGCTGAATCCTGGGCGCCCGCGACCTGACATTGCTCGGCGAGGTGATCCTCGACAAGATCCTCCCCTACCCCGACCACCCCGACGGCTGCGCCCACGAGCCGGCCTGCCGGCCCCGGACCCCCGTCGTGGCCTGCGGAGATCTGGTCACCCAGCGGGTGGCGGCCACCCATGAGGACGACAGGCCCTAGTCTGGTCGGGTGACGACCCCGGAAGCTGAGCAGTCTGAGGCACCGCGGCCCGAGGAACGCCTGGAGCGGGCCGTGCGGGTCGCCGAGCAGGCGTTGATCGAGTACGAGATCGCGGTCGAGACCTTCCGCGTCGAGGTCGAGAACTTCTCTCGCCTGCACGAGGAGAAGCTCGGCCCCCTCTACCTCCGCCTCGAAGAGCTGGACGCGCGGATCGCCGAGGCGAAGGCCGCCCGCACCGGCGACCCCGAGGACATCCGCGCCGCGGAGGAGGCCCGGGCCCGGGTCCTCCCCATCCCCGGCGTCGAGGAACTGCTGCACGGCTGGATGGACAGCCAGGGCCTGTTCCCGGAGGCCGTCGCGATGCTCACCGAGCAGGAGGTACGGCCCCCGCAGCGGGTGCGGCCCAGCGAGGAGGCCCGCCGGCTCTACCGCGAGCTGGCCCGCAAGGCCCATCCCGACCTGGTGCAGGAGGGGCCCGAGCAGGAGCGGCGCGAGGAGTTCCTCAGCCGGGTCAACGCGGCCTACGCCCGCGGCGACGAGGCTCTGCTGCGGGAGCTGGCCGAGGAGTGGGCGGCCGGCCCGGTCCCGCCCGAGCGCAAGCCGAGCCGCGCCGAGGAGCTGTATGCGCGCCTCGAATGGCTGGCCGAGCGCAAGGAACTGCTCACCCTGGTCGCCAGGGAACTGGAGGACGGCCCCATCGCCGGCCTGCTCCGGCTGGCCCCCGAGGACCCCGACAGCCTCCTCGACGAGATCGCCGAGAAGCTCTACAAGGACGTCGCCGAGCGGGAGGGCGAGCTGGCCGCGCTGCTCACCCAGGAGTAGCGGTCGGGTAGCGTCGGAGCCATGAACTTCGCAGCGCGTGTGCCCACGGTCGAGGTCGCGGACCTCAAGGACGGCGACTTCCTGCTGGACGTCCGCGAGGACGACGAGTGGCAGGCGGGCCACGCCACCGGCGCCCTGCACATCCCGATCAGCGAGTTCGTGGCCCGCTACGGCGAGTTCACCGAGGCCGCTCCCCAGGACGGGCGTGTCAACGTCATCTGCCGCTCCGGCGGCCGTTCGGCCCAGGTCACGATGTACCTCGTCCAGCAGGGCATCGACGCGGTCAACGTGGACGGCGGCATGCAGGTATGGCAGGCGGCGGGCCGCGAGGTCGTCACGGACGCGGGAGAACCGGGCTTCGTCATCTGAGCCGACTCATCGCCCCCTTGCAGCGAGGCCCTCTTTGCACCGAGGGCCTCTCGCACCGAGGCGCCTCGAGCTGGAGCGCCCGCACTGAGGCGCCCGCATCGAAGCGCCCCGTAAGGGGCGCGGGGAACTGCGCGACCAGCCCCCACCGCCCCGCGGATCCCCTCCCACCGAGCGCCCCCCGACCTGTCACCGAGCGCCCCCCGACCTGTCACCGAGCGCCCCCGACCTGTCACCGAGCGCCCCCTGATCTGTCATCCCCTATGCAGTGGATGCGCAGCCAGCAAGTCCCCCAGCGCCTCCTCATGGACCCCGGCTCCCCCGAGCGCCAGCTCGATCTGCTTCGCCCAGGCGTGGTACCGGTGCAGCACATACTCCGTGTCGGCCCCGAACCCCCCGTGCAGATGCTGCGCGGTCTGCACCACCCGCCGCACCCCCTCCGCCGCCCAGATCTTCGCCACCGCCACATCCCCGGCCGCCGGCAACGCCCCGGCCGCGCCGGAGGCGATCCGCCACGCCGCCTGCCACAGCGTCGCCTCCATGGCCCGCAGGTCGATGTACCGGTCGGCGGCCTGCACGGCGACCGCCTGGAACGTGGCGACGGGATACCCGAACTGCTCCCGCCTGCCCGTGTACTCACTGGTCATCCGCAACACCCGCTCACCCAGCCCGAGCGCCAGCGCACACGTCCCGGTCGCCAGCAGCTCCCGCAGCCACTCCCAGGCCCCCTCCGCCGTCACCACGTCCCGCCCCGCGACCCGCGCCGACTCGAGGCGCAGCTCGCCGAGCCGTTCCCCGCTGGTCGACACCTGCTCGGCGAGCGTGATCCCGCCGCCCGACGGCGCCACCAGCGCCAGCACGCTCCGTTCGCCGTCGGTATGCGCCGGTACGGCGACGAGATCGGCGTCGTACACCCACGGCACCGCCGTCTGCACCCCGTCCAGCACCCACCCGTCGCCGTCCCGTCGCGCGGTCACCGCCAGCTCGGCCGGGTCGTGCCCGGTGCGGCCGCTCGCGGCCACGGTCAGCACCAGCTCGCCGCGCCCCGCCCGCGCCAGCAGCCGGCCCCTCAGCTCCTCGTCGCCGTACGCCTGCACGGCCGCCATGACCGCGCTGTTCTCCAGCAGCGGCACCCGGGCCAGCACCTTCGCCGACTCCCGCAGCACCAGGCAGAGCGCGATCGCGTCCAGCCCCGCCCCGCCGTACTCCTCGGCCGGCAGCAGGCTCAGCAGGTCCGCGCCGGCCAGGGTGTCCCAGAGTTCCCGGTCGAAGTGCTCGGCCACGGCGCCGGTGGTCAGCGCGGGGCTCGGCACCGCGTCCGGCGCCACTTTGGCGAACACGCCACGCGCCGCCTCGGCCGCCGCCAGCTGCTCCTCGGTGAAGGTGAAGTCCACGGTCCTGTCCTCCCGGCGGGTCCGCTATCTGACGGTCCGTCAAGATAGAACAGGTTCTAGAAGAAGGGAACCGAAAACCCCTGCGATCACCCGCTCCTTCCGACGTAGGCTGTCGGCCGCTGTCCGCCGACGGGGACGGACACACGAGGGAGGACACATGGCGATCCGAAGCCTGACCCGCATCGAGGCCGAGCGCAGGTCCGCACTCGTCACGGTCGAGCGGTACGACGTGGACATCGACCTGACCGCCCTGCCCGGCGGACCGGAGATCCGGTGCGTCTCCACGGTGGCCTTCAGCTGCGCCGAGCCGGGCGCCGAGACCTTCGTGGACTGCGCGGCCGAGGTCCGTTCCGCCACCCTCAACGGCATCCCCCTCACCCCGAGCGACGACGGCCGGATCCCGCTGCCCGGCCTGGCCGCGCACAACGTGCTGCGCGTCGAGAGCGTCCAGACCGACACCACGACCAGCCCGGGCGCCCACAAGGCCGTCGACCCCGCCGACGGCGAGGTCTACCTCTGGACCAGCTTCGAACCCGACGAGGCCCGCTTCGTGTGGGCCTGCTTCGACCAGCCCGACCTCAAGGCCCCGCACGCCTTCACCGTCACCGCCCCGGCCGCCTGGACCGTCCTCAGCAACTCCGGGGACCCGCGCGTCGAGGAGCAGGGCGCGGCCCGCCGCTGGAGCTTCCCGGACACCCCGCCGCTGTCCGTGTACAACACCGTCGTCAACGCGGGCCCCTTCCACGAGATCCGCCGTGAGGCCGACGGCCACGACCTCGGCATCTTCGCCCGCCGCTCGCTCGCCGAGGTCCTGGAACGCGACGCCGACGAGATCTTCACCCTCACCCGCCAGGGCCTCGCCTTCTTCGCCGAGGCCTTCGCGATGCCGTTCCCGCAGCGCAAGTACGACCAGGTGTTCATGCCCGAGTTCGGCGGCGCGATGGAGAACTACGGCTGCGTGACCTGGTCGGACATGTTCCTGCGGCGGGCCACGCCGACACATGCGGAGCGCGAGCTGCTCGCGGTCGTGCTGCTGCACGAGATGGCGCACATGTGGTTCGGCAACATCGTCACCATGCGCTGGTGGGACGACCTCTGGCTGAACGAGGCCTTCGCCGAGTTCGCCTGCCACTGGGCCGCCGAGGGCGCCACCCGGTACACCGACGTCTGGGCCGGCCACCTCGCCGGCGGCAAGCTCAAGGCCTACCTCTCCGACCAGGGCCCGGTCTCCCACCCGATCCACCAGCCCATCCACGACGTCGCCCAGGCCGCGTCGATCTTCGACAACATCACCTACCCCAAGGGCGCCTCCGTCCTCCAGCAGCTGATGACCTATGTCGGCGAGGACCGGTTCCGCACCGGCATGGCCGCCTACTTCGCCCGCCATGCGTGGGGCACCACCACCCTCCAGGACCTGATCGACGCCCTCGCCGAGGCCGGCGGCCGGGACCTCGCCACCTGGCGGAAGGCGTGGCTGGAGACGGCCGGCACCGACCGCTTCACGCTGGAGCACGACGGCGACACGGTCACCCTGGTCGCCGACGGCACCCCGCGCCCGCAGGTCCTGGCGGTCGGTGCGTACGACCGCGCGGGCGACGCCCTCGAACGCACCGCCGTGGTCCGCGTCGAGGTGACCGAGCCCCGCACCCCGGTCACCGGCCTTCCCGCCATGTCCGACCTCCTTCTGATCAACGACGACGACCTCACCTTCGCCACCAGCCGCCCGGACCCCGCCACCAGGGACACCCTCTTCCGCACGGCGGCCCAGCTGCCCACGGCCATCTCCCGGGGCGTGGCCGCCGCCACCGTCTGGGACATGCTCACGGCCGGCGAGACCACGGCGGCCGAGGCCGGACGGTGCCTCACCGCGGTGCTCGCCGCCGAGACGTCCGACGCCGTGATCGAGCCCCTCCTGACCCTCGTCACCAACATCGCCGAACTCTGGGCCCCGGACGCCGACCGCCCCGCGCTGACGGAGGCGGTCGCCAGGGCCTGCCGGCAGCTCGCCGACGACCCGGGCCGCCGCCAGGTGGCCCTGCGCGGCCTGGCCCGCACCGCGACCGGCGCCGAGGACCTGGCCTGGCTCCGCGACCAGGCCGGCGACGACGTCGACCTGCGCTGGCGCGCCCTTGTCCGTGAGGCCGAACTGGGCGGCGACGTCACCACCGAGACCGCCGCCCTGCTCGAACGCGACCCGGACCCCGACGCCTGGGTCCGCGCCCTCACCGTCCGCGCCGCCGTCCCCGACCCGGCCGCGAAGGCGGAGGTCTGGCAGCGGCTGGCCGTGGACCGCACGGTGCCCGTCCAGTCGGTCGGCGCGGTGGCGGCCGCCTTCTGGCGCCCCGGCCAGGACGCCCTGCTCGCCCCCTACGCCGAGCACTACCTGGCCGCGATCCCCCAGCTGGACCAGGGCGGAATGATCCCGGCGATGGTCTACACCTCCCAGCTCTTCCCGCTGTACGCCATCGACTCGGCATACGTCGACAAGGCCCAGCAGGCGATCCAGGAAGCGGCCCCCGTGGTCCGCAACACCCTCCTGGAACGCTCCGACACCGTCCTGCGTATGCTCCGCGCCCGGACCGTGAACGCCTGATACACCCGCTACGCCTGGTGCCGGGGCAGATCCACAGTTTCGAGGCCGGGGTCCACGGTTTTAACCGCTGTGGAAAACCCTCGGCGCGGCCTGTGGACAACCCGCCCAGCGGGGCTCCGCGGGCCGCCCTTGTCCGCTGTACCACCTGCCGTGACCTGGGCATGAGGCTCTGGCGAAGCGCCGCGACGACGGCCGCCGGGATCCGCCGGAGTGGCGATGGCCACGCTCCCGGGCCGGTCCCCGGGGCTGCGCCCGGCGGCCGGTGCTGAGTACCGTTCCGTGCGAGTGCCCGGCAGCGGCACACCGGACGGCCCGGACGGGCCGTCCGGACGGCATGGGACGACACGGCGGTATCGGAGAACGGGGCGGCATGGACGCGTACGACGGGGACTCGGACGCCCGGCACGGGCCGGAGGGTCCTGGCGAGGCGCGCCCGGATCCGGGACCTGCCCAACCCGTCGCACCCGTCACATCTGTCGTGCCTGTCGAAGGTGTCGGCCGGGAGCAGCCGCCGTATGCCCCGCCCCGCACCGGTGTCGCCGCTCTCTCCCCCCGCTACCAGGTCGGCGCGGCCCTCGCGCTGGCCCTGGTCGCGGTCGCCGCCTGTGTGCACCTCGGAATGGTGTTCCTGAGCGTCGCGCCGGCGAACACCATGACGAAGCAACACGGCAAGGCGATCGAGGAGTGGGTGTACCCGGAGTTCGAGCAGAACTGGAAGCTGTTCGCGCCGAACCCGCTCCAGCAGAACATCGCCGTACAGGTACGCGCCGACGTGCGGATGCGGGACGGCACCACGACCACCACCGGCTGGAACGACCTGTCCGCCCAGGACGGCAAGACCATCGACGGCAGCCTGCTGCCGAGCCACACCGTGCAGAACGAACTGCGACGGGCCTGGGACTTCTTCGTCACCACCCACGGCACCGACAACCGCCCGATCGGCCTGCGCGGCTCCCTGTCCGAGCGGTACCTGCGCCGGATCGTCGTGATGCGGATGTACGCGGGGGACGCGACCAGCGAGAAGGGCACCATCGAGCGCGTCCAGGTGCGCTCCAGCACCACCAACGTGCCGCCGCCGGACTGGAGCGGTGAGAAGGTCTCCGACACCCCGGTCTACCGGGTGCTGCCCTGGTGGACGGTCACGGCGGACGAGGCCGACGGAGGTGTGCGATGAGCTGCCTCGCCCTGTGCCTGTCCCGTGCCATCGCCCGGGTCACCGGGTCGGCGCTCGGCCCGTACCAGACGGCCGTCGTACGCATCGGCTTCGCCGCCACCTGGCTGCTGTTCCTGCTGCGCGAGTACCCGCACCGTCAGGAGCTGTACGGCCCCGACGGCCCCTGGAGCTTCGATCTCGCCCAGCAGCTGACCGCGGACAACCACGCCTTCACGGCGCTGCTGGTCTCCGACGGCCGGGTCTTCTTCGAGGTCTTCTACTTCCTGGCCGTCCTCTGCAGCGCCCTGCTGCTGGTGGGCTGGCGCACCCGTGCCATGTCCCTGCTGTTCATGGTCGGCGTGCTGTCCCTGCAGAACCGCAGCGTCTTCGTGGGCGACGGCGGTGACAACGTGCTGCACCTGATGTCCTTCTACCTGGTGTTCACCCGCTGCGGCCAGGTGTGGTCGCTGGACGCGCGCCGGGCGGCACGCGCGCGAGCCGCCCGGCTGCCGGTCACCGACCGGGTCGGACCGGCGCTGTGGGCGGTGTCCGGTGTCCTGCTGGTCGTGGCGGCCGTCACCGGCCGCACCGGCGGCGGCTGGCTGGTGCCCGCCCTCATGTGGGCGACCTGGGTGGGTGCCGCCCTGTGGTGGGCGGCGGGCCGCTGGGCGCGCACCCCCGAGCCCCGGATCCTGCTGGACGTCATCGCCGACATCCTGCACAACGGCGCCCTGTTCGTGATCATGGCGGAGGCCTGCCTGATCTACGCAACCGCCGGCTGGTACAAGATCCAGGGCTCCCGCTGGCAGGACGGCACCGCCGTCTACTACCCGCTCCACCTGGACTACTTCTCGCCCTGGCCGGCCCTCGCCGACCTGCTGTCCGCCAACGGCACACTGGTGATGCTGGTGACCTACGGGACGGTCATCGTCCAGGTCGCCTTCCCGTTCACCCTGTTCAACCGCCGGGTCAAGAACGTACTGCTGGCCGCGATGATGACCGAGCACGCGGTGATCGCGGTCGTCCTGGGCCTGCCCTTCTTCTCACTCGCCATGATCGCCGCGGACTCCGTCTTCCTGCCGACGGCCTTCCTGCTCTGGCTGGGCGGCCGAGCGGCACGCGCCCGTGACCGCGTCTTCCGGCGCGAAGCCCCCGCACTGCCTCCGGCTCGCTCCCCGGAGGCCGACGAACAGCCCCGCGTAGGCTTCGGGGCATGACCGACCCCCTGAACCACTGGGCGCGGCTGGCGGACTCCGCCGTCCTCCTCGACGGCTTCCACGCCCTCAAGCACGCCCTGCGCTTCGGCGCGCAGGTACCGGTGGCGGTCACCACGGACCGGGCCGCGGCGCTGGCCCTGGCGGACGAGCTGGCGCCGGACGTACGGGAGGTGCTGGCCGCCCTGCTGACGGAGGTGCCGTCGCAGACGTACGCGTCCCTGGTCTCCCGTCCGCATCCCACGGCCGTGGCCGCGCTGGCGATGCGACCCTCCCGTGAGGCCAACCTGCGTGAGCTGGCCCGCGTCCCGCGCCCCGCCCCCGTCGTGGTTCTCGACGAGCCCCGCAACCTCGGCAACGCGGGCGCGGTGATCCGCCTGGCGGCGGGCTTCGGCGCGACGGGAGTGATCACTACCGGCACGCTGGACCCCTGGCACCCGACGGTCGTACGAGGCGGCGCGGGCCTCCACTTCGCGACGGCGGTCGAGCGACTGACCGTGCCGGAGCTGCCGCCGGGCCCGGTGTACGCACTGGACCCGGAAGGCGAGGACATCCGGAACACAAAGCTCCCGGACAACGCGATCCTCGCCTTCGGCTCCGAGCGAACGGGACTCTCGGCCGACCTGCGCGCGCGAGCCGACAACTTGCTGCGGCTGCCGATGCGCCCTCAGGTGAGCAGCTACAACCTCGCGACCAGCGTGGCGATGACCTTGTACCACTGGAGTGCCTTGTAAGGGGGCTGGGCCGAGGCGCCCCGTGAGGGGCGCGGGGCCGTATCCATATGCGGCTCCGCCGCGTGGGCGCGACCAGCCCCGACGGTGCCGCCCCGACCGCACAGCCGTCGGCCACGACGGCGGCACCGCCCGGCTCGGCACCGCCGATGACCGCCGTCGTGGCCGAGCGCTGTCGCGGCGGACAGGAAAGCTCGGCCGAAGACGCGTCGGCTACGCCTCCCGGCGCACCTCGATCACCCGGAACCGGTTCGCCACGAACGCCCCGTCGCACAGCGCGGCGTTCGCCGCGGGGTTGCCGCCGGATCCGTGGAAGTCGGAGAACGCGGCCGTCTGGTTGACGTAGACCCCGCCGACCAGGTTCAGCGACAGCTGGGCCGCCTCCTCCAGGCAGACCTCCTCCACGGCGTGCTCCACGTCCGGGTCGACGGTGTACGCGCCGACCGTCATCGCGCCCTTCTCCCGGACCGTGCGCCGCAGCAGCTCCACCGCGTCGGCGGCCGAGTCGACGGCGACCGCGAAGGACACCGGCCCGAAGCACTCGCTCATGTACGCGGCTTCGTCGTCGGTCCCCTCCCAGTATTTCCGCGCACCGTCCAGCTTCACGATCACCGGCGTGCGGACGACCGCGTCCGGGAACTCCGGGTTGGCGATCTCCCGGGAGGCGAGGGCGACCTCGCCGAGCCCGGCGGCGGCCTCCAGGCGGGCCTTGACGTCGGGGTTGACGATCGCGCCGAGCAGCGCGTTCGCGCGGGCGTCGTCGCCGAGCAGACCGTCGACCGCGCGGGCGAGGTCGGCGACCACCTCGTCGTAGGTCTTGGGGCCTTCGTCGGTGCGGATGCCGTCGCGGGGGATCAGCAGGTTCTGCGGGGTGGTGCACATCTGGCCGCTGTACAGGGAGAGCGAGAACGCCAGGTTGGAGAGCATCCCCTTGTAGTTGTCGGTCGATTCGACCAGGACCGTGTTGACACCGGCCTTCTCGGTGTACACGTGCGCCTGCCGGGCGTTGGCCTCCAGCCAGTCGCCGAAGGCGGTCGAGCCCGTGTAGTCGATGATCTTGATCTCCGGGCGGGTGGCGAGCGTCTTCGCGATGCCCTCGCCGGGGCGCTCCGCCGTCAGTGCCACCAGGTTCGGGTCGAAGCCGGCTTCGGCGAGCACCTGCCGGGCGACCTGCACGGTGAGGGCGAGCGGCAGCACCGCGCGCGGGTGCGGCTTCACCAGTACCGCGTTGCCCGTGGCGAGGGAGGCGAACAGGCCCGGGTAGCCGTTCCACGTCGGGAACGTGTTGCAGCCGATGACCAGTGCGATCCCGCGCGGGACCGGCTTGAACGCCTTCGTCAGGGTGAGCGGGTCCCGCTTGCCCTGCGGCTTGGACCACTCGGCGGTGTCGGGGGTGCGGATCTGCTCCACGTACGCGTAGGCCACCGCCTCCAGGCCGCGGTCCTGGGCGTGCGGCCCGCCCGCCTGGAACGCCATCATGAACGCCTGGCCGCTGGTGTGCATGACCGCGTGCGCGAACTCGTGCGTCCGGTCGCTGATCCGCTTGAGGATCTCCAGACACACCACCGCGCGCGCCTCCGCGCCGGCGTCGCGCCACGCGCGCTGGCCGGACTTCATGGCGGACAGCAGTGTGTCGACGTCGGCATGCGGGTAGGTCACGCCCAGCTCGATGCCGTATGGGGAGACCTCGTCGCCCAGCCAGTCGTCGGTGCCGGGCTGACCGAGGTCGACACGGCTGCCGAGAAGGGCGTCGAAGGCCGCTTTGCCGGCCGCCGCGTCCAGGCTGCCGTGCTCGCCGTAGGCCTTGGGGTGCTCGGGGTGGGGGGACCAGTACGCGCGCGTGCGGATCGCCTCCAGCGCCTGGTCAAGCGTGGGCCGGTGCTTGGCGATCAGCTCGTGCACGGTGAGTTCGGCGGTCATGCGGGACCAACTCCTCTGATGAGCTCCCCTTCGAGCTCATGACCTGGGCGGAAACGGCCGGACAGAGTTAGAGTAACCGAACGATCGGTCGGGACAAGGGGGCCTGCCGCATCTGTGGAAAACCCCGTGCGGGAGGATCGCGCACATGACAGCACTCGACCTCAGCAGCCCCGTGGGGGTCGCCGGCGCCGGCACCATGGGCCAGGGCATCGCCCAGGTCGCGCTCGTCGCGGGCCATCGCGTACGGCTGTACGACGCCGTCCCCGGACGGGCCGGGGACGGCGCCGCGGCGATCGGCGCCCGTCTCGACCGGCTGGTCGAGAAGAACCGGATGACGGCCGCCGACCGGGACGCGGCCCGCGCCCGGCTGCTGCCCGCCGAGGACCTCACCGAGTTCGCGGACTGCACCCTGGTCGTGGAGGCCGTCCAGGAGCGGTTGGAGGCCAAGCAGGAGCTGTTCCGGGCCCTGGAGGACATCGTCGACGGCGACTGTCTGCTGGCCACCAACACCTCCTCCCTGTCGGTGACCGCCATCGGCGGCGCCCTGCGCAGCGCCGCCCGCCTGGTGGGCCTGCACTTCTTCAACCCGGCACCGCTGCTGCCGCTGGTCGAGGTCGTCTCCGGGTTCGCCACCGACGTCACGTCGGCCACGCGCGCGTACGAGACGGCCCGCACCTGGGGCAAGACGCCGGTCGCCTGCGCGGACACTCCCGGCTTCATCGTCAACCGCATCGCGCGGCCCTTCTACGCCGAGGCGTTCGCGGTCTACGAGGCGCAGGCCGCCGACCCCGCCACCATCGACGCGGTGCTGCGCGAGAGCGGCGGCTTCCGGATGGGCGCCTTCGAACTGACCGACCTGATCGGCCAGGACGTCAACGAGTCCGTCACGCACTCCGTGTGGCAGGCCTTCTTCCAGGACGTCCGCTTCACGCCCTCGCTGGCCCAGCGCCGGCTCGTCGAGTCCGGCCACCTCGGCCGCAAGACCGGGCACGGCTGGTACGACTACGCGGACGACGCCGAGCGCCCCGAGCCGCACACCGCCGAACCGGCCGACCGGCCCGCCTACGTCGTCGCCGAGGGCAACCTGGGCCCGGCCGCCGAACTGCTCGCGATGATCCGCGAGGCGGGCATCCAGGTCCGGGAGGAGGACGAGGACCACGGCACCCGCCTGGTGCTGCCCAGCGGCGGCCAGCTGGTCCTCGCCGACGGCCAGACCTCGGTGGAGTTCCGGGACGTCGTCTACTTCGACCTCGCCCTCGACTACCGCCGGGCCACCCGCATCGCCCTGTCCGCGGGACACGACACCCATCCCCAGACGCTCGGCGAGGCCGTCGGTCTCTTCCAGGCGCTCGGCAAGCAGGTCAGCGTCATCGGTGACGTCCCCGGCATGATCGTCGCCCGTACCGTCGCCCGGATCGTCGACCTCGCGCACGACGCCGTCGCCAAGGGCGTCGCCACCGAGGAGGACATCGACACCGCGATGCGCCTGGGCGTCAACTACCCGCTCGGCCCCTTCGAGTGGAGCCGCCGCCTCGGCCGCGACTTCGCCTACGACCTCCTCGACGACCTGCACCTGCGCGACCCGAGCGGCCGCTACGCGCCCTCCCTCGCGCTCTACCGCCACGCGTACGCCACCGAGAAGCGGGAGGGCGCCTCATGACCACCGCCAAGCGCGACACCTACACCCCCGAAACCCTGCTCTCGGTGGCCGTCCAGGTCTTCAACGAGCGCGGCTACGACGGCACCTCCATGGAGCACCTCTCCAAGGCGGCCGGCATCTCCAAGTCGTCGATCTACCACCATGTCTCCGGCAAGGAGGAACTGCTACGCCGGGCCGTCAGCCGCGCCCTGGACGGCCTGTTCGGGATCCTCGACGAGGAGCACGCGCGCGTGGGGCGTGCCGCCGACCGCCTGGAGCACGTCGTGCGGCGCATGGTCGAGGTGCTGATCACCGAACTGCCGTACGTCACGCTGCTGCTGCGGGTGCGCGGCAACACCGGCACCGAGCGGTGGGCGCTGGAGCGGCGCCGGGACTTCGACCATCGGGTGGCCGACCTGCTGAAGGCGGCCGCCGCCGACGGGGACGTACGCGGTGACATCGAGGTGCGCCTCGCCACCCGGCTGGTCTTCGGCATGGTCAACTCGATCGTGGAGTGGTACCGCCCGGACGGGCGCGGCGCGACCGAGCGCGAGGTCTCCGACGCGGTGGCGCGCCTGGTGTTCTCGGGGCTCCGCGCGGACTGACCTCGGCCGTCCGGCATCAGCCGCCCGGTCCCAGGTCCTCCTCCTCGAACACCAGCAGCGTGCGGGTGCTGAGCACTTCCGGGATCGCCTGGAGCCGGGTCAGCACCAGCTCGCGCAGCGCCCGGTTGTCGGGCGTGTGCACCAGGAGCAGGACGTCGAAGTCGCCGCCCACCAGGGCGATGTGGTCGGCGCCCGGCAGCAGCCGCAACTCCTCGCGCACCGTGCGCCAGCTGTTCTGGACGATCTTCAGGGTGATGTAGGCCGAGGTGCCGTGCCCGGCCCGCTCGTGGTCCACCCGGGCGCCGAAACCGCGTATCACGCCGTCCTCGATCAGACGGTTGATACGCGCGTAGGCGTTGGCGCGCGAGACATGGACCCGTTCGGCGACCGACCGTATCGAGGCCCGGCCGTCCGACTGGAGGATCTGCAGGATGTCCTGATCAATGGCGTCCAGCGGGCGCGCGGGCGGCAGCGCGGCGCGGTCCTGCGGGCCTTCGGCCATTTGTTCAGGTGGCATGTCCCCCCGCCTTCCTACCATGGACGTACTGCGTTCATTCCAGGCTGTGGAGAACCGTTTGTCCACAGCCTGGAGCCGCCTGTAGCCAAAATGTGCTGACGACCGAACAATCGGTAGGTGGGACGGGTCACAGCCGATCCGTCTCCCGTAGCCACCCCCACGAGGAGGTGCCGTCATGACGGTCCTGGAGCAGCGAGGCGCATACCGCCCGTCGCCGCCGCCCGCCTGGCAACCCCGGACGGACCCCGCGCCCCTGCTGCCCGACGAGCGGCCCTACCGCGTCCTCGGGACCGAGGCGGCCGCCAAGGCCGACCCGGAGCTGCTGCGCCGGCTCTACACCCGGCTGGTGCACGGCCGCCGGTACAACACACAGGCCACCGCCCTCACCAAACAGGGCCGCCTCGCCGTCTACCCGTCCAGCACCGGCCAGGAGGCCTGCGAGATCGCCGCCGCGCTGGCCCTGGAGGAGCGCGACTGGCTCTTCCCCAGCTACCGCGACACCCTCGCGGTCGTCGCCCGGGGCGTGGACCCCGTGGAGGCGCTCACCCTGCTGCGCGGCGACTGGCACACCGGCTACGACCCCTACACCCACCGCGTGGCGCCCCTCTCCACCCCGCTCGCCACCCAGCTCCCGCACGCCGTCGGCCTCGCCCACGCGGCCCGCCTCAAGGGCGACGACGTGGTCGCGCTCGCCATGGTCGGCGACGGCGGCACCAGCGAGGGCGACTTCCACGAGGCACTGAACTTCGCCGCCGTCTGGCACGCCCCCGTCGTCTTCCTGGTCCAGAACAACGGCTTCGCCATCTCCGTCCCGCTCGCCAAGCAGACCGCCGCCCCCTCCCTGGCCCACAAGGCCGTCGGGTACGGCATGCCGGGCCGCCTGGTCGACGGCAACGACGCGGCCGCCGTGCACCAGGTCCTCTCCGACGCCGTGCGGCACGCGCGCGAGGGCGGCGGCCCCACCCTGGTCGAAGCGGTGACCTACCGCATCGACGCCCACACCAACGCCGACGACGCCACCCGCTACCGGGGCGACGCCGAGGTGGACGCCTGGCGCGACCACGACCCGATCCTGCTCCTGGAGCGCGAGCTGACCGACCGCGGGCTGTTCGACGAGGACTTCGCACGGCACGCGCGCGAGGACGCCGAGACCATGGCCGCCGACCTGCGTGAGCGCATGAACCGCGACCCGGAGCTCGACCCCATGACCCTCTTCGACCAGGTGTACGCCGAGACCACCACCCAGCTCCGCGAGCAGCGCGCCATGCTGCGGGCCGAACTGGAGGCCGAGCAGGCCGACCAGGAAGGCGGCCACTGATGACGACCGTCGCCGTCAAGCCCGCCACCATGGCGCAGGCCCTCACGCGCGCGCTGCGCGACGCGATGGCCGCCGACCCCGCCGTGCACGTCATGGGCGAGGACGTCGGAGCCCTCGGCGGGGTCTTCCGGGTCACCGACGGCCTCGCCAAGGAGTTCGGCGAGGACCGGTGCACCGACACCCCGCTCGCCGAGGCCGGCATCCTCGGCACCGCCGTCGGCATGGCCATGTACGGGCTGCGCCCGGTCGTGGAGATGCAGTTCGACGCCTTCGCCTACCCCGGGTTCGAGCAGCTGATCAGCCATGTCTCCCGGATGCGCAACCGCACCCGGGGCCGGATGCCCCTCCCGATCACCATCCGCATCCCCTACGGCGGCGGCATCGGCGGCGTCGAGCACCACAGCGACTCCTCCGAGGCCTACTACATGGCCACCCCGGGCCTGCACGTCGTCACCCCGGCCACGGTCGCCGACGCCTACGGCCTGCTGCGCGCCGCCATCGCCTCCGACGACCCGGTCGTCTTCCTCGAACCCAAGCGCCTGTACTGGTCCAAGGACACCTGGAACCCCGAGCACCCGACGGACGTTGAACCCATCGGCCGCGCGGTGGTGCGCCGCACAGGGCGCAGCGCCACGCTCATCACGTACGGCCCGTCCGTACCGGTCTGCCTCGAAGCCGCCGAGGCCGCCCAGGCGGAGGGCTGGGACCTCGAAGTCGTCGATCTGCGCTCCCTGGTGCCGTTCGACGACGAGACGGTCTGCGCCTCGGTACGGCGCACCGGGCGTGCGGTCGTCGTACACGAGTCGGGCGGGTTCGGCGGACCGGGAGGGGAGATCGCGGCCCGGGTCACGGAGCGCTGCTTCCACCACCTGGAAGCGCCGGTGCTGCGCGTGGCCGGGTTCGACATCCCCTACCCGCCGCCGATGCTGGAGCGTCACCACCTGCCCGGCGTCGACCGCATCCTGGACGCGGTGGCGCGTCTGCAGTGGGAGGCCGAGGGCTGATGGCACAGGTGCTGGAGTTCAAACTGCCCGACCTCGGGGAGGGGCTGACCGAGGCGGTGATCGTCAACTGGCTGGTCCAGGTCGGCGAGGTCGTCGCGATCGACCAGCCGGTCGTCGAGGTCGAGACGGCCAAGGCGATGGTCGAGGTCCCCTGCCCCTACGGCGGTGTGGTCACCGCCCGCTTCGGCGAGGAGGGCGCCGAACTGCCCGTCGGCGCCCCGCTGCTGACGGTCGCCGTCGGCGAGGCCACCCCGGTCCCCGAACCGGAGGGCTCCGGCAACGTCCTGGTGGGCTACGGCACCGGCGCGCCCCCGGCGCGCCGCCGCCGGGCCCGCCCCGCCGCACCGGACCGCGCCAACGGCACGGCCGGGAAGGCGGCCGCCGTCGAAACGGCGGCCCACCCACACGTGCCCGCACCGCCCCCGCTCCCCGAGGGCCCCGTCCCGGTGATCTCCCCGCTGGTCCGCAGGCTCGCCCGGGACAACGGCCTGGACCTGCGCCGGCTCTCCGGCTCGGGCCCCGACGGCCTGATCCTGCGCGCCGACGTCGAGGACGCGCTGCGGGTCAGCGCGGCCCGAGCCGCCACCAAGACGGCCGACCCGCTGGCCGCCCCGGTCGGCTCGCCGACCGCTTCGGCAGACAGCCCGGTGAACGCCCGGACCGGCATCCGTACGCCTCTCAAGGGCATCCGGGGGGCGGTCGCCGACAAGCTCTCCCGCAGCCGCCGGGAGATCCCCGACGCGACCTGCTGGGTGGACGCCGACGCGACCGAACTGATGCGTGCCCGGACCGCGATGAACGCGGCGGCCGGCCCGAAGATCTCCCTGCTCGCGCTGCTCGCCCGGATCAGTACGGCCGCCCTGGCCCGCTACCCCGAGCTGAACTCCTACGTCGACGTCGAGGCCCGCGAGATCGTCCAACTCGACCATGTCCACCTGGGCTTCGCCGCCCAGACCGACCGGGGCCTGGTGGTCCCCGTCGTCCGGGACGCCCACACCCGCGACGCCGAGGCCCTGACGGCGGAGTTCGCCCGGCTGACCGAGGCGGCCCACACCGGAAAGCTCACCCCCGGCGAACTCACCGGCGGCACCTTCACGTTGAACAACTACGGCGTCTTCGGCGTCGACGGCTCCACACCGATCATCAACCACCCCGAGGCGGCGATGCTGGGCGTGGGCCGCATCGTCCCGAAGCCATGGGTGCACGAGGGCGAGCTGGCGGTCCGGCAGGTCGTCCAGCTGTCCCTCACCTTCGACCACCGGGTCTGCGACGGCGGCACGGCGGGCGGCTTCCTGCGGTACGTGGCGGACTGCGTGGAGCAGCCGGCGGTTCTCCTGAGGACGCTCTAGCCGGGTAGCGCCGGAGCTCCTACAGGGGCGCATCCCGCAACCACTCCCTGCGGAGCGCAGTCAGTCCCATCGGTTCCCAGTGATCCACCCGCCCCCCATACTCGAAAGGTGACCGACACCGAGCCGCCGGCCTACGACGCGATCGTGTTGGCCGGCGGCGCAGCGAGACGCCTCGGCGGGGCCGACAAACCCTCCGTCCAAGTAGGCGGCCGTCCCCTGCTCGACCGTGTGCTCACGGCCTGTGCCGGTGCCCGCAACACCGTCGTGGTGGCGGCGCCCCGCCCCACCTCCCGCCCGGTGCGCTGGACCCGCGAGGACCCTCCGGGCGGCGGCCCGGTCGCCGCCCTCGACGCCGGCCTGCGCCACACCACCGCCGACCATGCGGTCGTACTCTCCGCGGATCTCCCGTTCCTCGAACAGGCGACCGTGGAGCGGCTGCTGACGGCCCTGCACAGCACCGGCGCCGACGCCGCCCTGCTCACCGACGCGAAGGGCCGGGACCAGCCCCTTGTCGCGGCGTACCGCACGGCGCCGCTCCGCCGCGCCCTGTCCGCCCTCGCCGAAGACGCCGGCGCCGGCCACGGCGGCGTCGCCGGCCACGGCGACAGCGCCGCCTATGGCGGCGGCAGCCACGGCGGCGGGGACAGCGAGGCGCCCGGCCGTGCGGCCCCCGGCGGCCGCCCGGGCTCCGGCCTCGCCGGCCTCCCCCTTCGGCGCCTGACCGCCGCACTCGATCTCACCCGCGTCCCGGACCCCCTCGCGTCGTTCGACTGCGACACCTGGGACGACATCGCCGACGCCAGGGCACGCATCAGGGAGCATGGGCACGTGTTGGATGAATGGATCTCCGCAGTCAAGGACGAACTGGGCATCGACCTGGACGTCGACACCGGCGTCCTGCTCGACCTGGCCAGGGACGCCGCGCACGGCGTGGCGCGCCCGGCCGCCCCGCTGACCACGTTCCTCGTCGGCTACGCGGCCGCGCAGGGCAAGGGCGGCCCCGAGGCGGTCGCCGAGGCGGCCCGCAAGGCCGTCGCGCTGGCCCTGCGCTGGGAGGAAGAGGCGAACGCCACCGAACAGTCCGCTTCCGGGAAGCCCGCTCCCGGCTCCGGGCCCGGCCGGTGACCGCCCGCGGCATCCGGGTCGGCGCGTCCGCCGGAGACACCGACGACGATCTCGACGTCGAGGAGGCGCTCGCCCTCGTGAGAGAGCCCAGGGAGCCCAGGGAGTTCGGCAAGGGTGTCACCGGCAGCCAGGCGCTTCCGGCCGCCGCCCAGAGCGAGCACGCCCAGGGCGGCCACGCCCACGGCGACCCGTCGGCGCACCGGCACCGTGCCACCCCCTGGCCTCAGGCCCGCGAGATCGCCGCCCGCGCCGCCCGCTCGGGCGCCCGCCGGGCCCCCGTCTCCGTACCGCTGGCGGACGCGCTCGGCCTGGCCCTGGCCACCCCGCTGGACGCCCTCACCGACCTGCCCTCCTTCGACACCTCCGCGATGGACGGCTGGGCGGTGGCGGGCCCCGGCCCCTGGGACGTGCGCGAGGAGGGCGTCCTGGCCGGGCATGCGCAGCCCGAGCCGCTCACCGACGGCGAAGCGGTGCGGATCGCCACCGGCGCCCGGATCCCGGCCGACACCACCGCGGTGCTGCGCAGCGAGCACGGCCGTATCGACGCCCAGGGCCGGCTGCACCCCACCCGTGAGGTCGTGCACGGGCAGGACATCCGCCCGCGCGGCCAGGAGTGCCGTAGCGGCGACCAGTTGCTGTCCGTCGGGACCCTGGTCACCCCGGCCGTCCTCGGCCTCGCCGCGGCCGCCGGATACGACGACGTCACGGTCGTCCCGCGCCCCCGGGCCGAAGTCCTGATCCTCGGGGACGAGTTGCTCACCGAGGGACTCCCGAGCGAAGGACGCATCCGGGACGCGCTCGGCCCGATGCTGCCGCCCTGGCTGCGCGCGCTCGGCGCCGAGGTGACCGCCGTACGCCGGCTGGGCGACGACGCCAAGGCCCTGCACAAGGCGATCACGTCGTCCAGCGCCGACCTCGTCGTCACCACCGGCGGCACCGCGTCCGGCCCGGTCGACCATGTCCACTCCACCCTGGAACGCATCGGGGCGGAACTCCTCGTCGACGGCGTCAAGGTCCGCCCCGGCCACCCCATGCTGCTGGCCCGCACCCAGCAGAACCAGCACCTCGTGGGTCTCCCCGGCAACCCCCTCGCCGCCGTCTCGGGTCTGCTCACCCTCGCCGAACCCCTGCTGCGCACCCTCGCCGCCCATCCGGCCCTCGAGCCGTACGCGGTGCCCCTGGCGGAAGCGACGCACGGACACCCGTACGACACCCGGCTCATCCCGGTCGTCCTGCGCGGTGACGCGGCCGTTCCGCTGCACTACAACGGCCCGGCGATGCTCCGTGGCATCGCCGCCGCCGACGCACTCGCGGTCGTACCGCCGGGCGGGGCGCGGCAAGGCCAGGAGACGGAGCTGTTGGATCTGCCGTGGGCGGCCGCGGGCATCGAGGTGTGTTTCACGTGAAACTTCCGGGCCATGACGCCATCGCCCGCCAGGCGGACGAGCATCTGGTGACCCAACGGGTGAAACTCCCGTCGAAAGTGGTGGAGCGCCCGATCCGCCAGGTCAGCAAACGGCTGTCCATGGCCCTGCTGTTGCTGGTCGCCACCGCGTTCATCGTCTATGCCGACCGCGACGGCTACAGCGACACCTCGGACGGCAGCGTCGACCTCCTCGATGCCTTCTACTACGCGACCGTCACCCTCTCCACCACCGGGTACGGCGACATCACCCCGGTCAGTGACGCCGCCCGGCTCACCAACATCTTCGTCATCACGCCGCTGCGCGTGCTGTTCCTGATCATCCTGGTCGGCACCACGCTGGAAGTCCTCACCGAACGCACCCGGGAGGAATGGCGCCAGAACCGCTGGAGGTCCGCCTTGCGGGATCACACCGTCGTCGTCGGCTTCGGGACGAAGGGGCGGTCGGCGATCCAGACCGTCTGCGTGACGGGGCTGAACAAGGAGCAGGTGGTCGTCGTCGACCCCAGCGCCAAGGCGATCGAGGCGGCCACCGCCGAGGGCTACGCCGGGGTGATCGGGGACGCGACGCGCAGCGAGGTGCTCAAGCGGGCCGAGGTGCACCGGGCCCGGCAGATCATCATCGCGACCCAGCGGGACGACACGGCCGTCCTGGTGACCCTGACCGCCCGGCAGCTCAACAAGGGCGCGAAGATCGTGGCCGCGGTCCGTGAGGAGGAGAACGCGCCGCTGCTGAAGCAGTCCGGCGCCGACGCCGTCATCACCAGCGCGAGCGCCGCCGGGCGGCTGCTGGGGCTGTCCGTGCTGAGTCCGGCCGCCGGCATGGTCATGGAGGACCTGATCCAGCAGGGCACCGGCCTGGACCTGGTGGAGCGCCCGGCGGTCAAGGCCGAGGTCGGCAAGACCCCGCGCGAGACGGCCGACCTGGTGGTGAGCGTCCTCCGCGGACACCGGGTGCTCGGCTACGACGACCCGGCCGTCGGCACCATCCAGCTGACGGACCGCCTGATCACGATCGTGCGGGCCTCCCCGGGCACCCAGGTCACCCCGGACATACGACCGCTGCCCCGGGCCTGACCGGGACACATGACGGCTGCCAACCGGCTGCCGCGGGCTGACCGCGACATACGGCCGTTTCCCCGGGACATACGATCGTTGTCCCGGGCCTGAGCGGGAGCGCGGCCGGGCGAGGGGTAGCGTCGGCCGCATGTATGCGATCACGATTCCCGAACCTGGTGGGCCCGAGGCGCTGGTGTGGGACGAGGTCCCCGATCCCGTGCCCGGCGAGGGCGAGGTGCTGGTCGAGGTGGTGGCCAGTGCCGTCAACCGTGCCGACATCCTGCAGCGGCAGGGCAACTACAACCCGCCGCCCGGCGCTTCCGCCTATCCCGGTCTGGAGTGCTCCGGCCGGATCGTCGAGATCGGCCCCGGTGTCTCCGGCTGGTCGGTCGGCGACGAGGTGTGCGCACTGCTCGCGGGCGGCGGCTACGCGCAGAAGGTCGCCGTCCCGGCCGGGCAGCTGCTCCCGGTGCCGGCGGGCGTGGACCTGAAGCAGGCGGCCGCGCTGCCCGAGGTGGCCTGCACGGTCTGGTCGAACGTCTTCATGATCTCCCACCTGCGCCCGGGTGAGACGCTGCTCGTGCACGGCGGCTCCAGCGGCATCGGCACCATGGCGATCCAGCTGGGCAAGTCGATCGGCGCAAAGGTCGCGGTCACCGCGGGCACCAAGGAGAAGCTGGACTTCTGCGCGGAGCTGGGCGCGGACATCCTCGTCAACTACCGCGACCAGGACTTCGTGGCCGAGGTGCGGCGGGCCACCGACGGTGCCGGGGCCGACGTCATCCTCGACAACATGGGCGCCAGCTACCTGGACCGGAACGTGCGGGCCCTCGCCGTCAACGGACGGCTCGCGATCATCGGTATGCAGGGCGGGGTGCAGGGCGAGCTGAACATCGGTGCGCTGCTCGGCAAGCGAGCCGCGATCAGCGCAACCTCGCTGCGGGCCCGTCCGCTCGGCGAGAAGGCGGCCATCGTCGCGGCCGTGCGGGAGCATGTGTGGCCGTTGATCGAAGGAGGCCACGTCCGGCCGGTCGTCGACCGGGAGCTGCCGATGGCCGAGGCGGCCGAGGCCCAGCGGCTGGTGGAGGCCAGCGGGCACATCGGCAAGGTCCTCCTCGTGGCCTCCTGACCAGGAACTAGCTCCGCCGCACCCGAAGGGCGACGAAGGCGAGACCGAGCCCGAGGCCGATCAGGACCAGGCCGCTGCCCAGCGGAAGGATGTGCAGCACGGGCTCGGAACCGTCGTCCTCGCTGTGGGCCACGGCCTGGTGGGCGGGGTGCGGCTGGGGTGCGCTGGGCACCAGCTCGACATCCCGGGGCGGCTGCGCCGAGCTGGCGGCCGGGCTGGCGTCACCCGTCTCCTCGCCGGGCTCGTCCTCGTTCTCGTCCTCGTCCTGCCCCTGGACGGCCGCCGCCGGGCCCTGGGGCCGTCCGGGCCGCAGCCTGCCCTCGCCGGCCAGGGTTCCGGCCCGGGACGGCTCGGGGGAGGCCGAGGCGGCTGAGGAGTCCGAGGACACCGGCTCGGGGCTGTGGACGACCACGGGCTCGGGGTCGTACGCGACGGCCGTGCCGTACGGCAGCAGGACCGTCGCGAGGACGAACAGCAGGCGGACCGGCGCGAGCCGTACGCCGCCGAGGGTGGATCGCGACCTTGGAGTCACGTCGGTGACCTCCTGGAACACAGTCGTCAGAGCCGACGGACACCAGCCTCACATTCACCGACAAGCCCGGCCTTTCTGATTCGGCCGATGGGTCTACGCCCGTCAGGGGCGGCGCGGAAAGGTGGATCAGGCCCAACGGGGGGCACCACGGTGGTGAGGTGTACGGGTGCGAGAGAATGGCGGCATGGAGATGCCGAGGAACGAACGGTCGCCCGAGAACCCGCAGATCCTGGTCGTGGGCCAGGACGGGATGGCACTCGGTGGCGGCAACGGGGACGAGGACTCCCGCGAGGTCCCGGTGACGGAGATGGTGGAACAGCCCGCCAAGGTCATGCGGATCGGCAGCATGATCAAGCAGCTCCTGGAGGAGGTGCGCGCGGCTCCTCTCGACGAGGCCAGCCGGGTCCGGCTCAAGGAGATCCACGCCAGCTCCGTGAAGGAGCTGGAGGACGGGCTGGCGCCGGAGCTGGTGGAGGAGCTGGAGCGGCTCTCGCTGCCCTTCACCGACGACGTGACCCCGACCGACGCGGAACTGCGCATCGCGCAGGCCCAGTTGGTGGGCTGGCTGGAGGGCCTCTTCCACGGCATCCAGACGACGCTGTTCGCCCAGCAGATGGCCGCCCGTGCCCAGCTGGAGCAGATGCGCCGGGCGCTGCCGCCGGGCGTCGGCGACGCGGGCGAGGAACACGGGCCGGCCGGCCGCTCCGGCGGACCGTACCTCTAGGACCACCGAGCAGCACGGCGAAGGGCCCGGCGGTGACACCGCCGGGCCCTCACTACTCGGTACTACTGCTGGGTACTACTGCGCCGCTGCCTCAGCCGGTGGGCGGGTTGCCCGTCGACACCTTGAGCTCGATGGTCGGCATGTTCTCGGGGTCGACGTCCGTGCCGGAGGCCGGGAACTGCTCCATGATCGTGCCGTCGCCGTACGTGTTCTCGTCCTCGGGAGTGATCTTCATCCGCCAGCCGGCGGCCTGGAAGCACTCCTTGACCGACTTGATGTACTTGAACTTGAAGTTCGGGACCTGGATCTTGTCGGCGTCGTCGTACGATTCCTGCGGCTCGGTGCACTCGGACTTCTCGATGGTCCTCGAGGTGTCCGGGCCGCGGTAGCCCGACGTGTGCGAGGCCCCGGTGCTCGCGGTGCCACCACCGCTGCCGCCTCCGCCGTTGTCGTCCTCGCTGCCGCCGCCGTTCAGCGTCAGTGCGACGACCAGACCGACCACCGCGACCAGCGAGACCACGATCGACCCGATGACCACCGGCCGGTTTCCCTTGCCCCCACCACCGCCGGAGGACGGCGACCGGGGGGTGATGTTGTACGGCGGCGGGGTCGTCGGCGCCTGCTGGTGGTACCCGGCAGGCGTCTGGTAGCCCGCCTGCTGCGGATAGCCGTACGCCGGAACGGGGCCCGGAGCGGGAGCCGGGGTGCCGTACGGGTTCGGGGTGGGCATCGGCTGGTACGGGGTCTGCACCGGACCGGGAGGCGCCGGTGTCGCCTGGTCGACCGGCGGGAACACCGCGGAGCCGACCCCGGAGCCGCTCTGCGCGGGCGGGATGCCCGGGACGATGCTGGGCGCGGCCGGCTGGAGCGAGGCGGCGACCCGCAGGGACTCGTCGCGCATGGACTCGGCGGTCGGGAAGCGCTCGTTCGGGTTCTTCTTCAGGGCGCGGGCGACCAGCGCGTCCACGGCCGGGGGAAGGGCACGGTTGACCGAGGAGGGAGCGACCGGCTCCTCCTGGACATGCGCGTAGGCGATGGCCAGCGGCGAGTCCGCGTCGAACGGCAGCCGGCCGGTGACCAGCTGGAACAGCATGATGCCGACCGAGTAGAGGTCGGAGCGGGCGTCCACGCCCCGGCCGAGCGCCTGCTCCGGGGAGAGGTACTGCGGGGTGCCGACGACCATGCCGGTCTGCGTCATCGAGGTGACCCCGGACTGCATGGCACGGGCGATGCCGAAGTCCATCACCTTGACGACCCCGCGCTTGGTCATCATCACGTTGCCGGGCTTGATGTCGCGGTGGACCAGCCCCATCTCGTGGCTGATCTCCAGCGCGGCCAGCACGTCGGCGGTGATCTTCAGCGCCTTGTCGGCGGGCATCGCGCCGTGCTGCGTCACGTCCTCGTCGAGCACCGAGCCGAGCGGGCGGCCCTCGACGTACTCCATGACGATGTACGGCATGGTCGAGCCGTCGAGCTCTTCCTCTCCGGTGTCGAAGACGGAGACGATGTTGGTGTGCGTGAGCTTGGCCACTGCCTGGGCCTCGCGGCGGAAGCGTTCGCGGAAGGCCTGTTCCCGGCCGAGTTCGGTGTGCAGGGTCTTGATCGCGACCTGCCGGTCCAGGACCGAGTCGTACGCCAGGTGTACGGAGGCCATACCGCCCGCGCCGAGCAGGTCGCGCAGTTGGTAGCGGCCACCGGCCAGAGCCCGCCCCACGTAACGGCCGTGTGCGCCGTCCTGGCTCATTTTCCCCGTCCCCCGCCGGGCGCTCAGGCACCCTTGTTGATCGAATGTCCCGTTCCTGGTCAAGTTCCGGCCCAAGTCTGCCCGAGGGCACTGACACGTCAAGCGCGGTGCCCGTTCCGTGACCGTACGCGAAAGAAGAGGCGCGGAAGCGTTACAGCTGCCGTACCTCCGGTACACAGAATTTGCACGACAACGCGGGGTACGGGTTTGATGGCCGGTCCGTCCACGGGCCGGAACCCGGACCTGGGGGTTGCGCGGAGGCTGTAGCGTGGCCGACGGAGACCGTGACAACACCGCGCGCACCGCGGGCAGAAACGACGGCGAGGACCGATGGCACAGACGCACAGCGCCCAGGGCCCGTCCGACCCCGAGGCGACTGGCGGCGGCATGTCAGACACGCCCGAGATGTGGGGCAACGGCGGCCTGGTCGGCGACGGCCGTTACCGGCTCACCCACCGGCTCGGCCGGGGCGGCATGGCCGAGGTGTTCGCCGCGGAGGACGTACGGCTCGGCCGGACCGTGGCCGTCAAGCTGCTGCGCGCCGATCTCGCCGAGGACCCGGTCTCCAAGGCCCGTTTCACCCGCGAGGCACAGTCGGTCGCCGGGCTCAACCACCATGCGATCGTGGCGGTGTATGACTCCGGCGAGGACGTCGTCGGCGGCCAGTCGGTGCCGTACATCGTGATGGAACTGGTCGAGGGCCGCACCATCCGCGACCTGCTGCTCAACGCCGAGGCGCCGGGCCCCGAGCAGGCCCTGATCATCACCTCCGGGGTACTGGAGGCGCTGGCCTACTCGCACCAGCACGGCATCGTGCACCGTGACATCAAGCCCGCCAACGTGATCATCACCCACAACGGCGCGGTCAAGGTGATGGACTTCGGCATCGCCCGCGCCCTGCACGGTGCGTCCACGACGATGACGCAGACCGGCATGGTCATGGGCACCCCCCAGTACCTCTCCCCGGAGCAGGCGCTCGGCAAGGCCGTCGACCACCGTTCCGACCTGTACGCCACCGGCTGTCTGCTGTACGAGCTCCTCTCGCTGCGGCCGCCCTTCATCGGCGAGACCCCGCTGTCGGTGGTCTACCAGCACGTCCAGGACATCCCGGTGCCGCCGTCCCAGACCTCCGAGGGCGCCGCCCCGCCGGAGCTGGACGGTCTCGTCATGCGCTCGCTCGCCAAGGAGCCCGACGACCGCTTCCAGACCGCCGAGGAGATGCGCGGTCTGGTCCAGTACGGCCTGCAGATGCTGTACGACCAGGGCGCCCACACCGGCACCTGGAACACCGGCCCGGTCACCGTGCACGACGGCCGGCACGCCGCGGCGGGCGGTTTCGCCGGCACGTCGGTGATGCAGAACCCGATGGACTCCAACGGGACCTCGCAGATCCCGCAGCCGATCCTGCCGTCCGGCTACGGCGGCGGTGACGACGGCGGCTTCGAGGGCCACGGCAACCGGGGCAGCGGCCGCGGCAAGCTGTGGATCCTGGCCGTCTTCGCGGTGATCGCCATCGCGGCGGGCGTCGCGCTGGCGCTGAACAAGGGCGGCGGCGACGGCGGTGACCCGGGGACGTCGACGTCGCCGAGCATCTCGCAGTCCACCAAGGACGAGACGCCCAGCGAGAGCCCCTCCGACAAGGCCAGCGACACGGCCACGGACACGGAGACCGACACCAGCGGCTCGGGCAACGACGACAACTCCCACTACACGCCGTCGGAGACCCCGTCGTACACCCAGTCCCAGACGGAGAGCACCGACCCGACCGACGAGCCGTCGGACACGGCGAGCGCCTCCGAGCCCACCGACACCGCGAGCTCCCCCGAGACGGACCCCACCGAGTCGACGGGTGCGGACGGCGGTGGCGGCAACACGGACGAGGGTTCCGTCGCCGGCACCGGCCTGGGCAACCCTTGAAGGACACCGACGCCTCCGCGGGGCTGAGCGCCGGTGCTGACGGTCCTCACCGGACGAACGCGTCGCACACCGCGTCGTACTCGCTGGTCCACCACACGGCCAGCGCCGAGGCGGCCGGGAACTGGGAGTCGGCGCGGGTGTCGCCGCGCTCGTAGTGCCAGCGCAGCATCCAGAAGTCGTTGAGCCGTTCCCACCACACGCGGTGCACGGCCGCCGCCAGCTCCGAGGGCGCGGCGCCGGCCGCGCGCCGGTACGCGCGCGCGTACGCCCGCACCTTCGGCAGGTCGAGCGCCCCCGCCGGGCGCACGAAGAAGATCGCGGCGGCGCGCACGGCCTCCTCCGCGCGGGGCTGCACGCCCAGCCGGTCCCAGTCGACGATCGCGGCGGGCGCGTCGTCCTTGTAGAGCAGGTTGAACGGGTGGAAGTCGCCGTGCACCCAGCCCACCGAGGCGCCGCGCGGGGGGCGCCGGCCGGCGTGCTGCTCCAGGAGCGCGCGGCGTTCGAGCAGCCGGTGGCGGGCGAGTTCGTCGAAGGCGTCGGCGGGGCGGTGCCGGCTGACGTGGGCGAGCAGGTCGTCGATGAGCGCGAAGGTGTCGGCGGGGTCGGCGCTCTCGACGGGATGGGGGCTTGTGGCCGGGCGCGTGCGCCCCTTGGGAGGCATCACGCGCTCCAGGCAGGCGTGCACGGCGCCCAGGAGCGCACCGAGCCGCGCGCACTCCCCGTGCGTGAGCTGCCCGCCGTGCCGGTGCCTGCCGTCGATCCAGGGATGCAGCGCGTAGGCGTGGCCGCCGACGACGGCGACCGTGCGCCCCTCGCGGTGGGCCAGCGGCGGGGCGACCGGGACGCCGAGGGCGGCCAGGCGCTGGGTGGCCAGGTGGCGGCGCTCGATGGCGGCCGGGTCGGCGGTGTCGGGGTCGAAGTGGTGTTTGAGGAAGTAACGGCCGTGGGTGGTGCGGACGTGGTAGCCGCGGTTGAGCAGGCCCTGTTCAACGGGTTCGCAGGTGAGCGCGGAACCGGCGGCGTACAGCCGGAGCAAGGCGCCCAGAGGGGGCGCATGGGGCATTGGGGGTGGTACACATGGGCGCGGCACGCGGCAGATGCTAGGGCAACGCCTGGGCCTGTGAGCTGGGGATTGTCGCAGACAGTCGCTGTTGGTCGCTTTCGGTCACGTGGTGGACGGTGACGGACCCGGGTGCGCCGGACGGGAGCACGGGAACGAACGGTTCGACACGCGCGGTGGCGGAGCGGAGCCGAGGAGGGCGCGCTCGGTGAGCGTCGGCGAACTCTTCCCGTGGCCCGGTGCGGCGGGATAACGTGCGGTAGCTCCGGCCCGCCTGCAAGGCTCTGACCAGCGACCTTCCGGCCCCTGTCGACTTACTAGGAAACCCAAGCAAAAAATACTTGGATTTCCAAGCAAAATCGCAGGTCAGGAGGGGTTTCACAGAAATGTGGAGCACTGGGTAACGTGCATCTTGCAGGACGCTCGCCGGGGCACCTGTCACGCCTGTTCCCGTCCGAGTGGCACCCACCCCGTGCCACGGGTGTCGGAAGCAGGTGAGCCGCACTGGTTCACCCGGCAACCCCGGGGGCCGGACCGACGGAGGAGCACACGTGACCGTGGACAGCAGTGCCGCGAGCCAACCGCGACGCAGCGCCGCAGGCAAAGCCGGGACCACCGGCAGCAAGACCGGCACCAAGCGCACCACCCGCGCCACCACGCATCCCACCACCACGAAGAAGAGCACCGATCCCGAACTCGTGCAGTTGCTGACGCCCGAGGGCAAACGGGTCAAGAACGCCGAGTACGACGCGTACGTCGCCGGGATCACCCCCGAAGAACTGCGCGGGCTGTACCGCGACATGGTGCTCACCCGCCGCTTCGACGCCGAGGCCACCGCCCTGCAGCGCCAGGGGGAGCTGGGCCTGTGGGCGTCCCTGCTCGGCCAGGAGGCCGCCCAGATCGGCTCCGGGCGCGCCACCCGCGAGGACGACTACGTCTTCCCGACCTACCGCGAGCACGGCGTGGCCTGGTGCCGCGGGGTCGACCCGACCAACCTGCTGGGCATGTTCCGCGGCGTCAACCACGGCGGCTGGGACCCCAACAGCAACAACTTCCACCTCTACACGATCGTCATCGGCTCCCAGACGCTGCACGCCACCGGCTACGCCATGGGCGTCGCCAAGGACGGCGCGGACTCGGCGGTCATCGCCTACTTCGGTGACGGCGCCTCCAGCCAGGGCGACGTCGCTGAATCCTTCACCTTCGCCGCGGTCTACAACGCCCCGGTGGTGTTCTTCTGCCAGAACAACCAGTGGGCGATCTCCGAGCCGACCGAGAGGCAGACCCGCGTCCCGCTCTACCAGCGCGCCCAGGGCTTCGGCTTCCCCGGCGTCCGCGTGGACGGCAACGACGTGCTGGCCTGCCTCGCGGTCACCAAGTGGGCGCTGGAGCGCGCCCGCAGCGGCGAGGGTCCGACGCTGGTCGAGGCGTACACCTACCGGATGGGCGCCCACACCACCTCCGACGACCCGACCAAGTACCGGGCCGACGAGGAGCGCGAGGCCTGGGAGGCCAAGGACCCGATCCTGCGCCTTCGCCGGTACCTGGAGACCTCAAACCACGCGGACGAGGGATTTTTCGCGGAACTCGAAGCCGAGTCCGAGGCGTTGGGCAGGCGAGTGCGCGAAGCGGTCCGAGCCATGCCGGACCCGGACAACTTCGCCATGTTCGAGCACGTGTACGCGGACGGGCACGCGCTCGTCGACGAGGAACGAGCCCAGTTCGCCGCCTACCAGGCGTCGTTCGCGGACGTAGAGGGGGCCTGACCATGGCAGCGGAAAAGATGGCTCTGGCCAAGGCGATCAACGAGTCGCTGCGCCGCGCCCTGGAGGCCGACCCCAAGGTCCTCGTCATGGGCGAGGACGTCGGCAAGCTCGGCGGCGTCTTCCGGGTCACCGACGGCCTGCAGAAGGACTTCGGCGAGAGCCGCGTCATCGACACCCCCCTCGCGGAGTCCGGCATCGTCGGCACCGCGATCGGCCTCGCCCTGCGCGGCTACCGCCCGGTGGTGGAGATCCAGTTCGACGGCTTCGTCTTCCCGGCGTACGACCAGATCGTCACCCAGCTCGCGAAGATGCACGCCCGCTCGCTCGGCAAGGTGAAGATGCCGGTCGTCGTGCGCATCCCCTACGGCGGCGGCATCGGCGCGGTCGAGCACCACTCGGAGTCCCCCGAGGCGCTGTTCGCGCACGTGGCGGGCCTGAAGATCGTCTCCCCGTCCAACTCCTCGGACGCCTACTGGATGATGCAGCAGGCCATCCAGAGCGACGACCCGGTGATCTTCTTCGAGCCCAAGCGCCGCTACTGGGACAAGGGCGAGGTCAACGCGGAGGCCATCCCCGGCCCGCTGCACAAGGCGCGGGTGGTCCGCGAGGGCACCGACCTCACCCTGGCCGCCTACGGCCCGATGGTGAAGCTCTGCCAGGAGGTCGCCGACGCGGCCGCCGAGGAGGGCAGGTCCCTGGAGGTCCTCGACCTGCGGTCCGTCTCCCCGCTGGACTTCGACTCCATCCAGGCCTCGGTCGAGAAGACCCGCCGCCTGGTCGTGGTCCACGAGGCACCGGTGTTCTTCGGCTCGGGCGCGGAGATCGCCGCCCGTATCACCGAACGCTGCTTCTACCACCTGGAGGCCCCGGTGCTCCGGGTGGGCGGCTACCACGCCCCCTATCCGCCGGCCCGCCTGGAGGAGGAGTACCTTCCGGGCCTTGACCGGGTGCTCGACGCCGTCGACCGTGCCCTGGCGTACTGAGGAGAGGGTCGTGACGACGATGACGGAAGCGTCCGTACGCGAGTTCAAGATGCCGGACGTGGGCGAGGGACTCACCGAGGCCGAGATCCTCAAGTGGTACGTCCAGCCCGGTGACACGGTCACCGACGGCCAGGTGGTGTGCGAGGTCGAGACGGCCAAGGCGGCCGTCGAACTGCCCATCCCCTACGACGGGGTGGTGCGCGAGCTGCGCTTCGCCGAGGGCACCACGGTCGACGTGGGCACGGCGATCATCGCCGTGGACGTGTCGGGCGGAACGGCAGCTCCCACGGAGGAGCCCCCGCGCGCGCAAGCGCCGGAGCCCGAGGAGGAGTCCGAGCCGCAGGGCCGCCAGCCGGTCCTCGTCGGCTACGGCGTGGCGGCCTCCTCCACGAAGCGCCGCCCGCGCAAGGGCCCGGAGGCGACGACCGCCGAGGCCGCTGTGCAGGCGGCGGTCCAGCAGGAGCTGAACGGCCACGGCCGTGCCGGGGTCGCCGAAGCGGTCCCCGAGACCCCCGCTGTGGAGCGTCCGCGCCCGCTGGCGAAGCCGCCGGTGCGCAAGCTGGCGAAGGACCTGGGCGTCGACCTGGCCACGGTGACCCCGTCGGGCCCGGAGGGCGTCATCACGCGCGAGGACATCCACGCGGCGGTGGCGGCCGTACCGACGGCTGTCCCGGAACCGGCGCCGGCCGCGCCGACGGCTCCTGCGGTCGCGGCGGCTCCCGCGGTGTCGTACGACGGCGTGCGTGAGACCAGGGTCCCCGTCAAGGGCGTCCGCAAGGCGACGGCGGCGGCGATGGTGGGTTCGGCCTTCACGGCGCCCCATGTCACGGAGTTCGTGACGGTGGACGTGACCCGCACGATGAAGCTGGTGGAGGAGCTGAAGCAGGACAAGGACCTGCAAGGCCTCCGGGTGAACCCGCTCCTCCTGATCGCCAAGGCCCTGCTGGTCGCGATCCGGCGCAACCCGGACGTCAACGCGTCCTGGGACGAGGCGAACCAGGAGATCGTGCTCAAGCACTACGTCAACCTGGGCATCGCCGCGGCCACCCCGCGGGGCCTGATCGTCCCGAACATCAAGGACGCCCACGCGAAGACGCTGCCACAACTGGCCGAGTCCCTGGGTGAGTTGGTGACCACGGCGCGGGACGGCAAGACCTCGCCCGGTGCCATGCAGGGCGGCACGGTGACGATCACCAACGTCGGCGTCTTCGGCATCGACACGGGGACGCCGATCCTCAACCCGGGCGAGGCGGCGATCCTGGCGGTCGGCGCGATCAAGCTCCAGCCGTGGGTCCACAAGGGCAAGGTCAAGCCCCGCCAGGTCACCACGCTGGCCCTGTCCTTCGACCACCGCCTGGTCGACGGCGAACTGGGCTCCAAGGTCCTCGCGGACATCGCGGCGATCCTGGAACAGCCGAAGCGTTTGATCACCTGGGGCTGAGGCCGGACAGGTTGGGACAGTGGGCGGTCGCAGATTCGTCTTGCGACCGCCCACTCACTTTCGGAGCCGGTTCAGCACGTAGACCGGCGCCCCCTCCTCCGTCGCGCCCCGCGAGTGAACGCAGGAGTGCTACGGCGATGTTCACGATCGCGAGGTAAGGGCGCGAGTTCTGCTGCGCCGGGTCGCTCGGGTATGCGAAAGGCCCGCCGCACGGATTGCGGCGGGCCTTCGTCGGCTCGGTTCGAGGGGGATCAGATCGTCGAGAAGCCGTAGTTCAGGAGCTTCGTCGCGTCCGTCGCGCGCTGGGTGATGGAGGAGGAGGCGAGGACGGTGCCGATGACCGTCTTGCCGTTGCGGGTCGCGGCGAAGACGAGGCAGTACTTGGCCTCGGGGCCGGATCCGGTCTTGATGCCGATGGCGCCGCTGTAGCTGCTGAGCAGCGTGTTGGTGTTGGTCCAGGCACCCATGGTGCGGGTGGAACCGGTCTTGGTGATCGTCTTCGCCGTGTACTTCTTCGTCTTGACGACCGCGCGGAACGTGGAGTTCTTCATCGCGCTGCTGGCGATCTTCGTCAGGTCGCGCGGCGTCGAGTAGTTGTTGCCGTTGCCGATGCCGTCGAAGGAGTCGAAGTGGGTGTGGGTCAGACCCAGGTTCTTCGCGGCGGTGTTCATCTTGGAGATGAAGTTGGCGACGCGCTTGGCGCGGGTGGTGCCCGAGCCGTACGTGTCCGCGAGCGCGTAGGCGGCGTCGCAGCCGGAGGGCAGCATCAGCCCGTAGAGCAGCTGACGGACGGTGACCTTGTCGCCGACGATCAGGTGCGCCTGGGAGGCGTTGTTGGCGACGACGTAGTCGCTGTACGCCTTCTGGATCGTGACCTTCTTGTCGAGGTTCAGGTTCGACTGCGCGAGCACGACCTTCGCGGTCATGACCTTCGTGGTCGAACCGGTGGACAGCTTGGTGTCCGCCGCCTTCGTGTACAGCGTCTTCGCGTTCGCGTTGTTCATGATGTAGCCGCCCTTGGCCACGATCGAGGGCTTGGTGACGGCCTGCGCGGGCGCCGCGGTGAGGGCCCCGGTCGCCAACAGCGCGCCGGACGTGACGGCGACGGCGGCGGCCTTGCGGAGGCGAGTGCCCTTAATACCGGTAATCAACTGAAATACCCCGAGTCGAGTCGAGTCGTAATGCCCCTGGCGTGCGGCCGAGTTGGGGGTGCCAAAGCGAATGGAGCCGCACGTGTGTGACACGTAAGTAGCACAGATGGTTGTGCGGTTGCTGGGGGCGATTTTTGTCACGTCCGGATGGTGGACGTCCCTGCCTCTTGCGTACGTGTTGTATCTAAGCTGTGGGCATGAGCCTGGCCGTCAAGCAGCCCCCCGCCGCCGACCGTGTGTACTCCCATGTCAAGCAAGCTGTCCTGGACCGTCACTACGAGGGCGGCACGCTCCTCACCGAGGGCGAGCTGGCCGAGGCCGTAGGGGTGTCCCGCACCCCGGTCCGCGAGGCGCTCCTGCGTCTCGAGGTCGAGGGCCTGATCAAGCTCTACCCGAAGAAGGGTGCCCTGGTGCTGCCCGTCTCCGCGCAGGAGATCGCGGACGTGGTGGAGACCCGGATGCTGGTCGAGGAGCACGCGGTGCGCAAGGCCGTACCGCCGTCGGCGCTGCTCGTGGCCCGCCTGGAGGAGCTGCTGGACCGGCAGAAGGCCGAGGCCGCCGCCGGTGACCTGGCCGCCGCGGCCGTCACGGACCGCTGCTTCCACGCCGAGATCGTCCGCGACGGCGGCAACGAGATCCTCTCCCGGCTCTACGACCAGCTCCGCGACCGCCAGCTGCGCATGGGCGTCGCGATCATGAACGCCCACCCCGACCGGATCGCCAAGTCGCTCACCGAGCACGAGGAGATACTGGACGCGCTGCGCGCCGGGGACGCGGACCGTGCCGTCGAGCTGGTGCACCGGCACGTCGACTGGTTCGCGCACCTGGCGCGGGGTGAGGTCCGATGAGCCGCAGCAGCGTCTCGTTGCCCGGTGATCCGCCCGGCGGCCGCCGGGCCGTCGCGGTGTGGTCCATAGGCGTCTCGGTCTACTTCGTCGCCGTCATCTTCCGTACGTCCCTCGGTGTCGCCGGTCTCGACGCCGCCGACCGCTTCCACGTCAACGCCTCGGCGCTGTCCACCTTCTCGATACTCCAGCTGCTGGTCTACGCCGGCATGCAGATACCCGTCGGCCTGCTGGTCGACAGCCTCGGCACCAAGAAGGTGCTCTCCATCGGCGCGGTGCTGTTCACGGCCGGCCAGCTGGGCTTCGCGTTCTCCCCGTCGTACGGCACCGCGCTCGCCTCGCGCGCGCTGCTCGGCTGCGGCGACGCCATGACCTTCATCAGTGTGCTGCGGCTCGGCACCCGCTGGTTCCCGGCGCGCCGCGGGCCGCTCGTCGCACAGCTCGCCGGTCTGGTCGGCATGGCGGGCAACCTCGTCTCCACGCTGGTCCTGGCCCGGCTGCTGCACGGCATCGGGTGGACCCCGGCGTTCGCGGGCAGCGCGCTGGCCGGGGTGGTCGTGCTGGTGCTCGTGCTGTTCTTCCTGAAGGACCACCCCGACGGGTACGAGCCGGCGCCCTTCCCGCACCAGGGTGCGGCGTACGTACGCAAGCAGATCGCCGCGTCCTGGCGGGAGCCGGGGACCCGGCTGGGTCTGTGGGTGCACTTCACCACCCAGTTCCCGGCGATGGTGTTCCTGCTGCTGTGGGGTCTGCCGTTCCTGGTCCAGGCGCAGGGGCTGTCCCGTGCCACGGCCGGTGAACTGCTGACGCTGGTCGTGCTGTCCAACATGGTGATCGGCCTGGTCTACGGCCAGATCGTCGCCCGGCATCACGCGGCGCGGCTGCCGTTGGCGCTGGGCACGGTCGGGGCGACGGCCGTCGTGTGGGCGGCGACGCTGGCGTATCCGGCCGAGCACGCGCCGATGTGGCTGCTGGTGGTGTTGTGCGCGGTGCTGGGGGCGTGTGGACCGGCGTCCATGCTCGGCTTCGACTTCGCGCGGCCGGCGAATCCGCCCGAGCGCCAGGGGACCGCGTCCGGGATCACCAATATGGGTGGTTTCGTGGCCTCGATGACGACGCTGTTCGCGGTGGGTGTGCTGCTGGACGCCACCGGCGACGACTACTCGGTGGCGTTCTCGTGCGTGTTCGTGCTGCAGGCGATCGGGGTCAGCCAGATCCTGCGGTTGCGGGGGCGGGCGGCTCGGCGGGAGCGGGAACGGTTGGTGGCGAGCCGGGTGGAGACGGTGCACGTGCCTGCGTGAATTCTTCTCCCACCCGCGCACCACCCGTTTCCAGTCGGCAGAGAGACCGGGCGACCTGCGGGGACGATCGCCGTCGGCGGCTTTCCGTGGGTGCGATCGGTCAGCTGCCGGTGTGGCGGTCGGGTGGGCGGCGGTGCGGCGATCGGTCAGCTGCCGGTGTGGCGGTCGGGTGGGCGGCGGTGCGGTGGGGGGGTTAGTTCGCGGTCGGTACGAGGGTGAGGTAGGTCAGGCCCAGTACGCCTCGGTAGGTCAGCCAGGACGATCGGTGGGTGTCCAGGCGCACCCGGGTCTCCGTGGCCAGGGGGTGGCCGGGGTGGGTCGCCAGCCACACCTCCTGGTCCGCCTGGTACGCCGACTCGAACTCCTCCCATTCCGCCGGGCTCGCCGTCTCCGTCCATTCCGGGCGGAAGCCCGCCGCCACCGCCAGGTCGACCAGGGCCGCCAGGTCGTGGTGGTCGGCGGTCGAGGCGCCCGGCCACATCCCGGAGAGCTCCGCCTCGGTCGGGGTGCGCTGCCAGAAGCCCTCACCGAGCAGGACCCGCCCGCCGTCGGCCACCAGCCGCCGCAGCTCCCGCAGGGCCGTCATCAGGTCGTCGCCCAACGCCTGGCTCGCCCCGAGGCACAGCACCACGTCGGCCGGACCGCGAGCCGTGCCCGCCGCCGACTCCTCGGCGAACTCCACCCGGGCGGCCAGCCCGCGCGCTTCGGCGGCCCGCCGTCCGCGGGCCAGATCCCCGGCGTGCACATCCAGTCCCACGCCGTGTGCGCGGGGTACGGCCTCCAGCAGCCGGAGCATCAACTCACCCCAGCCGCAGCCGATGTCGAGCACGGTGGTGGGGTGAGTGGCGGCGAGCCGCCGTACCATCGCGGCCGCGCGGGTCTCGGAGAGCGGGCCGTGGAAGGTGAGACGGGTCAGGCGGGGCGGGAGGTCGTCGTGCGCTGTGGTGGCAGTGGTCATGCCGGGCAAGGTAGATCCCGACGGCCGCCGAGGCACACCGAATTACCGGCGCGTGCCCACCGTTCCTCCCGGGGGACCGTGAACCGCTACTGCGTGACCGTGAAGTTCCGCAGGATCGCCGCCGTCAGTTCCGGGTCGCCCTCCGCCTTGACCCGGTCCGCGACCGCGTCCGGGGTGGTGCGACCGCAGGCCAGGCGGACGTAGGTCTCCCAGTCGAGGGTGAAGATGGCCGCGGGGCCGAGGGCGGGCGTGGTCTCCAGGGTGCCACGGCCCTGGATGTCGATGCGGATGGTGCGCAGGAACTCCACGGGCCCGTGCACATCGAAGATGACCGCCGAACTGCGCGGCGCGCCGGAGTCGTTGGCGACCACCCGGGGCAGCTCGCCGAGCAGCACGTCCCGGGCGACCTGCGCGCCCGGCGAGTCGAGGTTGCCGGGCCGGCCCAGCGCCGCCCGCAGATCCTGCTCGTGCACCCACACGGTGAACGCGTGGTTGCGCATGGCCTCTTCGAGGGTGATCTCCTTGCTCATCGGCCCACGCACGAGGTGCCCCGGCTCCCGCGACTCGTTGCGCAGCTGGCGGTTGCGGCGGATGACCGTGTACTCCAGCTCCGAGGTCATCTCCGGCGCCGTGTGATGGCGTCGTACGTCGACCTGCATCTCCATGTAGCGCTGGTGCTCGTTGGTGACGTGGTAGAGGTCGCGCGGAAGGGTGTGGATCGGGCGCGGGTCGCCCAGCATCTCGCAGTCCATCCCGATGACATGGGAGACCACGTCCCGCACCGACCAGCCCGGGCACGGCGTCCGCCGGTTCCACTCGCCCTCGGCGAGGGGCGTCACCAGCTCGGATATCGCTTCGATGGAGTGGGTCCAGGCGTCGGCGTAGGGCTGGAGGGTGGGATGCAGACTCACGGAACGGGACCCCTCGGCGGTCGGTACTCGGGCAGGTTGTGGCGGCGCTGCCAGTGGAGGTGGCTGCTGTCGGCGGGTGTCTTGAAACGCTAAGTTACGCTGCTGTGAGGCACCCCGGCAGTGCTTTCGTGTGACGATCGTAGGCCTGTGTGGACGGCTCGAATGCCAGGACGGTGGTAGTGTGCGCGCCTCGCTCATCCAGATCGATGTAAACGAGGGCGAATCGGTCGAATCTCGTCGGCGGCGCGTGACCGCACTGGTGCGCGAGCAGACGGACGCCGATCTCGTCGTACTGCCGGAGCTGTGGACGACCGGTGCGTTCGCCTACGAGGAGTTCGCCACCGAGGCCGAGCCGCTCGAGGGCCCCACGTACGAGGCGATGGCGAAGGCGGCGAGCGACGCGGGCGTCTGGCTGCACGCCGGCTCCATCCCCGAGCGGGACCCCGAGGGCCCCCTCTACAACACGGCTCTCATCTTCTCCCCCTCCGGTGAGCTGGCCGCGGCCTACCGCAAGATCCACCGCTTCGGCTTCGACAAGGGCGAGGCGGTGCTGATGGGCGCCGGGCGGGAACTGGTGACCGTGCGGCTCCCGGAGACCACGCTGGGCTTGGCCACCTGCTACGACCTCCGCTTCCCCGAACTCTTCCGCGCACTCGTCGACGCCGGCGCCGAGACGATGGTGGTCTCGGCGGGCTGGCCCGAGCGGCGACGCGCGCACTGGACGCTGCTGGCCCAGGCGCGGGCGGTCGAGAACCAGGCGTTCGTGCTCGCGTGTGGAACGGCCGGGACGCATGCCGGAGTTCCGCAGGCGGGTCACTCGATCGTGGTCGATCCCTGGGGCGAGGTCCTGGCCGAGGCGGGCGCCGGCGAGGAGGTCCTCACCGTCGACCTCGACCCGGCCAAGGTCGCCGTCACCCGCGAACAGTTCCCGGCGCTCAAGGACCGCCTGCTGGGTCTCGAACCTCCACGCCGATAGCCCTCCCGCGTCAGTCCTCCCGCGTCAGTCCTCCCGCGTCAGTCCTCCCGCGTCAGCCCTCCCGCCTCAGTCCTCGTCCCGCTCCTTGTCGGCGAGGTGGATCACGCAGACCGCCACCGCGATCAGCAGCGCCGGGTCCGCGTCGTCCCGTACGACGTCGACACCGTAGGTCTCCCGGACGTGCAGCCAGCGCCGGGAGACCACGGCCAGCAGCTCGCCGTCGTACTCGACGGCGAACTCACGGTCGAGGATCTTGCCGCTGACGTCGAGTTCGGTGCCGTCGACCAGGTTGACCCGGTAGTGGTTGCGCAGGAGCGACAGCCGCTTGCGCCTGATGGTGGCCAGGGGTTCGCCCTCGCGTCCGATCACCATGGTGTCGCGCAGGGCGAACATCTTCTGGTGGATGTCGACGAGTACGCGCCCGTGCCGGTCCTTCAGCTCGAACGTGTCCCGCACCCGCATGGCCTTGCCGTCGACGAGGAACACCTTGTCGCCGTGGTCGTCCTCGATCCAGTAGTCCTCGCCGAACCCGAGGAGCCGGTCGCGTACCAGGAATCTCATGTCCGTACCCCTTCCCGGCCCACCGGCCCGAAACGCCGCCGGTAGTCCGACGGGCTGAGCCCGGTCTCGCGCCGCAGCCGTGCGCGCAGGTTGGCCGCGGTGCCCAGGCCGCTGCGCGAGGCCACCACGTCCAGGCGCTCCTCGCCGCGTTCGATCAGCCGGCAGGCGAGGGCCACGCGCTCCCCGGTCAGCCAGGCCAGCGGGGTGGTGCCGAGCTGGGCCCGGAACCGGCGGTGCAGGGTGGCCGGGGAGAGGGCCGCCCGCGCCGCCAGGTCCGCCACGGTCAGCGGCTCATCCAGCCGCTCCTGTGCCCAGGCCAGCAGCGGGCCGAGCGATTCGTCCGGCACCTCGGGCACCGGCCGCTCCACGAACTGGCGCTGTCCGCCGTCCCGGTGCGAGGCGAACACCAGCCGCCGGGAGACCGCGTTGGCGGTCTCGGCGCCGTGGTCCTGCCGCCAGATGTGCAGGCCCAGGTCGAGCGCCGCCGCGCTGCCGGAGGCGGTGAGCAGGTCGCCGTCGTCGACGAACAGCACGTCCGGACGGAGCAGCACCCGCGGATGCAGCTGCCGGAAGGCGTCGGCCCAGCGCCAGTGCGTGGTGGCCGGCCGCCCGTCCAGCAGCCCGGCCTCGGCGAGCGCGAAGGTCCCGGTGCAGAAACTCACCACCCGCACCCCGCGTGCGTGCGCACGCCGGATCGCGTCCAGGACGTCCGCACCGCGCGGTACGACATTGTCCGGGCGTCCCGGCACGACGAGGGTGTCCGCCGCGTCCACCGCCGTCAGCCCGGCCACCCCGCTCAGGGTGAAGAAGCCGTGGTTCATCCGCACCTCGCCGGTGGGCGCGCACAGGGTCACCTCGTACGGCGGCACGGACAGGCCGAGCTCCGGCCGCGGCAGCCCGAACAGCTCGGTGGCGACACCGACCTCGAACGGATTGGTGCCCGCGTCCACGATCACGGCCACCCGGTGCGTCGACTGCGAGGATCCTTGCGCCATATGCGATTTCTAGCACTCACCCCACCACCGGGCGAGCGCCCAGGATGTACGCCATGAACGCCACGAGCAGCGCCATGAACAGCGAACCCGTCTCCCTCGCCCACGCCCTCGGCTCCTTCGAGGACCTGTGGAGCCCCCGGATCGTCACCGCCGTCAACGACTACGACGTCCGCGTCGCCAAGGTCCAGGGCGAGCACCTCTGGCACGTCCACGACCACACCGACGAGTTCTTCCTGGTCCTGGAGGGGGAGCTGCACATCGCCCTGCGGGAGCCGGCCGGCGAGCGCACGGTCGTCCTGCACAAGGGCTCGCTCTTCACCGTCCCCCGCGGCACCGAGCACAAGCCGGCCGCCCCGGCCGGAGCCTCGATCCTCCTCTTCGAACCGACCGGCACCTCCACGGTCGGCGACCGCCACGACGAAATCCCGGACCACGTGGACGCGACCACGGGCCACACCCTCGCCTGACCAGCGCAGACGCGAGTTGTCCACAGGGGCGAACGCGCTCCCGCCGGCAAGTGGCACCCTTGATCCATGAGCGACACATCCCCGGCCCCCACCCCGCGCCGTGCCCGCGTCCGCGCCCCCGAGCTGATCGGCAAGGGTGGCTGGCTGAACACCGGCGACAAGCAGTACACCCTCGCGGACCTGCGCGGACGCATCGTCATCCTGGATTTCTGGACATTTTGTTGCATCAACTGCCTGCACGTCCTGGATGAGCTGCGGGAGCTGGAGGAGCGCCACCGGGACACGGTGGTGATCATCGGGGTGCACTCGCCGAAGTTCGTGCACGAGGCGGAGCATCAGGCGGTCGTCGACGCCGTGGAGCGGTACGGCGTGGAGCACCCGGTGCTCGACGACCCGGAGCTCGCCACCTGGAAGCAGTACGCGGTGCGGGCCTGGCCGACGCTGGTGGTGATCGACCCCGAGGGGTACGTCGTCGCCCAGCACGCCGGCGAGGGCCACGCACACGCGATCGCACGGCTGGTCGAGGAGCTGGAGGCGGAGCACGAGGCGAAGGGCACCCTGCGGCGCGGCGACGGCCCGTACGTGCCGCCGGAGCCCGAGCCGACCGCTCTGCGCTTCCCCGGCAAGGCGCTGCTGCTGCCCTCCGGGAACTTCCTGGTCAGCGACACCACCCGGCACCAGCTGGTGGAGCTGGCCGAGGACGCGGAGACGGTCGTGCGGCGGATCGGCGCCGGCACGCGCGGCTTCGCCGACGGCCCGGCGGCCGATGCCGCCTTCAGCGAACCGCAGGGCCTGGCACTTCTCGACGACGGCTCGGTGGTCGTCGCCGACACCGTCAACCACGCTCTGCGCCGCCTCGACCCGGCCACCGGCGAGGTGACCACCCTCGCCGGCACCGGCCGCCAGTGGTGGCAGGGCTCCCCGACCTCGGGTCCGGCCCGCGAGATCGACCTGTCCTCCCCTTGGGACGTGGCGGTCTTCGGCGGCAAGGTGTGGATCGCCATGGCGGGCGTGCACCAGCTGTGGGCGTACGACCCGGAGAGCCGGACGGTCGCGGTCGCCGCCGGCACCACCAACGAGGGGCTGGTGGACGGGCCGGCGGCCGAGGCCTGGTTCGCGCAGCCGTCCGGTCTGGCCGCCACCACCGACCGGCTCTGGCTCGCCGACTCCGAGACCAGCGCACTGCGCTGGGTCGATCTGGACGGACACGTCCACACCGCCGTGGGGACCGGCCTCTTCGACTTCGGTCACCGGGACGGCGCGGCCGGGCAGGCGCTGCTCCAGCACCCGTTGGGCGTGACGGCACTCCCGGACGGCTCGGTCGCGGTGTCCGACACCTACAACCACGCGCTGCGCCGTTACGACCCCGCGACCGGCGAGGTCACCACGCTGGCGACGGATCTGAGAGAGCCGAGCGACGCGGTGCTGGCCGGTGACGACATCGTGGTGGTGGAGTCGGCCCGCCACCGGCTGACCCGGCTGCGGCTGCCCGAGGAGGCGGTCCGGGTGGAGTCGGTCGCCCACCGCACCCAGCGGGCGGCGACCGAGGTGGCCCCCGGGCGCCTCCGGCTGGACGTGATCTTCCAGGCCCCGGCGGGCCAGAAGCTGGACGTGCGCTACGGCCCGTCGACGCGGCTCCTGGTGTCCTCGACCCCGCCGGAGCTGCTGCTCAAGGGGGACGGCCCGGACACGGACCTCTCCCGCGAGCTGGAGCTGAACCCGGCCGTGGCCGAAGGCGTCCTGCATGTCTCGGCGATGGCCGCGTCCTGCGACGACGACCCTGCCAACGAGTACCCGGCCTGCCATGTCCACCAGCAGGACTGGGGGGTCCCGGTCCGCCTCACGGAGGGCGGAGCGGACCGGCTGCCGCTGGTCCTGGCCGGAATGGACCAGGAGGCCTAGGCGTCTTCGTCAGGCGCCGTACCCGCCGCCGTACTCGTCCGGGTGGTGGTGCCGTTCCTCGACGACCGTCGTCGGCGGCACCATGACCCGCCGACGACGGGCGATGTTGGTGAACGTGGCGACGCCGATGATCCCGACGGCCATCAGGATCAGGCCGACGACATCGAGGTTGACGCCCTGCATGTGCCAGTCGGTCGCGAACGTGAGGATGGCCCCCACGGCGATGAGGATGATGCACCCGCCGAGCCCCATGAGCGTTGCCTTCCCTTCAGGTCCGGTGGTTCCGGTTCCTCGAAGTGCCGGGTACCCAGGGAGGCGCGGGGCATGTGCAACTAGCCCTCCAGGAAAGCCGCCAGCGCGTTCGCGAGGAGGAACGGGTCGTCGGCGCCGCAGAGTTCACGCGCGCTGTGCATGGAGAGGATCGCCGCGCCGATGTCGACGGTCTGGATGCCGTGGCGGGCCGCGGTGATCGGGCCGATCGTGGTGCCGCAGGGCATGGAGTTGTTGGAGACGAAGGTCTGGAAGGGGACTCCGGCCCGGTCGCAGGCGGCGGCGAAGATCGCGCGGCCCGAACCGTCCGTCGCGTAGCGGTTGTTGACGTTGACCTTGAGGATCGGGCCGCCGTTGAGGCGGGGGTGGTGCGTGGGGTCGTGGCGCTCCGCGTAGTTGGGGTGCACGGCGTGACCGGTGTCGGAGGAGAGGCAGACGGTGGCGGCGAGGGCCCGCGCCCGGTCCTCGTAGGACCCGCCGCGCGCCAGTACCGAGCGTTCCAGCACGCTGCCGAGCAGCGGGCCGTCCGCACCGGTGTCGGACTGGGAGCCGGTCTCCTCGTGGTCGAAGGCGGCGAGCACCGGGATACAGGGGAGCTGCGGGCCGCCCGCGGCCACGGCCGCGAGGGCGGCCGTACCGGCGTGCACGGACAGCAGGTTGTCCATCCGGGGGCCGGCCATCATCTCCTGGTCGCGGCCCAGGTAGGCCGGCGGTTCGATGGCGTAGGTCATCAGGTCCCAGCCGGTCACCGAGCCGGTCGGCAGACCCGACTCCTGTTCCAGGAAGGCGATCAGGTCGCCGTCGCGGACGTCGTCACCGAGGCCCCAGATCGGCTGCAGGTGGCGCTGCTTGTCGAGCTTGAGCCCGTCGCTGCTCACCGCACGGTCCAGGTGGATGGCGAGCTGGGGCACCCGCAGCAGCGGCCGGCGCACGTCGACGAGACGGGTGGTGCCGTCGCGCAGGCTGAGCCGGCCGGCCAGGCCCAGGTCCCGGTCGAGCCAGGAGTTCATGAGCGGTCCGCCGTAGATCTCCACGGCGACCTGGCGGAAGCCGTGCGCCCCGGTGTCCGGGCGGGGCTTCACCCGCAGGTTCGGTGAGTCGGTGTGCGCGCCGACGATCCGGAACGGCGTGTGGGGTGCGGCGCCCTCCGGGACGTACCAGGCGATGATCGCGCCGCCGCGCAGTACGTACTTGCCGCCCGTCGTCCCGTCCCAGGCGTCCGTCTCGGCGACCTGCTGGAAACCGGCCTTCTCCAGCCGTTCGCCGGCGTTCGCCACGGCGTGGTACGGCGTGGGGCCGGCCGCGAGGAAGGACATCAGGTCGTCGGTGTGGCCGCGGTCGAAAACGGCGGGGGTGCGCGCAGCGCTCCGGGGCAGGGCGGTGGCGGGCGACGGGCGGGCTGGTTCGCTCATGCTCTTCACCTTAACGACGTACGGTGGCCCGCTCCCCGGCGAGGGAGCGGGCCACCGTGGCAAACCGGGTCGATCGGAGCGATCAGAAAGCCGCCTCGTCCAGCTCCATCAGGTCGAGGTCCACGTCGGTGGCGATCTTGCGGGCCAGGGTGACGCCCGGCAGGACGTTGGCCGCGAAGAACTTCGCCGCCGCGATCTTGCCGGTGTAGAAGGCGACGTCCTTGGAGGACACGGCCTTGGTGGACGCCGTCTCCAGCTTCTCGGCGGCGACCGCGGCGCCCTTGAGCAGCAGATAGCCGACGATCACGTCGCCGGAGGCGAGCAGCAGGCGGGTGGTGTTCAGGCCCACCTTGTAGATGTTCTTGACGTCCTGCTCGGTGGCCGCGAGGTCGGTCAGCATCAGGCCGACGATCGCCTCCAGCTCCACGGCCGCCTTCGCGAGGTGCTCGCGGGCGCCCGCCAGTTCCTCGCCGCCGGTGCCCAGCGCCAGGAACTTCTTGATGTCCTCGGCGAGGGAGTTCAGCGCCGCGCCCTGGTTGCGGACGATCTTCCGGAAGAAGAAGTCCTGGCCCTGGATCGCGGTGGTGCCCTCGTAGAGGGTGTCGATCTTGGCGTCGCGGATGTACTGCTCGATCGGGTACTCCTGCAGGAAGCCGGAGCCGCCGAAGGTCTGCAGCGACTGGGCGAGCTGCTCGTAGCCCTTCTCGGAGCCGTAGCCCTTGACGATCGGCAGGAGCAGGTCGTTGAGCGCGTGCTCGGCCTTCGGGTCCTCGCCGTTCGCCTCCTTGACGGCGATGGCGTCCTGGATCGAGGCGGTGTAGAGGACCAGGGCGCGCATGCCCTCGGCGTACGCCTTCTGCGTGATCAGCGAGCGGCGGACGTCGGGGTGGTGGGTGACGGTGACCTTGGGCGCGGTCTTGTCCATGAAGTTCGCGAGGTCCGGACCCTGGACGCGCTCCTTGGCGTACTCAAGGGCGTTGAGGTAGCCCGTGGAGAGCGTGGAGATCGCCTTCGTGCCGACCATCATGCGGGCGAACTCGATGATCCGGAACATCTGGCGGATGCCCTCGTGCTTGTCGCCGATCAGCCAGCCCTTGGCAGGGTGCCGGTCGCCGAAGGTCATCTCGCAGGTGTTGGAGGCCTTGAGGCCCATCTTGTGCTCGACGTTCGTGGCGTAGACGCCGTTGCGCTCGCCCAGTTCGCCGGTCTCGAAGTCGAAGAGGTACTTGGGGACGAGGAAGAGCGACAGCCCCTTGGTGCCCGGGCCGGCACCCTCGGGCCGGGCCAGCACGTAGTGAAGGATGTTCTCCTCCATGTCGTGCTCACCGGAGGTGATGAAGCGCTTCACGCCCTCGATGTGCCAGGAGCCGTCCTCCTGCTGGACCGCCTTGGTGCGGCCGGCGCCGACGTCCGAACCGGCGTCCGGCTCGGTGAGCACCATGGTCGAACCCCAGGTCCGGTCGACCGCGATCTGGGCCCACTTCTTCTGCTCCTCGGTGCCCTCCTCGAAGAGGATGCGGGCGAACGCCGGGCCGGAGGAGTACATCCACACGGCCGGGTTGGCGCCGAGGATCAGCTCCGCGTACGACCAGATCAGCGACGGGGGAGCGGTGGTGCCGCCGATCTCCTCGGGCAGGCCGAGCCGCCAGTACTCGGAGTCCATGAAGGCCTTGTAGCTCTTCTTGAAGGAGGCCGGGACCGGCGCGGTGTTGGTCTCCGGGTCGAAGACCGGCGGGTTGCGGTCGGCGTCGGCGAAGGACTCGGCCAACTCGTTCTCGGCGAGCCGGGTCAGCTCCTCCAGGACGCTCTTCGCGGTGTCGGTGTCCATCTCGGCGAACGGGCCGGTGCCGTACAGCTTGTCGCGACCGAGCACTTCGAAGAGGTTGAATTCGATGTCGCGGAGGTTGGACTTGTAGTGCCCCATGGTGACGGCTCCGTATCCGGATCGGCGAGGCACTGAATCCTCGCGCAAGCGTTCACATACCAACGAGTAGCTCCGATGATGCTACCCGTCGGTAATAAGACGCAACCCCCACCGGTGAAGTGTGAGAAGGGTCTACCTTCTGGCGGAGGCCGCGTGTCTCGGTAGGCTTGCGCCCATGTACGGATACGGCGGCCAGCCCATGGACGGTACTGCTGCTCAGCAGCAGTACGCCCAGCCGCAGCAGCAGATGCCCGGCGCGGGCGGGTACGGCCAGCAGCCTCCGCTCTACCCGGAGCCGTCTCCGCCCTCGCTCGCGGACGCGGTACGGGCCTTCACCACAGGCCAGTTGACCGCCGAGGACTTCCAGCAGGTCTTCGCCACGTCCAAGGTGTACTGCCCGCGCGGCGACAACCCCGGGTTCCTCGCCCTGCACAACACCCAGCAGCCGGTGATCCCGATGTTCACCTCCCTGAAGGAGCTGCGCCGGTATGCCGGCAAGGAGTCCAAGTACTTCGTGATCACGGGCGCGGAGGTCATCGACCTGCTGCCGACCGGCTACGGCTTCGTCCTCGACATGGAGGGCGAGCACCGGATGGTCTTCGACGCGAAGGCCGTCGAACAGATGGTGGACTTCGCGATGCGGCGGATGTACGGCTGACCTCCGCGAGGGCGGCAAAGCGCCTCGGAATGTCACAGGCATGTCATAGGGTGAGCTCCGGCCGCCGCGCCCCGTACATCCACCTTCCTCATGGACGTGTCCGGGTGTCGCGCGGCGCTCTCGATCTCCCGGTCCCGCCGGGATTCCTGTGGAGGGTTCATCACCGGCGCATGCGCAACACCTTCAACAACTGATCCACTGATCGGCGACGACCGGGCCCGGAGGGAATGTCCTCCGGGCTCTCGTCGTTAGGGCTGGCAGAAAGTTCAACGCTCAACTAAACTGGGCGTACAAGGAGGAGCCAACATGCCTGCAGTGACCGTCGAGAACCCGCTGACCCTTCCCCGGGTGGCCGCACCGGCCGACGCCGTGGCCCGTCCCGTGCTCACCGTCACGACCGCGCCGAGCGGGTTCGAGGGCGAGGGCTTCCCGGTACGCCGGGCGTTCGCGGGGATCAACTACCGCCACCTCGACCCGTTCATCATGATGGACCAGATGGGTGAGGTGGAGTACGCGCCGGGCGAGCCCAAGGGCACGCCCTGGCACCCGCACCGTGGCTTCGAGACCGTCACCTACATCATCGACGGCATCTTCGACCACCAGGACAGCAACGGTGGCGGTGGCACCATCACCAACGGCGACACCCAGTGGATGACGGCCGGCGCCGGCCTGCTCCACATCGAGGCTCCGCCGGAGTCCCTGGTCATGTCCGGTGGTCTCTTCCACGGCCTCCAGCTGTGGGTGAACCTGCCGGCCAAGGACAAGATGATGGCGCCGCGCTACCAGGACATCCGCGGTGGCAACGTCCAGCTGCTGACGACCCCCGACGGCGGTGCGCTGCTGCGTGTCATCGCCGGTGAGCTGGACGGTCACGCCGGCCCCGGCATCACGCACACGCCGATCACGATGATCCACGCGACGCTGGCCCCCGGCGCCGAGCTCACGCTCCCCTGGCGCGAGGACTTCAACGGGCTGGCGTACGTGCTGGCGGGCAAGGGGGCGGTGGGCACGGAGCGCCGGCCGATCCACCTGGGCCAGACGGCCGTCTTCGGCGCGGGTTCCTCGCTGACCGTCCGCGCGGACGAGAAGCAGGACTCGCACACGCCGGACCTGGAGGTCGTCCTCCTCGGCGGGCAGCCGATCCGGGAGCCCATGGCCCACTACGGTCCGTTCGTCATGAACACCAAGGACGAGCTGATGCAGGCCTTCGAGGACTTCCAGAAGGGCCGCCTGGGCACGATCCCGGCGGTCCACGGAATGACGGAGACCGGCCCGCAGGCGTAACACAGCCACCACCCCGAGAGGCCCGACGTCCACGGACATCGGGCCTCTCCCCTTTCCACCCGACCCCCCACTCTCCCCACCACCGACCGAGCCGCTCCCGGGCGCCCGATCCCACCCTCTGCGCGAACCGAGTCGCTCCCGGCCCTTCGATCCCGCCCTCTGACCGACCGAGTCGATCCGGAGCCCTCGACCTCGACTTCTGAACGACCGAGCCGCTCCCTGGCGCTCGGCCTCGCTTTCCAAGTAACCGAGTCGGGTGGTGGGTGGGTGTGGGTGGGGTCCGGGCGGGGGCCGGTCACTCGGCAGGGGGTGTACTGCAGGGCGTGTGGCGGCTCTGCGTGATCCGCTGGACGCGTGTCCCTGTTGCCCGAGCCCGTGCGCCGGTTCGCCGCCTGGTGTGCCGTTCTGCTGCTGGCCGCCGGCGTCGGCTGGGTCGGCATCCGGCTCTGCTCGGAGCTCCGTACCGCGGTCATCCCCGTGCTGCTCGCCCTCCTCGGCACCGCCCTGCTCGGGCCCCTGTACCGGCGGCTCGTCACGGCCGGCGTGCAGCGCTCCCTCGCCGCCGGTCTCACCTGCGTCGCCGTCGTCGCGGTCGTCGGCGGGGCCGTGTACATCGTCGTCGCCGCACTCATCGACACCGGCGGCCAGATCACCTCGTCCCTCAAGAACGCCGCGAAGTCGCTCGCCCAGCACTTCGGCGCCGCCGGTACCTCGCTCGACGACCTCGCCGACAACGCCAAGGAGCTGCTGAGCAAGTTCGGCGGGACGGCCGCCTCCAACGTGATCAGCGGCGTGAGCGTGGTCGGCGAGGGCATCGCCATGGCCGTACTGGCGTTGCTGCTCGTCTTCTTCTTCCTCCGCGACTCGCATCTCGTCGTCGAGTCCATCCGGGCCGTGGCGCCAGGCGGCAGCGCCGATCTGCTGGAGGCCATGGCCCGCCGTGCCTTCGAGCGCATCGAGGGGTTCATGCGCGGCACCACCGTCATCGCGTTCATCGACGCCGTCTGCATCACCGTCGGCCTGCTGATCCTCCAGGTGCCGGGCGCCGTCGGACTCGGCGCGCTGGTCCTCGTCGGCGCCTACATCCCCTACCTCGGCGCCTTCATCTCCGGTGCCGTCGCCGTACTGGTCGCCCTCGCCGACCGGGGTTTCGTCATCGCGCTGTGGGCGCTCGGCGTCGTACTCGCCGTTCAGGTGCTGGAAGGGCATGTGCTGCAGCCCGTGATCCAGAGCCGCACCGTGCAGATGCATCCGGCGGTGGTGATGGTGACGATCACCGCAGGGGCCTCCGTCGCCGGGATCCTGGGCATGCTCCTCGCCGTACCGCTCACCGCGGCCGCCTTCGGGGTCGTACACGAGCTGCGAGCGCGGTACGCGACGGACTAGACCGGCCCCGCGGACCGGTCACCCCGCCCGGGCCCGGCCCCGTGGCTCCCCTATCCCTCGCAGCCCTTATCCCTCGCAGCCCTCGCGGCCCTCGTACAGCTCGAACCAGATGCTCTTGCCCTCCCCGCGCGGGTCGACGCCCCAGGCCTCGGCCAGGAGCTCGATCAGGACCAGGCCCCGGCCGGAGGAGGCCAGTTCCCCGGGGCGGCGCTTGTGCGGGAGGTCGTCGCCGGCGTCCGTGACCTCGATGCGCAGCCGGCGGTCCGGGGCCTGGCCCCAGACCTCGGCGAGCAGCAGCGCGTCCGCGTCCGTGTGCACCAGTACGTTCGTGAGCATCTCGGAGACCAGCAGCACCGCCGAGTCGACCTGGTCGGGCGAGCCCCAGTCGTACAGCAGCTCGCGCAGGTGCTGGCGGGCCTCGGCGATCCGCTCGGGCTCGTCCTGGGCCACCGACAGCAGGGTGCGGCGGACCCGGGGCCGTACGGCGATGGTCCCGTCGTCGCGCACGGCACCCGGCCGGGACAGCAGCAGGACCGCGATGTCGTCCTCGCGGCGGTCGGCCAGCGGTCCGGTGGTGTGGTGCGAGGAGGGGCCGTGCACGGCCTGCACCAGGGCGTCGGCCAGTTTCTCCAGGTCGCTGTCGTGGTCCTCCATGATCGCCCGGACCCTCTGCCAGCCGCTCTCGATGTCATGGCCGCCGGTCTCGATCAGACCGTCGGTGCACATCATCATGATCTCGCCGGGTTCGAGGGAGAAGCGCGTGGTCGGATAGTCCGCGTCGGGGTCGATGCCGAGCGGCAGCCCGCCCGCCGTCGGCCGCCGCAGCACCGTGCCGTCGGCCATCCGGATCGCCGGGTCGAGGTGGCCCGCGCGGGCGATCTCCAGCACCCCGGTCACCGGGTCCGCCTCGACGTACAGGCAGGTCGCGAACCGGGTGTCGGCGATCTCCTCGTCGTAGGTGATCCCGTGCAGGAAACGGGAGGCCCGGGTGAGGACCGCGTCCGGGCGGTGGCCCTCGGAGGCGTAGGCGCGCAGTGCGATCCGGAGCTGGCCCATGATGCCCGCGGCCCGTACGTCATGGCCCTGGACATCCCCGATGACCAGCGCGAACCGGCCGGACGGCAGCGGGATCATGTCGTACCAGTCGCCGCCCACCTGGAGTCCGCCGCCGGTCGGGATGTAGCGGGCGGCCGCGTCCATGCCGGGTATCTCCGGACCGAGCGTCGGCAGCATGGACCGCTGGAGGCCGTCGGTCAGCTCCCGCTCCGAGTCGGCGATCCCGGCCCGGGACAGGGCCTGCGCCAGCATCCGGGCGACCGTGGTGAGCACGGACCGCTCGTCGGGCGTGAACGACACCGGGTAGGTGAACCCCGCCATCCAGGCGCCCATGGTCCGCCCGGCCACCGTCAGCGGCAGAAAGGCCCAGGACCGGCGGCCGAACCGCTGGGCCAGCGGCCAGGTGACCGGGTAGCGGGACCGGTACTGCTCGGCCGAGGAGAGATAGACGGCCCGGCCGGTCCGCACCACCTCCGCCGCCGGGTAGTCGGTGTCCAGCGGCATGCTGGTGAAGGGGCTGTCCTCGTCGATGTGCTGACCGTGGTGGCCGATCATCATCAGCCGGTCGCCCTTGACTCCGAAGACGGCCAGCCCGTCCGGGGAGAACCCGGGCATCGACAGGCCCCCGGCGACCCGCAGCACCTCCTCGGTGGACCGCGCCTCGGCCAGCGCCCGGCCCGCGTCCAGCAGGAACGCCTCACGGGAGCGCCGCCAGTCGCCGGTGACCGGATGCTGGGCGGCGTTGCCGGGGGACGGCTCGGAGACCTCCTGAATGGTGCCCGTGACCCGGTAGACGCGCTCCTCGGAGTCGTACACCGGTCGAAAACGGCTGCGGACGGTACGGATCAGCCGGCCCCGCTCGTCCATGACCCGCAGCCGTACCTCGCCGAGCGTGCCCTCGGTGGCGGCCAGCCGGGTGATGCTGGTGTTCTCGTTCCAGTCCACCGGGTGGAAACGGGACCGGACCAGGGCCTCCGAGAGAAGGGACGGTTCGGCCGGCAGCCCGATGAGCCGCGCCGCCTCCGCATCCGCGGTGACCAGCCCGGTGGCCGTGTCCCAGTGCCACAGCCCGGTCGCGAGGGCGGCGAGGACGTCCTCCACGGCGGGCAGGGGCTCGCCAGTTCGCATTGCCCCACTTTAGGAAGATGAGATCGAAAAAAGCTACCGATCACCTCCCTGGCAATGGGGGGAGTCGGCCCTGGGGGGCCCGGTACGCTGGGTGGTGTTTCACGTGAAACACCAGCGTGAAGCACCAGGCTGACACCACACCCCGATCCGCGAAGGCTGGATGAACCACGATGCATCGGTACAGGTCCCACACCTGCGGCGAGCTCCGCTCCTCTGACGTCGGCACCGACGTCCGGCTGAGTGGCTGGCTGCACAATCGGCGCGACCTGGGCGGCATCCTCTTCATCGATCTGCGCGATCACTACGGCATCACCCAGCTGGTGGCGCGTCCGGGCACGCCCGCCTACGAGGCCCTGGACAAGCTCAGCAAGGAGTCGACGGTACGGGTCGACGGCAAGGTCGTCTCCCGTGGCACCGAGAACATCAACCCCGACCTGCCCACCGGCGAGGTCGAGATCGAGGTCGGCGAGGTCGAGCTGCTCGGTGCGGCCGCCCCGCTGCCGTTCACGATCAACGCCGAGGACGGGGTCAACGAGGAGCGGCGCCTGGAGTACCGCTTCCTGGACCTGCGCCGCGAGCGCATGCACCGCAACATCATGCTGCGTACGGCCGTGATCTCGGCCATCCGCCACAAGATGGTCGCCCTCGGCTTCAACGAGATGGCCACCCCGATCCTCACCGCGACCTCCCCCGAGGGCGCGCGGGACTTCGTGGTGCCCTCCCGCCTGCACCCGGGCAAGTTCTACGCGCTGCCGCAGGCCCCGCAGCAGTTCAAGCAGCTGCTGATGATCTCCGGCTTCGACCGCTACTTCCAGATCGCGCCCTGCTTCCGTGACGAGGACGCCCGCGCCGACCGCTCGCCTGGCGAGTTCTACCAGCTCGACGTCGAGATGAGCTTCGTCGAGCAGGAGGACGTCTTCCGGCCCATCGAGCAGCTGATGACCGAGCTGTTCGAGGAGTTCGGCGGCGGCCGCCATGTCACCTCGCCGTTCCCGCGGATCCCGTTCCGCGAGGCGATGCTGAAGTACGGCTCCGACAAGCCGGACCTGCGCGCCCAGCTGGAGCTGGTCGACATCACCGACATCTTCGAGGGCTCGGAGTTCAAGGCCTTCGCCGGCAAGCACGTCCGTGCGCTGCCGGTGCCGGCGGTCCAGGACCAGCCCCGCAAGTTCTTCGACCAGCTCGGTGACTACGCGGTCTCCCAGGGCGCCAAGGGCCTGGCCTGGGTCCGCGTCGCCGAGGACGGCTCGCTCTCCGGCCCGATCGCCAAGTTCCTCACCGAGGACAACGTCGCCGAGCTGACCAAGCGGCTCCAGCTGGCCGCCGGCCACGCCGTCTTCTTCGGCGCGGGCGAGTTCGACGAGGTCTCCAAGATCATGGGCGCGGTGCGTGTCGAGGCCGCCAAGCGTGCCGGGCACTTCGAGGAGAACGTCTTCCGGTTCTGCTGGATCGTCGACTTCCCGATGTTCGAGAAGGACGAGGAGACCGGCCGGATCGACTTCTCGCACAACCCGTTCTCGATGCCCCAGGGCGGCATGGAGGCCCTGGAGACCCAGGACCCGCTGGACATCCTGGCCTGGCAGTACGACATCGTCTGCAACGGCGTCGAGCTGTCCTCCGGAGCGATCCGGAACCACGAGCCGGACATCATGCTCAAGGCGTTCGGCATCGCGGGCTACGACGAGGAGACCGTCGAGCGCGAGTTCGCCGGCATGCTGCGTGCGCTGCGCTTCGGCGCCCCGCCGCACGGTGGCATCGCCCCGGGCGTGGACCGCATCGTGATGCTCCTCGCCGACGAGCCCAACATCCGCGAGACCATCGCCTTCCCGCTCAACGGAAACGCCCAGGACCTGATGATGGGCGCGCCGACCGAACTGGACGAGGCCCGGCTGCGCGAGCTGCACCTGACCATCCGGAAGCCGCAGCCGAAGTAAGGCGTACAGAAGCAGCACAGCTGAAGGAAAGGCTCGAAACCGGCGTCGGTTTCGAGCCTTTCGCTTGCGCAGCGTGATTCACAGCTTGCTCCGATGTTCCCACCGGCTCCGCCTTGTCTACGGTCCCTGACCATGACAGACACCCACACCCCCACAGATGTTCAATCCGCGGAAGAGAGAAGGAAGTTGGCCCGCCGTACGGTCCTGGCGGCGGGCAGCGTGGCCGTGACCGCGGTGGGCGTCGGCAGCGCCTTCGCCGCCGGCGACGGCACCGCCGCGGAGCAGGGCACCCAAGCCGCGGCCTCGCCCTCGTCCTCGGAGGGCACCTGCTACACGCTCACTTCCGAACTGGTCGAGGGCCCGTACTACATAGACGCCGACAAGCTCCGCCAGGACGTCACCGAGGACCAGGAGGGCATCCCCCTGCACCTCACCCTCAAGGTGATCGACGCGGAGACCTGCGAGCCGCTCAGGAACGCGGCCGTGGACATCTGGCACTGCAACGCGTCGGGCATCTACTCGGGGTACGAGGAGGTGGGCAGCGGCGGTGGCGGCACCCCGCCGACCGGCCCCCCGCCGACCGACGCGCCCACCGGTGCTCCGACCGGCCCCCCGCCCGGCGGTGGCGGCGGCCACCAGGAGCCCACCGACGACACCCGCTACCTGCGCGGCACCTGGCACACGGACCGGCACGGGTACGTCACCTTCAAGACCGTCTTCCCCGGCTGGTACCAGGGCCGGTGCGTCCACATCCACGTCAAGGTGCACGTGGACGGCGAATGGACGGACGCCGGATACGAGGGCGGCCACACCTGCCACACGGGCCAGCTGTTCTTCGACGAGAAGTCGGTGCTGCTGTCGGCCGAGGTGGAACCGTACGCGAGCAACACCACCACCCGCACCACCCTCGACGGGGACAGCATCTACCCGGACAACGGGCACGAGGGCGGCCTGCTCTACCTGAAGTACGACCGCCACCACATCGGCCGCGGCGTCCGCGCCCACCTGACGCTGGGCGTCGAGCCGGACGAGACGAGCAACGGCTGACCCCCGTGAGACATTCGTGACGCGGGGCGCCCGGGACTCTGAAAGGAAGGCCCGGGCGGCTCCGGCGTGTTCACATCACCGGTGTCGTCGTCGAAGTCGGTCAGGTGTCGTACCGGCCGTCCCAGGGCTCGCCGAAGCCCAGGTGGTCCGGGTAGAGCTCGGCCCACCCTCCGTCCTCGTCGTCCTTCGCCACCAGCCCGAAGAACACGCCGTCCACCGTGAGTTGGAACGGCTGTATCGCGATGTCCGTGTACGTCCGCCGCGGCAGGCTGCGCAGCATGTTCGCCAGGTGCGCGCGGGCCCGCGCCAGCACCGACCCGGTGCCGTCCGGGTCGCGCTGCTGCTCGGCCCAGCTGCCCGCGCACCAGATCTGTGAGTCGCGGTAGTGCCCCTCGGCGTCGAAGAGATGCAGCACAGAGTAGAGCCGCTTCTGCTCCTCCCAGCCCTCGTCGAGCCGGAACCCCTCGGGGAACGCGTAGGTGACCGACGCCAGGAACTGTCCGTCGGAGTAGCGGCCGATCGCCTCGGTACGGCCGTGCGGCTCATAGGCGATCGGGATGAGCTCAGGGGTCATGGCGAAACCATACGGATGTGTCGGGGACATGCAGGGGCCGGGGCCTCACCCCGCCCAAACATTCACCTGATTCTGCCGAGGATGCCACGGCGTTCTCGCAGCAGAGGACCCGCCTGATCGCCGCCGGCAACCTTTTCGATCTCCGTGGCCGCTACGCGCTGCAGTACAGCATCAACTCCCGGGCGAAGGCGCAGGTCGTGGCTCAGAACAACTACTGGACCGTGCCCGGCTCCATCAAGATCTCCAAGCTGCTGAGCGGTGACGGCACCGGCTCGGTCGCGGGCAGCGGCAACCTCGTCAACGGCGCCACGACCGACCTCGTCGCCGCCTACAACGCCGCCAACTCGAAGAAGATCAAGACGACGGTGAACTGGACCCCGACCCTGACGGCGGGCCTGGAGAGCAGCGCCGGGAACCTGCCGGCGGAGCTGGCGAAGACGGCGGGCGCCGGGGCGCTCACCGCGAGCTGAGAAGCGCCCGGCCCCCGGATCCGTGGGGAGGATCCGGGGGCCGGGGCACGGGCGCGCGGGGCTGCGGCGGTGGTCAGTCCTGTCGGGCGCTGCGCATGCGGCGGCGCAGGGCCGGGCCCAGGCGGACCAGGAGGCGTTTGTCGATGCCCGTGACCCGGCGCTCCACCGCGGACAGCTGCTTGGTGGCGGCGGTCAGTTCCTTGCGGAGGGCGTCGAGCTGGCGGGTCGTCTCGGTCGCGCGCTTCTCGGCGGTGGCCAGCCGGTTGCGCAGCTCCCTGTTCTCCTTGGCGTGCTGGGCGGCCTTCGTGTCGGCCGCGGTGATCCGCTCGCGCAGCCGGCTGATCCGGTACCGCATCTGGCCGTCGTCCCCGCCGTCCCAGACCGGCATCGAGGCGGGCAGGTCGAGGGCGGCCAGCCGGGCGTCGAAGGCGGCGCCGCCGTCACCGTGGGTGTAGGTGTTCTGCAGGTCGTTGCGGTCGAGGAAGGCGATGATGCGCTCGAAGCGCTCGCCGTGCCCCTTGATCATCGCGGAGAAGTCGGCGTCCTCGTACAGCTCCCGCGGGTCGGTGTCGGCACCCAGTTCGGTGAGCGAGCGGTGCGGGATGTCGAAGTAGCGGCACAGTTCGAGGGTGCGTGAGTCGTGGGTGAGGACCACGCTCGGGGTGCCGGCCAGCAGGGCGGCGACATTGCCGTGGATACGGGTGCCGTAGGCGAAGTCGTAGCCGCGCAGTTCGTCGATCCAGGTGGCCGGGTCCAGCGGCATGCGGACCTTGTTCTCCTGGAGCAGGGCGTGGCTGAGCTGGAGCGGGAAGGGGTCCGTGTGCCCGGACTCCGGCGAGGTGTCGCCCCACATCAGCAGTTCCGCGTCGACGGTGTTCTGCGCGTAGTAGGTGAGGTGGGGGTAGCGCTCCCACGCGTGCCGGGCCAGGCCCGATATGTCGCCGACGGGTATCGCGTCCGGCGACAGGTTCAGGGCGATGCGCGAGGCGGCGGTCAGCTCCGTGGCCCGGATCTCCGGGAAGGTGTCGCCGTACAGGAACATCGACGGGCAGCCGATGATGTCGATGTCCTTGAAGCCGAGGCTCCTGAGGTAGTCCGAGGTCAGCTCGCCGCGTACGCCGATGGAGGCGGAGCGGTCCAGGACGGCGCGGGCGAAGCGGCGGACCGAGTCCGCCATGGGCGTCAGCCAGCCGGTGTCGTAGTCCGCGGGGGCCTGGGCGCCGACGCCGAACACCACGACCGGGATGGTGAGTTGCTCGATCAGCGTGGTGAGCCGGTCCAGGGAGGCGTGGAACGTCGGGCGGAAGGCGTTGGCGAGCGGGACGACGAAGACGTCGTACTGCTCGTTGATCTCCGCGGCTCGGCGGGCCGAGGGGTCGGTGCGGATGCCGTTGGACGTCACCTCGGTGTCCGGGGTGGTCAGCATCTTGTGGGCCGAGTCGCTGAAGAGCAGATTCCCGGTGTTCGTTCCGATCAGGTCCTGGTGGATGAACTCCGCCGGAGAGGCGACACGGAACGGGCTCTTCCCGGAACGGATCAGAATTCGTTTCACGAGCGGCACACTATCCCGCAGGTAAACGTGAGGTGAAGGTGCGGTAAGAGTCTGATAGGTCTCTTTCCTGGGACTTACCTCACGCCGAAGGCCCGGCGGGAGGAGGCCTCCCGCCGGGCCTTCGGCGGTGCGTGTGCTGCGGTGGGGCGTGGGTGCGGTGCGGGCAGGTCCTACTCGGCGGGCGTGCCGCCGAAGCGTTCCTTGTACGTCTCCAGGTCCTCGTCCGTGAGCTTGGCGAAGAGGACCGGGGGGACCGTGAAGGGGGTGCCGGCGGGGACGGCGGTCAGCGCCTTCGCCTCGGCGGCGGTGACCCAGGTCGCCGTGTCGTCGGTCAGGGCGAACGCCTCACGCATGGTCTTCGCCGTCGCCGGGATGAAGGGTTCCGAGACCACCGCGTAGAGGTGGATCAGGTTCATCGCCGTGCGCAGGGTCAGGGCCGCGCCGTCCTTGTCCGTCTTGATCTCCAGCCAGGGGGCCTTCTCCTCCAGGTAGGAGTTGCCGGCCGACCAGAGGGCACGGAGGGCGGCCGCGGCCTTGCGGAACTGGAGGGACTCCATCTGCGACTCGTACTCGGCGAGGAGTTCGGCGATCTGCTCGCCCAGCTTCGCCTCCGCCTCGCCGGGCTCGCCGCCGGCCGGGACCTCCTCGCCGAAGCGCTTCTTGGAGAAGGACAGGACGCGGTTGACGAAGTTGCCGAGGGTGTCGGCCAGGTCCTTGTTCACCGTGGCCGTGAAGTGCTCCCAGGTGAAGGAGGAGTCGTCCGACTCGGGGGCGTTGGCGATCAGGAAGTAGCGCCAGTAGTCGGCGGGGAGGATCGCCAGGGCCTGGTCGGTGAAGACGCCGCGCTTCTGCGAGGTCGAGAACTTGCCGCCGTAGTACGTCAGCCAGTTGAAGGCCTTGACGTAGTCGACCTTCTTCCACGGCTCGCGGACGCCGAGTTCGGTGGCCGGGAACATCACCGTGTGGAAGGGGACGTTGTCCTTCGCCATGAACTCCGTGTAGCGGACGTCGTTGTCGACGTCGTACCACCAGGACTTCCAGTCCCGGGTGGACGGGTCCTGGTCGGACCACTCCTTCGTCGCGCCGATGTACTCGATCGGGGCGTCGAACCAGACGTAGAAGACCTTGCCCTCCGCCGCCAGATCCGGCCAGGTGTCGGCCGGGACCGGGACGCCCCAGTCCAGGTCACGGGTGATCGCGCGGTCGTGCAGGCCCTCGGTCAGCCACTTGTGGGCGATCGAGGAGGCCAGCTGCGGCCAGTCCTTGTCGTGCTTGGAGACCCACTCGCGGACCTCGTTCTCCAGCTTGGACTGGAGGAGGAAGAGGTGCTTGGTCTCGCGGATCTCCAGGTCCGTCGATCCGGAGATCGCCGAGCGCGGGTTGATCAGGTCGGTCGGGTCCAGCACGCGGGTGCAGTTCTCGCACTGGTCGCCGCGGGCCTTGTCGTAGCCGCAGTGCGGGCAGGTGCCCTCGACGTAGCGGTCCGGGAGGAAGCGGCCGTCCACCGGGGAGTACACCTGGCGGATCGACCGCTCCTCGATGAAGCCGTTCTCGTTCAGGCGGCGGGCGAAGTGCTGGGTGATCTCACGGTTCTCGGGGCTGGAGCTGCGGCCGAAGTAGTCGAACGCGAGCGCGAAGCCGTCGTAGACCGCCTTCTGGGCGTCGTGCGCCTGGGCGCAGAACTCGTCGACCGGGATGCCCTGCTCCTTCGCCGCGAGTTCGGCGGGCGTGCCGTGCTCGTCCGTCGCGCAGATGTAGAGGACGTCGTGGCCGCGCTGGCGGAGGTACCGGGAGTACACGTCCGCCGGGAGCATGGACCCCACCATGTTGCCCAGGTGCTTGATCCCGTTGATGTACGGAAGGGCGCTGGTGATGAGGTGTCGAGCCATCGGGGGCTGCTCCCAGGTCGGATTCGTTGCTGCTTTTGCGAACCTTGAAATCGTAGCCGACATGTGTATGCCGCCCGCCTCCCGTTTTACGGGGTGAGAAGCGGGCGGCATGGGGGCCGTGCGGTGGGTGGTGGCGGCGGAGTGTGCCGCCGGGGGTTACGGGCGCCAGTCGATCAGGATGCCGTCGTAGAGCTCCGCGTCCGTGAGCTCCAGGGGGGTCGGGCCCGCGTGGAAGAAGGCCGCGTTGTCGGTCTTCAGTTTGCGGAGGTAGTCGAAGGCCTTGTTCTCGTGCTCGCCGAACGCGACGAAGGAGAAGAACACCGAGGGGTGGGACTTCGCGGCGCCGGTGAGGGACTGGGTGGCGGGGGTCTTGGCGTCGGGGGCGCCGTCGGTCTGGAAGACGACGAGGGCGGGGGTGGCCGGGGCGCCGGGGGTGGCGTTCTTGTCGTAGTGCGCGAGTACGGCTTCCACGGCGGCGTGGTAGCTGGTTCGGCCCATGCGGCCGAGGCCGGCGTGTGCCTCGTCGATCGCGTTCTCGGGGGAGGCCGGGGTGAGGTCGGTGGTGCCGTCCACCTCGGTGGAGAAGAAGACCACGTGGACGGTGGGGGTCTCCGTGGCCGGGGTGAGCTGGGCGGCGAGGGCGAGGGTCTGGTCGGCGAGGGCCGCGGCGGAGCCGTCCTTGTAGTACGCGCGCATGCTCGCGGAGCGGTCGAGGACGAGGTAGGTGGCGGCGTGGGTGCCGGTGAGGCCGGCCTTGGCGAGGGCGGTGGCCGCGGCGTCGTCGCCGACCGCGGCCTCGGCTTCGCCTTCGGCCGGGTCGTTCCCACCCGCACCACCCGTGACGGTTTCGTTGTCGGGTGCGGGTGGCCCCTGCGGGGCGGATGCGCCGTCGGCGGCCGCGGCGGGTTCCGGGGCGTCGGCCGGAGTGGCCTCGGGGGCGGGCTCCGCGACCGGTTCGGCAGCCGGTGCGGGTGTGGGTCCGCCAGCCGGCTCGGCCTCGGCCTGCGGCTCAGCCTCCGGCTCGGCCGCGGTGGGCGTCTCGGCGGCCGCCGGTGCGGGCTCCTCCTCGGCCTTCTCGGCCGGGCTGTTCTCGGGCTCGGTGGTGGCGGGTTCCACCTCCGCGACCGGCTCGGACTCGACCTCCGGCTCCGGCGACGGCTCGACAACCGCCTCGGCGACAGGCTCGGCCGCTGCTTCCGGCGTCGGCTCGATCACGGCCTCGGCCTGCGGCTCGGCCGCTGCCTCCGTCTCCGGAGTCGACTCGACAACCACCTCGGCCGCCGGCTCCGTCACAGGCGCGGCCTCGGCTGCCGGATCAGCCGCCACCTCGGCCACGGGCTCGGCCTCGGTCTCCGGCTCTGGCTCCGCGGTCACGTCGGCCGCGGCCTCGGCTTCGGCCTTCGCCTCGGCCACCGGCTCGGCTTCGGCGTCCGGCGCAGCCTCCGGCGCGGCCTGGACCTCAGGCGCAGCCACCGTCTCCGCTTCAGCCTCCGCCTTGGCCTCGGTCTCCGCCTCGGCCTCTGACTCGGTCGGCGCTTCAGCCTTCGCCCGCGCCGTGGCCTCTGACTCGGTCGGCGACTCAGCCTTGTCGTCAGCCGCGGCTTCCGGCTCGGCCGGTGCGGCAGGCTCGCCCTCAGCCGCGGCTTCCGGCTCGGCCGATGCGGTCGGCTTCGGGTCGGTCGGTGTCTCTCCGCGGACCTCGATTTCCGGTTCGATCGTTCGTGAGGCCTGCTTCGGCACGGTGACGTTCTCGAACGCCGCCGTTACCAGATCGTGCTCGTCGGTGTTCCCCGGGCGGGGTTCCGGGACCGCTGCCTGGGCGGCCGGTTCTGGTGCTTCCTGCTTCGACGCCGGCGCCGGCGTCGGCTGCGAAGGGAGCTGGTCTGCACCCTCCGCCTCGGCGGGCCGCGGCTTTCGCGACCGGCCGAATGCGTTCCGCAGGAGAGTGAGAATGCCCATGTGCGCAACCCTTCGCGTGAGTTGATACCCGTCAATCGCTGGCCAGGACGGACACGTAAGGTTAGCGGCCCCAGGTTGCGATCTTGGGGAGGGTCGATGACTCCTGTCGGGCGTACGGTCGTCGAGTTCCGGCCCCTTCTCAACTCCCCGCCGGTTCCTCTCGGTTCACCTCTCGTTCATTCGGCGGCCGCCCGTGTGCACGCCCGTGCCCCCGAGGTCACGCTCACACCACGAGGTCGCAATGGGATAGTAAAGTACGCGAGCTGCTGCCGGTGTCCGGCGAGCGGGCAGGGCGCGTCCTAGTGCGGGGACGCGATCGCGCGGGCCGCCGCCACCTCCTGGCGGAGGGGTTCCAGGACGCTGTGCGATGGACCCGTGAGGTCCGTGCGGACCGCGACCAGGGTGTCCGCCTCGCGGACGCCGTCCGCCAACTCGCGTAGTTGCAGGACGATCTGGTCCACCTCGGCGCGGGGCGGGGGCGGTGCTCCGTGCCGTACCCGGACCCGGGCCGCCGTCGTCGCGTCGACGATGCGTTCCACGGCGACGACGAGCGGCCACCAGGCCGCCGCCCGCCGTCCCGTCGGCGGCGGCTCGGTCAGGGCGCGCTGGAACTCCGTACGGATGGTGGACAGGTCGCGGTAGAGGCGGCGCCGCATCCGGGCGCGGGCAGCCGGCTCCGCGCCCTCCTCGAAGGCCAGGTCGACGTAGTCCGCGGTGTCGGCGACCGCGTTCGCGAGCCGGTCGCCGACGCGGGTGCGCCAGCTCTCCGGCCACAGGAGATAGCCGGCGATCAGCGCGATGGCGCAGCCCATCAGGGAGTCGAGGAGGCGGGGCAGGAGCAGGCCGGTGCCCTGGTGGTTCAGTTCGTCGGAGAGGAGCAGGATCACCGGGGTGATGGCGGCGGTCTGGAAGCCGTAGCCCCGGGGGGTGACGGCGGGGATGAGCGGGGCCAGGAGCAGCATCACCGGGACGTCCGGCCAGCCGCGCGGGACGAGGGTGAGGACGGTCGCCGCCACCACCAGGCCCACCACCGTGCCCAGCGCGCGCAGCAGCGCCCGGGAGAAGACCGAGCCGAAGTCGGGCTTGAGGACGAAGGTGACGGTGAGGGCGACCCAGTAGGAGCGCGGGACCGGGATCAGGGACACCAGCGCCTGCGCGATGCCGATGCACAGGGCCAGGCGGGTGCCGTAGCGCCAGGAGTTGGCGGACAGCACGACGTTGCGGGCGGCGCGGGCGGTGCGGATGCCGAGGGCGGCGGGGCGGCCGAGGCGGTCGTCGATGCCGCGCGGGTCGACGTCGGGGCTGGTGGCGACCTCGGCGAGGTGCCGCAGGGCGTGGTCGACGGCCCGGGCGGTCTCGTTGCGCGGCTCGGCGAGGTCGAGCTCCATCGGGCCGGTGTAGCCGGTGTCTACGGCGTCGGCGATGTGGAGGATCGCCGCCGGGATCTCGGGCGGCAGCGGCTTCCCGGCGAGCCGGGCGGCGGGGGCGGCCTCCACCACCGGGGTGATCGCGTTCAGCTGGGCCAGCATGCGGGTGAGTTCGCGGCTGCGGCCGCGGTACCGGGCGCGCCGGGCCAGGATCAGGTCGTACGACTGGTTCAGCGACTGGGTGACGGTGTGCCGGGCGAGGTCGTACTCCTCGGCGTCGGCGGTGCCGACGGCCGTGAGCTGGTCGGCGACCGTGCGGTAGGTGGCGGCGACCGCCGTGCGTTCGGGTACGCCCGAGCGCAGCGGCCAGGCCAGCAGGGCGAGGAGGAGGACCAGCAGGCCGCCGCCGGTCATCAGGACCGGGGTCAGCCACCAGGCGCCGGGCAGCGGCAGGCCCGCGCCGATCACGGAGTTGAGCAGGAGCAGGAGGCCGGAGACGGAGGACACCGCGCCGATCGTCGAGATCATCCCGGAGGTCATTGCGATGCCGGTGATGACGAAGACCGTCAGCCAGCCCTGGCCGTAGACCAGCGCGCCGGCGGTGACGCCGACGGCGCCGAAGAGCTGGGGAACCGCGATGTTGAGGATCCGCATCCGGTAGGCGTCGGCGGTGTCGCCGATGACCCCGGACAGGGCGCCCATGGAGGCGAGCGCGCCGTACGCGGGCTGTCCGACGGCGAGCCCGACGGTGAGCGGGAGGGCCATGCCGAGGGCGGCGCGGGCCAGGGCGGGCCAGTTGAGGGGCGCGGCCTGCTGGGGCCGGAGGTTCCTTACCAGCCAGTCGGGAGGGGTGAGGCCGATGGGGAACTCGCGGGACATGCGCCCATTATCGGCTCCGGTGCTGGTGGAGCGTGATGTCCACGACGAGGGCGCGGTGGCCGGCGTGGGTCAGGCGGAGGAAAAGCAGGGCGGCCGCCCAGGTAGCGAGCCGGGATCCGGGACCGGTCGCCGTCGCACCCGCCCTGGATCACCGACCCTTGCCGCCCACCGGCGTCACAGACCCTTCCCGCCCGCCGGGATCACGACCCTTCGTCCACTGGGATCACCGATTCTTCGCCTGCCGGGATCACGACCCTTCGTCCACTGGGATCACCGACTCTTCGCCCGCCGTGATCACCGGCCCTTCCCGCCCGCCGGGATTACGACCCTTCGTCCACTGGGATCAGGACCCTTCGTCCACCCGTGCCAGGAGTTCCGACAGCGCCCGGTTGAAGTCCTCCGGCCGTTCCAGGTTCGGGAGGTGGGCCGCGGCGTCGATGATCCGGAGGGTGGCGTCGGGGAGGAGGGCGTGCATGGCCTCGGCGTCGGAGACGGGGGTGTACTCGTCGTCGGAGCCGACCACCACCAGCGCCGGGACGGTGACCTTCGCCAGCAGGGGTCGGTAGTCGGGGCGTTCGGCCCGGCCGCGCAGCGCCGCCGCCGCGCCCTCGGGGTCGGTGGCCGTCATCATGCGGTGGACGTGGGCCTTCACCTCCGGGCGGGCGTAGGGGGCGACCATCTTCTCCAGGACCTCGTCGGCGTAGTCCCCCATGTCTTCGCGCAGCAGCCGGTCGGCCATGACGTTGCGGGCCCGCCTGCCCTGCGGTGTCTCCGGGGAGGGGAAGGTGTCCGCCAGGACCAGGCCCCGTACGCGCTCGGCGCCGAAGAGGTCGTAGCACTCCATCGCGATCTGGCCGCCCATCGACAGGCCCACGAGAACGCAGGTCTCCACCTCCAGCGCGTCGAGGAGTTCCGCCAGGTCCGCCGCGAAGCGGGAGAGCGGGGTGACGCCGGGGGTGACCGGGGAGGCGCCGTAGCCGCGCAGGTCGGGGGCGATGACCCGGCGGAAGGGGGCGAAGGCGGTGCGCTGGGGGTGCCACATCGTGCGGTCGAAGGGGTGCCCGTGGATCAGCAGCAAGGGGGTTCGCGAGGTGTGGGGGTCATTGTCGTCATATGCGAGGAAGGGGGGCATGTGGACGACCCTAGGTGCGGCCAACTCCTCGGTGCAATAAGATCTTTGCCCTCGGTGCAATGCCGATGAGGGGATGGCCGTGAACGACTTTCGGGGGATCGCCGACCGGATCGCGCTGGACATCGCGCGGGGGCGGCTGCGGGCCGGGCAACGGCTGCCTCCGCAGCGGGCGTTCGCACGACGGCACGGCATCGCCCCCTCGACCGCCGGGCGGGTCTACGCCGAACTGGTGCGGCGCGGGCTGGTGGTGGGCGAGGTCGGGCGCGGCACCTTCGTCCGGGCGACCGAGGTCACCCCGCAGGGGCGGGCACTGGTCGAGGACGGCACCGCCCGCGTCAACCTGGAGCTCAACTACCCCTCCGTGCCCGGGCAGCCGGAACTGCTGGCCCCCGCGCTCGCTCCCCTGCTGCGGCCCGACGCGCTCGGCGACGCGCTGCGTACCGGCGCCGCCGACGGCACCCCGCAGGCCCGGGAGGCCGTCGCCGCGCTGCTCGCCACCGGCGACTGGCGGCCCGAACCGGGCCGTGTCCTCTTCACCGGCAACGCCCGCCAGGCCGTCGCCGCCACCCTGGCCTCGCTGGTCCGGCCGGGTGGCCGGGTCGGGGTCGAGCCGCTGACGTATCCGCTGGTCAAGGAGGTCGCGGCCCGGCTCTCCGTGACGCTCGTGCCGGTGGAGACGGACGAGTGGGGGCCCGTCGTCGAGTCCGTGCGCGCCGCGCACCGGTCCGCCCCGCTCTCCGCCCTCTACCTCCAGCCGACCCTGCACAACCCGACCTCCCGGACCGTGCCGACCGAGCGGCGGCTCCGACTCGCACGCTGTGTGGACGACTTGGCGCTCCCGGTCGTGGAGGACCGGGTCTGGTCGTTTCTGCACACCGGCCCCGAGCCACCGCTCGCCGCGCTCGCGCCCGGCCTCGTCCATGTCGTCGACTCGCTCTCCAAGCGGGTCGCGCCCGGGCTCACCGTCGGGTTCGTCGTCGTACCCGAGGCCCGGGTGGACGCGGTGGCGGCGGCCGTGCGGTCCGGGGGGTGGGGGCCGGGGGCGTTCGCGCTGGAGGCGGCGGTGCGGTGGATCGGGGACGGGACCGTGGCCCGGCTCGTCGCGGCCAAGCGGGAGCAGGCCGGGCGGCGGCAGGGGCTCGTCCGCGAGCTGCTCGACGGGTACGCCGTAAGGGCCGACCCGTGCGGGTACTTCGCCTGGTGGGAACTGCCCGCACCCTGGCGGGCGGACGGCTTCACGGCGGCCGCGGCGGCGCACGGCATCGGGATCACGCCCGGCACCGCCTTCCGGGTCGACCCGAAGCGGACTCCGGACGCGGTACGGCTCGGGCTCGCCTCGGTGGCCGAGGCCGAGCTGGTGGGGGCGCTGCGCACGCTCGCGGAACTCGCGGCGCGGCGCCCCTGACGTCCGCCGCGGTGGCCGGTCACAGGATGGGCAGGTTCTGACCGGCAGGCTGTGAATCCGTCCTGAGGGAGGCGGAATCGGACGTGTCGGAGGACTCCTGCTCCTCGCCCGGACGCCGCCGGACACGTCCGCCGAGCCAGGCCAGCGCGGCCACCGTCAGGCCCAGGCCGAGCAGCAGCCAGGAGACCGTGCGCAGGGTGGACGTCAGGGCGTCGTAGACGGCGGCCGCGGCCGGGTGCGAGACGTCGGACGGCAGGCCGGACAGGGTGAGCGAGCGGCCGACGGTGAGGGCGATCCCCAGCAGGCCGCCGCCCAGCGCCGTACCGAGCGCGGTCGCGAGCACCGCACGGCGGCGGTGGACGGCGACGGCGATACCGCCGACCGCGAAGACGGCGGCCGACACGGGCAGCCAGAAGCCGGCGACTTCGAGCACGTGGAACCCCTTCCGGAGCCGGTCCAGTTCGGCCGCCGGAAGCACCGCGACGGCCGTATGCTGGACCGGGATACGGGCCGCGAGCGGCACATGGTCCTGGGTGAGCTGGTCCTTGACCTGGGCGGTCACCGGCGCGAGGTCGACGGTCACGGCCTCCTCGCGCTCGTCCTGGAGCGCGCGCAGGATCGCGTCGTGGGTGGCCCGGTTGCCCGCGTCCCAGGCCAGCCGGAACGCCCGGGTCTGGGTGAACGAGCGGACCGCCTCACGCACGAACGGCGCGACCGTGCCCTGCATCGGCCGGCCCACGTCCACCTCGCGCATGATGCCCTCGCCGACGGTGTCCGCCACCGCGTCCCGGACGTCCGGGTCGTCGGCCAGCGGCGCCATCGAGCTGACGTACTCTCCGGTGTCCGCCAGCCCGTACGCCGCCCAGGCCGCCAGCGCGCCGAACGGCAGCAGCAGACTGGACAGCGCGATCAGCAGGGCCGACAGGGCGTTCCGGTGACGTACGGCCCGGGTGCGCCGAACCGGCCGCGCGGGCCCTGTGGGCGCGGAGGGCACGGGGGGCACGCCTCCAGGCAAGCCCCTGAGGGCAGGTCGGGCGAGCGGTGTGACTGCATCCGGGGCACGGCGGGGCGTCAGGTCGAGCCGAATGGACGAAACGGCGGCCGCGGACGGGCGGACGGGCGCCGGAAACCCTTGGGGCGCCGTGCTCCGGTGGAGGGTTGGCCCGAACGGGTGTTTCCTGGTCGTGCGGAGATCTGTTCCCCGGTGGAACGGCCGGAGCGGCTCCGCAGGGATGTCGCCGGGTGCCCTCGGGCGGCCCGGCGGCCGGTGAGGGGAAACCCCCGTGAGGGAAAAAGGGGAACGCGTGGGCCCCGGCCGGCACGGCCGGGGCCCACGCGTGGCCGGGAGCGGTCAACGGACGCGATGGCCGACCGCGTCCTCGTGCGTGTAGAACCGGTAGAACATCACGGCGAACGTCACCGCCGCGACCGCCAGGGCCATGCCGGTGGAGCGCAGGATCGACTCTCCGCTCTGGCTGTACAGGAAGCCGAAGGCGATCCCCATGAACGCCGTCCACATCAGCGCGTGCACCTCCCGCCGCAGCCGCGGGGCGATCGTCAGCACGCCGAACAGCACCAGGGCGAAGACGATCGCCGTCACGAAGCCGAACAGCAGGTTCCAGCCGGTGATGGGCCCGCCGCTGCGCCGGTTCGCGGCCGCCCAGTAGCCGTAGATCAGCCCGGTCACGATCGGGAAGGCCAGTCTGGCCATGGCGTGCGCCTGCGGGCTGAAGATGTCGGGCGATGGGCCGCGCCGGGGCATGCCTCCGGACGTGGGTGCCGCTTGAGCCATGAGAGTGCTCCTCTCTCCTCGCCCCCCAGCTTCCAGGGCACACCTGCGGGTACCCCCTGGCAAGTCGGCCGTCCGGGGTTTCTGCTGCGGCCCCCACGACATGCGGCGGGGCCCGGCGCATGATTCTCTGACTGTCGTGACCGACCACGCGGCCACGCGGCGGTGGCAGGACCTGCTGCGCCGGCAGCCCCTGGAGTGGGCCCGGGGCCGGAGCTTCTGCTGGGCCGCGCCGTTGCTGCTGCTGGCCGGGATCACGGCGGTCGACCTCAACACGACGGAACGGTTCCGGATCATCTCCTGGATCGTGCTGGTCCCCGGGATCGCGGCGGCGCTCTGCGGGGTCTGGGCGACGGCCGTCTTCGCGGTGCTGGCGGTCCTCGACTACATCGCCGTGGACAGCGTCTGGCCGCACCAGTACCAGGCCGGGCTGCCCGACTTCATCCTGGTCGCCTTCGCCGGGGTGCTGGCCATACTCGCCTGCGTGGTCCGGGCCGGCGGCGAGCGGCGGCTGCTGCACATGCGGGACATCGCCGTGCGAAGGGGTCCGGCCTCCCGCCGACCCTCACGATCACCCTCGCCGCCGACGAGACGCTTCTCGTCACCACGGACGGCGTCACCGAGGCGCGGAACGCGGACGCGAGTTCTACGCGCTGCCCGAGGAGGCCGCCCGGACCGCCACCTCCGACCCGGCCCTCCTTGTCGCCCACGTCCGCGACGGCGTCCTCCGGCACAGCCGGGGCCGCCTCTCCGACGACACCACGATCTTCGCGATCCGCAGAACGCGGACACCGGGATAGGGGCCCGGGAAGTCGGGGCCGGTGTGTGAAAGACGGCGGCCGGGGCGCGGAAGACGGTGGCCGACGTGCGGCGGAGGGCGGTGGCCAGGCTGTGGAACGCGGTGGTCGGGTGCGGTAGCCGGGGTGGTCGGGGTGTGGAAGACGGTGGTCGGGTGCGGTAGCCGGGGTGGTCGGGGTGTGGAAGACGGTGGTCGGGTGCGGTAGCCGGGGTGGTCGGGGTGTGGAAGATGGTGGTCGGGTGCGGTAGCCGGGGTGGTCGGGGTGTGGAACACAGTGGCCGGGGTGTGGAAGACGGTGGTCGTCAACAGGTCCTTGCGCACAGGTCACCGGCCGGTGGTGTTCTCTCGCACCTCGGAACACTCCCATCCCGCCCCAAACCTCTCCCGTGCCCCCCGCTTTGCAGGCGCAGCGGTTACCGTGCTGACGTAAGTGGACCTGGGGAACAAAGGGGAGGGCCGATGCCCGGAACCGTGCTGCTGCTCGCGGCCTCGCCGACGGGCAAGGGGTGCTTGGTGGACGCGGCCTCCGTGCTCCCCGTGCTCGCGGCCGTGCCCCCGGCGATACTCTCCGGCACCGACACCGCCAACGTGGTGGAACTCGCCGACCCTCTGGAGCCGCAGGCCGTCCTGACCCGGTTGCGGGCCGCCGCGGCCGCCCCCGGACCGCTCACCGTGTTCGTCACGGGTCAGCTGCAGCTGGACCGCAAGCAGCGGCTGCCGCATCTCGCGCTGGCCCGGACCACGCCCGCCACCGTCCGCTACACCGGTCTGCCCTGGCACTGGATCCGCGAGGAGCTGCGGTTGCGGCCGGCCGGGGCGACCACGCTCGTCCTCGACCTGCACGCCGACCACGAGACCTGGGAGTGGCTGCGTACCGTGCCCCTGGACTCCGGGCGCAACAACGCCGTGTACGGGCGTATCGCACCGCCGCCGGCCCGCCGGGAGGTCGCGTCGCCGTCGTACATGAAGGCCGTGGCGACCGTGCTGCGCAGCGGGCACCGGCCGTCGCTGGCGCAGCTGCACCAGCAGGTGCTCGCGCGGCTCGGTGCCGAGGCCGCGAGCGGCATTCTGTTCAGCACCCACACCCCGGACAGCGGGGATCCGCACGACGCCATCAGCGCGGCCGCGCGGGGCGGCCGGTACACGGAGGCCGACGGGCTCGCCGCCCGCTGGGAGGAGGCCGCCGCGCGGGCGCACGGGCCGGCCTCCGAGGACGCCCTGCACTGGTCCGAGGTGCGGGCCGACCTGGCGATGTTCGCCGGGGACGCGGCGCGCAGCTGCCGTACCTGGCTGACCGTCGCGCATGCCCGGCTGGCCGCCGGGCAGCCGGCCGACGCACCGGCCGTCGAGACGGCCGTGGACCGGGCCCACCACCAGTGGGGGGCCATCAAGGACGCGGCGCGGGCCCGTGAACTGGGGCCCGCGCTCGCGGAGTTGAGACTCAGGGTGCCGGGCCGCCGGGAGGGTGCCCTGGACCATGTCCAGCAGCACCTGCGGCAGCTTCAGACCAGCTGATGCACTAGTTCGTGAAGGTGAAGTACTTCCACGCGCCGTAGGTCGTGGAGTTGACGGTGTCGCCGGACGTGCCGTTGATGTAGTCGGAGCGGACCCGGAAGCGCCAGCCGACGTCCTGCTTGTGGTTGCCGGTGAACTCGACCTGGGAGATGCCGCTGCCGGACAGCGCGAAGTACTTCGAGTCGTCGGAGTACCACCTGCCCTGGTAGTACACCTGGAAGTCGAAGCGCTGCGCACGGCCGGTGTAGTACGGCATCTTGGTCGTGAACAGCGGGTTCTTGGTCTTGTGGAAGAAGGCGTAGGTCTGGCCCCAGGTCTTCTTCGTCTTGTACTGACGGCTGGCCGACATGGAGATGCTGACCTTCGCGCCCACCGAGCTGGACACCGACCGCGGCTGCCAGCGCGCGTCGCCCGTGAACTTCGCGGTGACCTTGGTGTCGCGCTTGAGGTCCAGGGTGACGGACAGGTTGCCGTGCGAGTCGACCTTGCCGGACTTGGCCAGCTTGTTGGGCTTGTCCGGGCCGAACGGGTCGGCCCAGATCTCCACCGTGCGGTTCTTGTAGGTCGTACCGAGGTGGGCGGTGAACTTCACGTCCTGCCCGTACGCGTACACCTTGCCGTTGTTGTTCAGCGTCAGCGTCGGCTTGGCGCGGGAGACGTCCACGGTGTCCTTGGCGGAGGCGGCCGTGTGCTCGGCGTCGCCCGCGTAGGAGACCTGGTACGTCACCTTGCCGCCGGCCGGCGGGGTGTCGGTGAACGAGTAGGTGCCGTCGGTCTTGACGGTGACGGCGGGCAGCGCCTTGCCGTTCGGCGAGTCCAGGTCGGTGCGGGTGACCGCGAGCTGGGTGCCGGCGGGCAGCGCGGCCGTCGAGGAGACCGTGCCGGTGACGGTGAGCTGCTTGGCGCGGGTCGCGGTCGCCGGGGCGTTCACCGTGACGGTGGTGGCCGCGCGGCCCGGGGTGTCGTACTCGCGCAGGGAGTACACGTCCGCGTCGTTGTACGTCACCGCGAACAGCCGGGAGCCGTCCGGCGTCCAGGCCAGACCGCCGTCGGCGAGGGTGTCGGCGCCGCTGGACGTGCCGGTGTTGGGGAAGTCGTACGTGCGCACGGCCTCGCTGCTGCCCGGGTGGAAGATGTAGATGTCCGGGTCGTACCAGGCGAAGCTGCCGCCCGCGACCGTGCCGTCGGGCGCGATCGCGACCGCGTTCGGGTAGGCGGTGCTGGTGTACTTGCCGTCCTCGTTGAGGTCGGACGTCCTGTACACCTGGTGGTAGTAGGGCGCGCCGCTGGCCACCACGACGTCCTTGCCGTCGGGGGTGACCTGGAGGTCGTTGAGGTTGCTGCCGTCGGTGCGGATGTGGGCCAGCTGGGTGGCGGTGCCCGACGAGACGTCGTAGGAGGACAGCGAGGCGGGGCTGAGGTCGCGGTCGCCCGCGACCAGGATGTCGGTGCCCGGCGCCGCGTCCAGGACGGGCGCCGAGTACCAGCTGCTGTCCTGGTTGAGGGTGACCTCGTGCTGGTCGTTCGTCAGGTCGACGGAGCCGATGTTGCCCTCGGCGTCACCGCCGTAGCCGAACCACAGCTTGCCGTCCGCGAGGGCGACGCTGCGCGGCTTGTCGCCGACGGTGTAGCGGGTGGTCTCGGTGTCCGTCGCGGTGTCGATGACGGCGACGGCGTCCAGGTCCCGGACGGCCGCGTAGAGCGTGCCCGAGTCGGCCGACAGTTCGAGGCCGGTGACCCCGGACAGGTTGGTCGTCAGCTGCTTGAGCACATTGCCCGAGTAGTCGGTGACGACGATCTTGCCGTTGCTCGGATCGCTGATGAAGACCTGCTGGTGGACGCCGTCGACGACGATGTCACCGGTCGACCTGATCGGCAGCAGGGCGCTGGTGTCGGCGAAGGCCGGCGTGGTGGCGGCCAGGGCCGCCGAGCTGAAGAGGACCGCCAGGGTGGTGGCGGCTGTGACGGTGCGGGTGCGCATACGCACGCTGATTCGAACCCCCCGGATCGAATGAAGTGGGGCGCCACGGGGAGGTGGCCCACGGGTGCCTAAGGGTGTGCGCGCGCTGTGGGCCGCGTGTGGCGGATGTGATGAAGACTAGGTCATGCCACTGACAATCAGCACCCGGGATTCCCCGTCGGGAAGCGGCCGCCGACGGCCGGGGAGGGGGCGTTCACGGCCGCGACCTGGTCAGGCGTACGCGTCGAAGGTGGTGCCGGTCGGCTTTACCTCGATGTGGTCGTCGAACCGGGAGTCCTGGAGCGAGAGGTCGGGGCCGCCGCACGGGGGCGGAGCCCTCCCGGCGGGGCCGGGGCGGTCCCGCCGGGGGCAGGCTGGGCGCGTTTCAGCGCGACGCGTGTTCGGCGGTGGCCGGCGCGGTGGAACGGGAGCCGTTGTCCGTCGCTCTGGCAGGCCCCGCGTTGGCGGCCGTGATGAGCGCGGCCACGGCGATCACGGCGGCTGCCACACTACGGGCGGTGGCGGTCCCCCCGATCGAGCGGAGCCGGGAGTGGGGGAGTGCGGCAGGGCGTGCGGATGTGCGTCCGAGCACGGCGACCTCGCAACGACAGGGGCGGGTTAAGCGTGTTTAATTCGCCGTTTAACCTAGGGGCTGACAGAGCTCAACGGCAAGAGGTCCAAGGGGAGTTGGGGGGAGTGACAGAATGCAGGAACGGGACGATCCGGAGACCATCGGGCGACGGGTGCAGCAACTGCGCACCGAGCGGGGGCTGACCCAGCGGCAGTTGGCCGAACCGGCCTACACACCGGCCTATATCTCCACGCTGGAGGCGGGTCGGGTGCGGGCCTCCGACGAGGCGCTGCGGCACATCGCCGGGCGGCTCGGCGTCGGCTTCGAGGAGCTGGCCAGCGGGCGCCCCGCCCATCTCGCCACCGACCTCAGGCTGCGGCTCACCGAGGCCCAGCGCACCCTGGCCACCGGCGCGGCCGAGGAGGCCGCCGCCCTGTACACCGCCCTCTTCGCGGAGGCGGAGGCGCACGGGCTGGCGGTCGAGCAGGCCACCGCACTGCTCGGCATGGGCGAGTGCGCCCTGGACACCGGTGAGCTGGGGCAGGCCAGGGAGTTCTTCGAGCGGGCCGAGGTGTGGACGGCCGACGAGCCGCTGCCCGTACGCGTCCCGGCGATCCGCGGCCGGGCCGTCAGCCACTACCTGGCCGGTGAACTCCGGTACGCCGTCTACCTCCTTGAGACCACGCTCGACGAACTGAACCGCAGCGGCCTGCACGACCCCGACGCGCTGCTGCTCCTCTACGCCTCCGCCATCGGCCCGTACATGGACATGGGCGCCCATGCCCGCGCCGCCCAGGCCGCCGAACTCGCCCTCGCCCTCGCCCCGCAGGCCGGCGACCCCGCGCTGATCGCCCGGATGCACCGCTCCGTCGCCCGCACCCTGCTCGCCGAGGGCCGGGTCGCCGAGGCCGACGCCTCCCTGGCCAAGGCCGCCGAGCTGTACCGCCAGCTCCAGCTGCGCACCGAACTCGCCAACTGTCACTGGATGCGCGGTTACGTCTACGCCCAGAACGGCGAACTGGAGCGCGCGGAAGGGGAGTTGAGGGAGGCCTTGGCGATGCTGTCGGAGACCCGGGCGGCCCTGTACCGCAGCCAGGCGGCCGTCGAGCTGGCCGACGTACTGCACCGCCGGGACAAGTCCGAGGAGGCCGCCGCGCTGCTGCACGACGTGCTCGGCGACTTCTCCTCCGAGCGCGGCGCGGTGCACGCGGCCGCCGCGCACCGCCTGCTCGGCATCATCGCCGAGGACGCCCGGGAGACGGAGGCCGCGGAGGAGCACTACGTGCGCGCGCTGAGCCTGCTGGAGCGGGCGGGCGCGGCCGGCGACCTGGCAGACCTGTGCCGGCTGCTGGGGGACCTGCTGCGCCGCACCGGCCGGGTGGAGGCGGCCCTGGACGCGTACCGCACCGGCCTCGGCCACCGAACGGCCCCGGGCACCACGACCCTGGGCCCGGCACCGGCCCAGCCGCCGCTGTAGGGGGTGCCGCTACCGCCCGGTAGTTGTCGCATGATCGGTGTCGAGGGCGGCTCCACTGTCGTGTTCCCTGCGTGAGCGGACTCGATATGGCGGCCGATCGGCCGACGGCTTCCTGGTGATGGAGCACGGCGGTCTCGCAGCCCCCGAGCAGCGCGCCCGCGCGGTCGCCCTCGGCGTTCCCGTCACCATCCGGCAGCCCCTGCTGCACGACACCGCCGAGGTGGAGGAGGGCTTCTGGGGCCCGGAGCGGGTCGCCCGCCTCTTCCCGGCCCGCGGCCGGGTCGACCTGGGCGCCCAGGCCAGCGCGGGCTCCGACTTCCCGGTCGGCCGGTTCATGCGAGGTCGGCGAAGACGGTGCGGCAGCCGTCGGACCCCTACGAGACGCCGTAGCCCGTTCGGCTCACGTGACCGGGTCGTGCCGCCCCTCATGACGGACGGTGGCATCCGTAGGCACCGGCCCACGAACCCTGGCATTCGCAGATGGACGAAGGGAACCCTCCCGCCCATGCATATCGATCTGACAGGACGCACCGCACTGGTCACCGGCTCCACCCAGGGGATCGGTGCGGCCATCGCCGTGGGGCTCGCCCGGGCCGGCGCCCGCGTGGGTGTCAACGGCCGTGACGAACGCCGGGTGGCCGACAGCGTGCGGGCCCTGGCCGAGCAGGCCCCCGGCGCCGACCTGGTGTCCGTGGCCGCCGACGTCTCCACCGACGAGGGCGCGGCCCGGGCGACGGAGCTGCTGCCCCAGGTGGACATCCTCGTCAACAACCTGGGTGTCTTCGGGGCCGCCGACCCGCTGGAGCTCAGCGACGACGAATGGCGGCGCTACTTCGAGGTCAACGTGCTCGCCGCGGTACGCCTGACACGGCTGTACCTGCCGGGTATGACCGAACGCGGCTGGGGGCGCGTGCAGTACATCGCCAGCGACTCGGCGGTGGTCATCCCGGCCGAGATGATCCATTACGGGATGTCGAAGACCGCGCTGCTGGCGGTGAGCCGCGGGTTCGCCAAGAAGGCGGCCGGCACGGGCGTGACGGTGAACTCGGTCATCGCGGGCCCCACCCACACCGGCGGCGTCGAGGACTTCGTATACGGACTCGTGGACCGGGATCTGCCGTGGGAGGAGGCGCAGCGCACCTTCATGCGTGAGTACCGGCCGCAGTCCCTGCTGCAACGGCTGATCGAGCCGGAGGAGATCGCCCACATGGTCGTCTACCTCAGCTCCGAGCAGGCATCGGCCACGACCGGGGGCGCCCTGCGGGTGGACGGCGGTTGCGTCGACTCGATCCTCCCCTGACGGCGGGGGCCGGGGTCCAGGGCGGGCTCTACGCCTGTGCCCGGCCCTGTTCCCGCACCTGGGCGAGGCGTTGGACGCCGACGTCGAGGGTCTGTTCGGTGGTGTGCGCCGGGAGGGTGCCGAGAGCGCCGGCGGTGAGGACGATCGCGTCGTCGCCGACGCGGACGACGGCGATGTCGACGGTGAGGGTGGTGGGGTCGTCGCTCGGCGAGGGCTGCGCGGTGAGGGTGACCCGCAGCCCCTGCCGGGCCTCGCCGAAGGCCGCCAGCCCGGAGTCGGCGACCTGGACGGTCTCGGTCCCGGCCGAGGTGGTCTGCGCGGCGAACCGCCCGCAGACGCCGGGCACCGCCCGCAGCCAGGCCAGGGTCCGGTCCACGTCGGCGGCACGGCTCGCGTAGACCTGGTAGCGGAGCTGGGCGTTGTCGTCACCGTCGTCGAGGACGGTGACGGCGTGCGGGCCGGCCGGTTCGAGCAGTTCGTCGGCGTACAGGGCGTCGAGCAGGCGCTGGCAGTCGGGCTGCCCGGTGACGGCCTTGAGCAGCCCGTCGTGCCAGGTGGCGGTGGACTCGCCCGCCGTCCACGGCACCCCGAGGTCGCCCTCCTCGACCAGCGCGGCCTGGGCCTGGTCGGGGGTGAGCGCCGGGATGCCGGGCGAGGCGGCCGGGCTGGCGGGGGCCGGACGCTCGGCGGCGGTCGCGTTCGCCGCCGGGGAGGCGCCCGCGGCGGACGCCTCCGGCGCCCGGCCGGCCGTACAGGCGGAGACGGCGAGCAGGCCGGCCACGGCAAGACCGGAGGCGATGACTCTCATGGCGGGGGCCTCCCCGGGAACAGGAGCGGTGGACGCGTGAGATCACGCCATCACCACTGACGCCCGCCTACCACCGCTCCGGTCCGTCCGGGTGAGTCCCACGGTGCGGGTGGCTCCCCCGGGCGGTCACCGGCGTCGCCGGGTCAGTGGACGTCCACGAAGTCCTGTGCCGACCGGGTGGCGAAGTGGGTGCTGTTGCCCGCGTAGTCGAGCACCCAGGTGCCGTCGCGGGTCGCCTTCGGCTTGGCCGTGAAGTGGCCGGTGCTGTTGGTGGCCGCCGTGGTCACGGTCTTCCAGGTGGTGGTGCCGGTCGCCCGGAACAGGACGGTGACCCGCTGACCGCCGTACGCCTTCCAGGCCGTGGTGTGGTGCTGCAGAACCCCCGTCACGGTGAGGGTCTTGCCCTTGGCCACCGGCTGCGGGGTGATCTTCAGCGTGGTGATCCGGCTGGCGGTCCGGGACTTCTTGACCGCGGTGGTGACCTGGTCCTGGTAGGTCGTGGAAGCGCGGTGGTGCGCCCGGTACCAGCCGGAGGCACGGTTGCTCGCGCCGATCGTGAAGGAGCCGTCGGCCTTGGCCTTGCCGGTGGCCACGCGGGTCCACCCGGTGTGTCCGTCGGCCGAGTACTCCAGGTCCACGGACTGGCCGCCCAGACCGGGCGAACGGCTCACGGTCGCGGCCAGCTTGCCGGAGGCGGTGACCTCGTGGTCGGCGCCCAGCGTGGCCTTGAAGCCCGTGATCGACAGCGGCATCTGGACCTGCTGGGTGACATCGGCCCAGGCGTTGCTCAGGTACGGGGCTTCCGCGGACGTGCCGAGCGAGAAGGAGCCCGGACGAGTGACGGTGACCTTCACGCTGTACGAGCCGTCGGCGCCGGTCACCGCGGTGGTGGTGACCGCCGGAGCGGCGCCCCCGTCGGCGTAGCTCACCTGGATCGTGCGGCCCGCCAGGGGATGCACGGTGTACGGGCTGACCTGCTCGGTCCAGGTCGCCTTGCCGGACAGCGTGACCGTGGCGCCGGAGCGCGCCGGGGAGGCGGACGTCCTGGCGCCGATGCCGACCGCGCCGTCGATCCTGGCGAGGTCGGGCGCCAGCGTGCAGGCGGCGGTGCCCGCGACGTGCGCGGCCGGGTCGGTGCCCGGGTTGGCGGTCACCGAGATCCAGGCGCCGCCCGCCACGGTGATCGCCTGGCTGAAGGTGCCGTCGGCGGCCAGCGGGGCATCCGTCGTCCTGGGATCCCGCTCGGTCTCGGACATCCATTTCACGGTCGCCAGCCCCGCGTACGGCCGCAGTTGCCCGGTGTAGGGATCGCGGCCGAGCACCGTGCCGGAGACGGTCACTGTCCGGTGGTCGGTGTCGGACGCGGCCCGGTCGGTGCGGGCCGTCTGGACGACCGGCTGGAGTGTGTAGTCCACCAGGCCGTACAGCTCCGTGGACAGACCCGGGTAGTGGATGAGCGGCGCGTCGACGTAGGCGGCCCACGTGCCGTAGGCGTCCAGGTGGATCGGCCCGTCGGTCTGCCAGGTGTTCGCGGTACCGGTGGGCACCCAGCTGACCGGCATGGTCCACGAGCCGACGTGCAGCTCGGTGGGGAGGCTGTTCACGCTGGTGTCCAGCTTGAGGACCACCACGCCGCGGTGGTCCGCCAGACTGTGGATGTCGGCCTTCTGGTTGGTGGAGTCGGCGGTCGAGGAACAGCCGGGCACCGTCGCGGCCGCCGCGGAGGGGGCCGCGACCGTAGCCGCGGTCCCGGCGAGGAGCGCGGCGGTGAGGGCCGCGGTCAGGTTCCTCGGCGCCGAAGTCTTCGTCATACGACCGATCATGACCCGCCGTCAGTCAGACGATCGGATCACGTGAGGGAGTTGTGACGAATGCGTGACGTCGGTGCGGTCGCCGGCCGGGGCCGACCCGTCGAAGCAGCCGATAACCCGTGGCCCGTCGGCCGCCCCGCTCGTTACCGTGGACCGCATGAAGCGCGCCCAGCCGTGTCCGTTCTCCACGACGACGCCGGAGACCGTCCCGGCGCGCTGACACCTGACCTGTCCGAAGCCCCGGGGCGAACGCCCCGGGGCTCTGCCGTGTCGCGGGTCGTCCGCCTCCCTGACGGAGGAGATCCGCCATGCACGACCACCGCCGACTCGGCCGTGAACTCGACCTGTTCGACACCGATCCGCTGATGGGCGCGGGCCTGCCCTACTGGCTGCCCGACGGCGCGGTCGTGCGGCACACCCTGGAGGAGTACGTCCGGGACGCGGAGCGCCGGGCCGGGTACCGGCATGTGTACTCGCCCGTCCTCGGCAAACGCGAGCTGTACGAGATCTCCGGGCACTGGGCGCACTACCGCGAGGACATGTACCCGGCCATGCGGGTGGGGGCGGAGGAGGTCGTGCTGCGGCCGAGTCTGTGTCCGCATCACGCCCTGATCTACCGGTCCCGGGCGCGCAGTTACCGGGAACTACCGGTGCGGATCGCCGAGTTGGGGGGCATGTACCGCGCCGAGCTGTCCGGTGTCCTCGGCGGCCTCACCCGGGTACGGGCCATCCAGCTCAACGACGCGCACATCTTCTGCACCCTCGATCAGGCCGTCGAAGAGGCCCGCGCCGCCCTGGAGCTGATCGCCCGCGCCTATGCCGACCTCGGCATCAGCGCCGTACGGCACCGGCTCTCGCTGCCCGGCGACGGCGGAAAGTACGTCGCCGACCCGGAGTTGTGGCGCCGGGCCACCGTCCTGTTGCGGGAGGTCCTGTACGGGGCGGGCGTGGCGTACGAGGAGGCCGAGGGGGAGGCCGCGTTCTACGGCCCGAAGATCGACGTACAGATCGCGGACCCGGCGGGGCGGGAGTCGACCCTGTCCACCGTGCAGATCGACTTCCACCAGCCGGAGCGGTTCGATCTGCGGTACGTCGGGGCGGACGGCGGCAGGCACCGGCCGGTGATGGTGCACCGGAGCGTCATCGGGAGCGTGGAGCGGGCCGTCGCGCATCTTCTGGAGGTGCACGGCGGGGCCTTCCCGGTCTGGCTGGCGCCGGTGCAGCTGCTCGTCCTGCCGGTCGCCGAGGCGCAGTCGGAGCAGGCCGAGGCGCTGGTCGATGCTGCGGTCGCGGGCGGCCTGCGGGCCGAGGTCGCCGGTCCCGGGCAGGGGAGTCTGGGCGCGCGAGTGCGCGGCGGCCGGCTCGTGCCGTACCAGGCGGTGATCGGCGCGCGGGAGGCCGAGGCGGGGCTCGCGGCCGTACGGCTGCGGGACGGGCGCCGGGTGGGCGCGTTGCCCGCGGCGGAGCTGGTGCGGCGGATCGGGGCGCGGGTGGCGGGGCGGGGGGCCGGACTGTGGGAGGACTGACGGACCGGGTGGCGGGGCGACTGACGGGCCGGGTGGCGGGGTGGCCGGTGAGGGCGGCCGTCAGGTGAGGGCGGCCGCCGCTTCGCGGAGTTCGGTGAGGGCGTCGTGGGCCAGGTCGGGGAAGGGGCGGTCGTTCGCCGGGGTGATCCACTGGGCGAAGGCCGTGGCGAACGCGCGGATGCCGAGGTCGGCGGCGAGGCCCGCGGTCGGGTCGGGCACGCCGCGGCGGCGGAGGGCGTCGGTCAGGGTGGCCGCGAGGTTGAGCTCCTTGAAGGCCAGGCGCTCCCGCAGCTCGCTGTGACCGGCGATGACCTCGCTCAGGCGGGGGCCGAACGCGCGCTGCTCCGGAGTGAAGGAGGCGGTCAGGGCCTCCAGGGCCGCGGCGACCGCCTCCAGCGGGGTCGCGGCGGCCGGCGCGGCCTCCACGCCCTCCGTGAGGAGGCGGCCGTGCAGTTCCTGCCCCGCGAACAGCACCTCGCGCTTGTCCGGGAAGTGCCGGAAGAAGGTCGTCTTGGTCAGTCCGGCCCGCTCGGCGATCTGGGCGACGGTGGTGCTGTCGTAACCCTGCTCGCCGAACAGGTCGATCGCGGCCTGCACGAGTCGCTGCCGTGCGTTCGGTTCCCATCGAGCCATGGGCACAGCTTAGGTGATGTGACTCGGTACCGTCACAGTGCTACGGTGACGGTACCGAGTCACATCACCTTCTTCTCGTTCTCGGGAGAGCTGTCATGCGTGTCTTCGTCACCGGCGCCAGCGGTCACATCGCCTCCGCCGTCATCCCCGAACTGCTCCGGGCCGGGCACGAGGTCGTCGGCCTCGCCCGCTCCGACGACTCCGCCGCGGCCGTCACGGCACTGGGCGCCGAGGTCCGCCGCGGTGACCTCACGGACCTGGACGGGCTGCGGGCGGCCGCGCGGGAAGCCGACGCCGTCGTCCATCTCGCCTTCGACCACGCGGCCATGGCCGCCGGCGACATGGCCGGTGCCGCGGCCACCGACCTGGTGGTGACGCGGGCGTTCGGCGAGGCGCTCGCCGGCACCGGCAAAACCCTCGTCGGGATCGGTATGGGGCGGGGTGACGGCAACGGGCACATCGAGAAGACGGTCAACGCGAATCCCCGGTCCGCCACCCGGGAGTTGCTCGGTGAGCTGGCCGGACAGGGGGTGCGCACGGTGGTCGTCGGGATTCCGCCGGTCGTGCACAGCACGCGTGACCGGGGCGGGTTCCTGCCGATACTGATCGGGATCGCGCGGGCCACGGGGATCTCCGGATACGCCGGGGACGGCGGGAACCGGTGGTCCGGCGTCCACACGCTGGATCTCGCCCGGCTGTACCGGCTGGCACTGGAGAAGGCGCCGGCGGGAGCGGAGTTGCATGCGGTGGCCGACGAGGGGGTCACGGTGCGGGAGATCGCCGAGGTGATCGGGGGGCGGCTGGGGGTGCCGGTGGAAAGGGTGCCGGAGGAGCGGGTCGCCGGGCACTTCGGGTTCTTCGGGGCGCTGATCTCGATGGACGTGCCGGTGAACGGTGCGCGGACGCGGGAGTTGCTGGGGTGGGAGCCGGTCGAGGTGGGGCTGATCGGGGATCTTGAGGAGGGGCACTACTTCAAGGGCGAATGATTTTTGGGGGGACTGCCCGTGAGGCGGTGTGGCGCCGTGGGGCTGGTCGCGCCCGCGCGGCGGAGCCGCACCAGGGCACAGGCCCCTGCCCCTTCAGGTCGGCTGTCCTGCCGTTGGTCGGGGAGTTCCGGGTGCCCTTTCCGGTCGGCTGTCCTGCCTCTGGGTGGGGAGTTTCCGGCGTCTCCGAGGTCGGCTGTCCTCCCGCCGGTCGGGGAGTTTCCGGCGTCTCCTGTCCCGGCTGTCGTGCCGTTCGTTCGGGTGTTCTGGTCGGCGCATAGAGTCGGGCCGACGGAAGGAGCCCCCCGTGCCCGCTCAGCCCATCCCCGTGATCATCGACTGCGACACCGGTGTCGACGACGCCCTCGCCCTGTTGTTCGCCGTGCGGCACCCGGGGATCGACCTGCGGGCGGTGACCTGTGTGGCCGGGAACACCGACGTGGACGGGGTGGTCCGGAACACGCTGACCGTGCTGGAGCGGGCTGGGGCCGGGGACGTTCCCGTGGCGCGGGGGGCCGAGCGGCCGCTCGTCGAGGCGGCCCGGTCGGCCAGGCACGTGCACGGCACGGACGGCATGGGCGACCTGGGGCTGCCCGCGCCCACCCGCCGCCCCGCCGACGTCGACGCCGTCACCCTGCTCCGCCGCGAGATCCTCGCCTCGCCCCGCCCGGTCACCCTCGTCCCGACCGCGCCGCTCACCAACATCGCCCTGCTGCTGCGCACCCACCCCGAGGTCACCCGCAACATCGAGCGGATCGTCTTCATGGGCGGCGCGGTCGCCACCGGGAACGCCACGCCGGTCGCCGAGTTCAACGTCTGGCACGACCCGGAGGCCGCCGCGATCCTGCTCACCGCCGGAGTGCCGATCACCATGTACGGCCTGGACGTCTTCCAGCGGGTCGTGGTGCCGGGCGCGGACGTGCGGAGGCTGCGCGCGAGTGCGGAACCAGGCGCCCGGCTCGCCGGTGACCTGCTCGCGCACCGGCCCGCCGCCCCGGACCCGGACGGCGACGACCCATCCGGCGGCCTCGGCGACGCCGGCGCGGTCTGTGCCGTCGCCGACCCGGCCGGTCTGACCACCTGGCACCTCCCGGTCGAGGTCTCCCTGGTCCCGGGACCGACCCGCGGCCAGACCGTCGTCGACCGCCGACCCCGCCCGGGCGAGGCCGAGATCCACGGCGGTGGCCGGGAACGGGCCATGGTGGACGTGGCACTCGACGTGGACGTGGCCCGGTACGTGAAGCTGTATCTGGAGACGGTCGTCACCGACTGGGCCGAAGGCGGCGGTGGGCGGTAGGCACCACCCCTGCAACCGGGGTCTCGTCCGGCACGTCAAGAACTGCTGAGCCCCGTCCGCACAGGTACGCCCCAGCCGCTCAAGGCGGCCGGGGCGTACGTGCGTCGCGGGGTGCGCGGGGCCTCGGGTCAGGCGCGGGTCGCCTTGCGGCGTCGCGTGACGACGACGATCGCGGCACCGCCGGCCAGCAGTACGGCCGCGCCGCCGGCGAGGAGCGGGGTGGTGGAGCTGGCGCCGGTGTGGGCCAGGTCGCCGCCACCGCCGGAGTCGGTGCTCGGGGCCGGCGCGGGGGCGGTCGTCGACTCGGAGGCGGAGGCCGACGGGGTGGCCGTGCCGGTCGACTCGTTCTGCGAGGGCGACGGGGTCTGTGCGGCCGGCGGCGTGCTCTCCTCGGCCGGGGTCGACTCCGAGGCGGAGGGCGACGGGGTCGGCGACGGGGAGGAGGACTCGCCGGTCGCGCAGTCCTTCGTACCGCCGTTCCAGGACGCGATCAGCTTGTCCTTGATGACCGCGTGGTCCGGGCCGGCCGGCAGGTCGCCGTGCTCGAAGCCGTCGTTCGCGTCCTTCTCGCCGTCGAACTTGACCGCGCCCCGGTAGAGGTCGATCTGCGCGAAGCAGCCGGCGTCCGGGACCGCGATGTCGAGGGAGTCGGTCTGGCCCTGCTTGACCGTCACCGAGTCGAAGTCGACGAAGATCTGCTCGCCCGAGGTGGCGAAGGTGGCGCCGTGGGCCAGGTAGGAGGCGAGCGAGGCGGTGCAGCTCGCGGCGTCGGCGGCGGCGCGCACCTTGATGTGGACCTTGCCGTCGTCGGTGACCTTCAGGTTCTGGTCGTCGACCTTCACCGAGTCGAAGAAGTTCACGCCGTCGACCGAGAACTGGCACTTGTCGGTGCCGGTCTCCGTGCCGGCGCCCGTACCGGGGCTGTAGTGGCCGCCGGACTTCCAGCCGTCACCGCCGGGGGTGCCGTGCGCGAAGGCGCCGGACGCCCCGGCGACGGAGGCGGCACACAGGGCGAACGACGCGAGGCCCGTCCCCAGCAGGCGGTGCGCGGTGACATGTCTGGTTATGGACATGGATATCCCATCGTGGATCTCGCGAGGAGGGCAGCGGAGGCTGCGGAAAGCGAAGAAACACCAGGCTCATTGATCGCATGCGCCACGGTGTGCGCCCATGGTCGTGGGACGTGCCGAACCCTGTCAACCTGCGTGTAAGCAAGAGGCGTTCGGGGCTCATCACAACTCCTACACACAGGGAATGATCAGCTCCGTGCGGTGTGAAGGTTCGCTTTCTCGGCATTATGGACAGACTTGTTCTCGGTTTCCCCCCGCTCGAATTCCGTCCCGCCCGAAAGGAACGCGCGTGGTCGACCTCTCCTCCCGGAACCCCGACTGGTGGCGCCAGGCCGTGATCTACCAGGTGTATCCGCGCAGCTTCGCCGACGCGGACGGCGACGGGCACGGTGACCTCCGGGGCGTCACCGAGCGGCTGTCCCATCTGGGCGCGCTCGGCGTGGACGCCCTGTGGCTCAGCCCGTTCTACCCGTCCGAACTCGCCGACGGCGGCTACGACGTCGCGGACTACCGGGACGTCGACCCGCGCCTGGGCACCCTGGACGACTTCGACGTGATGGTCGCCGAGGCGCACCGGCTGGGTCTGAAGGTGATCGTCGACATCGTCCCGAACCACACCTCGCATCTGCACCCCTGGTTCCAGGAGGCCCTGCTCGCGGGCCCCGGTTCGGCTGCCCGCGACCGCTACGTCTTCCGGCCCGGCCGCGGCGAGCACGGCGAACGCCCGCCCTCCGACTGGCAGTCGGTGTTCGGCGGCAGCGCCTGGCGCCGGGTCCCGGACGGTGAGTGGTACCTGCACCTCTTCGCCCCCGAGCAGCCCGACCTGAACTGGGCGCACGAGGAGGTCCGCGCCGACTTCCGCACCACCCTGCGCTTCTGGTCCGACCGGGGCGTCGACGGCTTCCGGATCGACGTGGCGCACGCCCTGGTGAAGGACCTCGCCGAGCCGCTGCGGGACGTGGCGGAGTTCGGCGCGACCGGCGAGCAGGCGCTGGAGCGGGTGCCGCCCGGCACGCACCCCTACTGGGACCGCGACGAGGTGCACGAGATCTTCCGGGACTGGCGCAAGATCTTGGACGCCTACACCCCGCCCCGCACGGCCGTCGCCGAGGCCTGGGTGCCCGGCGCCCGCCGCGCCCTGTACGCCCGCCCCGACGAACTGGGCCAGGCCTTCAACTTCGAGTACCTCCAGACCCCTTGGGACGCCGCCGCGCTCCGTGAGGTCATCACCGGCTCCCTCGCCACCGCCCGTGCGGCCGGTGCCTCCGCCACCTGGGTGCTCTCCAACCACGACGTCGTACGGCACGCCTCCCGGCTGATGCTGCCGCCAGGCACCGACGAGAACGCCTGGCTGCTGTCCGGCGGCCGGGCGCCGGAGATCGATGCTCCGCATGGCCTCCGCCGGGCCCGCGCCGCCACCCTGCTGATGCTGGCGCTGCCCGGATCGTCGTACGTCTACCAGGGGGAGGAACTCGGTCTGCCCGAGGCCGCCGACCTGCCCGCGGCCGTCCTCCAGGACCCGGTCTGGGAACAGACGGGCCATGCCCGCAAGGGCCGCGACGGCTGCCGGGTGCCACTGCCGTGGACGGCGAGCGGGCCGTCGTACGGCTTCGGGCCGGGCGGTGCCTGGCTGCCGCAGCCGGAATGGTTCGCGTCGTACGCCGTCGAGGCGCAGGCCGGTACGGCGGGCTCCACGCTGGAGCTCTACCGCACCGCGCTGCGGCTGCGCCGCAAACTGATCGAGGGCGAGACGCTGACCTGGGCCGAGGCGCCCGGCGGGGTGCTGCACTTCGCCCGGTCGGAGGGCTGGCGGTGCGTCACGAACGTGACGGACGCGCCGGTGCCGCTGCCGCCGGGCGAAGTGCTGCTGGCCAGCGTGCCGCTGCCGCTTGACGGCACGCTGCCGCCCGACACCACGGTGTGGCTGGGCGCCTAGCCGGCGGTGGGGTTGGGGGTCGGGGAGGCGCCGGCATTGCCATCGGCGTTGCCGGTGCCGACGCCGGCACCGCTGCCCGTGAAGCCGTTCTCGCCGGGCAGCGCCGGCGGGCTGGTCGTGCTGTTGACCGGCGGGGTGAGGACGACCTGCGGCTGGCCCCCGTCCGGGGGCGGCGGCGTCAGGTCGGTGGCGGGCAGCTTCGGTGGGGTCGTCTCCTGGAAGAGGACCGACGGGAAGTCGACCAGGCCGGTCTGCTCCATCACCGTGATGTGGTCGAGGACCGTGGCGTTGGCCTGGTCGGCCAGGATCCGCACCAGGGTGTTCCGCGTCGTGGAGCGGATCTTGGCGATCGTGTTGAAGATCGAACCGTGCGTGACCCGCAGGATGTTGGCGAAATCCGTGTCGAACTTCTTGCCGCTGTCCGCGGTCAGGGTGTTGACGAACCCCTGCTGCTGCGGAGAGGGCAGGTTCGGGATGGTGATGTTGAGCATGGGCGCGATCTTGCGGCAGCTGGCGTCCAGCGCCGCGTGGCCGTCGATCAGGTGCTTGCTCGCGGTGATGACCGCCTGGCTCTGGCCCTTCTTCAGGCCGAGCTGGCCCACGGGGTACTCCCACAGCCCGGCTGCGCGCACCTTCACCACGAAGTCACGGTCGCCTTCGGTCAGGGGCCCCCACTGGGTGTTGGCGATGACGCGGGTCGTGTCGCTGGACACGGTGTTCACGCCCAGCATGCTCGGGTAGGCCAGCGCCACGAGGGTCAGGCTCAGGGCTCCGCCCACGAAGAGCGTGCCCGTCGCGTTCCGCGAAAAGCGCACCGGTGCCTCCTGCCGGTCAGTGGTCCCGCGCAGGGGCGGGTCGGTCGACGGTGAATACGGAGGGCGGAGCGCCGGAAACCTTTTGGTTTGGCAAAGAACTTGTGAGGTATTGCTCTGCCCGGGGCGCCGTCTTCTCATGTCTTGGCCACGGGAAGGCGATGAGTTCCTCTGGCGGGTGTGGCCATGACAAAGCCGCGGACTAGCTTCGCCGCATGCCCCCACACTCCCCTTTCCCGCGCCTTCCGCACGGCGCCGCTCCCGGTCGTGGTCCCGGCAGCGGACCCGGCCGGGGCCCCGCCGCGCTGCCCGTCCTGCCCTACCGCAAGCCCACCAAGGGCCGTGACTACTGGGTGTTCGACGACGTCCTGCCGGACGTGGACGCCGTACGGGAGCGCTGCCTGGCCAAGGACGACTGGGTCCAGGGATACCCGTACACCTCGGAGACCTGGCCCGGACTGCGCACCATGCCCGGCCTCGAACCCGCCGAACTCGCCGTCGTGGAAGGCCTGGTGAAGCAGGCGACCGGCGCCGGGAAACTGTGGGTGCAGCAGGCGCCGGGCGGCGGCACCCTCAACCACAACTGCGTCCAGGTCGTCGGTGAGGGCGAGAGCGAGCCGCGCCCGCACACCGACTCACGGGCGCTGTGCCGGTACGCGGCGGTGCTGTATCTCAACCCCGGTGTCGCCAAGGACTGCGGCACCGCCTTCTACCGCCAGTCGCTGCCCGGCGGCCGGCTAGGCGGCAACATCGTCCAGGCCCCGCACAACAACCTGGTCGATGCGCTGGGGACCCGGTTCGTCCCGGGCGACCACTTCGAGGAGGACGTCCGCGTCCCGCACCGGTACAACCGACTGCTCCTCTACAACGCCAACCTCGTGCACAGCGCCACCGGTTACGCCGGCAAGACGCTGGAGGAGAAGCGGATGACGGCGGTGTTCTTCTGGATGGCCTGATGGCACAGGGGAGTTGAGCCGCCGGATCCGGTACGGGATTCGGTACGGGATTCGGTACCGGATTCTGTAACGGCGGGCGTGACACGACCACGACGGTCCCGTGACGGCGGGCCCCGAACTTCCCCACCCGGGGCCGCATCGAAAGAGGTGTCCGGCAGAGAGCCGGGGAGAACACCACCGCTGGGGGACCCCATGTCGAACCGCCGCCGCAACCTCCGCAAGACCGCCGCCGCACTGACCGGCGCCGCCGCGCTGATGGCCCTGCTGACCGCGTGCAACGGCACCGCGACCGGCTCCGTCACCTCCGACGGCGGTACGGCGGCTCCGGCGGCGGGCGACGCGGCCGGCACCGGCGGCTCCACGGGCTCCGGCGGCTCGACCGGCTCCACGGGCTCCACGGGCTCAGGCGGTTCCGGGTCCGGGGCCACGCCGGCCGGGAACAGCGGTTCGGGGAGCGGCACGGGCGGGAGCACGGGCTCCGCCACCTCGGGTGGCTCGTCCGGCTCGGGCGGTTCCGCCGCCGGCGGCTCGGTGGCCGCCTGCCAGGCCTCCGGGCTCGGCTACTCCTGGGCGGACACCGGCAGCGGCAGCGGCCAGAAGCACGCCGTCGTGGCGCTCACCAACAAGAGTGGCCACTCCTGCACGCTCTACGGCTTCCCGGGCGTCGATCTGGTCAACAGCGGTCAGCAGTGGTCGCTGCGGCGCACCGACGCCACCCCGCAGCGGGTCACCCTGGCGAGCGGCGACTCCGCCCACTTCACCATCACCTACCTGGCGTCGGACCAGAGCGACTCCACCGCGTTCAGGCCGACCACGGTCGTCATCACCGCGCCGGACCAGCGCACCTCGTACGACCTGCCGTGGCGCGGCGGCGCCGTGGTGCTCCAGGACGGTGCGACCCACCCGGGGACGTACGTCGGCCCGGTCGGTAAGTGACGATCGGGGACCCGGGACCCCGGGTTCACCCGTTCGGAGTAACTCCCGTGGTGAGGGGCCGAGGGCGGCCGGATCGTCGTACCCATGACACAGCAGACGCATCCGGCACCGGCACCGGCGCCGAGCAGCGGCTGGACCACCGGCGGAGTCGTCTTCGCCGGGGTCCTCCTGCTGATGAACGGCATCTTCGCCATCCTGCAGGGCATCTCCGCGATCGCCACCGACGACGTGTACGCACGGGTCCACGACTACGTCTACAAGATCAGCCTCACCGGCTGGGGCTGGATCCTGGTGATCCTGGGCGCGCTCGGGGTCATCGCGGGCGCCGCGCTCCTCAAGGGCGCCCCCGGCTGGGCCCGCGTGGTCGGCATCTTCCTGGCCGCGCTGAGCATGGTCGCCCAGTTCCTCTTCCTGCCCTACGCCCCCATCTGGGCGCTCATCATGATCGGCATCGACTTCTTCGTGATCTGGGCGCTGGCCGTGTACAGGCCGGAGCCCGCCTGACCTCCGGGCCGCAGCCGAAACCGGTGTGGCCGGTGGGGCTGTCGGCGCCGGGCGATGCCGCGGCACGGCACTGCACCTGGACTCGCGACACCGTACGCGGAGTCGTGGCACCCGTGTCCCGCCCCACCAGCGATAATCCCCCCATGGCACCCCCCTCGGCCGCCCGCCCCCCGCACCACTCACCGGCCGCCCCGTGAACGTTGACCTCCCCGAACTCCACCGCCGTCTGCTGCCCGACCTGTTGTCGGCCGGCGCCGCGTACCCCCTGGCCCTGACCGGTGACTACGCGGCCCTGGCCCACGGCCTGTTCGACCGTCCCGGCCGCACGGTGGAGGCCGCCACCCAGCACCCGGCGCCGATGCGGACGATCGCCGAGACGGTCGCCGCGGTCCTTCGCGACCACGGCTGGCACGTGCGCAGACGCGAGACGGACCCGCTCTCCGCCCAACTCATCGTCACCGACGCGGTGTCGGAGGAGGCCGGCGAGGTCGACCTCCTCAAGGAGGCCCTCTGGCAGCCGCCGGTCCGGACGGAACTCGGCCTCACCCTCTCCCTCGAGGACACGGTCGGCATGCGGGTCTGGGCGCTGACCGACCGCGGCCTGCCCCGCGACCTCCTCGTCGTGCACGCGGCCGCGGACCGCTGGAGCCTGCCCGAACTCGAGGACCTCGGCCGCCGCCACGCCCGCGACACCTTCGACCTCACCGACCTCCAGTCCCGCCTGACCGGCACCGACTGGATGGACGACAGGGAGTTCACCGCGTACGGCCTGGACGACGAGGCCGTCACGGCCCTCCGCCAGTGGGCCCAGACCTGGGCGGACGACATCGCGGAACGACTGATGGAGGCCCAGCCGCCGGAGGAATAGCGCTTGCCTGCGTGCACCCGTCCGCTCATGCCGGTCGGGTGAGCTGCTCGGTGCCCGGGTTTTCTGCCGCCAGGAACTCCACCACCGCCAGTGCGAACAGCAGGCACAGGGCGATGCCGATCACCACCCAGCCGGTGGGGTAGGACCACAGCAGGTAGACCAGTAGCGCCACGGCGACCAGGAGCCAGCTGATCCAGGTGCGGTGGCGGCGTACGAACGGGCCGGCCGGGCCGGTGCGCAGGCCGGCGTGGCCGGCGGTGGCGCGGACCGCGCCGATTCCGGAGGCCCACAGCCGCCGTACCAGCCCGGCGTACCGGCCCGGCCCGGTGAGCCAGGCGCCCAGGGCGACCACCACGGCCAGGGCGACGACCATGCGCACGGTGGTCCGCAGGAAGTGGACCAGCGCGTCGTAGACGGCGGCGGCCGCGTCCGGGGAGACACCGGCGGGCAGCCGGTCCAGATAGATCACCCGGAACACGCTCAGCCCGACGCCGAGGATCCCGGTGGCGACGGCGACGCCGAGACAGCCCGCGACCAGGGCCCGGCGGCGCCGGACCGACAGCAGCACACCGGCGGCGATCAGCAGGAGGGCCAGCACCGGCAGCCAGTTGCCCGCGAGTTGCAGGATCCGTACGTAGGTCTTGTACCGGTCGATCTGGTCGGACCTCGCGAGGGTGAAGTCGGCGTGCACGGCGGGAATGTGCTCGGCGGGGGTCAGGCCCGCGTCGACGAGCCGCTGTCTTACCTGGTCCACGAGGGGACCGATGTCCAGGGTGACGGTGTCGTCCTTCAGCTGGACCGCGCCGCCGCCCTTGCCGGTGAGGGCCTTGTCGAGGGTGCTGTGGATCCGGCGGTTGGCGTCGGTCCAGACGGTTCGGAAGGCGTCCGACGCGGCGACCTTCCGGGCCTGGTCGTGGACGAAGCTGCGTACGGCCCCTTCGAGCGCGCCGCCCAGCTTGCCGCCGAGTGCCTGTTGCAGCCGGGGCCGGTCCGCGGGGGTCACGTCGGCGAGCAGGGCGGGCAGGTCGAGGCGGGACATGAGTGCGTCGGTGGCCCGGTTGGCGACGGCGTCCTGCACGGCGGGGTTCGAGGCGAGCGGGGCGACGGTGGCGACGTAGCGGTCGGTGTCGTCCACCACGTCGGCGGCCCACGCGGCCACGACGGACAGCGGGGCGAGGAGGCAGCCGAGGACGATGAGCACGGCGCCGAGGATTGACCTGCCGTGGTGCCGGGGCCGGGACGATCGCGGGGCCCGCTCGTTCTCCAGAGCTGCCAGCCGTCCCCGCAGCTCCTCCAACTCGGCCCGCTCGGCGCCGCTGTCCTCGGGTGCGCCGTCGTCCTCCTCCATCCGTGCCTCCTCCTCGCCGACGACCGGGCCGCGAGCCCGGCGTCGAACGGAAGGCTGGGCACGGGCGTGCCGGACATCGGCGCCGCCATGGCGGACGCGGCCACTGCCACTCTCACCCGGCGCCTCCACGCCCACGAGCGCATGAAGGCCGTACGGGTGAGGCGGCCCCCGTCACTCGCTCACCCGCTCATGCTTCCCGGCCCGAGCCCTCCGGTACGAGTAGCCCTCGGCCCCGAAGCCGGCCACCACCGGCACGGCCACCACCGGCACGGCCATCACCGGCACGGCCATCACCGGCATGGCCATCACCGGCACGACCACCACCCGCGCCGTCCCCGCCGGCGCGGTCCCCACCGGTGTCGCCCCCGGCCCGGTCCCCCACCTGCGCAGATGCCGCAACCCGTCTGTTCCAGGGTGGTAACAGCCATGGTCCCCGTTGCCGGCGGTGGGCCAGGATGACCCGGTGAGTGAAGAAACAGTCTCCCTGAGCCCCGTCCGGACCATCGGGGTCGTCGCCTCTTCCGGGCTGCTGCTCGCCGGTGGTGCCTGGGCCGTGCGGGCGGTGTGGGAGCTGCGGTTGGCCGGGGCCGGGGCGCCCGCGGGCGGGGTGCCGGACCAGGGCGGCGGCCGGCATCGGCCGCTGACCTCCCTGGAGAACGGGTACCACATCGTCAGTTCCGTCGGGGGTGTGGTGACGTTCCTCATCGCCGTCGCCTTCCTGATGTGGCTGGGGCGGGTGCGCGACAACGCGCGGCTCCTGTCCGGGCAGGCGCCCCGGTACAGCGGGATCTGGGTGCTGGTCGGCTGGGTCATTCCCCTCGGGAATCTCTGGATTCCGCGCCGGATCATCGCCGACGTGTTCCGGGACAGTGCACCCGGACAGCGGTTGCCCTGGGTCGTCAATGTGTGGTGGGGGCTCTGGCTGGTCGGGTTGGTGAGCGGGGTCGGGCTGATCAACCGCAACTCGACCGACGAACTCATCGCCCGTTCCTACGGCAACGTCTGGCCGCTCGTGCTCTCCGATCTCGCGCTCGTCGGAGCCGCCGTCGCGGGCGCGTTGGTCGTGCGGGCCGTCACCCGGGTGCAGATGGCGCGCGAGGGCGAGCGGTTCGTCGAGGTGAGGGCCGGGGCGCACGTGTGAAGTCGGGGGCGGCGCGGTACGGAGTTGGGTACGTCCTCGCCGCCTCAGCCGTCAGGAGTCACGTCGTGAGCAGTGTCGCCATCGTGGGTGCCGGGCCGGGGTTGGGGGCCGCCGTCGCCAGGCGGTTCGGGCAGGAGGGGTACGGTGTCGCGCTGATCGCCCGGGACGGGGAGCGGCTCGACGGAATCGCCGGGGAACTCTCCGGCCTCGGCGTCGAGGCCCGCGGGTACTCCGCCGACGTACGGGATCCGCTCGCCCTCGCCGGTGCGCTGGAACGGGCCGCCGAGGAACTCGGGACCGTCGAGGTCCTGCAGTACAGTCCCGTCCCGCAGCGGGACTTCATGCGGCCCGTGCTGGAGACCACCCATGCGGATCTGCTCGGGCCGGTCGAGTTCTCGGTGTACGGGCCGGTCGCCGCCGTGCAGCAGGTGCTGCCGGGGATGCGGGAGCTGGGCCGCGGGACCATCCTCCTCGTCAACGGCGGCACGGCCGTCATCCCGCATCCGGACCGCGCCGGGACCTCCATCGCCTTCGCCGCCGAGAGTGCCTACGGGCATCTGCTGCACGACCGGCTCGCCGGGGAGGGGATCCATGTGGCGCAACTGATCATTCCCGGGGCCATCGTCGCGGGGCACCCGCGCAAGGACCCTGCCGTGCTCGCCGACACGCTCTGGGCGATCCACCGGGACCGGCACGGATTCCGGCACTACGCCGACGACCTCGAGGGATAGCCGTAGCACGAGGGACGGACGGTAGCCCCGTCGGGCGCGATGGGCCGATCTGCGCGAACATCATTTGTGGGTCAATATGGTGTTCGGCCCGATTGCTCCTCTCAGGGAGTCAGCGATGGCTAAAGGGGGCCAGCGATGGCTGTGGAAATATCTCCTCTCCTCAAGCCCTCCCGGCTCAGAAGCCGTGGAGGCCTGCTCGGTGAGTGCCTGGCAGAGTTTCTCGGGACCTTCGTCATCCTCTCGTTCGGAGCGGGTGTGGTGGCGATGGCAGTGGCCGCGCTGCCAGGGTCGGGGCGTGCGGAGACCCCCACGACGATCTTCCTCGCCGCCGGTGACTGGCTTCTGATCGCCTGGGGCTGGGGCCTGGCCGTGACCTTCGCCATCTATGTGGCCGGCGGTGTCAGCGGTGCTCATCTGAACCCGGCGGTGACGCTCGCGTTCGCCGTGCGCCGTAAGTTCCCGTGGGCGAAGGTGGTGCCCTACTGGGTGTCGCAGGTGCTGGGCGCCTTCGCCGGGGCCGCGTTGGTCTTCCTCGTCTACCACGACGCGATCAACGCGTTCGACTCCGTGTCGAAGCCGCCGAAGGTGGGCGGGCACACCGAGGCCACCTTCTCCATCTTCGCCACCTTCCCGGCGCCGTACTTCCACGGCGGAATCTGGGGGCCGCTGATCGACCAGATCGTGGGAACGGCGTTCCTGGTCATGTTCGTCGTCGCGGTCGTCGACCTGCGCAACACGGCCGTGGGGTCCAACCTCGGCCCGTTTGTCATCGGCCTCGCCGTCGCCGCCATCGGCATGTCCTACGGCGCGAACGCCGGCTACGCCATCAACCCGGCCCGCGACTTCGGGCCCCGGGTGTTCACCTGGCTCGCCGGGTGGAAGAGTCTCGCGTTCCCGGGCAACGGGGCCGGGTTCAGCAGTTATTGGTGGATCCCGATCGTCGGACCGCTGATCGGCGGTGTGATCGGGGTACTGATCTACGACCTGTTCATCGGCGACGTCCTGCACGCCCGGCTCAAGCGCGGCGAACTGCCGGAGCCGGGCCGGACCCGCCCGACGACGGACGAGTCGTAGCCGGACCGGTCGTTGGAGCCGTGGCCGCAGACCGGTCGTCGTAGCCGTAGCCGTGGCCGTAGCCGTGGCCGTGGCCGTAGCCGTAGCCGTAGCCGGAGCTGTGGTGAGCGGTGGTCAGGGCCCGGTTTTCTCCGAACCCTGCTCGCCGCCCTGTTCGCCCAGCCGCCGCACCAGTCGCTGGGCCTTCGAGACGCCGGTGTCGATCTGCTCGCTGTACTTGCCGTCGGTGCGTTCGTCGGCCAGGTCGCCGGCCTTCTCCAGACCGGTCTCGATGACGTCACCGTGTTCCTCGGCGACGTCCTTCGCCTTCTCCGCCAGGTTCTTCAGTCCGTCGAGTCCATCGAACATGCGGGAATCTTCTCCGGCGGAAGCGGGCCGCGGCAAGACGGCACCGGGGGCGTTCGGCAGGGCGTGAGGCGTTCGGCAGGGTGTGAAAGGAGCGCTCGGGCGTTCCCCGCGGCGGGTGACGGTGGAGACTCGGAAGGCAAGCACTCCGCCCACCCTGGAGACGACGCCATGAGCAACAGCCCCCTCCTGACCGGCCTGACCGGGAAGCTCCCCGAACTGCGGGCGCTGTACGAGGATCTGCACGCGCATCCGGAGCTGTCCTTCGAGGAGGAGCGGACCGCGGCGCTGGTCGCGGAGCGGTTGCGGGAGCAGGGCTGGGAGGTCACCGAGCGGGTCGGCGGCACCGGGGTGGTCGGGGTGCTGGCCAACGGTGACGGCCCCGTCGTCCTGCTGCGTGCCGACATGGACGCGCTGCCGGTACGGGAGGAGACCGGGCTGCCGTACGCCTCGAAGAACGACGGGGTGATGCACGCGTGCGGGCATGACATGCACGTCGCCTGGCTGCTGGGTGCCGCCGGGCAGCTGGCCGCCGTGCGGGACGGCTGGCGGGGGACGGTGGTGGCGGTGTTCCAGCCGGCCGAGGAGGTGGGCGGGGCGCCGAAGATGCTCGCGGACGGGTTCGCCGAGCGGTTCCCGCGGCCGGACGTGTGCCTGGCCCAGCATGTGGCGGCCGCGCCGGCCGGGCTGGTCGGGACCCGGGCGGGGGCGCTGATGGCGGGTGCGGACAGCATGCGGGTCACGCTGTTCGGGCGGGGCGGCCACGGCTCCACGCCGGAGGCGACCGTCGACCCGGTGGTGCTGGCCGCCGCCGTGGTGATGCGGCTGCAGACGGTCGTCTCCCGGGAGGTGGGCGCGGGCCAGCAGGCCGTCGTCACCGTCGGTTCGATCCACGGCGGCACCAAGGAGAACATCATCCCGGACACTGTGGAGCTGAAGATCAACATACGCTCCACCACCGCGGCCGTACGGGAGCGGGTTCTGGCGGCGGTCGAGCGGATCGTCCTGGCCGAGGCGGCCGCCTCCGCCGCCCCGAGGGAACCGGAGATCGTCCCCATCGACTCCTTCCCGGTCACCCACAACGACCCCGCCGCCACCGAGGCCGTACAGGCCGCGCTGGCCACCGAATTCCCGAGCCTCACCTTCGAGTTGACCTCTCCGGTCCCCAACAGCGAGGACTTCGGCGCCTTCGGTACGGCCCTGGGGGCGCCCTCGGTGTTCTGGTTCGTCGGCGGCGCCGACCACCGGCTCTTCGTGGACGTCGACCTGGAGGCCCTGGTCCGCGACGGCATACCGCCGCAGATCCCCTCCAACCACTCCCCGCACTTCGCCCCCGTCCCGGAGCCCACCATCGAGACGGGCGTACGGGCGCTGCTCGCGGCGGCCGGCCACTGGCTGGCTCCCTGACCCCGGGCGCGCTCCGGGGTCAACGCAGGGCGCTCGTCCGCCGGTCCGCCGGGATCGCCGGCCAGCCGCTTCGAGGACCATCTGATCGCGCCGCGGGTGCTCGAGCCGTGGACGGAGCTGGCCCGGCAGCAGGGCCCCGGCTACGGGACCGACCTGGAACACGGCAACGCGACCCGCACCAACTACCGGAACCTGGTGAGAAGTTGCCTGGAATGGCTGGGGGACGGCCGCACCCCCGGCCATCCGGCGTACGGCACGGTCGCGCGGAGGATGCTGGACACCGCGCGCGCCCCGCACGTCCGGGACCGGCTCACCGGCGACCAGGCCGCGCCCTGGACGCCCTGGACCTCTACTGGCGCGGGGCGCCCTGATCCAGAGCCGGGCGCAGTTCGGCCCGCCGGCGGATGCCCAGCTTCCTGTACGTGTGGGTGAGATGGGTCTCCACGGTACGGCGGGCCAGATGGAGCAGGGCCGCGATCTCCACGTTGGTGCGGCCCTCGGCGGCGAGTTCGGCGATCCGGCGCTCGCTGCCGGTCAGGGAGGCGGCGCCCGTACGGCGTCTGGGGGAGCGGGCGCCGCCTTTCCGCAGCATCTCCTCCGCCAGCTCCACCAGCCGTACGGCACCGAGCCGTTCGGCGTACGCCAGGGCCTCCCGCAGGCAGTCGCGGGCCCGGACGGCCTCGCCGGCGGCGGTCAACTGGCGGCCCAGGGCGAGCAGGGCCAGCGCCGGCTCGGTACCGGCGGGGCCGCCGCCGCGCAGCAGCGCCACGGCCTCCTCGGTGAGTTCCAGACCCCGGCGGCCGCCGGTCGCCGTACCGAGAACGCGCAGCGCCCGGCCCACCGTGCGCGGGGTGCCCCAGATCCGGGCCAGCCGCAGTTCCTCCTCGGCCAGGACGATGGCTTCGAGGGGGCGGCCGAGGGCCAGCCGGCACTCGGCGGCGGCCGTACGCCAGGGGGTGACCACCGGGCTGATCACCTCACGGGCGGACTGGCGGCGGCCGCACTCCAGGAAGTCGTGCAGCGCCGCCGCCGGATCACCGGCGGCGGCCCGCACCACTCCCCGCGCGTAGAGGAACCGGTTCAGCTCCCAGGAGTCCGGTGCCTCCCGCAGGTCGAGCCCGGCGACCAGGTTTTCGGCCTGCGCGGTACGGCCGGTCTCCACCAGCGCGACCAGGGTGTGCGCCTGGGCGTTGCCGGGCGTGACCGACTCGGGCACGACCGGCGGGCGGCTGTAGTCGGCGCGGGCCGCCGCGATGTCGGAGCGGCTGTTGAGCAGGGCCTGGTGCATGGGGTGCAGCAGGTCGGGGCGCTGCCCGGCCAGCCCCCGGGCCACCAGCCGGTCGGCCTCGTCGAGTTCGTCGGCCCACTGGGCGACCGTGGCCGCGGTACCGACCAGGAACGGCTCGGTGAGCGGGTCGGTCGGCTCGGCGAGCAGGGTGCGCAGCCGCCGCATGGCGTCCCGGGCCGAGGTGAGGCCCGCGGAGGCCGCGTGCCGCACCAGCAGGGCGTGCCCGGCGGAGCCGACCAGCTCCGGGGAGCGTTCGGCGGTCTCGGACAGCCGGCGGTAGACCTCCTGCCGTATCTCCTGGTCCTGGTCGGAGAGGAGGACGGTGGCGGTGTGCAGGGTGCGCACCAGGTCGGGGTGGTCGTTCAGCTCGTCGTCCACGGACCGCAGCAGTTCGACGGCCTTGCGGGTGCGGCCCCGGCCGGTCAGCGCGGTGCCGAGGGCGACGGCCGCGCGTACCCGGTCCTGCGGGGCGGCGGGCAGCCGGACCGCCTCGGCGAGCCGGGGGATCGCCGCGGAGGAGCGGGGCGCCGCGTACTCCAGCGAGCCCAGTTCGGTCAGCAGCCGCTGCCTGCGGTCGTCGGAGAGCGGTTCCTCCAGGGCCCGGCGCAGATAGCCGACCGCGTCCGCGGCCCGGCCGTCGAAGAGGGCGAGCGCGGCCGCGTCCTGGAGCAGGGGCACCGCCCAGGGCGCGGTCACCGGGCCGGTCGCGAGCAGTTGGCGGGCCACGGCCTCGGCGGGGGCGTCCTGGCGGAGCATCGCCTCGGCGATCGCCCGGTGCACGGCCCGGCGGCGGGCCGCGGGCACACCGGCGAGGACCGCGTCGCGCAGCAGGGGGTGCGGATAGTGCGGGCGGCCGCCGGGGCCGGGGGCGAGCAGCCCGAGGTTGGTCATCGCGGTGAGCCAGCCGGCCACCCGCGTGGGGTCGGCGCCGGCCAGCTCGGCGAGCAGGGGCGTGAAGTCGATCTCCGGCAGTGCGGCGCCGGTGTTCTCCTCCAGTACGGCCAGGGCGCGGGCGACCTCCGTGGTGGCCGGTCCGGCACTGTCCAGCCACCAGCGGACGGCGGCCGGGTACGCGCCCGGGTACAGCGCGGCGGTTGCGGTGGGCACCGCCGTGTGCCGGGCCTCGCGGAGGTCGTCCAGCAGGGCGCGCAGGAGCAGCGGACTGCCCGCGGCGGCCCGCACGCAGTCCTCCACCCAGGCCCGGTCCGCGCCCGGGAACGCGTCACGCACCCGGCGGCCCGCGGCCTGCGGGGTGAGGGGGGCGAGGGTGTGGGTCCGGACGAGCGCCGGGGGGAGGGTGTGGGCGAAGCCGGGGGTGGGCGGGTCGAGGTCGTACTGGCTGCGTTCGCCGACGACCAGGAGGATCGGTAAGCGGTCTATGTGGCGGGCGGACTCCACGAGCCAGCGGTGCGAGGGGGCGTCGGCGAGGTGCACGTCGTCCACGGCGACGAGCAGCGGCGAGTCCTCGGCGTAGGCGCGCAGCACCCGCCACAGTGCGGCGGCGGTCGCCCGCTCGTCGCCGTCCACCGCGAGGTCGGCGAACTCAGGAACAGGCCCGAGGAGTTGCAGGACGGTGGCGAAGGAGATGCCGGTGTCGGCGGGGGAGCAGCGGGCGCGGAGCGTTCTCAGGCCGAGGGCGGCCGCCTGCTCGGCCACGGCCTCCATGACGGTGGTGCGGCCGGTTCCGGTGGCGCCCCGCAGCAGCACGAGGCGGCCGGTCCCGGACCGGGTGCGCGTCGCCTCTTCGGCCAACAGGTGCATGGCGTCGACGAGTTCAGGGGACGAATGCATCATTCCTGGCTCCTCGCGGTGCGCTGGTGGGTTCGGGGGGTTAGAGGGGGCGGCAACGGGAGAGGTTGTGGGGAGGCGGGCTGGGCTGGGGGTTTGTTGCCGGGTTGGCACATTCGGCAGGGGGCCGTGGGTCGCTGCGGGCCGGCGGGGGTTGTTCGCGCAGTTCCCCCCGCCCCTTTCAGGTCGGTTCACTGGTCCCACCTTCTGGGGGGCGCGGGCCTGTGTTCGATATGCGGCCGCCGCCGCGTGGGCGCGACCAGCCACGACGTACCCGCAGCGAGCCACGGACCGATGCACCCCCCCCACATCTCGTGGTCCCTGTCGTGGTCGTCCACGATTGTCGTTGCCCCTTTGGTCCCATCAGGCTGGGTACTCCCGCCCGTCACCGTTCCCTCAGGGGTGACGAGCACGTGGACATAGGGGAAGCGGTTGGTCAGCAACAGCTCATTAGCGTCGGTCACCCGCACGCCCGTCGCCGTGTACGCACCGGACCCGATCTCCCGTGAGGGCGCGCTCAGCCAGCTGCGCCGGCACCCGGAGATCGAGGTGCGTGAGGAGTCCGAGACCGGCCCCGGCACGGTCGCCCTGCTCGTCAGCGACAGCCTCGACGAACCGGAACTGACCCGGCTGCGCCGCGTCGTACGCAGCGAGGGCGCGCGGGCCGTGCTCGTGGTCGGGGCGCTGCGCGAGACCGAGCTGCTCGATGTGATCGAGTGCGGGGTCGGCGCCATCGTCTGGCGCCACGAGGCCACCGAACTCCGCATCGTGCAGGCCGTGCTCGCGGCCGCCCGCGGCGACGGCGACCTCCCGGCCGACCTGCTCGGCCGGCTGATCAACCAGGTCGGCACCCTGCACCGTAACGCCGCAGGCCGTCCCGGCGCCCCGGCCTCCGGGCTGTCCGCCCGCGAGGTGGACGTACTGCGGCTGGTCGCCGAGGGGCTCGACACCGGTGAGATCGCCAGCAAGCTGTCCTACTCCGAGCGCACCGTCAAGAACGTCATGCACGGGCTGACGACCCGGCTGCATCTGCGCAACCGGGCACACGCCGTGGCCCATGCCCTCCGGGAAGGCTACATCTGACCGAACGGGCAGCAGCCACCGGTTCCCGGGCAACACGGTCTGCCCGGCCGCTCCTGCGGGCACGCCGGGGCCGAAGGGCAGGATGGACATGAGTGCGGACAGGTCCATGGGGTGGTGAGTCAGGCGTGATCCACGAGGTGGACCAGGTGCTGCGGGACATGCTGTCCGGCGGTGCGCTGGAGGGCTCCGGCATCGACGTCTCCTTCGACGCCCCGACCCGCGACTGGGCGGCCCGCCGCAACGGTCCGGTGATCAACAGCTATCTGTACGACATCCGGGAGGACGTGAAACGGCGGCAGCGCGGGCACATCGACGTCCGGGACGACCGGGACGTCGTCGTCAAGCGCCGGCAGCCGCCCCGCTGGTTCCGGCTGTCGTACCTGGTGACGGCGTGGACCAAGCGCCCCGAGGACGAACACCGGCTGATCAGCGCCGTGCTGGCGACCCTGATCCCGAGAGAGCTGATCCATCCGGACGAACTGCCGCCCTCCCTGCGGGAACTGGGGCTGACCGTGCAGCTCTCGGTGGCCGGCATCCAGACCGAGGCCCGCTCCCTGGCCGAGATCTGGTCCGCGCTCGGCGGTGAGCTCAAGCCCTCCCTGGACGTCGTCATCACCGCACCCTTCCCGGCCTACCCCGAGTACGACGCCGGTCCGCCGGTCACCGAGGGCGCCGCCGTCCGTGTCCGCGGGGGACTGGAGGAGGACGCACCGGTCCTCGAGGAGCGGGCCCACCGGCCCGGCCAGATCGCCCAGGCCAAGGCCGCCCGGAGGACCCGGGCGTGACCCTCGACGTCTCCCTGACGCCGGTCGCACCGCTTCTCGCCCGGCTGGCGGGACTGCGTGACCGGGCCGCCGCCCTCGTCGCCCACCGCTCGGCCGGCGACCCGACGGCCACCGACCCGCTGCGCGGCCTGTACCTCTCCGAGGAGGCGGTACGGCACCTTCTGCGCCCGGAGACCCCCGTCGAACTCCCCGAGCTGGGCGAGGACTTCACCGACCGGCTGGCCGAACTCGCCGGCCGCCTCCGTCTCACCTCCCTCGACACCGCGATCCTGCTCATCGCGCTCGCCCCGGACCTGGACCGCACCTTCGAGCCGCTGTACGGCTACCTCAACGACGACGTCGGCCGCCGCCGCGCCACCATCGCCCTCGCCCTCGACCTGTACGGCGTCCCCGCCCAGCTCGCCGAGGCCCGCGCCCGCTTCCATCCCACCGCCCCGCTCACCGCGCTCGGCCTGCTCACCGTCGAGGAGCCCGAACGCCCCTTCCTCAGCCGCTCGTTGCGCGTCCCCGACCGGGTCCTGGCCCACCTCCTCGGCGACGACACCCCGGACCCGGCCCTCGCCGGACACCTGCGCGCCCCCTCGTACGACAGCGAACCCGTCGACGAGGAGTTCGTCCGGCGGCTGGCCGGGCGGATCGCCGCCGGGCCGCTCTTCGGGTACCTGCGGGAGCGCCGGGAGGGCGAGGGCCTCGGCTGTGCGACGGCCGCGCTGCGGCTGGCCGGCATGGAGGTCCTGCACTACACCGGCCCCGAGGAACACGTCCCGGAGGTGCTCCGGGAGGCCCGGCTGCGCGGCCGGGCGGTACTCGTCGACGCGGCCGGGCCCCGGGCGTTCGCCGAGAGGCTGAACGGCTACGCCGACGTCACCGCGCTGATCACCACCCCTCACCCCTACGACCCCCAGTGGTGCGACCACCGCGACCCCCTCGTCCTGGAGGTGCCGTCCCGGCGCGCCGTGGCCGTGGATGCCTGGGCGGCCGTACTGCCGGACACCTCCGGCTTCGACCTGGCGGCCACCGTCGCCCCGTACCACCTGGGCGGCGACCGGCTCGCCCGGGCGGCGCGGGCGGCGCAGGCGCTGGCCGCCTTCGACGGCACCCCGCTGGCCGCCGGCCACCTCCGGCTGGCCGCCCGCCAGCAGTCGGCTTCGGGACTCGAACAGCACGCCCGCCGGATCCGGCCCGCCGTCGACTGGCGGGACCTGGTGCTGCCCGATCGCCCGCTCACCGAACTGCGCGAACTGGCCCTGCGCGCCCGCCACCGCGACCGAGTGCTCGGCGACTGGCGGCTGAGCGCCGGCGGCGGGCGGGGCCGTGGGGTGCTGGGCCTGTTCGCGGGCGAGTCGGGCACCGGCAAGACCCTGTCGGCGGAGGTCGTGGCCGCCGAACTCGGCCTGGATCTCTACGTCGTCCAGCTCTCCTCCGTCGTCGACAAGTACGTGGGCGAGACCGAGAAGAACCTGGAGCGCATCTTCACCGAGGCCGACCGCACCGACGCCGTGCTGCTCTTCGACGAGGCCGACGCCGTCTTCGGCAAGCGCTCCGAGGTCAAGGACGCCCACGACCGGTACGCCAACCTGGAGTCGGCCTACCTGCTCCAGCGACTGGAGGCCTTCAACGGCATCGCGCTGCTCACCACCAACCTGCGCGCCAACATCGACGAGGCCTTCACCCGCCGCCTGGACCTGGTGATCGACTTCCCGTTCCCGGACGAGGAGCAACGGCTGGCACTGTGGCGGCACGGGCTGGTGCACGTACCGAGCGAGCCGGACATCGAACTCGGCCCACTGGCCCGCGACTTCGAACTGGCCGGCGGCGCCATCCGCAGCGCGGTGGTCACCGCCGCCTACCTGGCCGCCGGAGCCGGAGAGCCGGTCACCGCGGCGAACCTCCTGGACGGCGCCCGGCGCGAATACCGCAAGGCGGGACGCCTGGTACCGGGCACCTGGTGACCGGTTCGCTAGTCGCCCGACGGGTGCACGATCCCCCACTCCTGGTCGTCCGTGTTCGAGCAGTAGTACAGAGTCAGGTTGGTGTCGTTGGCGCCGGTGCTGTACCCGGCCACGTCCAGGCAGAGGTTGTCGCTGGCGAAGTTGCGGATCCAGTAGGCGCCGCTGGGCTGCTTGTCGATCCACCAGAGCTGGTTGTCGGCCTTGGTGCCGTCACACTTGTACTCGGTGATCGGTGAGGACAGCTTGGCCGAACCGTAGTAGGGCAGGTCCATGCACAACTGGTCCTTGACGTTGCGGATCTGGAAGAGCGCGGCCGAGCCGGGGCCGCCCTTCGCGTAGCGCACCTCGAGGTTCCACAGCTGGTTGTCCGCGGTGGTCTCGTTGCAGGTGTACTCCCGCACCGGGCCGTTGCTGCTCCCCTTGTCGTAGCCGGGGACGTCCGCGCACTTCTTGGTCGTGGTGTTGCGCAACAGGATGTTGTACGCCGGTACGACGGGTTTCGGGACCTTCTTCTTCGACGCCTTCGGAGACGGCTGGGGCCGGCCGCCGCCTCCGCCCGCCTGGGTGTCGGACGAGTCGTGGTCGTCGTTGTCCGGCTGCTGCTCCACCTGGGACGGGGAGGGCGCCGGTGCGGCGGCGAGGGGTGCGCCGGCCGAGGGGCTGGGCGCGAGGGAGCTCACCCCGGCTTCCTGGGGCTGTTCCTGGGCGAGGCTCCCCACGTGGGGTTTGTAGGCGAACCAGATCAGGGCGAAGGTGATGGCGAGGGCCAGCAGGGTGCCGAAGAGGGTGGCGATCCAGCGGGGCAGGAAGCCGCGCTGGATGTAGGTGCCGTCCACAGGCTGTGGATTGACGCCCGAGCGCTGGATGGTGAGCGCGTAAGGTCGCTGTTCCTTCGATCCGAACCAGATGATTCGCCGGGGTTTGAGCGTGGCCTTGATGAAGGCGGCGCGGCCGGGTTCGATCTGGACGTTGCTGGGGTGGAGGTCGTAGACGAGCTGGTCGCCGTTGTCGTTGCCGCTGACCGAGGCGGTGAGTCTGGTGTTGCCGAGGTTGTCGATGGCCAGTTTGGGGCGGCCCCGGAAGCGGCCCTTGACCGTGGGCGGGACCAGCTCGGCCCGTACCTCGGTGAAGGGCGTGATGGTGAGGTTGCCCTCGGGGACGGTGACGGCCTCGGGGTGCTCCGTGGGCGTGATGCGGACCGCGTAGGGGTTGGGGCCCGCTGTCGCGTCCGAGGTCCGTGGCGGGGCGAAGGTCAGCTCGACCGTGCCCGTGGTGCCCGGATAGAGGCGGAGCGTCTGCGGTTCGACCGTCGTCCAGGGGGCGATCGGGCCGACCGGTTCGAAGCGGTACTCGTCGACGATGTCACCCGTGTTGCGCAGCCGCAGTCGTACCCGGGTCGAGGCGCCCGGGTCGACGGTCGCGGACGCGGGCTCCAGGGAGGTCCAGAGAGTCATGCGGGCACCGTCAGCTTGAAGGCTTCCAGCCAGAGCGTGTTGTCGAGGGTGCCGACGAAGTCGAGGTCGGGGCGGGCGCCCTTGCACCACTGGTCGCCCCAGTCGTGGTCGCGGACCTTGGCGTAGTTGCAGCCCTGCCCGCTGCCGACGTTGAAGGCGAAGCCCTCGATGTAGGGGTCGGCCGCCTTCGTGCTGCCGATGTAGTTGTCCTTGCCGTCGGGCATGATCGCCGTCCAGTTCGGGTTCCACTTGCCCTTGCCGTCCGTGGACTGGGGGTTGTAGAGGAAGGCGTTGGCGGCGGAGCCCTGGACGCCGTACACCGCGATGTTGATGGCCTTGATCGGGGTGTTCTTGCCGACCGTGCCGGCCATGGTGCCGTCGCAGACGGGCTTCTGCCAGCCGGTGCCCTGGACGTAGGCGCGGTAGCAGATGTGCCGGCCGGCCGGGTCGGCCGCGGCGAGCCGGTTCACGGCCGTCGCCGCGGTGTCCTGCTTGGGCTTGGCGGTCACGGTGGCCGTCGCACCACCGCCTCCCCCGCCCCCGCCGCCGCCGTTTCCGTTGCCGCCGTCCCCGGCGTCCGGAGTGGCGGGCGGGGTGGAGGCCGTGACACTGGGCGCCGGCGGCGGAGTCGGGGTGGCCGAGGGACTGGGCGCGAGCGAACTCACCCCGGCCTCCTGGATCTGCTCCTCGGCGAGGCTCCCCACGTGGGGCTTGTAGTTGAACCAGATCAGGGCGAAGGTGATGGCGAGGGCCAGCAGGGTGCCGAAGAGGGTGGCCAGCCAGCGGGGCAGGAACCCGCGCTGGATGTACGTCCCGTCGACGGGCTCCGGATTCAGCCCCGAGCGCTGGATGGTGAGCCGGTACGGCCGCTGTTCCTTCGGTCCGAACCAGATGATTCGCCGGGGTTTGAGCTTGGCGTCGATGAAGGCGGCGCGGCCGGGTTCGATCTGGACGTTGCTGGGGTGGAGGTCGTAGACGAGCTGGTCGCCGTTGTCGTTGCCGCTGACCGAGGCGGTGAGTCTGGTGTTGCCGAGGTTGTCGATGGCCAGTTTGGGGCGGCCCCGGAAGCGGCCCTTGACCGTGGGCGGGACCAGCTCCGCGCGCAGCTCGGTGAAGGGCGTGATGGTGAGGTTGCCCTCGGGGACGGTGACGGCCTCGGGGTGCTCCGTGGGCGTGATGCGGACCGCGTAGGGGTTGGGTCCGGCCGTGGCGTCGGAGGTCCGTGGCGGGGCGAAGGTCAGCTCGACGGTGCCCGTGGTGCCCGGATAGAGCCGGAGGGTGGGAGGCTCGACGGTCGTCCAGGGGGCGATCGGGCCGACCGGTTCGAAGCGGTACTCGTCGACGACGTCACCCGTGTTCCGCAATCGCAGACGGACGCGGGTGGAGGACCCGGGGTCCACGGTCGCGGAGGCGGGTTCCAGGGAAGTCCACAGGCTCACGCGTCGACGCTATGCGGGGCGCGAAGCCGACGCAGCGGACAGCGGGGCACACCGCGGTGCCGCAGGGGCCGGACTCGTTGCCCCTGCGGACGGTGCCGTGTGCGGTGCGGACGTCGCTGCCGTGCCGTGCCGTGTGCGGTGCGGATGGCCTACGCATCGGAGCGCTTTCCGATCAGGTCCCGGTACAGTGCCGCCCTCTCCTCGTTGGTCGTCGCCTTGGCGAGTTCGGTCGTCCAGGCCGCTTCCAGATCCTTCAGCTTCTTCAGCCAGTCGCCGAACTGCCGTAGGTCGACATAGCGCTGACTGGCACTCAGGGGCGCGTCGCCGCCGATCTTGTCGTCCTTGTGGCCTCCGAAGTTGCTGAAGGGGTTGGCGGTCTTCTCGCTGCTCTTCCAGTTGTGTTCGTAGCCCTCGGGGGTCCGGCCGCCCGGTCCGGCGGTCTCGATGCCGACCTGAAGTGCCCCGTCCCGCTTGCCGGTCGGCGGCTTGTACCCCATGAACAGGTGCCCGTGCGACTCGTCCGGGAGGATGGTCCCGCCGTGGTAGCCCTTGTTCCCCGTGCCTCCGATGCCCACCCCCATTCCGTAGAGGTGGCTGTGGGGGTCGACGAGGTTCTGGGCGGTGGCCGCCAGCCCGCCCTTCTCCACGAAGCGGCCCGGCTGTCCGGGCTTGTTGTCGCCGATGTCCATGTGGTGGGTGGCGTACGTGCGCTTGTACACCGGGGCCTCGGGCTTCGCGTTGGGCTCGTAGAACCTGGGATTCTCCCTGGTGATGTGGAGCCATCGGGGGAGTTCGTAGCCGTGCTGGCCGTCGGCCAGCTGCGGGATGCGGATGTTGACGCGACCGCCGTAGGCCAGGGCGTGCGCGACGTCGTCCTTGAAGTCCTCGTGGAGACCGGTCTTCGGGTTGAAGACCTGCAGCCCCTCCTTCAGGATCAGGAAGATCTTGGTGAGGATCTCGGTGCCGCGCTCCACGCGCTTGCGGTGCTCGGCGGCGTTCGGTACGTCGTCGGAGACACCGGGAGGGAGCATGGTCGCGACGAAGGTCCGGAAGATCTGCTCGTTCCGCTCCCCGGTGAGCTGTTCCCGCTCCTCCTCGGGGTTGGACGCGTCGCGCATGGCGTGGTGGCGGCCGAGCTGGTAGTCCGGCCGGGGGCCGGCACCGGCCGCTGCCTTCCCCTTGCCCTCGGCGTGCTGCTGCCACCGCAGGGTGGCGATGAGCAGACGCTTGCCCTTGGGCTGCGCCAGCCAGCTGTGGAAGTCGTCCTTCTTGATGTAGTCCTCTGCCTCGAGGTGGGTGCACAGGCCGACCGTCCGCAGCCAGCCGGGATCCTCGGCCTCGGCGGTCCTGATCATCTGGAGTTCCTCGGCCGTGAACTTCGGGCCGTTGCGCTCCCGCTTGTCGAGGACGGACCGCACCTGCTTGTTCCGGATCTCGGCGGTCCCCCCGACGATGAGCCGCGCGAGGCGGGCGGTGGCCGGGAGCGCGGACACGGGGGTGGCGGCGCCGACCGCGGGCGAGGCCGGGGGCGAGGGCTCGGTCGCGGGTGCGATCTCCGGTTCGGCCGTGGCTTCCGTCGTGGATCCCTCGCCGGGTGCCCGCTGGACGGGGACGTCCCCGTCCGGGCTGCGCTGCACCGCGTCGTCCTCGTCCGGGCTGCGCTGCACCGCGTCGGCGGACGGTGCGGGGGACCCGGGCAGGGCGAGGTCGGGCGCGGCGCCCCGGGCCAGCTTGCGCCCGTTGGAGCCGGCGCTCCGCTCGAACGGGTCGTCCGGATGGGAGACCTTCTCGCCCCTGCCGTTGGCGGTGCCGGGCACGGGTCCCAGGGCCTGCTGGCGGACGTGGTCGACCTCTTCGTACAGCACCTCGTCGGTGACGCGGTTCCCGCCGAGCACGATGTGCGGGCCGGTGGTGTAGGCCCGGGCCCCGAGCTCCTCGGCCGAGCGCTGGGCGACCGGATCGCTGTGCACGCGCACATGGCCGAAGTCCATTCCGTACGCGCTCTCCGCCCGCTGCAGGATGCGGGGCTCCAGCGGCACACCGGGCGTGCCGACGGCGTCGGCGACCGACGTCCGCGGCCGTACCGGCACGGCCTCGTCGGCCTGCTGCTCCTCCGCCTCGCCCTCCTGGCGGGCCCGTTGGATCGCCCGGGTCACCGCGGCGTTCCCCGCGGACCGCTGGAGGGCTGCCAAGGGGGGAGCGGCGGCGGCTTTCCGGGTGGTCGGGCGGTCGCCGTCACGGCCCGCGGTGGAGCGGTTCTCTGCTTGAGTGCGCATGGCCGGTTCCCGTTCGGTCGACAAAGGCCTCGACAGGGGCCTTCCTCCTCCGTACCCGGCGGGTCCCGGACACCGGGAGGTCCGCGGGGGCAGGATCGCGGGCAGACTCGCCGGCCGAAGGGCTGCGGGGCGGCCCGGACTGCCCTTGCGGGCAAGGGAACTGCCCCCGGTGAGGCACCGGAGGACGTTTCGGGATGCGCGCTTCGCGCGTGAGGGTGGGATTGTTCCTGTCTCGTACCCCGAGGAGAGCAGAGCATGCCGTCCTACCTGTCGCCCGGCGTCTACGTCGAGGAGGTGGCCAGCGGCTCGCGCCCCATCGAGGGGGTGGGCACGTCGGTGGCGGCCTTCGTGGGCCTGGCCCCGACCGGTCCGCTGAACGAGCCGACGCTGGTGACCAACTGGACGCAGTACGTCGCGTCCTTCGGTGAGTTCACCGACGGGTACTACCTCGCGCACTCCGTCTACGGCTTCTTCAACAACGGCGGCACGGCGGCCTACGTCGTCCGTGTCGGCGGCACCCGGGGAGGCGCCGACGGCGCCGTCGACGCGCCCGCCGCCGTCGGGAGTCCGGCCGCGCCGGCCGCGCTGCCGCCCGGCGAGGCCAAGCAGCTCGGCACCTTCACGGTGAGCGCGGTGGCCTCGGGTGACCTGAGCGTCGAGGTCGCCGACCCGGAGGGCGAAGGCCCCGCCGAGCGCTTCAAGCTGGTCGTCAAGGACGGCGGCAAGGCCGTCGAGACCTTCGACGTGACCGCGAAGAAGGGCGGCCGCAACTACGTCGTCACGCAGGTCAAGGAGCGCTCCAAGCTCATCACCGTGACCGAGGCCGCGCCCGCCGCGCAGCTGGCCCGTCCGGAGAACCAGACGGTGGCCCTCGTGGCCCCGACCCCTGCCCCGGCGTCCGCGTCCCCCGTCGCGGACGCCGGTTCTCACCCCGGCCCCGCCACCTACCTCGGCGACTCGGCCGACCGCACCGGCTTCGGCGGCCTGGAGGCCGTCGACGAGGTGTCCATGGTGGCCGTGCCCGACCTGATGGCCGCCTACCAGCGCGGCGCGATCGACCTGGAGGCCGTCAAGGCCGTCCAGCTCGGCCTGATCGCGCACTGCGAGCTGATGGGCGACCGGGTCGCGGTCATCGACCCGCCGCCCAGCCTCAACGCCCGCCAGATCCGGGTCTGGCGCCAGGAGACGGCCGGCTACGACTCCAAGTACGCGGCCCTGTACTACCCCTGGATCAAGACCTTCGACCCGGCCTCCGGCCAGTCCCGGCTGATCCCGCCGTCCGGCCACGTGGCCGGCGTCTGGGCCCGCAACGACGCCGAGCGCGGTGTCCACAAGGCCCCCGCGAACGAGGTGATCCGCGGCGCGGTCGACCTGGAACTCCAGATCACCCGCGGCGAGCAGGACCTGCTGAACCCGATCGGCGTCAACTGCATCCGCGCCTTCCCGGGCCGGGGCATCCGCATCTGGGGCGCGCGCACGCTGTCCTCCGACCCGGCCTGGCGCTACCTGAACATCCGCCGGTACTTCAACTACCTGGAGGAGTCGATCCTGATCGGCACCCAGTGGGTGGTCTTCGAGCCCAACGACCACAACCTCTGGGCCCGTATCCGGCGCAACATCTCCGCGTTCCTGGTCAACGAGTGGCGCAGCGGCGCCCTGTTCGGGCAGCGGCCCGAGGAGGCGTACTACGTCAAGTGCGACGAGGAGACCAACCCGCCGGAGTCGGTCGACGTCGGCCGCGTGATCTGCGAGATCGGCATCGCGCCGGTCAAGCCGGCCGAGTTCGTGATCTTCCGGCTGGCCCAGTTCTCCAGCGGCAGCGGCGAGCTCCAGGAGTAGCGGACCCCCGGGTCCCAACCCCCTTGTTTCCCAGGCATCTTGAGAAGAACGGGCAGTAACACATGAGTCTCCAGCCGGGTGACGCCCTCACATCGCACAATTTCGGCCTGCAGATCGACGGCGTGATGGTCGAGTACCTCGCCGAGGTCAGCGGCATGACGATGGAGCAGGACGTCATCACCTACCAGCAGAACACGCCGGACGGGAAGAACCACGTCCGCAACCTGCCGGGCGTGAAGAAGAACGGCACCTGCACGGTCGTACGCGGTATGACCCAGTCCTCGTCGTTCACCCAGTGGATCAACGAGTCGATCAACGGCCAGATGGCCACGGCCCGCAAGAACGCCTCCATCATCATGATGGACTTCGAGAACAACCCGGTGAAGCGCTACAACCTGCGCAACGCCTGGTGCAGCAAGATCGACACCAGCACGGTCAAGGCGGGCGAAGCGGCCGCGCTGACCGAGACGGTGACCATCACGTTCGAAGAACTGGTCATCGAGTAATGAGGCGTTCGGCTGCCAGGGCCGGGGGAGTGGGCGCGCCGCTCGCACCGGAGGAGCCGGCGCCCCAGGCCCCTCAGCAACCGGAGACACCCGTCGAGGTGCTGCGCACGGAGTTCCCGTTCCAGCTGCCCCGCGGGTACGTCGACGAGCACGGCACCGTCCACCGCGACGGCGTGATGCGCCTGTCCACGGCACGGGACGAACTGATCCCGCTCCGGGACGTGCGCGTCCAGGAGAATCCCGCGTTCCTGTCGGTGGTACTGCTCGGCCGGGTCATCACCCGGCTCGGCACGCTCTCCTTCGTCCACGACGGGATCGTGGAGAACATGTTCGCCTCCGACCTGGCGTTCCTGCAGGACTTCTACCGCCAGATCAACGCGGAGGGCCACACCCGGGCCGCGGTCAACTGCCCGCACTGCTCGGAGCCCTTCGAGGTGGAACTCGGCGGGAGCCGCCTGGGGGAATCGTGACGTACGCGACCGACCGGCTGCACGAGGAGATCGCGTACGTCGCCTACCACTTCCACTGGAGCCTGGAGGACATCCTGGACCTGGAGCACGCCGACCGCCGCCGTTACACGGCGGAGATCGCGTCCCTGGTGACCCGGGCGGCCTCCGCAGGGGCGGAGGGCTGAGCGGTGGGGTTGTGGGATCGGATACGGGGGCGCGGGGCGGCAGCGACCGGGGCCGGGGCCGAGGCCTCTGTCGAGGCGCCGCGTCCTGTCGAGGCGCCGCGTCCCGTGGTGGCGGCGGCCTGGTCCGGGCTGCCGCCGATTCAGCGTGCGCTGGGGACGGCGGCCGGGCCGGTCGCGGACTCGGGGTTCGGCGGCCGACTGCCGACCTGGCAGAACCCGTCGTTCATGGGCATGCGCTCGCACGCGGTCCTGGACGGCGAGTCGAGCGCGGGCCTGTCCGGCGGCGGCCGCACCGGGACAACCGGTACGGGGGCCGTGTCCGGCCTGGAACGCCCGGTGCAGCGGCTGCCGTTGTCGGGTCCGGCCGACTCGGCCGGCCTGACGGGAACGCCGGGCCTGACGGGTCCGGCCACCGGCCGGACCTCGGCGGTTCCGGTGGTGCCGCTGCGGGCGATACGAGCAGGATCTTCGACGCCGGTGGGCGGGGGCGGGCCGACCGCGGGTGGTGGGCCGGCTTCGGCTGCGGGTTCGGCTGGACCTGCGGGTGCGGGTGGAACTAGGCGTTTGGCTGGGGCCGGGAGTGCGGGTTCGGCTGGGGCTGCGGGTTCCGGTGCGGGTTCGGCCGGGGCTGCGGGTGCGCCTGGTTTCGTGAGGTCGGCTGGGTCTACCGGGTCCGCTGGATCGGTGGGTTCGGCTGGGTCGGCGGTGCAGCGCGCGCCGGCGGTGCAGAGGGTTCCGGTGGTGCAGCGCGCGCCGGTGGTGCAGCGGGTTCCGGTGGTGCAGCGCGCGCCGTCGGCGGGGCAGCGTGGCGGTGGTGCGGCCGCGCGGACGCCGGGGACAGGAGCGGGAGCGGTACGGAGCGGGGGGAGTGCGCCGATACCGGCGACCCCGTCGGCTTCCTCGACCCCGTCCACCCCGTCGTCCACGACCCCTTCGACCCCTTCGACCTCGCTTACTTCGCCGATGTCCCCGACTCCGTCGGTCTCCCCGACTCCGCCGGTCTCCTCGACCTCGCCTACACCTACTTCGCCGATGTCCTCGGCACCTTCGACCTCCGCGACCCCGTCGGTCTCCTCGGCCGCGTCCACCTCGCCGGCTTCCTCAACCTCGTCCACCCCGTCGGCGTCCTCGACCTCGTCGGCCTTCCCAGCCGCGCCGGCCCCGTCGGTTTCCTCCACCCCCTCCGCTCCCCCAGCTGCGTCGGCCGCCTCGGTCGTAGCGGCCCCCGCGATCTCCTCGACCCCGTCGTTCTCCTCGGGCTCCTCCGCCACGAGGACCGCTGGGGACGGGCGGCGGGCGGTGCCTGCTGTGCAGCGGGCGGTGGCCGTCGTGCCGGCGGCCGTACCGGTGGCATGGGCTCCGCAGGCGGCTCCGGTCGCTCCGGCTCCGGCCACCGGTCCGCGGGTCACGGCCGCACCGCCCGTCCCGCCTCGCCGCAGCGCGCTGACGCATGCGCCGGTGGGCACGTCGGTGACGGCCGTGCAGCGGCGGACGTTGCCGTCGGCGCCCAGGACGGTGACGAGCGAGAGTGCGGTGTCGGCATCGGGTGAGGGTGACCGAGCCGCGGGCGAAACGGCGGCGGGCGGTGCCGGGGATCCGGTGCCGGTGAGCGGCGGCTGGTCGTCGCCTCCGCACGAGGGTGGCCGTACCTCCCCCGATACCTCCACGCATGCCCCGGGCGGCGCTCCGTCCGGACCGGCACCGGCACCGGCCGCCGTACAGCGGTCCGCGTCCGGTGGCCGTGGTACGGCAGCGGCTCCCGTGTCTCCCAGGGCCACGGAACGTACGGCACCTCCGCGTGCCCCTGCCACGCCCCCTGCGACACCCCCGGTGCCCCCGACGCCCGCGCCGTCCGCCGGGTCCCCGGACCGCGGCGGGCCTTCCGGCATGTCCGGCGCCGGAACGCGGACCCCGGTGCAGCGGCGGACGGTGAGCGGTACCCCGAGCGGCAGCCCCGCGACGCCTCCCGTGCAGCGCCGTACGGCCACGGGCCCGGCCGCCCCGCACACCCCCGCCCCGGAAGGCGGTCGTACGGCGGGGAGTTCGGCACCGCGGCCCATGACCGGCCCCACCACCGAAGCCGCCGCCGCTGCTTCGCCCACCCCCGGCACCGTGCCCCCTGCCGTGTCGCAGAGTCGGCGAGCCTCGGTCTCCCCGGCCGCGAGCGGTGGCCGCGAGGCGCCCGTGCAGCGGCGGGTCACGGAGAGCGCGGCCGCCACCGGCGCCGTACCGGCTGCCGTGCCGATGCCCGCGCATGAGCCCGGCAGGGTCGCGCCGGAAGGTACTTCGACAGCGTCCCGGCCCTCAGCGCCGGCTCCCGGCTCCCCTCGCCCTGGCCTCGGCGCCCCCCTCACGGGTACCGCCGGAGCTTCTCCGACGGACGGCGGCAAGGCGGGCGGGACGGGCGACGCGGCCGTGCAGCGTCGGCGGACGACGGAGCGATCCTCGGTCTCCTCCTCTCCCGACGGACCGACACCGCCGCGTCCGCGTGAGCGGGCAGCCGCCCCGTCCACCGGCCCGGCCACGACGGCCCGGCCCGCGTCGGCACCGGCGCCGAAGCCGGCTTCCGCTTCCGCTTCCGCCTCCGCATCCGTGCAGCGCGCCACGGCGACCACCCCCGGCGCCCCCCGCCTCGGTCTCGGCGCCCCCGTGACCGGCCCGGCCGCGAGCGCGGCTCCGGCGAGGCGTGCCGGGCACAGGGCGGCGGTGCCGTCCGTGCGGCGGCGGCAGGCGCCGAGCGGTCCGGCGGTCCGGCCGGCCGCCGGCTCCGGCCCGGTGCCCGAACCGCCCCGGCAGGCACCGCCGGCCGCCCCGTCAGACCTGCCGACGCCGACGGTCGAACACGTCCGGTCCACCCCCGCCGCCCCGGCGATGCCGCCTCCACCGGCTCTGCCCGTCCCCGCACCGACGGGTCCTTCGCCGTTTCCCCCCTTCCTCCAGCGTGCCGCCGCTCCCGCCACTCCCGGTCTCGGCGCCCCTCCGGCATCCGGCCGGAGCCGGTCGCAGTCACCACCCCTGCCCGCGAGCGCCACCCCGTCCCCCACCCGACCGGCGCCGGCGCCCCGGCCCCCCTCCGTGCAGCGAGCGGCAAGCCCCGGTGCCGCCCTGCCCGTCAAGCCGAACACCACCGCCGCGCCCACCCACCCCGTACCCCTGCGCGCCGCCACCCCGATCTCCGCCACCGCCCCCCTCCCCGTGGCGCCCCTGAACCGCCCCACCGTCCAGCGCGACGCACTCCCCACGACCACCGTGAAGGAGACGCCGATCACCAGCGCCCGGGCCGAGCGGCAGCCACCGCCTCCCACCGACCCGCCACCCTCGTACTCCGGCACATCCTCCGGCTCCGGATCCGGCTCCGGTTCCGGCTCCGGCTCCGGTTCGTCCTCGGACAGTTCGCCCCCCGGGTACTCGGCGGTCGAGGAGGGCGGTTTCGACCCGCGCGCCCTCACCGAGTTCCAGGTGGACGCCCTCGTCCACCGGATCATCGACCGGGTCACCCGGCACGTCCGCACCGAACTCCGCCGCGACCGCGAACGCGTGGGAAAGCTCCGCGACTTCCGCTCCTGACCACGACGACCGCGCACCCACCCCACAGAAAGGCCCCCGATGGATCGCCAGGACCCGGGAACCACAGTCTGGTTCAGCCTCTCCATCGACGGCGAGGACCTCGGTTACTTCAACGGGTGCGAGGGGCTGTCGTCGCAGGTGGAGATCGAGCAGCGGCAGGAGGGCGGCAACAACGGGTTCGTGTGGCAGCTGCCGACCCGTGTCACCTTCTCCCACATCCGGCTGACCCGGCCGCTCACCCCGGACACCTCGAAGGTCGCGAAGTGGATCTCGTCCGTGCAGACGGGGATCGAGCGGCCCACCGGGCAGATCACGGCGCTGCGCGCGGACGGTTCGGAGGTGGCCCGGTGGGGGCTCCTTGACGTGCTGCCGGTGAGCTGGCAGGGGCCATCCCTGGACGCGGGCAATCCGTCCGTGGCCACGGAGGTCCTGGAGATCGCCCATCACGGCTTCACCGACTGAGCGAACCAGCGAACAGCGCGAACCGAGCGATCAGCGCGAACCGAGCGAACCGAGCGATCAGCGCGAACCGAGCGAACAGCGCGGGCAGATCGAGCAGAGCGGACTGAGAGGCAGATCAGATCATGGCCAGGAGCAGCCGGGGCGCCGGCAAGAGCCTCGTGCGGGCCACCCTCGCGATACATGAGCCGCCCGTGGGCACCAGCACCAGCCCGGGCGGCATCATCAAGACGTTCGGCTTCGAGTTCAACCCGGCGGAGCTGTCGATCGCCCGCCGGGCGGACTGGAAGTCGTCGGCGGCGCCGATCGAACGGGACGGCGCGCTGCCGGAGTTCCTCGGCACCCACCCGCGCGAGATGAGCGTGGAGATCTTCCTGGACCGGTCCGACGACCCGGACAGCAACGACGTGATGAAGAAGGTGGAGTCGTTGCTGGCCTGCTGCGAGGTCACCAGCAAGAGCATCGCGGCCAAGCAGCCGTCGCCGCCCTGGGTGGTGTTCCAGTGGGGCTCGTTCTCGACCGCCCACTTCACGGCGTACGTCGCCTCCGTCGACGTCTCCTACTCCCTGTTCGGGACCAGCGGGATGCCGATCCGGGCCAGCTGCCGGCTTCAGCTGCACGAGATCCCGAGCAAGACCGCGGGACAGAACCCGACGTCCGGCGCGCTCACCGCGCAGCGCGTGCACCGGGTCGTGGCCGGCGACTCGCTGCAGTCGCTGGCCTGGCGGGAGTACGGCAACGCGGCCGCCTGGCGGGCGATCGCGGACGCCAACGGGATCGACGACCCGGGGTGGCTGCCCACGGGGACGGAACTGGTGTTGCCGGCCGCCGAGGAGGTGCGGTCCTGATGGTGAAGCACGCTTTCTCGAACGTCGTCAAGGTCGTCATCGGCGGCAAGGAGCTGACGGCCACCTCGGAGTACGGGCGGTATCTCGTCGACGCCCACGTCGACCAGGGCGTCGGGGTGCCGGCCGCCTTCCAGCTGACCTTCCGCGACCCGTCCCGCAAGCTGCTGGGCAAGCTGGGCGTCCAGTTCGGCACCCCGGTGGTGATCACGCCGGTCTCCGACGGGCAGGGCACCGGCGACCCGCTGCTCACCGGTGAGGTCACGGGGCTGGAGGCCGAGTACGACGGCACCGGCAGCTACGCGGTGGTCCGCGGCTACGACTACGGGTTCCGGCTGATGCGGCAGCGCCGCGTCGTCGCCTACCGCAACCAGACCGCCTCCGACATCGCCCGCAAGCTGGCCGCGCAGGACGGCGTGCCGGTCGGGCGGATCCAGGCCACCAAGACCGTCTACGAGTTCATCAGCCAGTCGAACGTCACCGACTGGGACTTCCTGGCCCGGCTCGCCGACGAGAACGAGATGGTCATGTCGGTGGACGCGGACGGCAAGTTCCAGTTCGTGAAGCAGAAGAGCGCCTCGGGGGCGCCGTCGCCGCAGACCGACGGCGACAAGAGCCCGTTCGTGCTGGAGGCCGGGCACGACATCCTGCGGCTGCGCACCGCGGTCACCGCCTCCGACCAGGTGAACAAGGTCGAGTCACGCGGCTGGGACGTGCGCACGAAGAAGACGCTCACGGCGACCGTCACGCCGGCCGGTAACACCGGCTACAGCATCGGCACCACCCCGGGCGCGGCGGCCGGCGAGTTCAAGACGTCGAAGCTGGTCGAGACGCGGACGCCGTACGACAAGCAGTCCGAGGTGAAGTTCGCGGCCGACGCCCTCTCCGACGACGTCACCTCGACGTTCGCCGAGGTGGAGGTGGTCGTGCGGGGCAACCCGAAGCTGCGGCCGGGGGTTCCGGTGGCGCTCGCGGACGTCGGGGACCCCTTCGAGGGGAAGTACACGGTCACCTCGGTACGGCATGTCTTCGGCGACGCCAAGCACTACGAGACCTGGGTGACGGTCAGCGGCCGCCAGTGGCGGTCCCTGTACGGCGTGGCCTCCGGCGGCGCCTCGGACGCCGGCGCCGACCGGCAGCTCAGCGTGGCGCAGGCCCTGGTCACCGACGTACAGGACCCGCTGCAGCAGGGGCGGGTGAAGCTCAAGTTCCCGTGGCTGGACGACACCTACGTCAGCGACTGGACCCGGACCGTGCAGTGGGGCGGCGTGCGCGGCGGCGGGGTCTTCCCGATGGACGTCGGTGACGAGGTGCTCGTCGCCTTCGACCGGGGCGCCCTCGACCACGCGTACGTCGTCGGCGGCCTCTACAACGGAAAGGACAAGCCGACCAGGGTCAAGGACGTGCCGCTGCACGACGGCATGCGCGGCCGGGCCACCCGGCACACCGTCTCCGACCGGGTCGGCAACCGCATGGACCTGCTCGACCAGCGGGGCCGTAAACAGGGCGTCCGGCTGGCCAGCGGCGACGACAAACTCACCGTCTTCCTGGACCGGCAGCAGACCGAGATCACCGTGGACAGCAAGGGCAGCGTCTCCATCAAGGGCAGCAGGTCGGTGTCGGTCGAGGCCGGCGCCAACCTGTCCCTGAAGGCGGGCGGCGCGCTCAGCATCAGGAGCGGGGGACCGCTGTCCCTGCAGAGCGCGGAACTCGTCGACATCAAGGCGCCCGCGGGCGCGGTCTCCGTGAACGCCTCCGCCGTGAGCCTGATGGCGAACGCCGCGCTGTCGCTGCGCGGCAACGCCGCCGTCGCGCTCACCTCCCTCGCCACCGTGGCGATCCAGGCCCCGGAGGTGCCGGTCCTGGGCAACCTGATGATGGGCGGACTGACGGTGATGGTGATTCCGGCATGAGCGGGTGCGAGGTCTTCCCGGAGGGGCGGGTGCGGGGCTGATGGCAGAGCAGTTCGTCGGCTCCGGCTGGTCGTTCCCGTTGCGGATCGGACCCACCGGCGGCATCGCCCTGGTCAGCGGCGAGAAGGAGGTGGAGGAGGCCATCCGGCTCATCCTCTCCACGGCCCCCGGGGAGCGCCCGATGCGGCCGGAGTTCGGCTGCGCCATCCACGACCTCGTCTTCGCCCCCGTCAACGAGCAGACCGCCGGCCGTATCCAGCACGAGGTGCACGCCAGTCTCGACCGCTGGGAGCCCCGGATCGAGGTCGAGGACGTCGAGGTGACCACCGGCGCCGACCCGAGCGTGCTGATGATCGACGTCCGTTACTCGATCCGCGGCACCAACAACCCGCGCAGCCTGGTGTTCCCCTTCTACGTCATCCCCTCCCACGACGAGCCGGACCTGCCTCCCGCCTCCTCGGACCCCTCCGAAAGCGACCGCTGATCCCGATGGCCCTGCCCTCCCCGAACCTCGACGACCGCCGCTTCCAGCAGTTCGTCGACGACGCCAAGCGTTACATCCAGCAGCGCGCCCCGGAGTGGACCGACCACAACGTCTCCGACCCCGGCATCACGCTGGTGGAGACGGTCGCGCACATGGCCGACCAGATCGTGTACCGCCTCAACCGGGTCCCGGAGAAGAACCATCTCGCCTTCCTGGACCTGGTCGGCATCACGCTGTTCCCGCCGTCGGCCGCCCGTACCGACGTGACGTTCTGGCTGTCGGCGGCCCAGGAGGAACCGGTGCCGGTGCCGGTCGGCACGGAGGTGGCGACCCGCCGTACCGAGACGCAGGAAGCGGTGGTCTTCGCGACCGAGCGCGAACTGACCATCGTGCCCAGCGAGTTGCGGCACCTGCTGCGGCAGCAGCAGGGTTCGGCCGTCGTCGACCTCACCCACGAACTCGCCGAGGGCAAGAACCTGTTGTGCTTCACGGAGTCCCCGAACCCCGGTGACTGCATGCTGCTCGGCCTGTCCGCCGCCGTCCCGCACTGCGCGGTCGCCCTCGACCTGGACAGCCGGGTCGACGGTGTCGGCGTGGACCCGCGCCAGCCCCCGCTGGTGTGGGAGGCGTGGACGGAGGACGGCTGGCGGGAGTGCGAGGTCGACCGGGACGGCACGGGTGGCCTCAACCGCCCCGGCGAGGTCGTGCTGCACGTCCCCGGCGGTCACGTCCTGTCCCGCAACGGCGGCCTGGAGGCGAGCTGGCTGCGCTGCCGGGTCACCGAGCCGCGTGCCGACCAGCCCTTCTACACCACCTCCCCGACGGTCCGGTTCGTCGAGGCCTGCACGGTGGGCGGCACGACCGGCGCCGTGCACGCGGAGACCGTGGAGGACGAGGCGCTCGGCGAGTCGACGGGCCTGCCCGGCCAGCGCCTGCGGCTCGCCCACGCCCCCGTCGTCGGGGACACCCCGCCGCTGCTCCTGCAGACCGCCGAGCACGACGGTGAGGGCGGCTGGGTGGACTGGCAGGTCGTCCCGCACTTCGCGGCCTCGGGACCGTACGACCGGCACCTCACCCTCGACGCGACGACCGGCGAGATCGCCTTCGGCCCCGCGGTCCGCGAACCGGACGGCTCGCTGCGCCAGTACGGCACGGTGGCGGCGAAGGGAGCGGTCATCCGGGCCCGCCGCTACCGCACGGGCGGCGGCCGGGACGGCAACGTGGCCCGGGGGGCCGTACAGATCCTGCGCTCCTCCATCCCGTACGTCGCGGAGGTCGTCAACCGGGAGGCCGCGCGCGGCGGAGTGGACGGCGAGACGGTCGCCGAGGCGAAGGTCCGCGCGCCGATCACGCTCCGCGCCCAGGAGCGGGCGGTGACCCTGCGCGACTACGAGGAGCTGGCCCGCCGCGCCGCTCCGGAGACGGCCCGGATCACCTGCCTGGAGGGCGAGGAGGGCGAGCACGGGTCGTACGCGGTACGGGTGCTGGTGGTGCCGCAGGCCGTTCCGGACCCCGGCGGCCGCCTGCGCTTCGAGCAACTCGTCCCCGGCGACGCCCTGCTGGACCGCATCACCCGCTACCTGGACGAACGCCGGCTGATCGGCACCCGGCTGGCGGTCGGGCCGCCCTTCTACCAGGGCGTCACGGTCGTCGCCACGGTCCACGCCTTCCGTGGAGTGGACGTCGACCGGGTCCGCCGCCAGGCCCACGACGCCCTCTACCGGCACCTGGACCCGCTGACCGGCGGCGCGGACGGCAAGGGCTGGCCGTTCGGGCGCCCGGTGCAGTCGGGCGAGGTCTTCGCGGTGCTGCAGCGGGTCCCCGGCGTCGAGCTCGTCGACGAGGTCGTGCTGCACCCCGCCGACCCGCTCACCGGAAAGCGCGGCGACCCGACCGACCGCATCGACCTGGACGCCCCGTCCCTGGTCTTCTCCTACGACCACCGGGTCCGGGTGATCGGCGAATGACCGTCAACGACTCGACAGGAGGCGTCCGTTGAGAGGGTCCATCGACGGCCTCGGCTCCTCCGTCCCCATCGGCGCGATGCTCCCGGCGGTCTTCGCCGACGACGACCTGGCGCTGCGCTTCGTCGCCGGCCTGGACGACATGATCGCCCCGATCCCGAACGTCCTCGACTGCCTGCCCAGTTACTTCGACCCGGCCCTGGCCCCACTGGACTTCGCGGAATGGCTCGGCACCTGGGTCGGCGCGGAGACGGACGGCACGGAAGCGGAACCCCTGCTCCGTGCGGCCGTGGCGGCGGCCGCCTATCTGCACCGCATCCGGGGCACCCGCCTCGGCCTGTCCGAGGCGGTCCGGCTGGCCTTCGGCGTGACACCGGAGATCACGGAGAGCGGCGGCGCCGACTGGAACGCCCGCCCGCTGGGCCCCTTCCCCGGCGAAGCCCGCCCCCGCCTGCACGTCCACCTCGTGCTGCCCTCCCCCACCCCGGCCGACGAGGTCCGCCTGGAACACCTCGTGGCGGCCGCCCGCCCCGCTCACATGCCCTACACGGTCCAGGTGACCGCTTCTTCTTCGTCCGCCGAAAGGACCCCGCAGCGATGACGACCAACCGGAACTGCACGGAGTGCGGCACGGTCGCCGAACCGGGCCAGTCCTTCTGCGACGCCTGCGGCTCGGTACTGAGCTGGGCGGTGAGCGGGGGAGAGGCCCCACAGCAGGCCCCTGCCCCCGAGCCGACTCCGGCACCGGCACCGGCGCCGGCCCCGGCACCGACTCCGTCAGCGACCCCGGCCGCCCCGGGCTGGGACGCCTTCACCCGCGGGGACGGCGGAACGGGCTTGGCCTCCCCCCAGCGGGACCTACAAGGAACGGCGACGACAGCGCCCCTTCAGGGGCGCGGGGCCGAGTCGGATGTGCGGCTACCACCGCGTGAGCGCGACCAGCCCCCACTCCCGGTCACCACACCCACGGCGGAAACCACCCCTGTCCCTGCACCCGCCCCCATTCCTGCACCCGCCCCCATCCCCGCCACCCCCGCTCCCCAGGCCGCCGTCACCGACACCGCCGCCCAGCCCCCGCAGGGACTCGCCGAAGGCGACCACGACCGAGCCCGGCGTCTGCTCATCCCCGTGACGGACCCCAACCCCCCCGCCCCGGCCCCCGCTTCCGTCACCCCCGTCCTCCCCGGCCGCCCCACCCCCCAGCGCCCCCAGTCCGTCCGCGCCCCCGGCGAGGACCTCGGCGCCCACGGCGGCACCCCCTGCCCCTGGTGCGCCACCCCCAACCGTCCCGACCGCCACTTCTGCACCCGCTGCGCCATGCCCATGGCCGGCCACGGCCACGCCGCGGCTTCGGCCCCCCGGCCCTGGTGGCGCCGTATCTTCGACTTCCGCAACCGGGAGACCCCGTGGGCCGGCGACCGGCCCCGCCTGCGCCGTACCTTCGACCGCGTGCTGACCTGGCTCGGCGCGGCCGTCGTCATCGCGCTCGTCACGGTCCTGGCGTTCAACATCCCGAACGCGGTGAGCGCCACCCGCGACCACTTCGCCAAGCGCGCCCAGGTCTCCCCGGACCGGGTCAGCGCGTCCCGCTCCTACGCCGGTCACAAGCCGGACCTCGTCTTCGACAAGCTGAACAACACCTGGTGGGGCCCCGGCGTGGTCCAGGGCGGCGTGGGCGAGTGGATCGAGGCGCGCTTCGACGAACCGACGCGCCTGCTGAACGTCGTCATCTCCTCCGGCGAGTCGAAACGCTTCGACCAGCTGAAGAAGTCGGCCCTGCCGCACCGGATGAAGGCGACCATCAAGACGTCGGACGGCAGGACGGAGACCCGGGAGATCACCCTCGACCAGACGGCCGGCGGTCAGACCCGGGACTTCCGCGCCAAGAACGTCATCTCGGTCCGCTTCACGATCGAGTCGTCGTACCAGGCCTCGGGGGCCACCCAGGTGGCCATCGCCGAAATAGAGTTCTTCGGCCCGTCGAGCGCGAACTCCTCCTGACAAAATGGTGATGTCATAATCCGGCCGTGGCCGAAAAGGACGCAGGGGAGCGGCGCGGCGCGCGCAGGATCCGGCGCGATGTCCCGCTGGGCCATGCGGCCCTCATGGTCGTGGGCAACAGGGTGCTGAAGTTCTTCGGCACGCTGCTCCTCCTCGCCTTCGCGCTCGTCTCCGGTTCCGGATTCTCCATCGGCAGGTTGCTGCACGCCGTGCTCAACCTGGTCGCGGGCCTGGTGGTCGTCTGCCTGCTCCTCTGGCTCCTCGACCGTCTCCGGTCGAGGAGGGGCCGGCCGAGCCCGGAGAGCTGAAGACCCCTATTTCCTCATCAGGGACCGGTAGACGGCCGTGGACCTGGGGTTGCCCCGGCACCTCCACACCCCGTGCGGGCAGTAGTCGGTGATGGTCTGGTAGAGCGGCCGGTTGTCCGCGAACCACTTGACCATGCCCTTCATGTACGCCGGGTCGTCGCCGTTCTCGTACAGCCCCCACTCGGGGTACGAGACCGGCTTGCCGTGGGCGCGGGCGAAGGCGACCTGCGCCCGCAGCCCGTACGGCTCGGTGACCTGTTCCGCGAAGGACATCCCGCGCGGGGAGTCGTAGGCGTCCATGCCGACGATGTCCACGAACCGGTCCCCCGGATAGCACCGGGTCCAGGGGACCGCGTCCCGACCCCGGTTGGGCGTGAAGTCGAACCGGAACCGCTGGCCGGGCACCGACCGCATCGCCGTGACGATCCGCACCCAGTACGCCTTCCAGGCGGCCGGGTCCGGTCCGCAGCGGTGGGTGTACGTCACCCCGTTCATCTCCCAGCCGAGCACCACGACGGTGTCCGGCGCGCCGACCGACACCAGTCGCCGGGCCAGCGTCCGGAAGTGTCCGTCGTACCGCCCCTGCGCCCCGAACCGGAGCTGCCGGCGCACCTCGGCGTCCGGCAGATGGGCCTCCGTGCCCTCCAGCATCGGCACGTTGAGCACGAGGAGCCGGTCCGGCTCGGCCCGTCGCCAGTTCGCCCACAGCCGTACGAAGTCGGGGGCGCCCTCGATGTTCCGCCACACGTCGCCGGGGAGGTAGGTGTGCCCGACCCGGGGTTCCTCGTGCCCCAGCCAGCTGCCGAGCGCGCTCACCCGGCGCACACCGTCGGCGCCGTAGCCGACGTACGCCCCGAAGGGGCCGGGGGCGGCGAGCCGTGCGGTCTCCGGGCGGGAGATGGGGAGCAGGAACAGGGCGACCATGGTGGCGACCAGGAGGAACTTCAGACGTGCCATGAGGTGAGTCTGGCCGCTCCGGAGGGGCGAGTTGCCCGTTGTGGGCATCTTGGACTGCTGTGCGAGGACCCCGGCCGCCGGCGCCCGGCGCGGTTACGGCGGTACGGGCACCCCGTGCTGCCGCAGCCACGGCAGCGGTGCCACGGTAGAGCCCATGGCGGGGCCGGTGCGGACCTCGAAGTGCAGGTGGGGGCCGTCCGCGTTGCCGGTCGAGCCGGCGGAGCCGATGCGCTGGCCGGCCGAGACGGGCTGTCCGGGACGGACGTTGACGACGGACAGGTGGGCGTACTGGGTGTAGCAGCCGTCCGGGTGGCGTAAGACGACCTGGTTGCCGTAGCCGTCGCCGCAGGACACGGTCACGACCCGGCCCGGGCCGACGGCGTACACGGGCGTGCCGGCCTCGACCGCGAAGTCCTGCCCGGTGTGCCGGTGTCTCCAGTGGTGGCCCTCGGCGGAGTAGCCGGCGGAGAGCCGGTAGCGGACCGTCGGGGCGCTCCACTGGCCGGTGGGCCCCTCGGACGGCGGGGTGCTGGACGTGCCGAAGGCGCAGTGCTCGGTGCGTGGGCCGGCCTTGGCGGGCGGGATGAGGAACGCGCCCGTCAGCAGGAGGACCATCGCGGCCGTCACGAGTCGTAGATCATCCGTTCGCATTGTCGGATCCTCGGACGGCCGGCCGGCCCCGGGGCGGCCTCACACGCCGGGTGCCGTGACTTTCGCCCGTTCGGATCCGGCGGTCAGATCGGGGCGCGGGGCCGGCCAGGGCGCTCGCGAGCAGGGAGAGCCGGCCACGCTGGGCGTCGGTGAGGGCCTGGATCTGCCGCTCGACCTCGGGCTCACGGCGCCGGACCAGGTTCTGCCGGCGGATCGTCTTCACCATGGCCGCGGACTGAACACCCGGCCCTCGGCCGCCCGTACTTGCGGGGACAGCGTTCGTCCGCAGATCGGAGTCCCCCGTGCACGCATCCGCAGCCATCGGCGTGACCGGCCTCGGAGTGATGGGCCGCAACCTGGCCCGGAACTTCGCCCGGCACGGCTACCCGGTCGCCGTCCACAACCGCACACCCGCCCGCACCCGCGCCCTGGTCGAGGAGTACGGCCACGAGGGCACGTTCGTCGGCGCCGAGACCGCCGCGGACTTCGTCGCCGCCCTCGAACGTCCCCGGCGGCTCATGATCATGGTGCAGGCCGGTGCCGCCACCGACGCCGTCATCGACGAGTTCGTGCCGCTCCTCGAACCCGGTGACATCGTCATCGACGGCGGCAACGCCCACTTCGCCGACACCCGCCGCCGCGAGGCCGCCCTGCGGGAGAAGGGCCTGCACTTCGTCGGCGTGGGGGTCTCCGGCGGTGAGGAGGGCGCGCTCAACGGGCCGTCGATCATGCCGGGCGGCTCCGCGGAGTCGTACGCCGTCCTCGGGCCGATGTTCGAGGACATCAGCGCGAAGGTCGGCGGCGAGCCGTGCGCCACCCACGTCGGCGAGGACGGCGCCGGGCACTTCGTGAAGATGGTCCACAACGGCATCGAGTACGCCGACATGCAGCTCATCGCCGAGGCGTACGACCTGCTCCGCCAGGTCGGCGGCTACCCGCCGGCCGAGATCGCGGACATCTTCCGCCAGTGGAACGGCGGCCGGCTCGGCTCCTACCTCATCGAGATCACCGCGGAGGTGCTCGCGCACGTCGACGCCGCCACCGGTGCGCCGTTCGTCGACATCGTCGCCGACGCGGCCGGGCAGAAGGGCACCGGGCGCTGGACCGTCCAGACCGCGCTGGACCTCGCCTCACCGGTCACCGCGATCGCCCAGGCGACCTTCGCCCGTGCCGCGTCCGGCCGTGGCGAACTGCGTTCCGCGTACGCCGGGTTGCCCGGTGGTACGACGCCCCCGCTCAGCGCCACCGAGGCCGACCGTTTCGCCTCCCGTGTCGAACACGCCCTGTACGCCTCCAAGATCATCGCCTACGACCAGGGCTGGACGATGATCCAGGACGCGGCCGCCGAGTACGGCTGGAAGATCGACCTCGGCGCGGTGGCCCGGATCTGGCGGGGCGGCTGCATCATCCGCGCGTCGTTCCTGGACCGGATCCGCGCGGCGTACCGGGCCGACCCGGACCTCGTCGGCCTGCTGGCCGAGGGGGAGTTCGCGAAGGAGATCGCCGACGCGCAGGTGCCGTGGCGGGAGACGGTGGCCTCGGCGGCCCGCCGGGGCATCCCCGTCCCGGCGTTCTCGGCGGCCCTGTCCCACTACGACACGCTGCGGTCCCCGCGTCTTCCGGCGGCACTTCTGCAGGGGCAGCGGGACTACTTCGGCGCGCACACGTACGGCAGGGTCGACCGCGCGGGGGCGTTCCACACCCACTGGGCGACGGAGGGCCGCCCCGAAACGCAGGGCTGAGCAATGCTTTTAGGGGCGCGGGGAACTGCGCGATCAGCCACGACGATGTCGCATGTTGTCGTCTGCCGGTCCGTCGTGGCTTGTCGCGCAGTTCCCCGCGCTCCTTACGGGGCTCTGACGGCCTCGGCCGGAGGTACCGCGAGGGCTCTTCTCGTCGGCAGTTCGATCGTCACGTAGGAGGTGAGGAACACCGTCGCCGCCGCTGCCGGGAGCAGCCACACGGGTGGGCCGGGTCGAGGAGTTCCTGGACGCCCCGCACCGGGTGGCGGGCGGCGGCACCGCGATCGACCCCGAGGTCGTCGCCCAGCTGTGCACCCGCTCCCGGCAGGACACCCGCCTGGAGCGGCTGAGCCCACGCGAACGCGATGTCCTCGCCCTGATGGCGGAGGGCCTCGGCAACTCCGCCATCGCCGAACGCCTGGTCGTCACCGACGGTGCCGTGCACAAGCACATCCGGTCCATCTTCGCCAAGCTCGACCTGTCACCGGCCGGCCGGGCGGACCGCCGGGTCGCGGCGGTCCTGCACTACCTGGAGTACGCGCGGGCGCGTACTCGCTGATCCAGGTTCAGACGCGGACGCCGAACATGAACGGCCCGCCGATGGTGCTCATCGACTCGTAGCGGACGACCGTGCCGGTGCGCGGGGCGTGCAGGATCTGCCCGTTGCCCGCGTACAGGCCCACGTGGTGCAGGTCGTTGAAGAAGAAGACCAGGTCGCCGACCTGGAGGTCGGACGTCGAGTAGATCCTGGTGCCGATCCCCGTCTGGGACTCGGAGGTGCGCGGGATGGAGACCCCGGCCTGCGCGTAGGCCCAGGAGGTCAGGCCCGAGCAGTCGAAGGAGGACGGGCCGGTGGCGCCGTAGACGTACGGTGTGCCGAGCTTGGTCTTGGCGGCGGCGAAGGCGGCCGCGGCCCGGCCGGTGGCGGAGGTGTCGTTGCCGAGGTCCACCCGCTCGCCGGCGGAGCGGTTGGCGCGGTCCTGTTCGGCGGCGAGCGCGGCCTTCTCGGCGGCGGTGAGGCTGTTGAGCAGCTTCTGCGCCTCGGCCAGCTTGGCCTGGACTTCCTTCTTCTTCGTGCCGAGTTCGGTGCGGGTGGCGGCCAGGTCCTTGAGCGTGCCGGTGGCCTCCGCCCGCTCCTGGGCCAGTTCGCGCTGCTTGGCCTGGATCTTCTTCAGCGTCTCGACCTGCTGGCCGCTCAGCTGGTCCAGGGTGGAGGCCTTGTCCAGGTAGTCGTCCGGGTCGGCGGAGAGGAACAGCTGGAGGGACGGGTCGAGGCCGCCACTGCGGTACTGGGCGGTGGCCATGGAGCCGATGCCGTCCCGCAGTTCGTTCAGCTCGTCCTGGCCGCGCGCGACCGAGTCCTGCAGCGCGGAGATCTGCTTCTGGAGCTTCTCCTGCTTCTCCTTGGCCCCGTTGAACTTCTCGGTGGCCTGCTCGGCCTCCTCGTACAGCTTGTCGACCCGGGACCTGACCTCGTCCTTGCTGGGCTTCTCACTGGGCGCGGCGTTCGCGGCCTGCGAGGAGAGGACCACGGCGGCAGCGGCGGCGGTGGTGAGCACGGTGACCCGAGCACGGCCCGGCTGCTTGGGACGACGGTGGAACGCCACGGAGGCGATCTCCTTCCGAGCGAAGAGTCGAGCGGTGGATCAGGCAACGGATCAAGCGGTGGATCGTTCAACTGGTAGTACGAGTCACAGACATTAATGACTCTCTTATGTTCAGTTCAAATCTCCGCATGGAAGAAATCCGGCCACCTGTCGCCAACTGGCCTTCTCCGCCGGTCGGTCGCGGGGTGCCGGGCGCCGATTGTAAGGAACCTTGACAGTCAATTGGTCTAAACCAAATATGGGCGTCCATGAGACGCACTCGTGCCCTGCAGGCCGCCCTGACCGCAACCGCTCTGTCCACCGCGCTCGTTGCCGTCGGATCAGGCGCCGCGCACGCCTCCCCGCAGCACGCCGCGAAGCCGATGCCCGCACGGGTCGCGGCACCCTACTTCGAGGCCTGGACCGGTCAGAGCCCCGCCGCGCTCGCCGCCGAGTCCGGCAACAAGTACCTCACCCTGGCCTTCCTCCAGACGCCCGCCGCCGGCTCCTGCACCGCCGACTGGAACGGCGACGCCACCCAGCCGGTCTCCCGGTCGACCTTCGGCGCCGACATCGCCACCCTCCAGGCCCGCGGCGGCAACGCCGTCCCCTCCTTCGGCGGCTACGGCGCCGACACCACCGGCACCGAACTCGCCGACAGCTGCACCGACGTGGACGCCATCGCCGGGGTGTACGAGAAGCTCGTCACGACGTACGGCATCTCCCGCATCGACCTCGACATCGAGGCCGACTCCCTCGCCGACACCGCGGGGGTCGACCGCCGTAACCAGGCGATCGCCAAGGCGGAGCGCTGGGCCGACCGCACCGGCCACCCGCTCCAGTTCTCCTACACCCTGCCGACCACCACCAAGGGCCTGGAGGCCGACGGCCTGGCCGTCCTGCAGAACGCCGTCGCCCACCACGCGCGGGTGGACGTCGTCAACATCATGACCTTCGACTACTACGACGGCGCCACCCACGACATGGCGACCGACACCCGGACCGCGGCCGACGGCCTGCACGCCCAACTCGCCGCCCTCTACCCGCACAAGAGCGCCAAGGAGCTGTGGGGGATGGTCGGGGTCACCGAGATGCCCGGCATCGACGACTACGGCCCCGAGGAGACCTTCACCACCCAGAACGCCGTGGAGGTCGAGCACTGGGCCGCCGCCCGGGGCATCGACACCCTCTCCTTCTGGGCGCTCCAGCGCGACAACGGCGGCTGCGTCGGCACCGGCGGCTCCAACTCCTGCTCCGGAACCGCCCAGGACACCTGGCAGTTCAGTCACACCTTCGCCCGCTTCGCCGGCCCGCGGCGGTAAGGCCCAGGCCCCGCGCGGCATTCCCCGAGCTCCCGCTGCAACCCCGCTCCGCGCCCAGGGGTCTCCGCGCGGGCCTGGCGGACTGATCGGTGCGGCCGATGTCCCGGCCGGGCGTCCACAGGCTGTGGACGCCCGGCCGGTGAGCCTCTCAGGGTGATACGACCTTCCCGCCGAAGGTGACGTTCAGCTTGCCGTTCGACGCGAAGGACCAGCCGAGGGCGCCCGAGTAGGAGGAGCACCGGGAGCCGTTGGTGCCCGTCCAGAACTGGTTGGAGCTGTCGGCGTCGCCGACGGTCTTGTCGTTGGAGCCGTCGACCGCGAACCGGCACGAGGTGTCGGTCCGGAACACCGAAGTGCCCTTGTCGAAGGAGAAGTTGCGCTCGGCGTTGTCGATGCCGACGTTGTTCGAGACGGTCATGGTGCCGGGGTTGCTGTTGTAGGTGAACCCGTGGTGCCCGTTGCCGTAGGCGATGTCGTGCTGGACCACGTGGTTGACGGCGATGTCGTCGCCGCCGAGCTTGTAGCCGTTGCGGTCGCCGTCCCCGCTCTGGCTGCCGTCGCTGAGCGTGCCGTTGCCGTAGGAGAGCGAGTACTCGATGGTGACCGGCCCGATCGCCCCGGTGTCGGTCTTGGTGTAGAGGTCCCAGCCGTCGTCGATGTTGTGATGCGAGACGTCGTACCGGAAGACGTTCCCGGTCCCGGTGGTGAGCTTGCTGGCGAACCCGTCCGCGTCCTCCCCGTCGCTGTCTGCGTTGTCGTGCGACTCGGAGCTGACGACGAGGTTGCCGGCAGGCCACTGGCTGCTGGGCGTGCTGGAGGAGATCCGCCCGAGCTGCAGCCCGGTGTCGCGGTTGTAGGCGGTCACGGCACGCTCGATGACGTTGTTGCTGCCGCCGACGTAGATGCCGTTGTCACCGGCGTGCTGGACGGTGAGCCCGTACAGGTGCCAGTAGTTGGCGTACAGCTGGATGCCCCGGTTGGAGGAACTCTCGCTCTGTGAGGAGAAGTTGAGCACCGGCGTCTCGCCCGGGTAGGCGGAGAGGGTGGTGCGGGCGCCGGAACTGCCGTTGGAACCGGCCGGGATGGTCACGGTGGAGGAGTAGTTGTACGTCCCACCGCGCAGGTAGATCGTGCCGCCGGAGGCGATACGGCCGATCGCGGAGGTGAGCGTGGTCGGCGCCGACTGGGTGCCGGCCGCGCTGTCGGTGCCGGTCGGCGACACGTACAGGACGGTGGACGCGGCCTGCGCGGAGGTGCCGGACAGTGCGACGAGAGAGCCGGCGAGCAGGCCGACGGACGCGATGACTGGTCTCACATGCATCGTTCGTCTCCGTTCGTTCAGAGGTGTGACCGGACGTGCGGGACAGATGGCGACGGAAAGCGCTTTCTCTGTGAAGCTAGGGAGGGTGTCGTGGGCGCGTCAATAGTCATGTATGTAAAGAGAATTCAGATGTGTGATCACCGAGAATCGGTGACCGTTATTTCGATGGCAATCGGAATAGCTGTCGTCGGGCCCCGGTTGTGCCAGACATGGACGAGATCGTGGATGAGACGGACAAGATCGACCTGGGCGCCGTCGGTGCATGGCGCCACGAGGACACCGAGCCGGAGCTCGCCGTCGAGCTGGAACGCCTGGGCTACGGCACGCTGTGGCTCGGCAACGTGACCGACCCCGACCTGACCGTGGTCGAGCGACTGCTGGACGCCACCGAGACGCTGGTCGTCGCCACCGGCATCGTGAACATCTGGTCCAACCCGGCCGACCGGGTGGCCCGTTCGTACCGCCGGATCGCCGAGCGCCACCCGGGCCGCTTCCTGCTGGGCATCGGCGCGGGCCACCCGGAGGCGACCAAGGAGTTCGTACGGCCGTACCAAGCCCTGAACGACTACCTGGACGTCCTCGACGAGGGCGGTGTCCCGGTAGCCCGCCGCGCCCTGGCGGCCCTCGGTCCCCGGGTACTGCGCCTGGCCGGCGACCGCACGGCGGCGGCACACCCGTACCTGGTCACCCCGGACCACACCCGTCAGGCACGCGAGATCCTCGGCGCCGGACCGATCCTCGCCCCCGAGCAGAAGGTGGTCCTGGAGACGGACCCCGCCCGGGCCCGCGTCATCGGCGACGCCACCCTGGGCTTCTACCTGCACCTGACCAACTACCTCGGCAACCTCCGCCGACTCGGCTTCGACGACACCGACTTCGCGGACGGCGGCAGTGACCGCCTCTTCGACGCGCTGATCCTGCACGGCGAGGCGGCCCGGGTGGCGGAGGGCGTCCGAGCCCACCAGAAGGCGGGCGCCGACCATGTGGCGCTCCAGCTGCTGCACCCCGCGGACACCGACCCGCTGCCGGGATACCGGGCACTGGCGGAAGCGCTGGGGCTGGGCGGGGCGGGTGACGGCTCCTAGACGACCAGAGATCGTAGATGACGAGATGTCCTGGATGGCGAGATGCCGTAGACGCCCAGAGGTCGTAGAGGCCGGGAGCTCCTGGCCGGCCGGATGTCGTAGAGGGCGAGAGCTATCGGCTGACCAGAGGTCGTAGACGGCCGGAACTCCTGCCCGGCAAGAGCTCCTGGGCGAACCAAAGCACCTGGACGACTAGAGCGTGTCTCTTTGACGGGTTGATCAGTTGATCGGATATGTGTGTCCGGTTAGTGATCACCGATGCGATGTGGGACCGGATCGAGCCGCTGATGCCGGACGATCCGGTCCGTGGACGACGATGGGCCAACCACCGCCGGACCCTGGAAGCTATCGCGTGGAAGTACCGCACCTGCTCACCCTGGCGCGATCTGCCAGAAGAGCTGGGACCCTTTCAGACCGCGCACAAGCGCCTGATCAGATGGGCCGTGGACGGCACATGGGAACGGGTCCTCGCGGCGGTACTTGCAGTGGCGGATGCCGATGACGACGTGGGCTGGACGGTCTCGGTGGACTCCACCGTCTGCCGGGCTCACCAGCATTCGGCCGGAGCCAGGAAAAGGGGGCGCCCGGCCGGTCCGAGCCTGAGGACCACGCGCTCGGACGCTCCCGCGGCGGCTTGAGCACGAAGGTCCACTTGGCCAGCGACAGCCGGGCGCGGCCTCTGTCTATCCACGTCACTGCAGGCCAGGCCGGTGATGCGCCGGCCTTCGAGGCGGTCATGGCCGGAATCCGGGTCCCGCGAAGAGGACTCGGTAGGCCAAGAACCCGCCCTGCGGTCGTGCTTGCGGATCGCGCCTACTCTTCCCGCGCGATCCGTGGACACCTCCGTCGGCGTGGCATCCGTGGGGTCATCCCACAGCCCGCCGATCAGATCGGTCACCGTTTGCGGCGAGGCCGTGCCGGAGGCCGCCCGCCCGGCTTCGACGCCGAGACGTACAAGGAGCGCAACACCGTCGAGCGGTGCATCGCCCGACTCAAGCAGTGGCGCGGCCTCGCAATGCGGACGGATAAGCTCGCCATCGCCTACCAGGCCGCACTCCACCTTGCTGCCATCCTCATCTGGACCCGGCGCTGAGCAAGGCGTTCGAAGGATTCGTCAGACCAGCCCATGGACGACGAGTCGATTCTGTTCTCCGTCAAAGATGCCGACCAGGACGTTGGCCTCCCCGGCGGTCCCCACCGAAGAGACCCCGCTGGTCGACGTGGACGATCAGAATGTCGTGGCTGTCGATCACCTCGGAGATGCCCCGGGCCTCGATCGTGTCCGACTACGCGTCCAGGTTCCGACCAAACCACTCCGGCAGCCCGCACGGCTCGGCAACAGCATCCCAGAAGTCGTTGAGTGTCTCGATCGGCCGACCGCGCAGATCAACGATCAACTCGCTATACGTCATCGCAGCAGACTAACCAGCCCCCACCACGATGCACTCACCGATCAAAGAGACGGGCTCCAGTTGTGGAATCATGGCAACTGAGAAGAAACCTGAGGGGGTTGACCTTGGCTGACGTGCTGATCAGGCGCGGAGTTGCCGGACTGCCGAGCGTGTCCCGCTCGGATGTCCCCGGGAACTACCCGTACGAAGCGATCAGGGTGGCGAAGCTCATCCGAGCCGCCGGCTTGACCGTCGAGTTCGAGGACGAGAAGCCTGATCGCACCTACCTGACCCACGACGCCGCCGAGTTCTGGTTGCCGATCATTGAGTTCGCCAGGGACGTCGGGAAAGAGACCCTGATCGCAACGCTGACCGGCTTGATCTCCTCTTACACGACGATGAAGATCCTCAGGAGGGGCGATTCGTCCGGCGAAGAGGTGACTGTTCCGTCCCCCGTTCTGCACGTGGAGGTAACCCGGCAGGGTGACCTGACCACCAAGCTGGTGCTGGACGGCCCGGCTGACTCGGTCCTCGAAGCGATCACCAGGATCGAGAGGTGGGGTTCTGAGGATGAGCGCCGTCAGCTACCCGAGGGATGAGAACGAAGTCTTCCAGCAGTGCCAGGCCGACCTTGAGCAGGCCAAAGCTGCACGCCACCCCGATCCAGCTGCGCTAGAGATCCTGCGGCGGCTGAGAGGGGAGCTGCGGCAGGTAATGGACCGTTCCGAGGGGTACGACCTTGCCCTCTTCGACCGGGCTCATGAGCTGCTGGACGAGGTAGGCGGATTGCTGAGGCGAACCTATCCGAAGGCTTGCACCATGGCCTATCGCGACGGCGTCTACTACCGGGAGTGTCCAGTCGATCTTGGGCATCTTCGAGTCGGGTTTAGCGTGGAGACACGCGTGGACGAGCAGGAGTGCTCGATTTGCGGACTTGATCCTGACGAATGCGATCACATCCCCGGTGAGTCGTACGAAGGCCGTGAGTGCCTCGTCATCATCACGAAGGCCCAGATCCTGGCAGTGGCCCTCGTAGCTAACCCGAGGTTCCGGGATGCGCGCTTCGGCAGCCTGTCGCTCGGCACATCTACCGAGCTGCGTGCTGCTCTTGGGCCGAATTTTCGGCCGGGAGTGAGGCTCAGCTGCGATAAGTGCCTCGCGGGATGCCACGGCCTCAACCGAAACTTCGATGGGTCGACACACGGCTGATCGACAGTAACTGGCCGGACGAGACTCGGCGCTGCCGCAGAGTCGCGCTTCCGCGTGCTGGTCGTTCTCGTGGTGCACCCACGAGCTGCTTCACCCCCGTGCCGGTGACACCAGCTCACCGCCACTTCAAGGAGACAGCCTCTAGACGACGCAGAACTCGTTGCCCTCCGGATCCTGCAGCACGACGGCGTAGTGGCCGTTGTCGGGCTCGTCCGTGGTCCGGAGGACGCGGGCGCCGGCTTCGACCAGCCGTTCCACGGTGGCGACGACCCGCCGCGTGCGGACGGCCAAGGGGACCCCGCGTCCGCCGCCGACCTTCAGGTCGAGGTGTATCCGGTTCTTGGTGACCTTGGGTTCGGGAACCTGCTGGAACCACACCCGTGGCCCCAGCCCGGCGGGATCGACGATCGACTCCGGGGTCTCGCCCGCACCAACGGGCAACTCCTCCTCCGGCACCCCCATGGCCGCCCAGTACTCCCGCCACGTGACATGGCCGCCCGGTGGCGGTTCGGGCACGTATCCCAGCGCCTCGCTCCAGAACGCCACCAGCCTCTGCGGGTCGGCGCAGTCGATCGTCAGTTGCAGCGTCGTCTCCATGACCGGAGCGTGGCAGACGGGTCTGACACTCACGCCGGACCAGCGCGCCGGCTGCATGGGCGCACTTTCGTAACCGCCCTCAGCGGGTGCCGCGCACCTCCGCCGGGAGACCGTCGGGCAGGCCGTCGAGCAACGCGTCGAGCAGCCCGGCGAGCGGCGCGGGCACCCGGTCGGGCTCCAGGGCCTCGACGAGGACCCGGCCGTAACGGATCTTCCGCCCCTTCTTCGTGCCGAGGAAGCGGCGGAGTTGCTGCTGTGGGGTGCGGCCCTGCTGGGCGGGCTGGTTCAGGAAGGTGCGCAGGGCTCGCCCGTCACCCTCGGCCCGGATGAGCTCCGTGACCCGGGGCGGACCGAGGGCGCGGATCAGTTCGTCCTCCAGGTCGGCGGCGCAGACGAAGAACCCGTGCCGCGTGGCACCGGCCCGCTCCAGGCCACGGGCGTAGTAGGGCCACTCCCGCTCGTCGCACAGCCCGGTCAGCCGCAGCCCGAGGCCGGGTGGTCCGAGCAGGCGGGCGTAGCGCCCGACGTTCATCGCACCGCCCATCGACAGCACGCACACTCCCTCGGCCGCCGGGTCCCGCCCGCGCCGCGCGGCCAGTGCGTCGACGGCGGCGACATCACTCGGCCCTTCGAGCAGCACGGCGACCCGCACCCCCAGCCGTTCGCCCAGCCGCCCGGCCGACTCCGGGACGCGGCCCGCGCCCGCACTCCCCGCCCAGTCGGCAACCGCGTCCCGGAACGCCCTCATGTCGGCCATGGCACGAGTCTCCGCCCGGGCCGGGCCCCGATGCCAGGCAATTCCGCGGCCCGAACGGCGTCGGCGGGGGGTGGAACGGACGGGCTGGTGGGCTGGTGGGGAGGCAGGCAGCGCCGCGCGGCGCCCGGCCGGGTCGGACTCCCCTGACCTGGGGCCACGCCCACCGGCGGCGCCCGGCCGGTGACCGGAGTCCACAGCTGGCGTCCGGACCGGTGACCTGGGTCCACACCGGCGCCTGGGTCGGTGACCTGGGTCCGCACCGGCGCCTGGGTCGGTGACCTGGGTCCGCACCGGCGCCTGGGTCGGTGACCTGGGTCCGCACCGGCGCCTGGGTCGGTGACCTGGGTCCACACCGGCGCCTGGGTCGGCGACCTGGAGCCGCACCCGGCGTCCGGCCCGGTGATCCGGGTCCGCACCCGGCGTCCGGACCGGTGACCCCCGTTCCCACTCGGCGTCTGGGACCGTGGCGTCAGCTGGGGAACATCCCGGCGGTCGCGTTGACCCAGGTGCCGGTGAGGGCGACCCCGGCGTCCGAGGCGAGGAACGTGGCCAGCGCCGCGATGTCCGCGATCCGCGGAGAGCGCTTCGTCATCCGCAGCGAATCCAGGTGGGCGCGGATACCGGCCACCGCCGCCTCGTCCATCGCCGGGGCGCCCGCCGCGCTCAGCTTCTCCGGGGTGAGCGTGTCGGTGACCCCGGCGGCCCAGATCCCGCAGACCCGGACGCCGGACGGGCCGACCTCCTGGGCGAGCTGGCGGATGAGCGCGTCGGTCGCGCCGTCGGCGGCGCCCGTGCCGCCGAGCATCGGGGTGCCGTTGTGGGAACCGCTGTTCAGGGCGAGGATCACACCCGAACCCTGCGTGGCCATCCGGCGCGCGGCCGCCCTGGCGGTGATGAACTGGCAGGCGATGCCCCGCACCACCGGCCGGGTGTAGTCCTCGACCGACATCTCGGTCAGCGGGACGCCTTGGAGGTCCCCGCGCGGTACGAGGTTGAAAGAGACGTCGATCCGGCCCGCCCGCTCGACCACGGCTTCCGCGTGCGCCTCGACGGCGGCCTCGTCCTCGGCGTCGACCACGTCGAACTCGGCGCCGGTCTCCGCCGCGACCTCCCGCAGCGTCTCCTCCGTACGCCCGGCCAGGAACACCCGCGCCCCGGCCTGCGCGAACTCCCGCGCCACCCCGGCCCCGAGCGCACCGGCTCCGCCGTACACGACCGCGACCTTGTCCTTCAGCAACATGACTGGTGAGCTCCGTTCGGCTTCGTGAATGTCCGTCGCCTCATAGGACGCGCGGCAGCCGTGAACTCATCGGTCTCATCGAATCGGTTCGGCTCGGTTCAGTCGGTTCGGTTCAGTCGGTCGGTTCGGTTCGGTCGGTCGGTCGGTTCGGTCGGTCGGTTCGGTTCGGTCGGTCGGTCGGTTCGGTCGGTCGGTTCAGAGTGTCATCGGCAGGCCGAAGGCCGGGAAGAGGTGGGGCTCGAAGGTGGTGATCTCGGCGATCCGGCCGCCCTCGATCCGCAGCACGTCGATGAGCTGGGCGCGGAAGACGCTGGTCCCGGGACGTTGCAGGTAACCGGCCACGGCGGGCTGGCCGTTGGCGCGCACGGGCAGGTGGCGCCAGTGGCCGGCGAACATCGGGGACGCCGGGTCGAGGTTGGGACGGACGAAGCCGAAGAGCGCGTCGCGGGAGGTGAACCAGAACGGGTTCGGCGGCATGGTGAGCACCGCGTCCTCGCGGACGAGGTCGACCATGGCGTCGATGTCGGCGCGGGCAGCGGCTTCCATGTAGCGCTGGAGCAGGGCCAGGTCCGTGGCGCTGGGGGCGGTGGCCGGGGCCGACCAGTCCTCCCGGCGTCCGGGCAGCGCCTCCCGCAGGGCCGAACGGCCGCGCTGTACCGCGCTGTTGGCCGAGGCGACGCTCGCGCCCAGCAGGTCGGCGGTCTCCTGCGCCGACCAGCCGGCCACATCACGCAGGATCACCGCGGCCCGCTGGCGGGGCGGGAGCTGCTGGATGGCGGTGAGGAAGACCAGCTCCAGGGTCTCGCCGGCCACGGCCTGCTCGTCGGGCTCGTGCTGCGGCGCGGCAGGCTCGGGCAACTGGTCGTCGGGGAACGGCTGCAGCCAGGGCATACGGGGTGGCGGCGGACCGTCGCCCGAGTCCATGCCCGGCACAGGTTCGTAGGGGACCGGGCGCCGGTTCTGCCTGCGCAGGAAGGTCAGGCACAGGTTGGTGGCGATCCGGTACAGCCAGGCGCGGGTGTTGTCGACCCCGTCCAGGGTCTCCTTGACCCGCCAGGCCCGCAGGAACGCCTCCTGGGTGAGGTCCTCGGCCTCGTCGTAGGACCCGAGCAACCGGTAGCAGTGCACGCGCAGTTCACGGCGGTGGCCCTCGACGAGGGCGGTGAAGTCGGTGTCGTCGGATTTCGTCTCGGTGGGGGGCGTGACGATTTCCGGGGTGGGCCGTGCGACGCTTCCCGTGACGATTTCCGGGGCGGCGGGTGCGACGTGTTCCGTGACGTCTCCAGCGTCGGCCGCTGTGACATCTACCGCGTCGGCCGCTGTGACGTCTCCCGCGTCGGCCGCTGTGGCACCTCCCGCGTCGGCCGCCGTGATGTCTCCCGTGCCGACCGTCGTGACGCTTCCCGCACCGGCGGTCGTGACGCTTCCCGCGCCGACGCCTCCGGGGGTGGTCCGGCCCGGTCCTTGTCCCTGCCCCGACCCCGACCCCGGCCCCTGCCCCGCCCCCTGCCCGGCCTCCCGGGCGAGGCGTCGTAGCTGGGCGAAGCGGGTGGTGAGGCCCTCCACGTCCGCGTGGAACGCGGTCCCCGGCGCCAGCCGCACCCGCCCCAGCCGGGCTCCGAGGTCCGAGAGCAGTTCCCTGGCCGGGGGCGTGCCGTCCGCCCGTCGCCGTTCCCGGTAAGCCCGCTGGCGGCAGGCCTGGGAGCAGTACGACGCGGTACGGCCGGGGCCGCCGCCGCTCTCGATCGGGTTGCCGCAGGCCTCGCAACTGCCTCTCATGCCCGGCACCTTATGCCCGGCGTGTCATGTCCGGCCCAGCCCGGTGACGAGAAGGGCGACGAGTCGGCGGGCGTCGTAGCCGGGGTCGTTCTCCGCGCCGATGCAGAGGTTGCCGACGCCGCGCATCAGCTCGATGGCGGCGATGTCGGTGTGGATCTCGCCGGACTCGGTCGCCGCGTCCAGGAGACGGGTGCAGACCGGGACCAGACGGTCCAGGAAGTAGGCGTGCAGGGTGTCGAAGCCCGCCTGGTCGGAGCGCAGGGCCGCGGCGAGGCCGTGCTTGGTGACCAGGAAGTCCACGAAGAGGTCGATCCAGCGGCGCAGCGCGTCGTACGGGCTGGGCGCGTCGGCCAGCAGGGCCGGGCCGGCCTCGGCGCAGGCCTCCACCTGGTGCCGGTAGACGGCGATGATCAGGTCTGCGCGGGTCGGGAAGTGCCGGTAGATCGTCGCCGTGCCGACGCCCGCCCGGGCCGCGATGTCGCGTACCGGTGCCTCCACGCCCGACGCGACGAACGCCGCCGCGGCCGCCTCCAGCAGGGTCATCTCGTTGCGGCGGGCGTCCGCCCGGCGGGGCCGGACCGCCTGCTCCTCGTCCTTCATCGTCCGTCCTTCGTCGGGTGCTCCCTCCGGTGTCACCCTATCGGGGCGTTGCTAAACGGGACAGCGTTCCGTATCGTCGAAGACGTGAAACGGGACATCGTCCCGCTTTCTGGTTCGTCCTGTTTGTCTTTATGTCGTGTTGCGTCAATGTGAGGAGACTCGGTCATGCAGTACCGCACCTTGGGCCGTACCGGTGTGCAGGTCAGCGCGCTCGCGCTCGGAGCGATGAACTTCGGCGCGGTCGGCCGCACCACGCAGGCGGAGGCGACGGCGATCGTCGACGCCGCGCTGGACGCCGGCATCAACCTGATCGACACCGCCGACATGTACGGCCAGGGCGAGTCGGAGGAGATGGTCGGCAAGGCGATCGCCGGCCGCCGTGAGGACATCGTGCTGGCCACGAAGGCGGGCATGCCGATGGGCGACGAGCGCAATCACCGCGGCGGTTCACGGCGGTGGCTGGTCACCGGGCTGGAGAACAGCCTGCGCCGGCTCGGCGTCGACCACGTGGACCTCTATCAGATACACCGCTGGGACCCGGCCACGAGCGACGAGGAGACCCTGTCGGCGCTGACCGACCTGCAACGCGCGGGAAAGATCCGCCACTTCGGTTCCTCGACGTTCCCGGCGTACCGGATCGTGCAGGGCCAATGGGCGGCGCGCGAGCACCACCTGAGCCGTTACGTCACCGAACAGCCCAGCTACTCCCTCCTCCAGCGTGGCGTCGAGGCCCACGTGCTGCCGGTGACCGAGGAGTACGGGATGGGCGTGCTGGCGTGGAGCCCGCTGGCCTCGGGCTGGCTGTCGGGGGCCGTGCGCAAGGGCCGGCCCATCACCACCAGTCGGTCCCAGCTCCTTCTCGACCGCTTCGATCTCGCCCTGCCCGCCAACCAGGCCCGGCTCGATGCCGTGGAGCGGCTCGCCGCCGTGGCCGAGGAGGCCGGACTGACCCTGATCCAGCTCGCGCTCGGCTTCGTCACCGCGCACCCCGCCGTCACCAGCGCCCTCATCGGCCCCCGCACCCAGGACCACCTGAACTCCCAGCTCGCCGCCGCCGACACGGTGCTCTCTGCCGATGTCCTCGACGCGATCGACGCGATCGTCGCCCCCGGCACCGACCTGGCCGCCCACGAGAAGCACGACACCCCGCCCGCCCTGCTCGACCCGTTGCTGCGCCGCCGCTGACCGACGGCAGAGAGGCCGCCCATGGCATCCACGACCACGACCCCACCCCGCTTCGGGATCATGACCGCTCCCATGCAGGTGTCGTACGACGACATCCTGCGGGTCTGGCGGGAGGCGGACGCTTTTCCCCAGATCGAGCACGCCTGGCTGTTCGACCACCTCATGCCGATCGGCGGCGATCCCGAAGGGCCGATCTTCGAGGGCTGGACGCTGCTGTCCGCTCTGGCCGCGCAGACGCGACGGCTGCGCCTGGGTCTCCTGGTGACCAGCAACCGTCTCCGGCCGCCCGCGATACTGGCGAAGATCGCCACGACCGTCGACGTCGTCTCCGGCGGCCGGCTCGACTTCGGCATCGGTGTCGGCTCACGGCCGCACCCGCCCGAGGCCCGCCGCGAGTACCCGGCGCACGGCCTGCCCTTCATCCCTCCGGCACAGGCCGTCGAGAACCTCGCCGAGGCCTGCGCCCTGATCCGCCGGCTGTGGACGGCCGCCGAGCCCTTCGACTTCCACGGCACCCACCACCAGCTCACCGGCGCCTTCGCCAACCCCAAACCCGTCCAGCGCCCGCATCCCCCGATCCTGATCGGGGGCCGCTCGGCGGCGACCCTGCGGGTGACCGCCGAACACGCCGACCTCTGGAACATCCCGGGCGGCGACATCGAGGACTGCGTGCGCCGCAGCGCCCTTCTGGACCGCTACTGCTCGGAGATCGGCCGGGACCCCGCCGAGATCACCCGCTCCATCCATCTCCCCGTCTCCTACGACCACCCGGAAACGACCCGCGCCGCGATCGCGGAGGCACTGAACGCCGGCTTCCGGCACATCGTCCTCGGCCTGCCGGCCCCGTATCCGGAGGGAGTCGCGAGCTGGGTGACAGACGAACTGATCGACAAGGAGGCCTGACTTCCCCGGGGGAGGGAGGGGGAAGAGATGTCGTCCCGGACGCGCGGCGTACCGGTTGCCGCCGGGCAGCCCCACGGCGACAACCGGCTGAGCGGGGCGCGCCGGGTCTGTGCGGTGTGCGGCTCTTTGCTGAACCGTCGGCCGCTCCTACCGAAGTACGGCCCGCTCAGGATCCGGGTGCCACATCTCAGGCTTTCCAACCCGCGAACCGCGCAGTACTCGCGGTCGCCCCGAGGGTGTCACCAGCCGAGGACGTCCTCGTCGGCGCGCTCCTCCCGGGGCGGAGTCACCGGGCGCGGGTCGTGGCAGGTGAATCCGAGGCGGGTCAGCGCGCGGCGCATTTCCAGCGTCGTGAAGTCGCGGCGGTTCTGCCGGGTGATCACCTCACCGACCTGCATCACGGGGTAGACGCGGCCGTCGATGGTCACGCCGACGCCGGTGACAGGTTCGGGCGTGTGGCTGCTCATCGACTGTTCGACCTCGCTCTTGGTCAGGTCGAAGGGGAAACGGGCGATGACAACACGCATGGATGCCTCCTCAGGGGGCGACCGCGAGACGCGGCGGGACGGGATTTCGGACGGCTGTCAGGGGGCGAGGGCGAGAACGCCCGGGGTGTATCCGTGTTTCGTCGACCACGGGGGACACGTCCGGGGTGCGGTCCAGCGTCGGGGCGGCCGGGACGGGCGTCGGCTCGGCCAGGCCGCCGGGAGCGCGTCCCCGTGCTCCGGCAGTGAGCCGGTCCTCCTTCGGCTACGAATCGGCCCTTGAGGAGGTACGGCGGGTACGGGCGGCGGACGACCGGCCTCCGCGACCACGGCCCCGGCCGCGGCCGGCGGACCGTGTGCCCTCGCGTGCTGCCTCGGTGGCCGGTGGGGCCAGGGTGACGGGCACACCCGAGGGGGTGCGGGCGCCGGTGATGCGATGCAGTTCGGCCTCACCGGGACGGACCTGGACGGCACTCGCGGTGATCCCGGCGTCCGTCATGAGGCGGTCCACGGCCCGCCGCTGGTGCGGCAGGACGAGGGTCACGACGGTTCCGGTCTCGCCGGCGCGCGCGGTACGGCCGCCGCGGTGCAGGTAGTCCTTGTGGTCGGCGGGCGGGTCGACGTTGACGACGAGGTCGAGGCCGTCGACGTGGATGCCGCGGGCGGCGACGTTGGTGGCGACCAGGACCGAGACATGGCCGTCCTTGAACTGGGCGAGTGTCCGGGTGCGCTGCGACTGGGACTTGCCGCCGTGCAGCGCCGAGGCCCGCACACCGACGGCGAGCAGCCGCTTGGCGAGCCGGTCCACCGCGTGCTTGGTGTCCAGGAACATCAGCACGCGTCCGTCACGGGCGGCGATCTCGGTGGCGGCGGTCTCCTTGTCGGCGTCGCGCACATGCAGCAGGTGGTGCTCCATGGTGGTGACCGCGCCCGCGGACGGGTCGACCGAGTGCACGACCGGGTCGTGGAGGTAGCGGCGGACCAGGAGGTCGATGTTCCGGTCCAGGGTGGCCGAGAACAGCAACCGCTGGCCGCCGGCCGGGACCTGGTCGAGCAGTGCGGTCACCTGCGGCATGAAGCCCATGTCGGCCATCTGGTCGGCCTCGTCGAGGACGGCGATGTTGACCTGGTCGACCCGGCAGGCGCCCCGCTCGATGAGGTCCCGGAGGCGGCCGGGCGTCGCGACGACGACCTCGGCACCGGCACGCAGGTCGCTGACCTGACGGCCGATCGACATGCCGCCGACCACGGTGGCGAGCCGCAGCCGCAGGGCGCGGGCATAGGGGGTGAGCGCGTCGGTGACCTGCTGGGCCAGCTCGCGGGTGGGGACGAGGATCAGGGCGAGCGGCTGCTTGGGCACGGCACGCTGCCCGTCCAGGCGGGCCAGCAGCGGCAGGCCGAAGGCGAGCGTCTTGCCCGAGCCCGTGCGGCCCCGGCCCAGGACGTCCCGGCCGGCCAGCGCGTTCGGCAGGGTGGCTGCCTGGATCGGGAAGGGAACGGTCACGCCTTCGGTGCGGAGGGCGGCCAGCAGCCGTTCGGGCATGTCCAGTTCGTCGAACGTCTCGACGGCGGGCAGCGGCTCGGTGAGGGTGACCGGCAGGGCGAACTCCTGGCGGCGCGGGGCGGAGCGTTGGGCCTGGCCGTTCTTGCGGCCGGTGCCGACGCCCTGACGGGGGCCCTGGTGGCCGGATCCCTGGCCGCGGAAGCGGTTGCCGGGGGTGGAACTGGAGCCTGCCGAGCGTGCGGTGCTGCGGTCCGTGCGGTGGCGGCCGGAAGTGCCGCCGGTGCGGCGGGTGCGGTTCAAGAAGGAACCTTCCTCGATGCGGCGTATCGAGGAATTCCGGCCGGCGGGCGGGTGACCGCGCGAGGAATCACAAGAATGAGCCGGAGAAAAAAAGGAAAAAGCTGGGGCCCGCACCCCAAGAGCGCGGGCCCCAGCCTCAAATCGCGCGAGCTAGTGGCTCGCCACGGTTCGCGTCAGCTTCAGGCGGGAACGATGTTCTCGGCCTGCGGGCCCTTCTGGCCCTGCGTGACGTCGAAGGTCACCTTCTGGCCTTCCTGAAGCTCGCGGAAGCCCTGGGTGGCGATGTTCGAGTAGTGGGCGAAGACGTCGGGGCCGCCACCCTCCTGCTCGATGAAGCCGAAGCCCTTTTCCGCGTTGAACCACTTCACGGTGCCAGATGCCATATTGAATCTCCCTTGAGGGGCAGTGCCGGACTCCGCACTTTACGAAGCCGAGTCGCCGCGATGATCACCCCTCCGGAATGATCCGGAAAGCTTTACAAAGAAAAAATTTCTCTGGCAACCAAAACTGCAACTGCTATCACGCTAACACAGGTGGGCTGTAGGCGGCCATGTGTTTTCGCGGCCGCACGGGAATTCTAGTGCCGCCGTCGGGGATATTTCTGTGCTGGCGGGACTAGGTATCTGTGCGGCACCCGTCGAGCTTCCTGCTTATCTCCTGGTTCAGCCGGAGGGCGTCCTCCAGCTGGTTCTCCAGGGAGATGATCCGGCACGCCGCCTCGACGGAGGTGCCCTGGTCGACCAGCTCCCGGGCACGGGCGACGATGCGCAGCTGACGGCGGGAGTACCTGCGGTGACCGCCTTGCGAACGCAACGGAGCGATCAGCCCGGCGTCCCCGACGGAGCGGAGGAAGGCGGGGGTTGTGCCGAGAACGTCGGCGGCCCGACCCATGGTGTAGGCGGGGTAGTCGTCATCGTCGAGGTTGCCGGCGACCGGGGCGTTCTCAGCGGGCATGACACCTTCGTTTCGGGGACGCGGCGAGGGTCCGGGCGGGCCTGGCGCCGGTCTCCGAAGGATTCGGCGCCATCCGCGTCGCACGGCAACCCTAACTCCGGCAGCCCTGGAGATGTGGCTTCGCCGTGACAGATTTCTGTTAGCGTCGAGCCCGTGCGCGGCGTGGCGGGCCGGCCCGCGCCCGGCGCGTGATCAGTCCGTTCGGCGTATCACCCAGGTCGCGACGGCGGGTCACCCCGCCCGGTCGGCCCGGGAGCCGGGGGTGGAGCCCGCCAGCCACATGTGGGTCCGGTTGCAGACGACGTCACCGGAGACGACCAGGCTCAGCTCGGGGACGTGGACGACGCTGGAGTGCCCGGTGTCGGTGGTCCCGACCGGGATCACCGTGGCCGCCGCGGCTCCGATCGGGAGGCCCAGCAGCGCGAGATCGTCGTCCTGGCCGGACACGGCGTGACCAACGGCGAGATCGCCGACCGGCTCTTCCTGTCCCCGCGCACGGTCGCCTCGCACCTCTACCGCTCCTACCCCAAGCTGGGCATCGCGGGCCGCCACCAACTCCGCGCCCTCACCGACCGGCAGGGCACGCCACCGGCCGGCGGGTAGCGGCGACCGCACCTGTGACCGGCACGGTCGGACTCAGCCGGTGGGGATCCGGCCGCGGGCGGCGCGCAGTTCGGCGTAGAGCTCCGGGCCCTGCCAGGTGCGCGGCGTGGCCTCCGCCGCACGCACCAGGGTGACCAGACGGGCGTTCGCGGGCGCGCTCAGCCCGTGGGCGGTGGCGAGGGAGACGATCTCGCCCTGGAGGGAGTCGATCTCCGTGGCCCGGCCGCGCTGCAGGTCCTCCCACATCGAGGAGCGGGCGTGGGCGTCGATCCGCAGGGTCGCCCCCGCCAGCCGGCGGAAGAGGCCGTCGGGCAGCCTCAGGACGTACGGGGTGACGGCGGGCGCGGTGGGGCCGAGGCGGGCCGGGGTGACCCCGGCGGCGCGGTAGACGGCGAGGGCCTCACGCTGGCACAGGGCGAGGCAGCGGCGGTAGGCCCGCCCGCCGAGCTGGTCGCGGAGCGGCAGCCCGGACAGGGCGTTGATCGCGTTGTTGAGGTTCAGCAGCAGCTTGGCGTGCTGCACCTCGGACATGTCGGTACGGGCCTCGACGGCCAGGTGCGCCTCGCGGAAGGCGGCGACGAGCGTGTCGTCCGGCTCGGTCATGAGCCTGCCCGGCATGCCCTGGTGCACGGCACCCGGCTCGGACTGCACCACGTTGTACGGCACCATCCCGGCCAGCACGGTGTGACCGGGGAGCGCGGCGCGCAGGGTGGCGGGGTTGTGCAGCCCGTTCTGGAAGCTCACCACGATCGCCCCGGGGGCGAGATGGGCGGCGAGGTCCTCGGCGGCGGCCGCGGTACCGGCGCTCTTCACGGTGACCAGCACGTAGTCGGCGCCGGCCGCGGCCTGTGGGCCGGTGGCCAACGTCAGCCGCTCCGGCGCGAGACGGACGGCCGGCCGGACGGAGGTACTGAGGGTGAGTCCCCGCTCGCGCAGCACGTCCATGGCCGCGGGCCGGCCGATGAGCGTCACGTCGTATCCGGCGGCGAGCAGATGGCCGCCGAGGTGACACCCGATGGTGCCGGCACCGAGAACGGCGAAGCGGGGCTTGGGCTTGGGGGCCACGGGGGGCTCGGGTGACACGGGTGGCATGGGGGCTCCTGCGGAAGGCTCGTGATCAACCGTACTCACGTTCGCGCCCCCTTGGCGACGGCGTCACACGTACCCGTCGTCACCCGTACCCGTCGCACGGCGCTTCTCCTCGCCGCCCCGCCGCTCTCACGCTCTGATACAGACCCCGTCCCTGATCCGACGTCAGTTTCCGTCAGAGGAGCACCCCATGCCCGCATCGGAGAACATCGCCCTCGTCCGTCGTTTCCACGAGTCCAAGGTGGCGCCGGAGGTCTTCCAGGAGTTCATGACCCGGAAGTCGTCTGGGACATCACGCCCGGCTTCCCCGGCGGCCGGGTCTACCACGGCCCTCAGAGCGTGGGCCGGGACTACGGCAGGCTCGTCAAGCTCCAGCAGGTCAGCGACAGCCTCGTCGTGGACCGCGTGATCAACGGCTGACACCGCCGGGGTCCACTGGGCCGCCCGGGCCGCCGGGTCCTTCGAGACCGTCGAGCAGCATGCCGAGGCCGCCCAGGAACTCGCGGTCGGCGTCGACGGTCCGGGCGGTCCGGGCGGTCTCGGCCATGTGCGGGAAGTCGGCGGGCGACAACTCGGAGATGGCCACCGTCCCCGGGCCGGCCAGTGGGCCGAGATGTTCCAGCTGGATCGCCCCGTTGAGGTAACTGAGCAGGGCGCGCAGGGCGACGACCCGCCGCTCGCCCTCGACCCCCGCCTGGCCGAGGACCACGAGCACGGTCTCCGACCAGCGGAGCACCCCGAGAGAGTGGTGCCGGTGGGCGATGATCAGCGGGACGACCGCGGGATGGGCGCCCACGGCGTCGCGCATGCGCCGCACCATGACCGTGATCCGTTCGCGCCATGCGGCGGCGGGATCCGGCGGCCCGGTGTCCACGGCCCCGAGGACGAGCTCCACGACGAGCCTCTCCAGTTCCTCGCGGTCACGCACGTACCGGTAGAGCCCCATGGTGCTCATGCCGAGTTCCTTGGCGACGGCACGCATCGACAGCCCGGCGAGCCCCTCGCGGTCGATGACGGCGAGAGCGGCCGAGGCGAGCTGGTCGGGGGTGAGAGAACGCGGTCGTGGCATGGCGGTTGACAGCGTACGGCATACGCTTACGCTGGTAAGCGTATGCCGTACGCTTACGGAGGGGAGAAGTCATGCGTACACCTCGGAGTCAGATGACCCCCGGTGCCACCGTGCCTCAGCGCGGTCTCACCACGGTCTCCGGCGACCTCGTCACCGTCCCCGACCCCGCCCGCCCGATCCACCTCCAGTTCCGGCGCTTCGCCGGATGCCCGGTCTGCAATCTGCATCTGCGCTCGGTGGTACGGCGGCACCAAGAGATAGCGGACGCCGGCGTACGCGAGGTCGTGGTCTTCCACTCGCCCGCCGAGGAACTCCGCCCCCACACCGGCGACCTCCCGTTCGCCGTCCTCGCCGACCCGGACAAACGGCTGTACCGGGAGTTCGGCGTGGAACAGTCGCCCCGCGCCCTGCTCGACCCGCGCGCCTGGGGGCCGATCGTCCGAGCGGTGGTGAGCGGCGCGTGGCACGTCGTCCGCGGACGCGAACACCTGCCGTCGAACAGCCCGCACGGCGGCCGGCTCGGCCTTCCCGCCGACTTCCTCATCGCCCCCGGCGGCCAGGTCCTCGCCACCAAGTACGGCGAGCACGCCTACGACCAGTGGTCGGTCGACGAACTCCTGGAACTGGCCGCCCGCGTGGCCCGGACACCGCCCTCCGCGCATCCCCCGGCCGCCGAACGGCCCTGACCCCGGCGCCACTCCGCACGCACGCGAACAGCCCGGCGGACCGCACCCCGGCCGCCGAACGGCCGTGACCCCGGCGCCACTCCGCACGCACGGGAACAGCCCGGCGGGCCGCACCCCGGCCGGTACGTGGTGGGGACCTTCGTCGCGTCCGCGGCCCTCGCGCCGTGATCGACCTTCTGCGCCGGGACATTCCGGTCACCCACTAGACGAGCGCCGGGGCGGGCAGCGGCTGTTCCGCCCAGATCGTCTTGCCGGTCGGCGTCTGGCGGCTGCCCCAGCGTTCCGAGAGCTGGGCGACCAGGAGCAGACCCCGGCCGCCCTCGTCGTAGACCCGTGCCCGGCGCAGATGCGGGGCCGTGCTGCTGCCGTCGGAGACCTCGCAGATCAGGGACGCGTCGCGGATCAGGCGGAGGGCGATCGGGCCGTCGCCGTAGCGGACCGCGTTGGTGACCAGCTCGCTGACGATCAGCTCGGTGGCGAAGGCCGCGTCCGTCAGACCCCAGGCCTCCAGCTGCTGGCCGGCCATCTTGCGGGCCCCGGCGACCGCCGCCGGGTGCTGGGGGAGCTGCCAGGTGCGGACCTTCCCGGCGTCCAGGGCGCGGGTGCGGGCCAGCAGGAGCACGATGTCGTCGGCCGGGTGGTCGGTCAGCACCGTGTGCAGGACGCGGTCGCAGGTCTGTTCCAGGGGCGCGGCCGGGGCGGCGAGGGCGTGGCGGAGGAGGCCCAGGCCCACCTCGATGTCATGGTCGGCCGTCTGCACCAGGCCGTCGGTGTAGAGGGCGAGCAGGCTGCCCTCCGCCAGTTCCAGCTCGGTGGACTCGAAGGGGAGACCGCCGAGGCCGAGCGGCGGGCCGGCCGGGAGGTCCAGGAGGCGGACCGCTCCGCCCGGGGTGACCAGGGCGGGCGGCGGATGGCCGGCCCGGGCCATGGTGCAGCGGCGGGACACCGGGTCGTACACGGCATAGAGGCAGGTCGCGCCGACCTCCCCCGACGTGGTCCACGGGTCCTCCTCCCGGGCCAGCCTGATGACGAGGTCGTCCAGCTGGGTGAGGAGTTCGTCGGGGGCGAGGTCGACGTCCGCCAGCGTCCGTACCGCCGTCCGCAGGCGGCCCATCGTCGCCGAGGCGCGGATGCCGTGGCCGACGACGTCCCCGACGACCAGGGCGACCCGGGCGCCGGACAGCGGGATCACGTCGAACCAGTCGCCGCCGACGTCCGCGCCGGACCCGGTGGGGAGGTAGCGGTAGGCCACCTCGGTCGCCTCCAGGCCGGGCGGCGGCCGGCCGGGCAGCAGGCTGCGCTGGAGGGCGAGTGCGGTGCGGCGCTCCCGGGTGTAGCGGCGGGCGTTGTCCACGCACACCGCGGCCCGGGCGACGATCTCCTCCGCGAGCCGCTGGTCGTCCTCGGTGAACGACTCGGGCGTGCGGTGCCGGAGGAAGTGCACGAGGCCGAGGGTGACCCCGCGGGCGCGCAGCGGGACCATCAGCACCGAGTGGATCATGTGTCGGGCGACGGTGTCCGCGCGGGCCTGGGAGGCGCTGATCCACTCCGGCATGCCGGGGTCGCCCGGCCGGTTGCGGGTGCCGTGACCGGCGAGCAGGGTCCACATCGGGGGCGTGTCCACCGGGTAGTGGATCGGGTCGCCCGGTTCGGCCACCCGCTCCGGGCAGCCGGGCAGGACGGAGCGCTGCGCGGCACGGCGTACGGTGATCGCCTCGCCCGGCGTCAGCAGGGCCGGCTCGTCGCCCTCGGTGACGGACTCCAGCAGGTCGACGGTGACGTAGTCCGCGAACCCGCCCACGGCCACCTCGGCCAGCTCCTCGGCGGTCCTGGTCACGTCCAGGGTGCTGCCGACGCGCAGGCTGGCGTCGTTGAGGACGGCCAGGTGGCGGCGGGCCCAGTACTGCTCGGTGGTGTCGAAGACGATCGCGGACAGGCCCTGCACCCGGTCGGACTCGTCCTTCAGCGGGGAGAAGTACATCGACCAGGCGTGCTCCCGGGTCTCCCCGGGCGCCTGGCCGTGCTGCTCGTGGAAGACCGTCCGCCCGGTGCGCAGCACCTGCCGCTGGAGACGGTCGTACTCGTCGAAGGGCGGCCCGGACTCGATCTCCCGCAGGGTCAGGCCCCGCATCTCCGCCACGGACAGGCCCATGATCCGGGTCATGACCTCGTTGGCGGCGACCAGCCGGGCCTCACGGTCGTAGATCGCCACCGGCATGGGCAGCTGGGCGAGCGTGAGGTCCCACAGGGCCGCCGCCCCGGGCTGGTCGCGCCCGGACACGGCCGTCCGCACGTCATCGGTCACCAGCCAGAGCGGCCGGGCGCCCGCGTCCACGAGGGGGGTGCCCTGCAGGCGTACGACGATCCGGTCGCCGTTGCGGTGCCGCAGGGCCGCCTCGGTGGACCAGCGGTGCGCGACGGCGATGTGACGGCGCGCGGACGCCGGCAGGTCGGTGGCGAGCAGGTTCCGGGCGGGGCGGCCGACGACCTCGGCGGGTTCGTACCCGAGCAGCCGCCGGGCACCGGCGCTCCACACCAGGACCGACCCGTCGGCGTCGACGACGACCGCGAGGTCGTCCGGTACGGCCGTCGGGTCCTGCGGTGCGCGTCCCTCCATGGTGCCTCCGGGTGCCCGGCGGCCCGGGCGTCCGGGTCGCCCGCACCCGCTCCCAGCATCCCGCCGCACGGTGCGCCCTTCAACCGACGGCGGCCTCGCCAGGGCGGCAGGCCCCTCGGGTCGCCCGGCGGCGGCCCCCGTGCGCCGGGGCGGCGAGTCGAGGACCACCGCGACGAGCGGCGCCCCGCCAGGTGGTTCTGCCGCGCAGCCGAGCGCGCGCGCCCTCGCCCCTGATGGCCGGTTCGCTCGCAGGGTGGCCAGGCAGCCGCCCGGCGTCCCCGTGAACGCGAGGCCGTCGGTGACCGGGCAGGGCGGGCCGGGTTGGGTGAAGTCGTCCCCCGGGCGGTGGGGATGCTCTACCGTGAAACACCTCAAAGCGGTCCGAGCCTGGCGGATGCCGGCCGAAGAGGAGCCACGGGTGCACGCAGGTGACGGCCGGACACCGGACTCCGGCAACGATGAACCGGCCCCCGGCGGCGACCACCGGGACCCGGGCGGCGACCACGTCGGCGACCGCGTCGGCGACCGCGTCGACTTCCGCCGGAGCACCTTCATGGGGCCCGTCGTCGGGAAGGTGGTCGTGCAGCACGGGACGCCCCCCGACCGGACCGGTCCGTGCACATTGCCCATGGTCCAGGCCGGTTTCACCGGGCGGGCGACGGAGCTGGCCGCGCTGGAGGCACGGCTGCGGGCGCCCGCCGACCCGGCCCCGGACGCACCGGTGGTCTGTGTCGTCACCGGACTCGGCGGCATGGGCAAGACCGCCCTCGCCCTGAAGGCCGCGCACCGGGCACGCACCGCGGGCTGGTTCGCCGGCGGCGCCCTCTTCCTCGACCTCGCGGGCTACGACGACAACCCGGTCACCCCCACCCAGGCGGTGACGTCGTTGCTGCCCCTTACGGCAACGGTGGCCGGGGCGGCGACTGGAGGCGGCCGGGGCGGCGACCGAAGGCGGCCGTGGCGTCCTGGGCGGAGGCGGGTGTCCGGAGGCGGACGGGTCGGCCGGGGCGCCCGGAGTGGACGGGGGGCCGGGGGGCGGTCGGAGGCGGGGCGGGGGACCGGAGGCGGCCGGGTCGGACGGGTCAGACGGGTCGTACGGGTCGGACGGGGCGCCCGGCGTGGACGGGGAGCGAGGGCGGTCGGAGGCGGGGGCGGGGGACCGGAGGCCGGCGGGGGTGCGGTCGCCGTGGGCTGTGCGGGCTAGGATCCGGGCCATGGGCCAGACCATGAGCGAGGTGGACCGGTTCGAGGCGGCCAGGCCTCGGTTGGCGGCCATCGCCTACCGCCTCCTCGGCTCCGCGAGTGAGGCCGAGGACGCCGTGCAGGAGACGTATCTGCGCTGGCAGGCCTCCGACACCGGCCGTATCGAGGTCCCCGAGGCCTGGCTGACGAAGGTGCTCACCAACCTGTGCCTCAACCAGCTCACCTCGGCCCGCGCCCGGCGCGAGACCTACGTCGGCCAGTGGCTGCCCGAGCCGCTGCTCGCCGGGGACCCGATGCTCGGACCCGCCGACACCGCCGAACGGCGCGAGTCCGTGTCGTACGCCGTCCTGACCCTGCTGGAGCGGCTCACGCCCGGCGAACGCGCGGTGTACGTGCTGCGGGAGGCCTTCGACTACCCGCACCGGGAGATCGCCAGGATCCTCGACATCACCGAGGCCGCCAGCCAGCAGACCTTCCACCGGGCCAAGAAGCACGTCGCGGCCGGCAAGGCGCGCGCCGAGGTCGACGAGGCCGCCGCCCGGCGGATCATCGAGGAGTTCCTCACGGCCGCCACCAGCGGCCGGACCGAGCCGCTGGTCCGGCTGCTCACCCAGGACGCCGTCGCGGTCGGCGACGGCGGCGGGAAGGTGCCGGCCCGCGCCAAGGCGTTCGAGGGCGCCCTCGCGGTCGCGACGTTCATGCGGGGCCTGTTCAAGCCGGGCCCGGCGCAGCGGGCCCTGGCGGGAGGCACGGTCGAGCTCCATGCCGCGACCGCCAACGGCGGCCCCGCCCTGGTGGCGGTCGTCGACGGCCGGGTCTTCGGCGTCATGTGCCTGGAGATCACCGCCGAGGGCATCGCCGCGCTCCGCAACCAGGTCAACCCCGACAAGCTCGAACGAGCGACCAGGCAGTGGGCGGCCACCGGCCACGGCCAACCCCTGCTCCGGCTCTTCTGACCCGGGCGAACTCCTGCTCCTGCTCCGGCTCTTCTGACCCGGTGTGAGCCGCCTCACTCCGCGTTCCTGTCAGGAAACGGCGGGCCGCCCGGTTCAAGGGGCGACTCGCCGTTTCCCGGGTCGCCGTTTCCAGACTCGCCGTTTCCCGACAGGAGCACGGACATGCAGCACCGCATCGTCGTCCTCGGCGCCGGATACTCCGGAGCCATCGCCGCCGGCCGTCTCGCCAGGCGACTGCACCGCGAAGACGTCGCCATCACCCTCGTCAACGCCGAACCCGACTTCGTCGAACGTGTCCGCATGCACCAGCTCGCGACCGGCCAGGACCTCAAGGCCCGGCCGTTCGCCGAGATGTTCGCGGGCACCGGCGTGGAGCTGAGGCTCGCGAGGGTCACCGCCGTGGACGCCGACCGCAGGACGGTCACGACCGTCGACGCCGGGGAGGATACGGAGGTGCTGGAGTACGACACCCTCGTCTACGCCCTCGGCAGCGCCTGGAACGACCAGGGAGTCCCCGGCACCGCCGAGCACGCCCACCAGATCGCGAGCCGCCCCGGCGCGCTCCGGCTGCGCGAGCGCCTCGCCGCCCTGCCGGCCGGAGAACCGGTGCTCGTGGTCGGCGGCGGACTCACCGGCCTGGAGGCCGTCACCGAGATCGCCGAAGCCCGCCCGGACCTCGCCGTCGCCCTCGCCGCCCGCGGCGCCCTCGGCGACTGGCTCTCCGCCAAGGGCAGCCGGCACCTGCGGAAGGTCCTCGACGGTCTCGGCGTCACCGTGCACGAGCACACCGCCGTCACCGCCGTGGCGGCCGACCGGGTCACCACCGCCGAAGGCGGGACGATTCCCGCCGCGGTCACGGTGTGGACCACCGGGTTCGCCGTCCACCCCATCGCGCGGGCCAGCACGCTGGAGGTCACCGGCTCCGGGCAGATCGTGGTCGACGGGACCATGCGGTCGGTCTCGCACCCGGACGTGTACGCCGTCGGCGACGCCGCGCTGGCGACCGGCCCCGCCGACAAGCCGCTGCGCATGTCGTGCGCGACGGGCGCCCCGATGGCGTGGCAGGCCGCCGACGCCCTCGCGGCCCGCCTGACCGGCGGAAAACTCCCGAAGGTGCCGCTGCGCTACTTCAACCAGTGCATCTCGCTGGGCCGCGGGCAGGGCCTGATCCAGTACGTCACCGCGGACGACCGCGCCGTACGGGCGGCCCTGACGGGTCGTACCGCCGCCCTCTACAAGGAACTGGTCTGCAAGGGCGCGGCCTGGGCCGTCGCCAACCCGACCCTCGCCCTCCCGACCCGCACCCGCCGCGTCCTGCCGAAGCCGGCCCCGGCAACCGAGAGGACAGCCACCCCGGCCTGATCCGACTGGCCCACCGGCACGGCCCGCCAAGCCGGCGGGTCGTGCCGTGCCGTGATCCGTGATCCCCGCGCGGCCCGGTCGCTACTCGCCTTTGGGCCCCGCCGACTGCACCACATCGAAGGACCACAGCGTCGACCCGGAGGCCGCCGGCTTCGGACGCTCGCCCTCCGCACCCCCCTGATGCGCCGTCTTCATCGGCCCCTCCATCCATGCCTGGAAGGCCTCCTCGTCCCGCCACCGTGTGTAGACGAGGTAGTTGTCAGTCCCTTCGACTGGCCGGAGAAGCTCGAACCATTCGAAGCCGTCTGAGTTCTCCACGGCGTGGGCCCGGGAGGCGAACCGCTTCTCCAGCGTCTCGCGCTGTTCCGCCGGCACGGTCAGTACGTTGATCTTGACTACGCTCATGGGCCCCATCCTGCCGCAGGGGTGATCAGGAGGGCGTGAGCGACGAGGACTTGTCAGGTCGGTCTCTAGTGTTGCCGAGCCGCCCCTGGAGCACAGCTCAGCCGGAAAGTAGCGTGCATCTGTGGTGGGGAAGACTTACAGCGCGGCCGATGTCCAGGTCGTCGAGTTCGATCAGCATGTGCGTGCAAGACCGAGCATGTACTTCGGGGTGGGCCGGGGCAGCCCGGAGTTGGCCACCCAGGTGCTGTGCACGGTGCTGAGGCACGCCCTGCATCCGGCGACCCGTGTCGCACCAGCACACAGCCCGCAGGTCGAAGCGGAAGTCCTCGGTGATCTGACATTCCGGGTTGCCGATGAGCAGGCCGACGCCCTGGATGAGCAGGGCAGGCCGTACCTGGGTTACTACGGCTCGCTGCTTGGCCCCAACCGGTGGGCCAGTGCCGCAGCGGCAGCTCTGAGTTCGCGCACCGTGATCGAGGTATGGCGTGACGGACACGGCTTCCGGCAGGAGCTTGCCGGGGTCCGTCCGATCGAGGAACCCCAGGAGATCGATTCGCCGACCGGCGCGGGAACGCGGGTGGTTTTCGAACTGGACCAGAGCTATACAGGGGCTCGGACGGTACTTGCCACCGACCTTGGTTCGCTGGACCTGCACGGTCCGCACTGCGGTGATCCCCACGGACCGGGCAGCGTCGTCGTCCGCGACCTGCGTGACCGGAGCAATCCGGCCGAGATCCGCTACCGATGAAAACTTCACCTGTCAGGTGCGAAGCCGGATGACCCCTGCGTACGGATCCGCGGAACAGGCCTAGTGGTACATCAGCGCACCCGTTGCGGCCGGAGAAGCTCGAACCACTCGAACCCGTCGGAGTTCTCCACGGCGTGGGCCCGGGAGGCGAACCGCTTCTCCAGCATCTCCCGCTGTTCCGCCGGCACGGTCAGCACGTTGATCTTCACTACGCTCATGGGCCCATCGAGCACCAGTCGGGACCAACGACCCGTAAGTCACGGCCGCTTCGAAGTCACAGCAGCCTCAAAGATTCACCGAACCCATGTACAACCCTTACTCCCCGGTGCGGGTCTCCTGATCGCCGGACACCAATTGACTCCGGCCGTCCGCCGGGAGGCGGGCGGCCCCCGCATGCCGCAGGAGACGACCCGCATGCACACGTTCCCGCGACTCGCCCTCGCGACGGCCACCGCGGCCGCGCTGACGGGCGGTCTGCTCACGTTCTCCGCCGCCTCGGCCACGGCCGCGGACTCCCTCAAGGTCGCGCGCGCCGACTTCAACGGCGACGGCATCGGCGACATCGCCACCTCGGCCACCACCGCCTACGTCAGCGGTCACAAGGGCGCCGGCCAGGTCGTCGCCCTCTACGGCTCCGCCTCGGGCATCACCACCACCAAGCGCACCACCCTCAGCCAGAACAGCGCCGGCGTCCCCGGCACCGCCGAGGCCGGCGACAGCTTCGGCGAGGCGCTGGCATACGCCGACTTCAACGCGGACGGCTACGACGACCTCGCCGTCAGCTCTCCGTCGGAGAAGGTCGGCACCGACACCGACGGCGGTACCGTCACCCTCCTGTGGGGCTCCAGGAGCGGCCTCACCGGCAAGGGCGTCGACATCAAGGACCCGTCGCCGAGCGGCCACGACTACTGGGGGCTGCAGCTCGCCGCCGGTGACTTCGACGGCGACGGCAAGGCCGATCTCGCCGTCGGCAGCTCCGCCGCCACCCTGTGGGTGTTCAAGGGCGGTTTCTCCGCCAGCGGCACGCCCGGCGGCCGGTACACCGTCAAGCCGCCGATCGAGCCGGGCACCAGCTCCTACCCGTACGGCCCGATGAAGCTGACCGCCGGTGACGTCAACGGCGACGGCCGTACCGACCTTGTCGTCGACGGGTACGAGACGAAGACCAGCGACCACTGGAACACCAACTACTGGCTGCCGGGCAGCTCCAAGGGCGTGACCGTCACCGGCGCCAAGACGCTGAAGAGCGGCATCGTCACCGGCGTCGGCGACATCAACGGCGACGGCTTCGGCGACATCGTCAGCGGCGCCTCCTGGGACTCCAGCAGCGGCGGGACCGTCTTCCCGGACTCCGCCACCGGCGGCCGGGTGGCCATCACCTACGGCAGCGCCTCCGGCCCGGCCAAGGCCACCATGTTCAACCAGAACTCCTCCAACGTCCCCGGCACCTCCGAGAAGGGCGACAACTTCGGCTGGGAGATCGACCTCGGTGACGTCAACGGCGACGGCTACGCCGACCTGGTCGTCACCACCCCGTACGAGGACATCGGCAGCAACTCCAACACCGGCCAGGTCACCGTCTTCTACGGCTCGAAGACCGGGGTCAACCTCGCCTCCGGCGCCCAGTCCTTCGCCCAGAGCACGGCCGGCGTCCCCGGCGACGACGAGAAGAACGACCTCTTCGGCGTCGACGTCAAGCTCGACGACGTCACCGGCGACGGCAGGGCCGACCTGATCGTCGGCTCGTACGAGAACGCCGGCGACGGTGCGGTCACCTACCTGCCGTCCAACGGCTCGAAGATCACCACGACCGGTTCCCGGGCCCTGTCCACGAGCAAGCTGGGCGTGTCGACGACCGGCACCCCGCAGCTCGGCGCCATCTTCGCCGACTGACCGCAGGCCGGAAGAGCTTCTCCGGACGGCGTACGGGCGGGCCCGTCGGTCGTACGACCACGGGCCCGCCCGGTCCCGCGCCCGCTCCCGCACGTGAGCCCCAGCCTGCTGCCGCACCGCCTCCGCCTACCCGCGTACCTCCGGCACCGATGCCGCCGATCTCAGGAGCTCCCTCCCCGTGAACGGAAACCACCGCCACCGCCTCGCCCTCGCGACGGTCACCGCCGCCGCGCTCACCGGCGGCCTGCTGACCCTCTCGGCCCCCGTCGCGTCCGCCGCCACGGCTCACGCCTACAAGGCCGACTTCAACCACGACGGCTACGGCGACGTCGCCTTCGCCGCCCCCTACGCCCAGGTCGGCGGCAAGAGCATGGCCGGGTACGTCGCCGTCGTCTACGGCAGCGCCTCCGGACTCAACCCGGCCAAGCGCACGGTCGTCAGCCAGAACACCGCCGGTGTCCCCGGCACCGCCGAGACCGAGGACCTCTTCGGCCGAGCGCTCGCGGTGGCCGACTTCAACAAGGACGGTTACACCGACCTCGCCGTCGGCGCGCCCGGCGAGGACAACGGCTCGGACACCGACGGCGGTTCGGTCACGATCCTGTGGGGTTCGGCGAGCGGCCTGAAGAACGGTACGACGGTCAAGGACCCGTCCGTGACCAAGCACGAGGCCTGGGGCTCGGTCCTGGCCGCCGGTGACTTCAACGGCGACGGCAAGGCCGACCTGGCGTCCGGCACGGCGGCGTCGTACGCCTACATCGTCAAGGGCGGCTTCACCAAGTCCGGCACCACCGGCTCCACCCAGAAGGTCCCCACGCCGGACAAGGCGAAGTACGGTATCGACGCGCTCGCCGCGGGCGACACCAACGGCGACAAGAAGGCCGACCTCGTCCTCACCTACCGCACCGCGCTCACCTCGGACCCGTCGGGCAGCTGGTCCAAGGGCGCCGCCTACCTCGGTGCGTCCACGGGCGTGGTCGTGACCCAGCCGCGCCCGCTGAACGGCGGCACCTCCCTCGCCCTGGGCGACATCAACGGCGACGGCTACGACGAGATCGCCATCGGCAACGTCTTCTCGAAGGACGACGACCACACCGGCACGCTCGGCGGCCAGGTCGTCGTCATCCGCGGCAGCAAGGGCGGCCCGGTCAACGGCGACGCCCCCATGGCCGAGCTCACCCAGTCCGCCACCGGCGTCCCCGGCACCGACAAGGCGGACGACGGCTTCGGCGGCGCCGTCTCCATCGGCGACACCAACGGCGACGGCTACGGCGACCTGGCCATCGGCGTCGTCTTCAAGGACATCGGCGCGGCCGAGGACACCGGCCTGGTCGTGCTGATGAACGGCTCGGCAGGCGGCGTCTCCCGTACCGGCGCCCGTACGATCTCCCAGAACACCACCGGTGTCCCTGGCACCGCCGAGTCCATGGACTACTTCGGCTCGGACCTCGTGCTCTCGGACGTCAGCAAGGACGGCAAGGCGGACCTGACCGTCGCGGCCGGCTTCGAGGACGGGGGTGTCGGCGCGGTCACCGCCCTGCGTGGCAGCGCCTCAGGCATCACCGCGACGGGTGCCAAGTCCTTCGGCCCGGGCACCTTCGGGCTCTCCCGTACGTACGGTGCGTTCGGCATGGGCCTCACCGGCTGACCTCGACCCTGGGTGGTCCCGGATCCGGCCCCTGGGGGCCGGATCCGGGTGATCCCACAACTCTCCCGCAGGCAACGGCGACCTGCTCTGCCGCAACACGGCGACCTGCTCTGCCGCAAGCAACCGCGACGGCGACGGCGACTACGGCGTGACCACCACGACGTGACGCGCCGCCACCCGCCCACGCCTCGCCACTCCTCACCTCGTCACTTCACCACCTCACGGGGAAATCCATGCCCAAGCGCACCACCCTGCTCCTCGCCACGGCCCTCACCACGGGCCTGCTCACCGCCCTGCCCGCCGCCACCGCCACCGCCGCCCCCTCGGGCCTGTCCGGCGACTTCAACGGCGACGGCTACCGCGACCTCGCGATCGCCGCACCCGTCGCCAAGGTCTCCGGCAAGTCCGGCGCCGGTTACGTGGCGGTCGTCTACGGCACGAAGAACGGCCTCGACACCACCAAGCGCCAGATCATCAGCCAGGCCACCACCGGCGTCCCCGGCAACCCGGCCTCCGGCGACTACTTCGGCGACCGGCTCACCACCGGCGACCTCGACGGCGACGGCTACACCGACCTCGTCGTGGGCGTGCACAGCGAGCGGATCGGCACCACCGACTCCTACGGCAACGTGACCGTGCTCTGGGGCGGCGCGAGCGGCCTCAAGGGCGCCAGCAACCTCACCTCGCCGATGCCGAGGTACCGCAACGAACTCGGCTGGGCGCTGGCGTCCGGCGACTTCGACGGCGACGGCCACACCGACCTGGCCGTCGGCAACGTCGCCGCGCCCGAGCTGAACATCTTCCGGGGCCCCATCACCCGCAAGGGCAAGGCGGCCTCCCTCGTCGGCATCGACACCTCCACCCAGACCGGCATCAACACCGACAAGATCATCGCAGGCGAGGTCAACGGCGACGGCAGAACGGACCTGCTGGTCATGGGCCAGGAGGAGACCGCCTCTGGCGACTACCGCACCCGCAGCGTCCTCTACACGGGTTCCGCCACCGGCACGCTCAAGGCCGGCAAGAAGCTCGCGGGCGGCTACGAGGCGGTCATCGCCGACGTGAACAGGGACGGCTACGGCGACATCGTCACCGGCAACTTCATGGAGAAGTCGGCCACCGAGCCGAACGGCGGCCTCGGCGGGGCGGTCACGGTGACGTACGGCGCGGCCGGCGGCCTCAGCAGCCGTACGCCGGTCCGGATCACCCAGGACACGGCGGGCGTGCCCGAGAAGGGCGAGAAGAACGACGGCTTCGGCTGGAGCCTGTCCGCCGGGGACGTCAACGGCGACGGATACGCCGACGTCGCCGTCGGCGCCTACGCCGAGACCTTCGGCGCGAAGAAGGAGGCGGGCACGGTCACCGTGCTGCGCGGCTCGGCCGGCGGCCTGACGGGCAGCGGCGCCAAGCTCTTCTCCCAGGACACCACGGCCGTCCCGGGCACCGCCCAGTCCAAGGACTTCTTCGGCTCCACCGTCCGTCTCACGGACACCAACCGCGACGGCCGCGCGGAGCTGGTCGCGAGCGCCTACGGCGAGAACCACGGCGCCGGCGCCGTCTGGCTGTTCAAGTCCACGGCCTCCGGCGTCCAGGCCGGCGGCTCCAGGACCTTCACGAGCACCACGCTGGGCGGCCCGTCGGGGACCGCTTACTTCGGCGACGTACTGGAAGGCTGATCATGCGTATGCGCACGGCGGCGACCCTCGCCGCACTCCTGACCGCAGGGCTCGTCCCGCTGGCCGGCCCGGCCTCCGCCGCGCCGGCCAAGTACGCCGACGACTTCAACGGTGACGGCTACCGCGACCTCGCCACCGCCGCCCCGGGCGCCACGGTCGGCGGCAGGGCGCGGGCGGGCGCGGTGGTCGTCACCTACGGCTCCAAGTCCGGTGTCAGGGCGTCCAGCCGCACCGTCGTCACCCAGAACTCGGCGGGCGTCCCGGGCACGGCCGAGAAGGACGACGCGTTCGGTTCGTCGCTCGCCTTCGGGGACCTCAACCGGGACGGGTACGCCGACCTGGTCGTGGGCGCCGAGGGCGAGGACGGCGAGGCCGGGTCGGTGACGATCGTCTGGGGGAGCAAGAAGGGCCTGACCGGTGGCCGTATCGTCGCCGACCCGGCCCGTACCTCCCACACCCGCTTCGGCATGTCCCTGGCGGTCGGCGACTTCACCGCGGACGGCCGGGCGGACCTGGCCGTCGGCAGCACCGGCGCCGACGTGCAGATCTTCCGGGGCACCTTCACCAAGACCACCGGGGCCGCGTCCCGCACCTGGGTGGTGCCGTCCCTGGAGACCGGCGACCTCTACGGCTCCCAGTCCCTGGCCGCCGGCGACATCAACGGCGACGGCGTCGACGACCTGGTGATCAGTGGCTCGATCCGGTCGGGGAACGGCGAGTACATCGACGGCAACCTGGTGTACCTGGGCGCGGAGTCCCGGCCGAAGGCCCTGCGGACGCTGGAGAGCGGCGGCTGGCAGCGTGCGGTCGTCGGCGACCTCAACGGGGACGGCTACGACGACGTCGTCACGTCCTACAACACGGTCTACGGCGACAAGGTCGGGCCCGGCACGGTCGCCGCCTACCTGGGCGGCGCGCACGGCATCAGCCCCACACCCCAGGCGGCGCTCACCCAGGACAGCCCGGGCGTCCCCGGCGCCACCCGCGCCCCGGGCACCAGCTCGTTCGGCGACTCGCTCTCCATCGGCGACGTCAACGGCGACGGATACGCCGATGTCGCGGTCGGCGCCGAGTACGAGGGGGTCGGCGCGGCCTGGCAGACCGGCACGGTCACACTGCTGCGCGGCTCCGCCGCCGGTCTGACCGGCGCGGGCGCCACCCGCTACACCGAGAACACACCCGGTGTCCCCGGCGCCGACGAGGACAACGACTTCTTCGGCTCCGCCGTCCACCTGGCGGACCTCAACGGTGACCGCAAGGCCGACCTGGCGGTCGGCGCGCGCGGCGAGAACGGCTCGGACGGCGCCGTGTGGACCCTGCGCGGCTCCGCCTCGGGCCTGACGGCGACGGGCGCGGTGAGCTTCGGACCGACGTCGGTGGGCGTCTCGACGGCGGGGGCGCCCCAGCTGGGATTCACCATCGGCCAGTGACGCCCGGGCCCCTACGGGGAGTTCTTGGACGCCCCTTGGGTATTCCGTGAGCATCCCTTAGGGGATGTCACAGCTCTGCGGCAAAGGCGGGCTCGGGCGCCCGAGCCCGCCACACGGATCTCCGGGACCAGGTACGTTCGAAGACGTGGCTGGATTCAGGATCGGACGCGGCGGCCGGGACGACCGTGCCCCGCACACGCGACCGCAACAACCCGCGTACGGGCAGCAGACGCCGCCCCAGAGCTTCGGCGGGCAGCCGGCGGGACCGTCGTACGGGTACCCGTCGGCTCCGCAGCCGTACCCGCAGAACGGCGGGGGCGGCGGCTGGCCGCAGGGCCGCGGCGGCTACCCGGGGCAGGGGCAGCCCGGCGGCGACGGCCCGGAGTACTTCGGCGACGACCACGGGTACGGCGGCCGGGGCGCCGGCACTCCGGACCCGTACGCGGCCGACAATCCGGGCCACACCCAGGCGTTCTCGGTCGACGAGGCCGACGGCTACACCCGGGGCGCGACCTACCACGCCGGTTCGGCGGCGCCGTCCGGCCCGATCGGCCCGCGCCTGCACTGGAAGGACCTCCTGAAGGGGATCGTGCTCGCCCCGAACCAGACGTTCCTCCAGATGCGGGACTACGCGATGTGGGGGCCCGCCCTCATCGTGACCTTCCTCTACGGCCTGCTCGCGGTCTTCGGCTTCGACGGCGCCCGTGCGGACGCGATAAGCGCCACCCTCACCAACGCGGTACCGATCGTGCTGACGACGGCGGTCGCGATGGTGCTCTCCTCCTTCGTGCTGGGCGTGGTGACCCACACCCTGGCCCGTCAGCTGGGCGGCGACGGGGCCTGGCAGCCGACGGTCGGCCTGTCGATGCTGATCATGTCGATCACCGACGCCCCCCGTCTGCTCTTCGCCATGTTCTTCGGCGGCGACGCGGGCTTCGTACAGATCCTCGGCTGGGCCACCTGGATCGCGGCCGGCGCCCTCCTCACCCTCATGGTCGGCAAGTCCCACGACCTGCCGTGGCCCAAGGCCCTGGGCGCGTCGGCGATCCAGCTGATCGCCCTGCTGTCGATCGTGAAGCTGGGCACGTTCTAGGCTTCCACCCCCGTACGGCGAGGGCCCCCGGCGACTCGGCCGGGGGCCCTCGCCGCGTGCCCCACCCGCCCCCAAGACCCCGGCCGGCCTCCAGCTGACCCCTGTCCGGCCCTCTGCCGCCCCCGGTCGCCGCTCATCGGCCCCCGGTCAGGCGTCGAGAACCTGCCCGTCCCGCTTCACCACGGGCGGCTCCACACCCCTGGGCGGATGCCCCCTCGTGCCCACCAGAAGTCTTGTCGCCGTTGGGTGCCATGAACCTGGTTCTCGCCGTGATCAACGCGAGGGAGGGCAACAGGGGAGGCACCCACGAGCGTATCGATCGAGCGCGAGCGATCGCGGCGCGGTGGGGTGAGGACCGCAACGACTTCGACACCGAGTTCGGGCCGACGAACGTCGAGATTCACGCAGATGGTCAGCGGGGCCAGTTCGTGCGGCCACTCGAAGTGCTTACCGCGGGCGAGGACGCCGGCGGGCGCGAGGAGGCCATGCGGTTCCTCGGAAGCGGCCAAGAGGCGGCGGTGCATACCCCCGCCCAGAGGGGATCGGCTGACACCAGCGGCTGACACCAACAAGCGTGAACAGGGGCGATCGGCGCCGGACCTCAGCGAACGACCACTCCTGTCTTCACACGGTCACGGGAACCGGGTGGATTTCGTCGGCCCGATGACCAGCACGTTCGTGAATACGCTGGACCGCTTCGGCCGAGGGGGCCTCAGAGAGGCAGTAGACCGTGCCGGACTCCGGGTCCGCCCAGGCCATCTCGAAGTGGACGCCTTCTTCCTGCTCAATGGCAAGATCGGCCCCGTGGGCCTGCTTCAGCTGGTCGGCCGTGATGCCGTTCATCCCGTGGTGGACATCCATGAACTGGGGCATGGTTCCGCGCCTCCTTCCGGCTCTCGCGCCCGGCGAATCGCCGAGTCGCGCCTGCCGGCTCCGTCATCTCCATCCTGTGCCCGTACGACCATGACGGCGACCGTGCAGGCCCGGGCCAGCGAGTTGCCGGCGAAATGCATCGGATGGGAGAGGCGCTCCACGGTGGTACTCGCGGTTCGCTCCCGCTGCTCGGCGAGAACGAGGCTGATGACGAACTCGTCAAGGGCCCGCGCACAGCGCGGGCCGGCCCCTGGGGCCGCAGGGAGCTACGGCCCTGAGTCGAGACCTGGACGGGCAAGGCCACGGTCAGAACGGTGCCTCCGGCGGGGGATCGGCCGGCACCGGGATGGAGGGGGCGCCGTTTCCGACGGCGGGTCCGTTGGGGCGTGCGCGGGGTGCTCCCATCCGCCCACCGTCGACCCAGGCAGAGCCGAGCAGACGCGGCCCACGGCGTCCAGGTCGTTCGTACAGTGGCGCGCTCCACCTGGACGCCATGAACCACGCCCGCTCCACAGAGTGTGGGTCGACGGCGGACGGGATGGGAGCTGGGGTAGGTGGGGGTGGGGGCTGATGAAAAGCCGAGCGCACCACCACGGCCGAGGTGCGAGAGTCCCCGGAAAATACTGGTGAGCCTTTGCCTGCCCCCGGTTATCCTGCCTCGTCCTGAACAGGCCAGGGAGGTCCCCCACCATGAGCAGCACCATGTCCTCCTTTCCCGAGCGGATCGAGCTCTCGGGGGAGGGTCTCGTCCTCCGCGACTGGACGGAGGCGGACCTGGCCGCGATGCCGGAGCTGTTTGACCACCCCGACATCGCGTACTGGACACCGATGGTCTCCCCCTTCGACAAAGCGGCCGCCCGCGCACGGCTGGACCGGGACCGGCAGCTGCGGGCGGACGGCACGACGATCCTGCTCGCCATCACCGTCGACGGCGGCGCACCGCTCGGCGAGGTGATGCTGCGGCGTGCCTCCGAGGGCACGGAGCTCGGCTACGCGATCGGTCCGGCGCACCGCGGCCAGGGACTGGCGGCGCGGGCGGTGCGGGTGATGGCCGCGTACGCCTTCGAGCAGCTGGGCGCGAGGCAGGTAATCCTGGAGCTGGAGGCCGAGAACGCCGCCAGCGTCGCCGTAGCCGCCAAGGCGGGTTTCAGACTGCTCGACGTGCCGCTGATCACGGGTGAGGAGAAGGGGCGACCCTACGCCCTACAGACGTGGGGTCTGAACCGCCCCTGACCCCTCTGCCTCCACCGCCCTTGCGTGCCCGTTCGGTCGGGAAACAACGGGGAGCCGCGGTCACTGACGGCCATGCTCACGAGAACGGCCCCCGACTGAGTTACCTGGGGGAATCCGGAAATCGGTTGCGCTTGTGGCATGGCCATGCGAAATGTTGTGCGCATGATGCGACCCGCGCGTGCGCTGCTCCCCCTTCTCTTGCTGCCAGTTCTCCTCACAGGATGCGACGCGGACAAGAACGGTGGGACGGCCGCCGACAGCGCCGCCCTCGACGCTGCCGCTCGCGACTGGGGCGTCGCACCGGAACTCGTCTATGTCACCAAGGTCTCCGGCTACACCGTGTTCCAGCAGTCGGTCGGCGAGTACGACGACGAGTTCGCCGCTGCGTATCGGTCTGAGAAGGGTGCCACCAAGTTCGGCCTCTTCGTAGGTCGCGGCACGCTGACAGCGGAGAACTGCCCCAAGCAGCCGCTGGGCGAGGTGTCGGACAAGCGGCAGGTCACCTGTGAGCACGACGGCGACGCCTGGTACCGCAAGGCAGGTGACAGCCATGAATACGCGGTGCCCGACGGCGGCGTGGTGATTCATCTGATCGCCGACGCTGACAAGGTCGACCGCGCCATTCTGCGTAAGGCGGCCGAGGCGGTCCACCGCCCGGACGACGCCGAATTGGCCGCACTCCTGCCGACCACCGACGGCGCGGACACCTGAGAGGACGGCACGTAGTCGACTACCGGCTTATTCCGTGACCGGTGACCCGTCAGACCTTGAAAGCGCGAACCTGTCAAGTCCGGCCGTGGGGGCTGACACCAACGTCTGACACCAACAGCCCCGGACACCAGCGATCAGCGCCGTATCCCCGGCGGATGGTCAGCCGACGCCCACCACCGGATGACCGAGGCCGCCGACCACCCGTCACCGACCTGAAAAGGATGAAGCCAGAGTGCAAAATCGGTGGCGTCGGCCTCGGTAGACGGACGACAGCGCGCAGGCTCCACAGCGTCTTCGCTTCCCGAAGATCTTCAAGGTGCGCCTCTGTGGATCGCGCTACACGCTGGCGTCGCAGCAAGCGGCATCGCCCTATCGGCGGTCATCGTGGGGCACGGGCTGTGACTACAGCTCAGCTCGGGTCCTTCACTTCTTCGGCTACTGACCGTCCTGCAGTCCCTCAAGCACGACCAAAGAGCCATCCTGCTCGAACCGCAGCACGCGGGGCCGAGGAGCTTCCTGGGCTGAGACCGGCTCAGGATGAAGCTCTCCGTAGCGCTGATGGTAGAGATCAACCGCTTCGCGGAGCGGGCATCCTTGGGCCTCACGAATCGCCTTCACTGCGAGGATGGCGCGCCCCTCCAGAATGTCGCGATCTACACTCTCCGGCAGTTCTGCCACACGTCCTCCCCGGTCCGGCATCGCAGTAGAGCAACCGCGGCTCCTCCGGTCAACTACCTTCGGATCCTGCGTGTGAGGCCTTGCCGTTCGGGTGGATCTTCTACTGGGGGGGGCAGTCCGGGATGGTCCGAACGGACCGCGCCCTCGGTTGGGAGGCAACGGCCCCTTCCTGGTGGATCGTGAAAACGAGCGGTTGATCCGAACACGCACCAGCGTCCCCGTCGCCCGCCAGATCGCCGACTACGAACGGCGGCTACGACGTGAAGCTCACGCCCGGAATCTGGCAGCGAAGCAAGCCGTACAGCGGCGCGGTACCGCAACCCCAGCGGCTGCCCGCGCCCGTCGGCGTCCCTCAGAGGCCTCGGAGCCACCGGAATGACGTCGTTGACCGTACTGGCCAGAGCTACGGATCAGAAGGCGGTCCGAAGACCCGGACAGCAGGAGAGTCCCTCGCTGATCTAGCGAGGGACTCTCGGATATCTAGAGAAGGTGCAGGTCAGAGCGCTTCTTTTGACGGCGTGATCGGCTCGCCCGACTTACGTACCACAGGCAAGACACTCCACGGGAAGTTGATCCAGTCGTCGGTCCGCTTCCACACGTACTCGCACTTCACGAGGGAGTGGGACTTCTCGTAGATCACCGCGGACCGGACCTCGGCGACGGTGTCCAGGCAGAAGTCGCGGACCAGCTTCAGCGTCTTGCCGGTGTCGGCGACGTCGTCGGTGATCAGCACCTTCTTCTCGCTGAAGTCGATGACGTTGGGGACGGGCGCGAGCATGACCGGCATCTCGAGAGTCGTCCCCACCCCGGTGTAGAACTCGACGTTGACCAGATGCAGGTTCTTGCAGTCGAGGGCGTAGGCGAGCCCGCCGGCGACGAACACGCCACCGCGGGCGATGCTCAGCACTATGTCGGGCTCGAACCCGTCGTCGGCGATGGTCTGCGCGAGCTCGCGCACGGCGACGCCGAACCGCTCGTAGGTGAGGTTCTCCCGTACGTCACTGCTCATGGCCGGCCCCTCACACCTGCGTCCGATGGAAATTGAGGTAGGAGCGGGAGGCGGTGGGCCCGCGCTGCCCCTGGTAGCGGGAGCCGTAGCGCTCACTGCCGTAGGGGTGCTCGGTGGGGGAGGAGAGCCGGAACATGCACAGCTGCCCGATCTTCATGCCCGGCCACAGCTTGATGGGGAGGGTCGCGAGATTGGACAGCTCAAGGGTCACGTGCCCGCTGAACCCCGGGTCGATGAACCCGGCGGTGGAGTGCGTGACCAGCCCGAGCCGGCCGAGCGAGGACTTCCCTTCCAGCCGGGACGCGAGATCGTCGGGGAGCGAGATGACCTCGTACGTCGACGCGAGGACGAACTCCCCGGGGTGGAGGATGAAGGGTTCGTCGCCTTCCGGCTCGACCAGCCGGGTCAGGTCCGGCTGCTCGACGGAGGGGTCGATGTGCGGGTACCGGTGGTTCTCGAACACCCGGAACAGGCGGTCCAGCCGCACGTCGATGCTCGACGGCTGCACCATGGTTTCGTCGTAGGGATCGATCCGTACCCGCCCGGCGTCGATCTCGGCCCGGATGTCCTTGTCTGAGAGAAGCACGCCCCGAGGATACGCAAGGCGCGCGGACCCACGACAATCGTGACAGTCCACGCGCCCGTGCTACTGCTGCCGGCTACTGCTGCTGCTTCTCCAGGGCGACCGGCACGACGCTGCGCAGCCGGGCGCACTTGGGACACCGGACGAGCCGACCGGGGCCGAGCCGCGCGGCCTGCTGCATCGGGAACGAAGTGGTGCTGAACACGTGCCCTTCGGCACAGCGGACGACGGTGCGTTCCATCAAGTCCCTTAAATCCCTTCCCCAGGAGCCGCGTCGGGCTTACTGCCGTGACGACGAAACGCCACATTACGGGATCAAAGGGACGGCTCTCCAGGCGGCACTCCGGCACGCCCGGCCCCTCTCCCGAGCCCCCACCGTACGCCCCAACTCCGGCCGCCCGCACCCGGATCCCACCCCCGACCCACCCCTGAAACGCACGCGAACCCCAAGGCCTGAGCGCCGGGGGTTCACGATGAGGTACAGTGAGCGAGCGTTCGGACACCGACTCCGGTCGACGTCTTACGCGGGTGTAGTTTAATGGTAGAACATCAGCTTCCCAAGCTGAGAGCGCGAGTTCGATTCTCGTCACCCGCTCCACGATGAAACCCCAGGTCAGCGGCCTGGGGTTTGTTTGTTGTCTAGTCCAATTTGAGGGTGGCGTGCCCTCTGCGTGCCCTAACTGATCGTTTCAGAATGATCGAGAGAGCCGCCGCAGGCAGCTGATCGAGCAGGCGAGTTCAAGGAGCCCCTGGTGAAGGTCTGCCCGGTACTCGTAGCGGATGCGCAGGCGCTTGAACTGGTGCAGCCAGGCGAACGCGCGCTCCACGACCCAGCGCACTTTGCCGAGTCCGGAGCCGTGAGCGATGCCGCGTCGGGCGATCACCGGCTTGATGCCGCGCTTCCACAGCTGGCGGCGGTAGTTGTCGAAGTCGTAACCCCGGTCGGCGTATAGGCGCCGGGGCTTGCGGCGGGGCCGCCCTCGCAGACCCCGGATCGGTGGGACCGCGTCCAGCAGCGGCAGGAGCTGAGTGACATCGTGTCGGTTGCCGCCGGTGAGCGTGACGGCCAGCGGGGTGCCGTGGCGGTCGACGATCAGGTGGTGCTTTGAGCCGGGGCGGGCGCGGTCGACGGGCGAGGGGCCGACGTGATCCCCCCTTTGAGGGCCCGGATGTGCGAGCCGTCCACGGCGCAGTCGTCCAGGTCCAGCAAGTCAGCTCGACGCAGTTCGGTCAACAGTGCGGCATGGAGGCGAGGTCAGACGCCCGCCTCTGTCCAGTCCTGCAGGCGGCGCCATGCCGTCACCCCGGAGCAGCCCACCACTTCACTCGGTACGTCACGCCAGGCCACGCCCTTGCGCAAGACGTAGACGATCCCGGCCAGGGCAACCCGGTCCGGCACCGGGAGCCGCCCAGGGTGGCGATGCCGTCGCATGGGCCGCGCTGGCAAGAGCGGGGCTATCCCCCGCAGCTCGTCGGGGACAAGGTTCGCGATCACGACGCTGAAGCTTGCCAGAGAACCCAGTTGAGCAGCTCGGGCTGGCTGGACATACTCCCCGGATGGCCAACACCAGGAGCGAAACCGCGGAGCAGGGTTGGGACGGACCCTTCTACCGCGTCCGCACGGATCGGTTCGAGGCGTCGTTCGTACCCAATGCGGGCGAGCCTCTGGACAGCATCTGCAACGTCGACGTCGAGGTTCGGCTGACGGCGGACGGCTCACGCTGGAGCGCGACCGTGTTCACGCTCGCCGAGGTCGAACGCATCATGGACAGGTGGTCGCGCACCGGCGAGGCCCTGGACGGCCGCTACTTCTGGTGCTCCGACGGCCTCATCGTCCGGGATCCCGGCATCGACAACATGACGCAGGTGCTGGCCGGCCTGCTCGACGACGGCGACTTCACACAGGTTCTCCAGCGGCTCGACAACGAATGATCGTCCAGCTCTCATTCTGAAACGATCAGTAAGTGCAGGCCAAACGACCACTCAGAGGATCCTGGGGCGTCAGCTCGACCTGGACAGCGCCGCGCTCCCCCTGCGGGGGAGTGTCCGAACCTCCAACGGCCACTGCCCGGTTTCTCGCCGAACAGGCTGCCCAGGGGGACGATCTCCACCGCGTTGCCCCCGGCGACGGCACTGCGGCGAAGCGCACCACCAGCGCCGAGCGCCAGAACGGCCTATCGCGCCCTCAGCACCTGCCGCGGCTCGGCGCACCACTGCACACGCGGCCTGGGCGGCGTTGCCTGTCCTCGACCACAGTGGCGACGACGGTGCAGCCGCCGCTCAGATCGGCGCCGGCGGCGAGGTGCTCGATGCCCTCGCCAAGACCTCCGCCCTGCACACCCGCGACGAACTGCGTCAAAAGGCTTGGGAGTTCGAGCGGGTGTCCCGCTCTCACCCGCGAGCCGAGTTCCGCCATGCGCCGGGCCTGCGCCCGGGCAGCCCGCGACCTGGTTCACGGCGGACCCGAGTTCGGCCGAGGGGAGGACGAGGCCGGCACCGCCATGCTCCTCGACACGCTGGTCTTCCTCGCCATCGCCGCAGCCCACTGGCACGCCCAGCGTAACCATGCCCAGCAGGCCGAGGCCGCCCGCCGGGCCGCCGCACACCTGCGGGCCGCCTACCAGCAGGCAGCCGCCGAGCCCCTCACCGTGCTCCGCGAACGGGGCCGCCGTATCCCCCCACGCTGCGCCGCCAGCACACCACCACCGTGCGCGCCGCCCTGCCCGAGCTCGCGGAACCCTCCTGGCCGAGCCCGGCTGGGACGTCCTGAACGCCACCCTCGCCGACGCGACACAGGCAGGCCACAACGCACGAGATCTCCTCGCCGAGGCCGCTGCCAGCAGGGAACTGGACACCGCCGGTTCCGCCAGCGACGTCCTGGTGTGGCGCCTGCGCCGCATGGCCGACCTTCCCGCCTACGCACCGGCCACCAGCCAGGGCGGCCAGCTCACGGACCGCCAGGCGATGACACCACCCCCCGCAGCGCCTTCGGCATCACGCACACCGCGCCGCTGATCCCGGCGAAGGTCCGTAGGCGACATCACCACCGATGTCACCAACCCCACGTTGCACCACGGGCCCGACCGATTCTCTCGGTCGGGCCCGTCACGCACCTACACCAGCGTTAACCGATCAGGCACGCACATGTCTTGCTGGACGCCACGAGCCTTCGCCCCGTTATCAGAGGCAGCCACATACATCACTCACTATGTGACCTACAGTGCTGCGGGAGCGGATCACTGCCGCTGGCCGCGCCCTGGACGACGTCCAAGTCGAACTCGGCCGCGATGCGCCGATGTCCTGTGACATTGAACTTTGAGCTTGTGTCGTCGAAGGGTGCCCACCAGGAGCTGCTGCTGTCCCTTACTCCGCCGCGCACCGCCCCGCAATGTCCTTCGCGCATGTCCTGCCCCCGATACTCGACCCCGCAGACCGCACTTCTCCAGATCACTCGGGCCCCGAAGGCGTCTGAGTGGGGCCCCAACCTGTAGGAGAACTGGCCTCGGCGAGTGCTCGCCCCGCCGTACGACACACCAGAGCTCGTCCTCGCCCTGCCGGCATGGACCGCACTCACCGTCGGAGGCACGCCTGACATCCTCGATGTCGCGGTATAGGGCGAGGCATGGCCCAATGCGCCAACGCCAGATAACACCTCTCCGGTACAAAACGTGCTGGCGCGACGCAGCGTGTGGCCCGGCCGATCCAGTCCGGGGAACCGTGCGGAGGAGCAGAAGTCCAACCTCAGATCTTCCTCAGGAGGCCATAGTTTTCGAACGGACGTTTTTAGAGTTGATCACAAGCTGCCTGTGCAGACCACACGGGCCGCGTCAGACGCGATGGGGGAACGAGTATGGCGAAACGCATTGCCATTGCCTGTGGGGCCCTTCTCACGGCCGAGCTGCTGGCCCGGTCGCTCGGCTATGAAAAGGACCTCGAGGTGGTGAGCGTGGTCAGCAAGTATCACAAATTGGTCGAAGCCGTGGAGCACTCCAGCGCGCAGGTTGCTCTGATAGACCCGGACAAGATCGACGGAGACTGGGCGGCGGCCACCTGTGAGATTCGCAGGACGCTGCCCACCTGCGGCGTGGCGTTGACCGCCGACACCGCGACGCGGCCCTTTGTGAACCGGGCCCTCAAGGCCGGAGCGCTGAGCGTCGTACCCAAGAATGCCGGGCTGGGGAGACTGGTCGAGTCGGTGCGTGGCGTCGCATCAGGACAATTGGTCATGGACCCGCGGCTACTGTCGGCCGCGGGCGCAGAGTGTGGTCCTTTGACCGACCGCGAGGCGGACGTACTCCGGCTCACGGCATCAGGGGCATCCGTCAAGGAGATGGCAGGCCAGCTGTACCTGTCCGCAGGGACGATTCGCAATCTGGCCTCGGCGGCGATCAAGAAACTCAACGCGCGCAATCGCTATGACGCTGTGCGCATAGCGAGCGAGCGATGTTGGATCTGAATGGATGACCGGCAAACCAAGGCGCCGGTTCCCGTGGCGGATCTCGCCTCCGGGAACCGGCGCCGATGTCACTGCTCTCGGCAGAACTCGTCGATGGGATAGCCGACATGTCGGTCCGCCGTAGGCAGATACCCAAGGATCTTGTCCCCCGGACGCAGCTCCGTGCTGTTGAGCACGGCACCGCCCGGGCCGAGAACCCTGACGTGCCAGTCGTCCTGGAGGATGAGGTTCACGGCCTGCCCGTTCGGTGCGACCGCATCCACCGAGATGAGGGGGCGGGTTTCGATCTTGACGCGCCCAACGCTCACCACCCGGGTGCGACCCTTTGTGTCCACGGCCAAGACCTTGCTACCGGCGACGAGTTCACTGAGGTAGTGAGTACGGCCGTGTTGAGAGACCGTGTAGGAGTGGATCGCACCCGCGTTGACCCGGAAGGGCCGTGTCGGCATGTACGGAAGGGGATGGGTCTCGCTGACACAGAGGACCATGCCCTTCGAGTGGGAGCCCACCAGGATGCCCTCGTCCTGGCCGAGGTAACTGCAGGTGTCGACGCAGGCCCGCTCCCCCATGCCGAGGTGCGTGGTCGCCGTGACCTCCAATGCGACGAGTGCGATCTGCCCAACGGTGGTTCCTGCGACCTGCCTCAGCGCGGTGGCGTCGCCGATGGTTCGCGCCGGCATGAGCACACCGTCGGAGCCCAGTTCGAGTACTCCGTAAACGATCCGGGCCTCTTCGACATCCGCGGCCGTGGTCACGATGGTCCCCTCGCAGCCGGCCGCGGCCGCGAGGACGATCTCCAGTGGGATCTTCGTGGGGTCGCGGAAGTCGAGCAGGCTCCACTGTTCGGTTCTGGCTGACAGGCAGGCCACCTCCAGGCTGTCCGCATCCACGATCTCGACGTAGCGGCCGAATTCGATCGGCGGATGGGCTTGGGCAAGTTTGGCCCGGTCGTCGGCGCTACCGGCGACCAGGACCAGGTCGGCGCCGGCAAAGCTGTCCGTCGGCTCACCAGCGTCATGTACGAGGACTCGGCGGATCGTAGGGGGCAGATCCGCCAGCGCCGTCATGTCGTCGGCCACCACGGCGTCTATGCGCTGATGTATCGCCTCTTCGAGGATCGCCGGAGCCAGATCGCCTGCCTCGCGTATGTCAAGCCAGCACAGCTTGCTGTCCGTCACGCTGATGTCCCCTCGTCAAGTCGTTGAGTTCTTGTACTGGTTGTCCGGTCGGCAACCGGTGCACGAGCCGCGCCACCCGCTCGGCCATCCGCTGCGGAGCCGTGGACTGGAAGATGTTGCGTCCCATGGCCACACCCAGCGCACCACCCGCGAGCACGCCTTCGACGAAGTCGAGGACGCCCTCCTCGGTGGCCTGCGCCGGGCCGCCCGCCATGAGGATCGGAACCGGGCATGCCTCGGTGAGCGCCATCAGGTCGGACACCGAACCCGGAAAGGACGTCTTGACGAGATCCGCGCCCAGGTCGGCCGCGAGAGTCACCGCATGGGCGATGAGCTTGGGGTCGTGAGGGTCGGTTATGCGCGGTCCGCGGGGATACACCATGGCCATGAGCGGAAGGTTCCAGCGGTCGCAGGCGTCGGAGATCCTGCCGAGGTCCGCGATCTGCCGACGCTCGTCGCCGGAGCCCAGATTGACATGCACGCTCACCGCGTCCGCGCCCAGGCGCAGCGCCTCCTCCACCTCGGTGACGACGTATTTGGCATCCGGGTCCGGCGCCTGCCCCGTGCTCGCGTTGAGATGAATGATCAGTGACATGTCGGCGAAGCGTTCCGGACGAATGTGCCGGACACTGCCCTTGTGCACCACGACCGCGTCAACGCCGCCTGCCGCGAGCTGCCCCGCGAGCAGATCGATCGAGCTGTTCCTCGGCACTACGGGGCCGTCGCTGATCGAGTGGTCCAGTGGCGCGACCATCAACCCTGACAAGGTGTGGTGGAACAGCCGCCGCAAGCGCAACGACCGTGCGAAATGCCCATGGTGGATCATTGCGCATCCTTTCGACCGTGAAGTAGTGCAAAGTCGGGTTTTCCGGAAGAATTGAGGGGTATCTCTGCCCACCAGGAAAAACGTCCAGGAACATGCGCCGCGGAAAGCGAGGCGGCAATATGCGTGCGCAACTCGTCGACGGTACAGCGGGTCCCGGCGTGAAGTTGTACAGCGGCTTCCAGCTGTTCGACGGATTCCGCATCGCGCGTTCCATGCACCACCGCATTCGCCACTTTCGGATGCCGTAGCAGAACGTCCTGGACCGATGACGGGTGAATCTTTATGCCATTGGCCTTGACAACACTGCCGAGCCGGCCGAGCAGATGAAGGTATCCGTACTTGTCCCAGTGGCCGATATCCCCTGTGCGCAGCCAACCGCCCCGTATCACCGGACCGTCGGGCTCTTCGTCACCGAGGTATCCGTCCATGACTGTGGGCGACCGGACACATATCTCCCCTGTTTCTCCGCGCGGAACGGTCTCGTCGGATTCGATCCGCCGGATCTGCGTCTCCGCCCAGGGAAAAGGGCGGCCGACGCTGGAGAGCAGTTCGGGTTCGGCGTGGTCCAGCGGGGTGAGGGTGCACATGCCGCCGGCCTCGGTGCTGCCGTAGAGCTGGACCAAGGCGGTCCCGAAGACGCGCGCAGCCCGAGCGATACGCGAGGGTGCGGCCGCGGTACCGCTGTAGAGGATCTGCCGCAGAGCGGGGAAGACTGCTTCTTCGATGCCGGGCTGGTCGACGAGTCGGTAGAGATGGGGCACGGCCAGATAGACGTCGGTCACGCGTTGCTCCGCGAGGGCATGCAGCACGTCCTTCACCTGGAAGCCGTTGTGCAGAACCACCGTGCCCCCGGTGACGAGCGCCGCATCCACCATCGTGGCCGTGGCGTGGCTGATCGGCGTGACCGACAGCAGCGTGGGACGGTGCTCGGGCGCCGACGCGCCGAAGGAGAGGTCGATGAGTCGGCCTCTGACCTGAAACGACCGGCGTACGAGCTTGGGGGTGCCCGTGGTACCGCTGGTGAGGTCCACGACCGCCAGGTCCTGCGGCGCGTACGGAACGGCGGTGGGCAGGTTCGTGGCGCCGTTCCGGGAAGCATCCCCGGGCAGCGTGACGAGGGTCGGCCCGCCCGGGGCGCGGCACAGAACATGACCGCGCTCGAGGTTGGGCCCGTCCACCACCAGCACCCGCGCCCCCGTGGCGCGCAGCAGTCGTGTCTGCTCGTCGGCGGGCAGCTCATCCGTGTCGGACCGGGCATTCATGGAACGGATGTGGACCACGGCGGCACCGCGCAGATGGACCGCGTACCGTGCGGCGAGCATGGCGGCGCAGTTCGGTTCGGTGAGCACGGCCACGGTGTCGCCCGGCCCGACGCCCACTTCCGCCAACAGGGTCGCGGCACGTGCTACAGCCCCCTGGAACTCGGCCGCGGTGAGGGCGCCGTTCCAGGAATGCACGGCGATTCTTTCCGGATCCCTTTCGAGCCCTTCCAGAATGCGCAGAACATAGTGCTGGCTCTGTTCCGTCCGTCTTTCAAGCGCCTGTCCAGCAGACATTAGCGACCCTATCCTCCGCCACATTGCACCTTGTTGCCGATCCTGGCAGCGCATCAGGTGATCAGTGGCAATGGTGAAATGGCAGCCGGCCAGCCGCAAGCAGTGCAGGGAGAGGCATGACAATCATCATCAACGGCGACACAAATATAATCGGGCGGCTGCGTCGACAATATCGACATGGCTACGTGACCAATGTCATGAGACCTCTGACTCGCGTCATCGGCATCTTGCCGGAGCGGATGTCCCTCACCGGACCATGGTGACTTCGCAACCATGATTTCGGAGGTCAGCATGCGGCCTGCCAAACCGGGGCCGGAAGCCGAGTACCTCGTGGGCTTCCGGGAGGACGTCCGGGTCGAGTTCGACGCCACGTCGGTCAGACTCGTCACGCCCGTCAACACGTTCGCCGTGCGGCTGCCAGAGGGGCGGCTGAGGGATGCTGTCGCTCAGCTCGCCGACGACCTCATACCCCTGGACAAGGCACTCGGCGGACTTCTTCCCGCCGAACGGGCGCCCTTCCAGCGGCTGCTGGGCCGTCTCGGGCGTCTGCTTGTGTGGGGCCTGGTGGTCGGCGGCCAGGAGTTGATCCGTCTTGAGCACACCGCGCAGGACGCCGACCCGGGCATCTCAGACGTGCCGCCGAGCCACCTGGTCAGGCTGTCCCGGTTCGCCCTCTGCCGTAACAGGTCGGGAGCTTGGGTGCTGGAGTCACCGCTGGCCAGGGTCAGAGTGCTCCTGGTGCATCCAGCGGCCCGGCAGCTCGTGGCATCGCTCACGAACCCGCGGTGTCTCGGCGACCTGGTCGAGGAAACCGAGGGGAACCTCACCGCGGCAGAGGTGCGCACGCTCGTAAGCGTCCTGGCCGACGCCGGTTTCGTCGAGGCCCACGCCGCCGAGGAGGACTTCGACGAGGATCCGACGCTGCGTCAGTGGGACTTTCATGACCTGCTCTTCCACTCTCGCGTTCGCGCCGGACGGTTCGACGAACCGTTGGGGGGCGTCTTCGCGCACAAGGGGGCTGTCGCGCCACAGCCGGCCGTCAAGCCCGTGCCGGACGGCCCGTCCATCGACCTGTACCGTCCCTCGCTGGACGACCTCGAGCGCCGTGACCCGAGCCTGACCGCCGCGCTCGAAGGCCGCAGATCGTTCCGGGGATACGGCGAACTGCCCCTCACGGCCCAGCAGATCGGGGAGTTCCTATACCGGGTGGGCAGGATCAGGACCCGCTTCGTGCCGGCGGCGGACGACGAGCCGGGGGGCGAGATCGTCTCCCGTCCATTTCCCACCGGAGGCTCGGCCTTCGAGCTGGAGCTGTACCTGACCGTCCAGCGGTGTGCCGGCATCGATCAGGGCATCTACTACTACGATCCCGTCGGGCACCGGCTCGTCCTGGTGAACGCTGACCCGGGCGACCGCACGGCCATGCTGGACGTGGCGTCCGTGGCGACAAACCGGGAGGCCGATCCGGATATTCTGATCACCATGACGTCCCGCTTCCAGCGGTTGTCATGGAAATACAGCGGCATGGCGTACGCCACGACGCTCCGGCACACCGGAGTGCTGTACCAGACCATGTATCTCGTGGCCACTGCAATGGGCATGGCTCCGTGCGGTATCGGCATCGGGGACGCCGACATGTCAGCGCGCGTGCTCGGCCTGGACTATCTGCGGGAGTCGTCCGTGGGCGACTTCATTCTTGGCAGCCGGCCTTCCGGAGCCCCAGGCATCTGGGACCAGGAGCAGGGCTGGAAATGGGAGAACGACGCCCAGTGGGCGGCCTGGGCCGCCTCGGAACTGCGCCGGATCTGACCGTCGGCCGGCCTCCCGATGAAGCCCCTGCCGTTCTGGTGGGGGCATTTCATTTATCTTTCCATGGAGGCAAAAATTCCGTTTTCCCTCCCCCCGGGATTCTTCAGCTTTTCCCTGACCCGCCCCCTCGTGATAGCCGTAATCACGCAAGTGACAATCGTCAATCGAAGAGGCCGCACGGTGGCTTTCAGTCGTGCAATTCGAAATAGTTGCCTTGTGCGGCCGCCCGGTCGCACAAGGCAACTATGAGGAGTTCTTCATGAACACCGTCTCGGTCAACTCGGCTGACATCGAGCAGGTCTTCGACTCGTTCGACGTGACCGAACTCGAGGTCCTCGAGGTCTCCCAGGGCGTGGCCCTGCCGGAGATGGGCGCTTCCGGCGGCAACGGCGGCACTTCGTCCTCCTCGTCGACCTGCTCTTCGTCCACCTGCTGACGAAGGCTGCTCGTCTGAGCCAGTGAGACGGACGGCGGTGTCCGCCCTTCGCCGGGTGGACACCGCCGTGCCGTCCAGGGCAGCCGGATCAGCCCCGACGGGCGACGTGCAGGGCGGTGGTCCACAGCACAAGGGCAGCTCCGAAACCGATCAGCACACGGACGTCGGCGGCAGCGCCACCTCCTGCCAGGGCCAGTACGCCGGCCAGCGCCAGGACCGTCAGCAGTGTGCCGGTCCACCAGTACTGCGGCTGGGCGAAGGAGCGCGCGAGCGGGAAGAAGTGCAGTCCCACCACCAGACAGACGGCGGACGGGATGTACAACCACAGACCGAGCCGGCCAAGTGCAAGCACAGCCACCACGATCGCCACGGTCTGTCCGATGTTCACCTGACCGAAGACCCGGAAGCTGTCCGGGGCAGGCCGGCGAGCGCGTCTGGGCCCCGGCAAACTGCCGAAGCGCATCGTGAAGGTCACCGCGGTGATGGCAAGAGCCACGGCCAGGACGGCTGTGCAGGACAATGCCGGCGTCGACACCCGGGATATCAGCCCAGAGACTCCCAGAAGTTCCCACAGTGATGCGAAAACAGACATCACCACCGCACCCTGCAGGGATCCGTCTTCGCTCAGTTTTCTCCTGCCAAATTCATTGGTCACCCGCTCAGCCTATCGCAGCACATCGCACGGAATATGACACAAGTGTCATGCGACACGTGACGCATGTCAGTAATCGAGCGGAAGCTCTTTTCTGGCCTCATTTGTTTCTTGAAGGATGGCTGACCATGGGAGCCAACGTGACTGAAGATGGTGTCGTCGGGCCGGTGGCAGGCCGCATCGAAGGAATCCGGCTCTACACCAGGGCGCCGGTGACGCTGTCATGGCTCTCCAGGTCGGTTGTGCCACTCGCCCGTTCACTGAGGGACGGCGGAGCCACGGGCGTACGGCTGCGCCGCGGATGGCTGTACGGACCGCATGTGGACATCACGGCACGCCGCGCGTCGGGGCGGGAACACTCCTGGAACGACCTCGCACACCGGCTGGACGCCGGCCCGCTGCCTCCGGACAAGGCGCTGAACGAGGAGACCTATCTCGCGCAGGCACGAGAGTTCGGCCGCCTCGAGGCGGTGGCCCCGCCGTATCTGCCCATGCGCGAGCACGGCGAGATCGAATTCCTCGGCGCGGACGACGTGGCCCCCGGCAACCCGCTGTTGCGCGATGTGCGCGAAGCCGAAGTGGTCTCCGCGGTCCTGTGCCCGCCGCTGATGAACACGATCGAGGAACTGACTCGGAACCCCTCGCTGGCCACCACCAGGCTCGCGGAGGCTTTCCTCGCACTCGGCGACTCCTACTTCCTGGGCCTTGCGCACGGCGCGTTCTCGTTCCGCTCCCACGCCGAGGCGTTCTTCGCCTGGGCGTCCCCCAGCAAGGACATGCGCCCGGTGTTCGCGGCTCGCCTGACCGAAGAGGCACACCTCCTGCGCCCCGCGGTCGAGCAACGCCTCGCCGCAGAGGTCAGCCCCGCGGCCGCAGACTGGCGCGTGGCGTTCGCCTACTGCACCGGCGCACTGGACAGCGCGGTGATGGAGGGCAGGCTGACCCCCGCGCTGCTCGACTCGGTCAACGCGTCCGTGGACGGCACCGCCATGGGCCCGCCCACCGCTCCCGAGGTGGTGCCGCAGGGCAGGCACCCCGACACCGAGTTTCACCGGGCCACCGCGGAAGCCGGGGTGATCGACGACCCGACCCCATGGTTCGCCGCATACCGCCTGCTCATCAACCTCTTCTACCAGCAGTTGCCGCTGCTCACCGTCTCCCCGGTCCAGCGGTACTACATGTGTTACGCCCTCGCCGAAACGATCGACGAGGTCCTCGGCGAGACCTGGGAGGAGCGGCTCGCCCAAGGGCAGCTGCGCTGGGCGGAGGCCGGGGAGGCCGTCCGATGACCACGCTGGAGACACCGGCCGTCACGGCCACGCAGTCGCTACACCCCGCTCCGGGCAAAGGGCCCCTGTGGCTGCTGCGCATCAACCCCCTCGTACGTCGCCGTCTCGGCGACCGGGCCCTCAGGAACCTGCTGACGCGGTTGGCGGAGGCCGAACGTGCCGTACGGGCAACGGCCGAACAGTGCTCCGAGGAGCTGTACACCCTCATCGGCGCGACGTCCGACGACACCGCGCGCGGCCGGCTCATCGCCGTGCGCCGCGCCATCCACAACGACCGTGCCGTCAAGGGCGCCCTGCCCAGTGCACCCTCGGTGGCCGCGTGGCACGACGCCACCGACCAACGGCGACTGCTGCGTGAGGAGGTTGCCCAGTGCTACGAGCAGGCCGCCGAACAGGAGCGTCATTCGCTGGCCGAACTGCTGGGTGACGAGGACCTGCGCCGATCGCTGGCCCTCGTCTCCCCCGAGGTGTACGAGGAGTCGGAGCGCTACCGAGCCGCGGTCGCAGGCCCCGGCCGACTGCCCGCACGGAGCCGCAAGTCCGAGCGAGGGCTGATCCAGTACGTGACGCGAGCCATGGTGCGGACCAGCCCGCTCGCCCGTTTCACCGCCGTCGGGATCGCCGCACCCGGGCCCGGCGGAGTCGATCCGGGCGAGGTGGGCTTCGCGGGGGCGACCGCCTTTCCGAGCCTGGACCGCGTCATGCTCAACTACGTCCTCGGAGGACTGCCGCAGCCCACGGGCTCCGCGCTCCTCAACGCCTGGGTGTCCCTCTCCCCGACCTCGGCGCTCGACGAGGAACGCAGCACGCTCTTCTTTCTCCGTCCTGCCGACTCCGGGTTCCAACGGCTGTCCGCTCCCGTCAAAGGCGTCGTGCGGGCAATGGTCGACGCGACCGTCATGGGTCCCCGACCGGTGCGCTCGGTAGTGAGCCACATCGCCGAGCAGACAGGATGTACCGGACAGGACGCCGCGAAAGCGGTCTTGCAGGCGGCCCACCAAGGGATCCTGTGTACCTACAACGAGCCGGAGGACGGGGCCGCCGACCTCGAGGAACTGCTGGCGCGGCCGGGAACCCCGGGCTGCGAGCTGCTGGAGGACATCAGGTCCCGGCTACCCCAGCTGGCCACCGGCCCGGTCACCCTTCGACGGGACGAACTCCGCGCGATCGAGGTCGACTTCCGGGAGCTGAGCACACTGGCCCGGCGGCCCGCGCGCGTCACCGTCGAAGAGGACTATGTGCTCTCCCCCCAAAGGGTCGACACCGGCCGCTGGCAGGGCCGGCTCGACGACCTCGGCGCCACCGTGGAACTCCTCTCGGCATTCGACTGGCTCCACGACGTACGAGTCCTGACGACGGCCGCCTTCGTGCAGCGCTTCGGTTCCGGAGCGAGCGTTCCGCTCGCCGAGCATGCCGAGTCGCTGGTCCGGGAGGTCTCCCGGCGTGCGGGCGTGATGAACGCGTCCTACACCCAAGGCGACATGAAGGCCCTCGCCGGTCTCGGCACACCCGACGGCAGTCTGGAGCGGCTCTTCGCCCTGCGTCACCGGGTCATCGAGGAGACGCAGACCCGCATCACCAGGGCGGTGAACGGCCAGGAGGCGGACGTCACGCTGTCCGCGCCGGAAGCCCGCGACCTCACCGCGGACATGCCCGTCCGCATCCGCCAGGATCCGCTGAGCTACGGGGTGCTGGTGCAGGCCGTGGGCGACCGGCTCGTGTTCAACGACGGACTGCCGGGACACGGCATGCTGTACGCCCGGTTCCTCGACGCCGACCGGAAGCTGGCCGGCGAGGCCGTCGAACACCTGGCACGGCGTCTGCTCGACCGGTACGCGTGGGACGGCGCCCGCGTGGTGGAGGAGTTGGGCCTGCACCGCCTCAACGTCAACGCGCATCCACGGATCCTGCCGGAGGGTCTGCACCCGGACGACTGGTTCTCCCTGCGTCTGACGCACGACGAGGAGACCGACACGCTCGCCGTCGAGGACGCCGACGGGCGACGGATCCGGGTACTCGCACTCGGCACGGGCCATCCGGGGCTCTTCCCGCCTCCGCTGTCCCTAGCGACGTCGCTGTCCACCGGAGGGCGGCTGAACAACGACCTGGTCGACGGCTGGCATCGTGCTCAGGCGTGGGATCAGCGGCGGACACTGATGTCGCCGAGGATCTCGGTCGGTGACGTCGTACTGGCCAGGCGCCGCTGGTACGGCGGTGCGGAGCTGGCCTCGGCCTTGAACGCGGGACTCGCCGACCACGAACTGCTGCGGCAACTGACCTCCTGGCGCGCGCGGTACGACGTACCCGAGGAGGTGGTCCTGAAAACGGCGTTCGAGCAGGACGCACCAAGGACGCTCGACCCGACCGACGTACTGCCCCGCCGCCTCCAGCACAAGCCGCAGTACGTGGACCTCGCCAGCGCGCTGTGCACGCGTGTCCTGCCGAAGATGCTGGACCGCCGGACGACGGGGGACGAAGCGGTCAACTACCTGGAAGAGGCGCTGCCTTCGGTCGTGGACGGGACGCACGCGCAGGAGTGGGTGGTGGAGATAGGACGTCGTCCCGGCGGCTTGTTCAGGTACGAGGGGGAGAACCGATGACGATGAAAGCAAGGCCGTACTTGCACTGCGCACCGGTGCCGGGAGGGGTGTACTTCAGTGGCGCGCGGACGCAGTTCGTCCTCAAAGGCTGGGACCACCTCTTCAAGGTCGCGGACCTGTGCCTGCCGCTGCTGGAACAGGGGACGACCGAGGACGAGCTCGTCGCGGCGCTGGGATCGGAACGGGCCCGGTCCGTCGTGCGACAGGTGACTCGAGGGCTTCGCGATCACGGCATGCTACTGGACGCGGAGATGCTGAGCGGGCCCGAGCCAAGCACCGCGGACCGTGAACGGTACGCCGGTTCGCTCGCCTATGCGGAGTCGGTGTGCGCCGACCCGTACACCGCGTTCGCTCGTCTCCGTTCCGCGAGGGTCGCGGTGTGCGGTCAGACGGACGCCGTGCGCTCGGCTGCCCGCGGGCTCGGCCGGGCCGGTGTCGGCGAGGTGTTGATTCCGGAGGCGACCGGACTCGGCGCGTGCGGCGAGCTGGACGCCGTGTTGTACTGCGGCACCGACGACGAGCTGCGGGCCGGCGTGTTCGACTTCCATGGTGCACGGCTGATACCGGCCGGTGTGCCGGTTGTGCCGGCCCTGGTGCACGACCGTGTCCTGCAGGCCGGGCCGGTCGTCCGGGGCACCGACGGCGATCCGGTGCCGCTCGCTGTCCGTCACAGAATTCTCGGCTGGGCGCGCGGCGAGGAACTCGCTCCGGCGGCCAGGCCCGTGGCGGATGCGATGATCGGCGCGATCGCCGGCCAGCTGGCGGTCGACGTCCTGCTGGGAATCGACGAGGTCGGCGCGGCGCACGTCGTGCACGGTGCCGCACTCGTCGCGGAACGGATCCTGCTCGGGGACCCCGTCACGGACGACGGGCTCAGCAAGCTCGAAGACGCACCGGCCGATGAGGCCCCGGACGCCGATGACACAATCGAGCGCGTCAACGTTCTCACGGCCCGCTGGAAGGGCCTGTACACGCCGGCAGCCACCGAGCAGACCCTCTCCCAAATGCCCCTCGCAGTACGAGAGATGGAGCTGAGGACCGGCGCCCGGGGACGCGTCACCGTATGGGCGCAGGATCAGTGGTCCGCGACAGTGGGGGCTGCCCTCGAGGTGCTGCGGACCTGTTGCCCGTCGACGGACGGCACTACGGCCGCCGCTGGCCTGACGGAAGAACGCTGGCTGCTGGACGGCGTGTTGCGGCTGCTCGCCGACGAGGCTCGGGCCACGTGCACGGATACGGTGGAACGCGAGGAAACGGCACGCATCCGTCGGATCCTGCAGGAATTGCGGCCGGAGCCGCTCACCGTCCACGTTCTGCACATTCCCGGCCTCGACTGGCGGCTGGCACGTGTGGAGGTGTCCGACAGCGGCCGACTGCTGGGGGCGGCCTGGGCTTCCGACAGCGACGCCGCGGTGCGCGAGGCGCTCAGCACGGCCCTCACATCGGCACAGGTGACGGCCGCCCGTGGCGGCGAGGCGGGGCTGCCGCTCCTGCGCACGGACGCGGTCAACGTCGCGGACGACCAGGAGATTTATTCGCTGCGTACACAGGTTGCGAGGCTCGCCGCGGCGCGAAACGTCTCCTACCAGGGCCACTCCCGCCGCACCGACCCCTCGCTCGGCGACCTCCCCTTCTGGTGTGGACCCGTCCAGGCTCAGCAGCACACGCAGGAGACCCGACATGCGCGATGAAGAGCACCACGGCCCGGGCATGGCGTCGCTCGACGCGTCCTGGGCGGAGACCGTCCTGCGGATCGGCGACGCGGTGCGCGCGCCGATCGCGCTGAACCGGGGCTGGGATCTGGCCTGGGAGCGCGCACAGTGGGAGAAGAGCGCCGCGAACGGAGAGGAACTCGTCTCCGTACGGGTCCATGACGACGAGGTGGTCATCGGGCCGCGGTGGGCCCCCCGCACGGACTCGGGCTGCGCCTGCTGTGCCGAGGTGCGCGAGCGCAACACGGCGGAGCACCCGCTGGCCGATGCACTGGACGAACCACGTGCCGTACCACGTGCTGCCCGGCCCCTGTTGCCCGTACTCCTGGATGCCGCGCTGGAGAACCTGGCGGACCATCCCTTGCAGCCGGGCGAGTTGTACGCTGTCGGCGCTCACTACGTACGACGGCACCGCATCCCCCGCAGCTTCTTCTGCCCGGTCTGCGCCCAACCTGGAGCAGTGCTCGACGACCACTGGCGGCCGGCGCCGCTGACGCTCGACGTCGAGTCCCTCTCCCCCCAGGACCCGACACGCGGCACCGGCGGTGCGCACCTCGTCGAGCCCGGCGCCCTGCGGGACCGGCTGCTCGACGCACGCTACGGGCCGATACAGGTCATCATGCGTGAGTCGAACGTTCCCTTCGCCATGAGCATGTGTCTGGCGCCCGATGCCGCCGCGCCGGGACACGGCCGCGCCGGAACATTCGCCGAGGCCGATCCCGTCGGCATCATCGAGACGTACGAAAGGCTCGGAAGCTTCCCGTTCGACACGCCGCTACTGCTGGAGCGCAGCTATCGCGAAGTGGCCGATCACGCACTCGACCCGGCCACGCTCGGTGAGCACACCGAGAAGCAGCTGGCCCACCCGAGCTGTCAGGTGCTCCCCTATACGGCGGACACGCCCATGGACTGGGTGTGGGGTCACGACCTGGCCTCCGGTGAGCCCCTCCTGGTGCCAGCCGAGGCCGGTTTCTACCAGTACGAGCAGCGCTTCAAGCTCGCCCGTCACGCGGCGCGCGCGGCGCGCGTCGTCGCGCGAAAAATCCGCGCCGAGGGCGGGACGCCCGAACCGGGCACCCTGAGGAAGTACTTCCATGACTCGTCCAGCGGCTGCGCGGCCGGGGGGAGCCTTGCCGAGGCCGCGCTGCACTCCTTGCTCGAACTGGCCGAACGTGACGCCTTCCTACTCTCCTGGCACCGCCAGGTACCTCTGCCCCGCATATCGAACGCCTCGATCACGGACCCGGAGAATCGGAGTCTGATCGACCTGATCCAGACGCGTGGTTTTGATGTGCACATCCTGCTGGCGAAGCAGGACATCGATCTGCCCATCGTCTGGGTGCTGGTGGTGAACCGCCTGAACCCGTTCCCCGCCACGTATTCCTCCGGAGGATCGGGAGCCAACCCGAACACCGCCATCCGCGGTGCGCTGCGCGAGGTCGCCCAGCTGGTGACCAACAAGGTGCAGTGGAACCGCGAAGAGGCCGAGCGGATGCTGGACGATCCGTGGAAGCTGGTGGAACTGGAACAGCACCCGCAGCTGTACACACTGCCGGAGAAACTGCCCCGCGTCTCCCAGGTGCTCGGTGGCCCGGAGATCACCCTGCAGGAGGCTTTCCCCGGCTGGCCCGACACCTTGCGCCGGGCTTCCGGCGGGACCGTCCGCGGAGCCCTGGAGCACGTGCGCGGCCTGTACGCGGAAGCCGGCCTGGACCGCATCGTCCTGGTGAACCAGACCACCCGCGAGCACGCCGATGTCGGCGTGTCAGTAGCCAAGGCGGTCGTCCCCGGCATCCTGCCCATGTGCTTCGGCCACGCCCAGCAGCGACTGAAGAACCTGCCCCGCCTGGTGGCCGCGCTCACCGGAACACCGCAGGAGAACCGGGAGATCCCCTATGACCCGCACCCGTTCCCGTGAACGCGTCGACGCCCTGCCACGCGCCGAGGTGAAGCGCATGATCGAATGGTCCCCCGACATGGTGCGGCGGGCCCCCGTGGACCTTCCTCCGCCGTACGGCGACCACAACATCGAACGCGAATCGCTGTGGTACGAGTTCGGCGCCGGCGACGACGCGCCACCCGTACCGGCCTGGACCGGCATGCCGGTACCGCCCATGACCTCGCACGTGATGCCACGCGCACCCGAGTGCGTCGAAGGCGGCAGCCGTACGGAGCTTCCCCGAGGCACCGCCGACCTGCTCGACACTCTCGCCTTCCCGCACGGCCGAGCCGTCTCCGTGGGTCCGGGCGAGAGCTTCACCCGTGCGCTCGTCGCGGGCTTCGGCGTGCAATGGTCCGACCCGGACAACGTCTACAACCCACACCGCGGATACGCCTCACCGCGCTGCCTCTACCCGGTGCAGGTGTTCGTCGACGACGGTGAGCGCTGGCACCTGCTGGAGCCCGAACGGCACTCACTCACCGCTCTCACCGCCGGCAGCCACCACGGCCGACGCCGACGCATCGCGCTGACCGGGAGATACACGCGCATACCTCGCGCCTACAAATGGGTCCGAGGCCCCCTGGTGAACCTGGAACTCGGCATCACCCTGCGTTCCCTGGCTATGGGGCTCGAACTGTTCGGGCTGTCGGGACGACTGGTGCCGCCGGGCGAAGGCTCCGCCGCCCTGCTGGACGAACTGGGCCTGGCACCGAGTTGGGAGTGGTCGCTCCCCCTCGTGATCGAGATCGGGCAGGAGCCCGGCACCTCGGTCCGGCGCACCTGCGGGCCCCTCGGATCGCCGGAGGACCGGCCCGACGACGTCTCACTCGCGGACGTGGTGCGCGTCAACCGCACCCAGTCATTCGACGACCCGCCCGCCGACGTGACGCCGGCCGTTCCCGCACACGTTTCGGCGCCGCCCGGCGCACTGTCCTGGGCCGAGGTAATGTGGCGGCGCAACTCCGGCCGGATGCCCCGCCGTCTGCTCGGCATGAGCGGCCGACCCGCCCGCGTGGCCGAGGACTGCGTCACTGACGCCATCCGCTGGCTGGGCGTACCACCGCCCGGACACAGTCTGCGGGCCGCTTCAAAACTGGTGACGCTCACCGCCGTACTCCAGGACGTCGAGGGGCATGAGGACGGCATCTACCGCGTTCGCGACGGAAAGCCGGAGCTGCTCGTCGCGGACGGGAGCGCCGCATCGCAACTGGAGGCGGAGTACGGGTACGGACTCAGCCCAGACGCCGGTTGCAACGTACGCCACGCCTCGGCCATCTGGTTCCTGTCGGTGAAGCCCCGCGAGCTCTTTGCCTGCCTCGGACCCAACGGGTGGAGCGCGGCACAGTATTACTGCGGCTGGGCTCTGCACGGCCTGTGCGTGTCCACCACGGCGCACGGAATGTTCACCCGACCGGTCCGCGCCTTCAACGAGATGCCGACGCAGCACATTCTCCGGCTCGACGACGACGAGATGATCACCCTTGCCGCAGTGTCGGGCATGCCCAGGCACGCCGCCCACGCGCTGCTGGACGTGAGGGTATGAGGGAGGAGAACACCTTGTCACGGCAATGGAGTTCCTGGCACCTGCATTTGGCATCGGACGCCCAGTCATTGCTCGATCGAGTGGTGAGCGACGTCGTCGCCCCCACGGTCAGCGAACTCGATGGCGCGCCTTGGTTCTTCATTCGCTACTGGCAGGGTGGCCCGCACATCAGATTTCGGGTGGGGGACCTGACTGAGGCGCAGTACGCCCAGACGGAAAAGGTGTTGCAGGAGCGGCTGGAAAATGCCGGCCGTCCGTTGATGGGTGAGAACCCGCTGGACGAAGAGACCTACAGCGCGGAGGCCCGGCTCCTCGCCCGGAACGAATCGGTCCGGGATGAGGATGTACTCGCGCTTCGCGCCCCGGGCGTGCACCGGGATGTTTACGAGCCGGAGACCGCGCGCTATGGCGGCCCCGCCCTGATGCCCCGCACGGAACGGCTGTTTCAGCTGTCCAGCGAGTTGGTGCTCGCCCTGCTGCCCCACGTGTCGAGCCCGCAAGCACGCTCCGCTCTCGCGCTGCGCGCCACGATCTCCGCGGCCGCCGCGCTCGGCGACAGGACGGAGCAGGCCGCCTTCTACGCCCACAGCCTCATGGCCTGGCGGGCATGGGCGGCCGGGTTCGGCTGCACTGAGGAACAGCTGGACGAGATGTGCCGTACGGCCGGGACGGGAGCCAAGCCGGTCGACCCGTCCCGGCACGGCCCGTTCGAGGTGTGGCACGCGGCTCTGTCGGACCTCGTCGAGGCGGTACGCACCACCACGACGACCGTTCCCGGGCAGATCCTCGTCTCCCACGTGCACATGCTCCACAATCGTCTCGGCAGAAATCTCTTCGACGAACTCCGCACCTACGCATGGCTGACGCACGCATTCCCGTCCCCGTCGCCAGCCCGGGCCCCGGCTCACGGAGGCCGGTCATGAGCGGACGACTGCGGATCGCGGTGATTGGGTCCGGCATCGGGGGACTGACCCTGGCGGCGTCGCTCGCCCGGTCCGGCACGCCCTGCGAGGTGTTCGAGCAGGCCGGTGCGATGACGGAGATCGGAGCCGGCATCCAGCTCGCCCCGAACGCAGCGCGTCATCTGGTGCGGCTCGGCTTGGGCCCCGCGTTGCGGGAGCACGGCGTGGCCGTCGAGGAGATGCATGTGTACGGCTGGGGTGGCGAACCGATCACCTGGACGCCGTTCGGATCCGCTTGCGAGCAGTTGTACGGGTCACCCTATTACGCCATGCACCGCGCGGACCTGCAGAAAGCGCTCTTGGATCTGGTCGGCCCCCGGCCGCTGCGGCTGGGCCATCGGCTTCGGTCCGTCTCCCGGGACGACGACAAAATGGTGATCACCTTCCAGGACGGCACGACGCATCGCGCAGACGTAGTGGTAGGCGCCGATGGCATTCATTCCGTCGTCCGGGAGTTCTTGGTGCGCGATGCACCGGTGTTCTCCGGTCTCGGCGTCTTCCGGGGGCTCGTTCCGGTCGACCGACTGCCGGCAAAGGCAAGGGAACCACTGATCAGGATGTGGCTGGGCCCGGGCCGGCATTTCGTCTGTTATCCCGTGGCCGGCGGAGCACTGATGAACTTCGCCGCGATCGCTCCCCTCCCGGGCGGCGGAACGGAGTCCTGGTCGGCCACTGGTGACCCCGCCGAACTGGCCGCCGCTTTCGAGGGATGGCACGGACTGGTGGCGGACATCGCTCACACAGCCGACACGGTCCGCCGTTGGGCTCTGTACGACCGGCCGGAGCTGCCGAGATGGTCCGCGGACCGGCTCACGGTCCTCGGTGATGCCGCACACCCGATGCTGCCCTTCATGGCACAGGGAGCGAACCAGGCCGTCGAGGACGCGATGGAGCTGTCCTCGCTGCTGGCCGGGGCCGACCGCGTGGACGTACCGGAACTGCTGGCCCGATACGAGCAGGCCCGCGCGCCGCGTACAGCAGCCATCCAGCGGGGGTCCCGCGCGCACTCGGAGACCATGCACCTCGCCGACGGACCGGCACAACGCGAACGGGACCGGGTGATGCGGCTCGCCGCGGGCCCCGCGGGACTACGTGAGCGCGCCTGGCTCTACGGACACGAAGCCGGGAACCTTCGTGGCGCACGGCAGGAAAGGGAAGGCGTGTCATGACGGTCGACGGACTGCGGGTGGCTGTTGTCGGTGCCGGGGTATCGGGGCTCGCTGTCGCCATCCTGCTGCGCCGGCGAGGTATGAGATGTGACGTCTACGAGAAGTCGCAGGCGTTGTCCGCGATAGGTGCGGGAATCCAGCTGTCCCCCAACGGCGCTCGCATTCTGCACCAACTGGGGGCCGAGCCGTCCATGCGCCGCAACGCCATTGTGGCGGACGCGATCGAGACCCGTCGCTGGGACGACGGAACGCTCCTGTCCCGGGTCCCGCACGGAGCACTCTGCGAGGATCGGTTCGGCGCGCCCTACTACCTCGTGCACCGCGCCGATCTGCAGGCTTGCCTTGTCGATCTGCTACCACCGGGGCGGGTCCACCTCGGGCAGGCGGTGAGCGGAGTCGTGGAACATGACGACAGGGTGGAGCTGTGCTTCCCCGACGGTGGTTCGACTACGGCCGACGTCGTCATCGGCGCGGATGGCGTGCACTCGGTGCTGCGTGATGCCGTCCTGAACGACAGGCCGCTGTTTGCGGGGTATGCGGTGTACCGAGGGCTGGTACCGGCCTCGGCCGTCCCGTCCTTCGAAGACGATCCGCGAGTGATGTTCTGGCTCGGCCCTGGGCGGCACGTCACCTACTACCCCGTTTCATCCGGACGAACGATCCATTTCAGTGCGGTGTGCGCAGATCCTGCCGGGCGAGACGCCCCCCGGAGCTCCCGCGCCGGGAACGCTGACCTCATGGCGGAGTTCGGAGACTGGCACGAGGATGTCGCACGGGTGCTGGCATCCGCCGGATCAGTGACCCGCTGGGGGCTGTTCGACCGGAACGTGTCCGCGCGGTACCGCACGCGTCGGGTGGCACTGGTGGGAGACGCCGCTCATCCCATGCTCCCCTTTCTGTCGCAAGGAGCGAGCCAGGCGCTCGAGGACGCCGTCGTGCTGGCGGACTGTCTCACCGCGCAGCCCGCTGATGTCCCGAGCGGGTTGCGCAGGTACGAAGCCGTCCGGAGGCCGCGCACGGCAGAGGTCCACAGGCAGTCACGGATGCGCGCCGAGACCTTCCACTTCCCGGACGGACCGCTTCAGAACGCGCGCGACACCGACCTGGCGGATCGTGCGGACCTCGCGCATCTCGACTGGCTCTACGGTGACACCTTCGGAACGGGCCGGGTGCTGGTCGCCGGCTGACGATCAGATACGGGTGCGGTGCGGCTCGAGGCGCACCGCACCCGGCTGTCACTCGGGCCGGGGGTCCCACCGGAACCGCCGCACGGCCACCACGGCCCCGACGACGCCCCAGGCTGCCAACACCCCCAGATCCTTCCACTGGTAGCTGCCGCCCTGTGTGAACGGGGACAGCATCGCGTCGTTGAAAGGCTTCACCGGCAGCAGACCGGCGACGTCGTTCAGCACGCCGGCGTGAATCGGGAAATAGCTGCCCGAGATGAACACCAGCGGGAACTGGATGAACTGCACCAACGCCGGGGCGGCTTCGGCGTTCCTGACCAACGACGCGACGGCGACTCCGAGTGCGCAGAAACTGGCGGCGCCCAGGATCAACGTCAGCACGATCGCCATCCAGTGGGCAGGAAAGCTCACACCGTAAAAGGCTCCCACGGCCATGACCAGAACGACGTCGACGAAACTGACCAAGAGGCAGTGGGCCAGCAGGCCGACGAAGTAGATCCAGGCCGGCAGAGGGGTCGCACGCAACCGCTTGAGCTGGCCGGTCTGCCGCCGTGTTGACAGCACGATCGCCAACTGCCCGTAGCAGGCGCCCAGTACAGAGACCGCGGCAACCGTCGGCGTGTAGTACTGAATACCGGACATCCCGAAGAAGAAGTCCTGCTTGTCGCCTCCCCCGAACACCGCTCCGAAGATCGTCACCACGACCACGGGCAGGAGAAAGGTGAAGATCACGGCCTGCGGATTGCGCCAGAAGGCGAGTTCTTCGTACCGCACCTGATGGAGCAGCAGGCCAAGTCGGCCGCGACCGGGCGATCCATAGTCGTTGGTCACCGGCGCCGGCATCGGCGCGGTCCGTGAGACCTCCGCCGTGGGCGGCGAGGAGTGGGGGGTCATGAACGGCTCCGCTTCGGTCGACGCCCTCGGATGACAGTGGCCGGCTGGGACGATTCGTGGTCGTAGGAACGGGTGATGTCGAGGTATACGTCCTCGAGGGAAGGCCGTTCGACGGTCAGTCGGCCGAGCGTCGTTCCTCGACGCAGGGCCCAGTCGGTGAGGGAGTGCAGCACCGGCGTCGGATCCTCCACCTCGATGGTGACCAGAGAACCTTCGACTGCCTTGATTTCCTGTGTCGGCAGATCCCCCGTCTGTGTCCCCCACGGCAGTTCGAAGCGGATCTTGGCGAACGCGCTGTCCCGTCCGCCCAGCGTGGCCGGCGCTCCCGACGCGACGATCTGCCCGTCCGCGATCACGGCCACCGAGTCGGCGAGTGCCTGCACCTCGTCCATGTAGTGCGTTGTGAGAACGATCGTGGTTCCGGAATCCCTCAGGTTCCGTACCACTTCCCAGGCACCGCGCCTGGCGCTGGGATCGAAGCCCGTGGTGGGCTCGTCGAGAAAGAGCAGACATGGGTTGCCCACCACCCCCAGCGCCAGGTCGAGTCGACGCTTCTGGCCGCCCGACAGGTCCTTGACCTTGGCGCCCTGCTTTTCTCGCAGGCCCACGAGTTCGATGACCCCGTCGACGTCGCGGGGAGCTCGGTAGTAGCCGGCACTGCGCGCGACGGTCTCCCGCACGGACAGGTACGGCTCCACCGCTATGTCCTGCAGGACGAGCCCGACCTGTTCGCGCAACCGACGGCTGCCGCCGGGAGTGCTGGGGTCCTGTCCGAGCACCTTCACGCAACCGTTGTCCCGGCTGCGGAAGCCCTCAAGGATTTCCAACGTCGTCGTCTTGCCTGCGCCGTTGGGCCCTAGGAGCGCGAAGATCTCACCTTCGGCGACAGTGAAGTCGATCCCACGCAGTACCTCGTGACTCTCGTACGCCTTTTTCAGCCCTTCCACGACGACTGCTGTCATCGCGGACACTCCGCTTTCCTCATGCCGCTCCTCCTCAGGTTGCCGAATTCGCCGACCTGAACGGTCCGGCAGGTGGACCTTATGGGCGGCACCTCGCCCACAGGGAGCGGTACTCGACGAACTGATGACGGACGTCATCGAAGCGGCGACAGTTGTCAAGCGCCCCGGACGGAGAAGCGCTCGATCGCGAAGCGGCGGCTGTGGTTCCCACCACACAGCCCACCTGGTGAAGGGTCTGCTTTCGAGTGGATGAGGTCAGACTTCAAGCGGGTGCATGGCCCAGTGGCGCGGCCCACGAAGCCAACCACAAGAGATCAGCGACCTTGGCCGACCTGGCCTCACGTTCGATCCGTCAGATCCTCGGCAAACACCTGAGACAGTGGCTGCGGACCAACGTACTGCTGGCAGTTGCATTGCCCTGCCTCATAGCGCAACGGTTTCTTGTTCTCGTCCCAGGCCGTCGGGATCTCTACACGTTCATGGCAGCGGCTCTGATTGTCATGCTTGGCCAGATGGTGCGTGCACCCGCACACGGGTTCCGGCATCTGGTGGGCCGCTTCGACGGCTAGGCGTTCCTGTCTCGCCGCGTCCATCAGTTCCAGCTTCCGCTCGTGGCGGTTCCGCAACGCGGTACGGATCGTGTCGGCGGCCCACGCGAAGCCACCTGACCAAAAGAGGATCAGCACCCACCAGACCCAGCCCATCAGTCGTCCTTCCCCCTCTGCGACCGTACATGGTGAGGCCGCCCTGTCCTCTCGGTGCCGGGCATGCGGCCACCGAGGCGTCCTTCTCAGCATAGATACCGGCCCACTCGACCCCGGTTGGGCGGGGACAGGATCAAAGGACTCCGGGACGATCCCTGGCGCGAGGTCGCTTGGGAGGCGAGCGAGGCGCGCGGTGCGACCGGCGGACGACACGGACAGGGCCGTCGCCGCGGCCGACTCCGATACCAGCGAAAAGTTCTTCGGGGTGCATCGGGCCGTGGGTGCCGAGGTAGATCACGAGGCGCCGGCGGCGATACGACGTTCGGTGGCTGACCCCTCGGACGGGATGGGAGCGGGGGTGTGTCGTGGCTGAGGGTGGATGGTCCGTAACGCGTCGCTTCTGAAGCCCTTGCAGACCCTGCCGAAGGCATCAGGTCCGCTCGCGAGCGCCCGTCATCGGACGTCGGCCTGGACGGGCGAGGGCGGATGGAGATGACGTGCTTGGCCGGGAGCGTCGCACGCAGCGTTAGTGCGATGGCGCGCGGGCATGGAGGGGTCCGATCCCGCCGTGCAGACGTTCGGTGACAGGCCTACGTTGGAAAGCCGAGGTCGCAAAGCGACCGAAATGCTACAGGCGCATACGCGGCCAAGTCACCCGGGATCAGCAGGGGAGAGCGTCATGGCAAGCAGCAACCGCGCCGTCGTCTTCCATAACCCGAAGGACATGCGCGTAGAGTCACTCGACTTCCCGAAGCTTGAGATGCCGAACGGGAAAAGGGCCCCGCATGGCGTCATCCTCAGAATCGTCGCCACCAACATCTGCGGTAGTGACCTGCACATCTACCGCGGGTCCTTCCCCGTGCCCCAGGGCATGGTGATGGGGCACGAGATGACCGGGGAGGTCATCGAGGTCGGCCCCGACGTCGAGTTCCTCAGCGAGGGCGACCTCGTCTCCGTCCCGTTCAACGTCGCCTGCGGCCGATGTCGCAACTGCAGGGCGCGCCGGACCGACGTCTGCGAGACCACGAACCCCAAGGTGTCCTGCGGCGCGTACGGCTTCAACCTGGGCGACTGGACCGGCGGCCAGGCCGAGTACCTGTTTGTCCCGTACGCCGACTTCCAGCTCCTGCGCTTCCCGGACAGGGACCAGGCCATGGCGAAGATCCGTGACCTGGCGCTGCTCTCGGACATCCTGCCCACCGCGTTCCACGGTCTCATGGAGGCCGGTGCCAAGCCGGGCTCGACCGTGTACATCGCCGGCGCCGGCCCGGTCGGCCGCTGCGGCGCGGCAGCGGCGCGCCTCCTCGGGGCGTCCTGCATCATCGTCGGCGACTACAGCACGGACCGTTTGGAGCTGGTGAAGAAGAACGGCTGCGAGACGATCGACCTGAGGCAGGACGCAGCACTCACCGACCAGATCGAGGCCATCCTGGGCGAACCCAGGGTCGACTGCGCAGTCGACTACGTCGGCACCGAGGCACACGGCATCGGCCGCGAGGGCGGGGACATGGACCCGGCCTACGCCATCAACCAGGTGGTCGACGCGACCCGGGCGGGCGGAGCCACCGGAGTCATCGGCGTCTACGGCCCCGACCCGCTCGCGAAGTCGAAGGCCGAGCAAGAGGGAACGTACCCGATCGACTTCGGCAAGGCATGGATCAAGTCGCCGCGGATCTCCGCCGGGCAGGCACCGATCATGCACTACAACCGCGAGCTGATGATGGCGATCCTGTGGGACCGCATGCCCTACTTGAGCGCCATGCTCAACACGACGGTGATCAGCCTCGACGACGCCCCCGACGCCTACGCGACCTTCGACACGGGAGTGCCCGAGAAGTTCATCATCAACCCCCACGGCCTCATTCCCGCCTGAGGGCCGCCCTCCCCGGCCCGCGGTCCCCGTTCGCGGAGGCCGTGGGCCTTGCGGGGGCTGCTCAGCGACAACCAACGCTGACCAACGTCGACTGCTCCGCCGCTGGTCAGAAGGTTGACGTAGGGCACCGCACACACCGCCACCGGAACTTCCCGGCTGCTCGGCTGTGGCCGCCGTGGGTCACCGGTGCAGGGACTCGGCGACGGCCGGGTCCTCGAGCACGGTGACGCACCAGGCGAAGTGCTCGTCACCGCCGCCCGGCGCGAAGGTGTCGCTCGTGGCCATCGCATAGGCGGCCCGGTACAGCAGGAGGTCGTCGACCGCGTAGCCGAACTCGTCGGCGAACCGCGTGGTGAGCTGCCGGGTGATCTCCGGGGCGTGCTCGGTGGCCGCCGGGAAGATGGCCGCGGCCACGGCGGCGTCGAACCGGGGGTCCCCGCCCGTGGACAGGAAGCCGTAGTCCACGAGGGCGAGCGGCCGCAGGTCGTCGTCCACCAGCACGGTCTCCGGGAAGACGTCACCGTGGACGACCGCCTGGTCGGTACGGGGCAGCGAGCGCAGCTTCCGTAGCAGCCGGGCGCGCGTGTCGCCGAAGTCGCGGACATGCGAGGAGAGCCGGTCCGCGCACCGGCTGACCCGCCGGTCCACCAGGTCCGCCAGGGCGGATCCGAAAGTGGTGTGGCCTTCCCACAGCGGGCGTTCCTCGTCCAGCACAGGAAGGTGCTTGACCTCGTCGACGTCGTGGGCGTCCGCGAGGGCGCGCAACACGCCGACCAGGCAGTCGACCGCTTCGGGCAGCACCTCGTCCGGGTCGTCGGTGCGGATCCTGCCCGCCAAGGGCTCGCCGGTCAGCTCCCGCTCCACGGTCATCGGGACACCGTCGATGTCCTCGACGGCGAGGATCTCCGGGGAGCCGAACGGCAGGTGCGCCGCAGCATCTGCGTAGAAACGCTGCATCCGCCGCAGTTCGGATCCCCGTCGGCGCTCCCACACCTTGGCCACCGTTCCGTCCCCGAGACGGTAGACAGCTCCCTCCACCGCCGCCTCGACGGGTCCGGCGTCGGGATATCCGGCGTCGACGAAATGTCGTACGCGCCGGGCCGTGGTGTCCCGTATCGCATCGGACATCTCGTGCCTCCTTCCGCCCTCGTCGTGAACGACCGGCCGGTCGGCGGGGCCGACGCCGGGGCCATCTCCCACGGTAGGCCCGTCGCCCGCGCGACACCCGGTGACGGAGCGCTGCAGGGCGCCGTGCGGTCCCCCACGCGTATGCGGCGGAACAGTGCCGGCCATATCCGTCCCCTCAACGGCGCCCGCGCCTCCTCTGTGGCAGCGCAGACGTTCGCCACGGTGATCAGCCCACTCTCCCCGGTGCTGCGTCGGGTGTTTCCCGACTGGGCCACATCGGCCGAGGCCATCGGTCGCGCGGCGATCGTCCTCAGCCGTCCCGAGAACACGGACCCCAGCATCCTGACCAGCCGTGACATCAACCGACTTGCCGGCATGTGACCTCCACTCATCCGTCACTTCGGTGCACCGGACCGCTCTGGGAGATCTCGATGGAAGAACGGCTGCTGACGCTGCCCACGGGACCGTGCATCGGCCAGCGCGTCCCGAGCAGGCCCGCGTTGCGGGGAGATCCTGTACCCGTGACAGAACCCAGCCCCGCCCCGCGACCGACCGGACGCCGCCCCGCCTGGCTGACCCGCAACGTGAAGGTGCTGTGCGGGGTGTCCTTTCTCCAGGACGCGGCCAGCGAACTCCTCTATCCGATCCTGCCGATCTACCTGACCGTGGTGCTCGGCGCGCCGCCCGTCGTGGTCGGCGCGATCGAGGGAGCGGCCGAGGGAGCCGCCTCGATCACCAAGGTGGCCGCCGGGCGCCTGGCCGACCGGTTCGCCCGGCGTCCGCTGATCGGTGCGGGATACGGCCTGGCCGCGGTCGGCAAGCTGCTCATCGCGCTCTCGACCGCGTGGCCGCCGGTCCTCGTCGCCAGGGTCACCGACCGGCTCGGCAAGGGCATGCGCGGGGCGCCGCGCGACGCCCTGCTCGTCGAGGGCGTTCCGAACGGACAGCGCGGCAAGGTGTTCGGGCTGCACCGGGCCGCCGACACCGCCGGCGCGGTGGTCGGCCCGCTCGTCGGGCTGGTCCTGTACGAGGCGCTCGACCACCGGTTGCGCCCGCTGTTCTGGATCGCCGTGATCCCTGCCGTCGCGTCGGTCGCGCTGGTCGCCGCCGTCCGCGACCCCCGAACCATAGGGACGGGCGGCTCCTCGACGCGGGCCGCCCGCACGCCCTGGCGGTCCCTGCCCCGCCCCTACTGGCGGGTGCTCGGGATGCTGCTCGCCTTCAACCTCGTCAACTTCCCCGACGCACTGCTGCTGTTGCGTGCCCACGACCTGGGCCTCTCGACGGCCGGGGTGGTGGGCGCGTACGCGGTCTACAACCTCGTCTACGCCGCCCTGTCCTACCCCGCGGGGGCGCTGTCCGACCGACTGCCGCGCCGGCTGGTCTTCGCCGCCGGTCTGGTCTTCTTCGCGATCGGCTACCTGGGCCTCGGACTGATCCACAGCCCCTGGTCGGTGTTCGTGGTGCTGCCGCTCTACGGCGGTTTCGCGGCCTGCACCGACGGCGTCGGCAAGGCCTGGATCTCCACGCTCGTCCCCGACCATCAGCAGGGCACCGCGCAGGGCCTCTACCAGGGCGCCACCGGCGCCGCCGTCCTGCTCGCGGGCGTGTGGGCCGGGCTCGCCTGGGGCGCCGACGGCCACCTCCCGCTGCTGGTCTCCGGCGGCATCGCGCTGGCCCTCGCCGGTGCGCTGCCGGTCCTTGCCCGTGTGCGGACCGCGGCCCTCTGACCCGGAGTCTCCGATGAAGGCGCCCGATGAAGGCGCGACGAGCCGGTCGGCTTCCGGCCGTCGGTAGTGGCAGGTTCTGGTCAAGAACGGTCCAAGTGTGGCGACCCTGCCACCTGCGGCACAGAAATCCGGTGCGGATGGTGTCGTCTTCCCGGGACCTGACCCGGGACCTGACCCGGGCCCGGCCCCGGGACCTGACCCGGGCCCGGCCCCGGGACCTGACCCGGGCCCGGCCCCGGGACCGGACCCGGGACCGGACCCGGGACCGGCCCCCGGTCAGGCGGGAATCCGCGGAGGGCGGTCCTCGCCAGGTGTCTCCGCACCTGCCGGTGCCCGCAGGGTGCCGTAGCGCTCCATGCGCTGCCACCGCAGCCGTGAGCCCGACACGGCGGTGAAGACGGACTGGATGACCACCAGGTACATCAACTGGCGGTAGACGAACTGCTGCAGCGGCAGGCTCCACAGCGGGCCCGGGCGTTCTCCGTCCAGGCGGAACGCGTACAGGCCCATCAGCAGTTGCAGGAGCAGGAAGGCCAGCCAGAGGGCGGTGATTCCGAGCGGGTCGAGGAAGACCAGGCCGTAGAGGGCGAAGACGTCGACCACGGGGGCCAGCAGGGGCAGCAGGACTTGGAAGACAAGGAGGTAGAGCAGGCCCCGACGGCCGAGCCGGCCGCCGGCGCCGCTCTGTACGAGCGCGCCGCGGTGCTTCCACATCGCCTGCAGGGTGCCGTAGCACCAGCGGTACCGCTGCCGCCACAGGGCGCCCAGCGACGCGGGCGCCTCGGTCCAGGCAACCGCCCCTTCCTCGTACACCACACGCCAGCCGGCGCGGCACAGGGCCATGGTGAGGTCCGTGTCCTCGGCGAGGGTGACGTCGCTGACCCCGCCGAGGGCGAGCAGCGCCCGGCGCCGGAACGCCCCGACCGCTCCGGGCACGGTCGGCATGCACTCGGCGAGATCGAAGAGGCGACGGTCGAGATTGAAGCCGACGACGTACTCGATGTGCTGCCAACGGCCCAGCAGGCCACCGCGGTTGACGACCTTCGCGTTGCCCGAGACGGCACCCACCCGAGAGTCGGCGAAGGGCTGCACGATCGTGCGGACGGCGTCGGGTTCGAAGACGGTGTCGCCGTCGACCATGACCACCAGGTCGCAGGTGGCGGCGGCCAGACCGGTGTTGAGCGCGGCGGGCTTGCCCGCGTTCCGCTGCCGGATCACCCGCACCCCCGGCAGACCGAGGGCCTCCACCAGGGCGGCGGTCCCGTCGGTGGAGCCGTCGTCCACCACGATGATCTCCACCGGATGGTCCGAGGCGACCAGGGAGCGTACGGCCGCCTCGATGCCGGCGCTCTCGTTGTACGCCGGGACGATGACGCTGACCGGTTCGGTCACCGGCGGTCCCCAGGGCCTGGCCCGGCGCCCGGTGCGCAGCCGTCGGTGCCGATGGGCCGCTACCAGTACGACGGCCGCGCGCAGCACGCTGATCGCTCCGGCCGCGTACATCAGCGCGCCGAGCAGCCGGATGGTCCCGTCGCCGAGCTGCAGCATCTTGATGAGGGCGATGCCTTGGAGGCGGTTCCCCAGCCCGGCACGCTGGACGGGGGCGGCCATGCCGACCGCGGCGCCGACCGTCGTGAACCGGAAGCCCCGTGCCTTGAGCCGGGGGATCAGGGTGTTCAGGGCGGCGACGGTCTGGGAGCGGTCACCACCGGCGTCGTGCATCAGCACGATCTGCCCGGCCTTGCCGTGCGGTGTCGCGTTCGCGAGGACGCGGGCCGTGCCGGGGCGCTGCCAGTCCTCGGCGTCCAGGGTGGAGAGCACCGTGACGTACCCGGCCGCGTCGCCCTGCTTGAGGACGGACCAGTCGGCGTCGTCCAGGGCGTCGTTCTCCGAGGAGTACGGCGGCCTGAGCAGCGCGCTGGTGACGCCGGCCGCGCCGGCCACCGCCAGCTGGGTCTCGCGCAGTTCCAGGGAACGCTGCCATGGGGCGAGGCGGGAGAGGTCGGGGTGGGTGAAGGTGTGGATGCCGATCTGGTGGCCCTCGGCGACGATCCGGCGGACCAGTTCCGGGTGGGCCACGACCTGGGTGCCGACGACGAAGAAGGTCGCGTGCACGTGGTTGCGACGCAGCACGTCGAGGACGCGCGGGGTCCAGACCGGGTCGGGGCCGTCGTCGAAGGTGAGGGCGATGGTGCCGGCCTTCGGGCGGGCGGTGTGCGGGGAGCCGGCGGCGTCCGCGATCACGGGGCCGCCGTGGGCCACCTGACCGGGCACCACGTCGGCACGGCCGCGGGGGCCGGTCACGTCGTCCGAGGTGATCGCGAACATGTGGTGGGTGTAGCCCTGCAGCAGGAGGGCCGCCGACAGGGTCACCACCAGTACGGACAGCAGCAGCCAGTGGGTGCGGGGTGTGACCCCGCGGGTACGGCCGCGGAGGCGGGGCATGGCGGAGCGGCGTCCGCGATCGGTCGGATCGGTCACGTCAGGGCCTTGGATCACTTCTTGGGCTTGTGGGACGCGGCGTTGGCGCGCCCCTTGGCGGAGGGTGCGTCGGTGCTGGTGGCGCCGGCGCCGGCGCTGGTGGCGGGACTGGCGGTCGTGGTCGGGGAGGCGGTTCGGGTGGGCGTCGCGGTGGTGGCGGACGTGGCGGACGTGGCCACGGGGGTGGTCGCGGCCGTCTGCCTGCCGGTCTGGCCGGAGGCCGTCCGCGGCGACGTGGCACGGGCGTTCTCGTTTGTCGCGCCGGAGGTCGCGCTCCTTGCCGTGTGACCCGTACCGGCGGGGGAGCCGGGGGCGGTCGCACGGGGCGCGGCCGGGTGCGTGGTGTCCGGGAGCGGGACGAACGGAGCGCTGAGTGTGGGGCCGCCCAGCAACGTGCTGACCAGCAGGGCGACATAGACGCCGGCGGGGATCACCAGCAGTCGTGCGGCGCGCCGCACGCGGCGCTGGCGGTGCCCGGAGGCGTCCACGAAGACGGGCCGCGCCGGATCGTTCTCCGCTGCGTCCGGCTCCGACGCGGGACGGCCGCAGTCGTCGTGGTCCGTCGGCAGCACGGTGATGACGGCACCGTGTGGAGAGTCCCACTCCGCCGTGGCGAGGTGGTCAGGCCCGGCGACGTGCAGGGGCGCGCCGGCGGCCCGGGGCTCCGGCATGGCCGTGTCGGTGGTGGTGCCGCCGGTGCCCTCGTGGCCGTGGGCATACCTGTACCCGACGCCGCCGTACGGATCCTCGCCGTACGCTTCGCCGCTGTCGCCCGTCCACTGCACGAGTCCTGTCTCCTCTCCGGGCCGACCGACGTGGTCGTCCGCATGGAAAGACCGCAGCGGGCCGAAACTGTTACACCTCCCCCCTCGGACCGTCATATGTCCCTCTCAGGAAAGCCACATGTCCCGCCTCGCGGCGGCACCTCTCCCGTCTCGGATCGCCACTCCTCACGCCTTGGAACGGCACTTCACCACCGCGTTCCCGCACGCGGCCGTGTGCGCGTAGAACTCCCGCAGCTCCCGGTGCGTGGTGGCGAACGCGCGCGACGTCTCGGGCTCCGTGGTCGCTCCGCCGTAGCGGGGCAGCAGTCCGTCCCGGGCGGAGTCCCACAGCGCGTCGAAATCGGTCTGTTCCAGGAATTCGGCCACCCGGCGGGCCTGGGCGGCCGTGAGGACCAGCAACGGCGGCTTCTGCCGGTCGGTGCGGAACACCGGGCGGCCGCCGAGCACCACCTGGGCCTGGGGCCGTTCCGGGGGACCGGCCGGCGGAGCTCCGGTGTAGATGCGCTCCTGGTCCAGGCAGCACTCGTCCAGCACCTCTTCGAGGCACTGGCCGGGCTGGTGCCGGACGGTCGCGGCATCGCTCGCGAAAAGCCGTTCCAGCCAAGCCGGACTGTTGCGCAGTGCCGGAGCCGGTACCGCTCGCAGATGGAGGTACGTACTCATGACTGTGGGAGCGCACGAGGGTGCCGAAGCATCACGCGGCCTGGCGGTCACGGGCTCGGGGCGGCGGCCGTGGCGGGCTTAGGCGCGTTGCTGATCGCCCGCTGCCGGCCGGTCGGCCGTCCCGCTCCGTACCGCTCACGTGGGGAGAGACGCGAGCGGTACGGAGAGGGGGCCGGGGCGGGTCGTGGTGCCGTCGTCGGCGAGGTTCGCCGCGGCCCGTGCGGTCGGTACAGAGCCTGTCCTGCTCCCTGGCGCAGGGCCGGTGGGAAGCGTGCCCGGCTCGAACGGCGCCGGTCCCGCTCCGTCGCCCTCGCGCCTGCCGAAACCGGCGGCTGAGCGCTGGGAGGCGGTTGATACCGGACAGGGCTCCTGGGGTGTTGTGACGTTTCTGTGAGAGCACACGCTGGTCATCGTGGGGCCGTCGCTGCGACCGGAGCACGGCGGACGGCGTGAAATCGGTTGTGATCGGTGCGAACGAGGGCGATCTTGGGCCAGGCGCGGCAACCTTGGCGCGTACAGGAGTACGACGGGGAACTGGGTGCGGCGGTCGCGCGCGCCCAGGACGGCGACGAGGCCGCCTTCGAGGTCGCCTACCGGATCGTGCAGCCGGGCCTGCTCGGCTACCTTCGCGGCGTCGTCGGCGAGGAGGCGGAGGACGTGGCGTCCGATGCCTGGCTGGAGATAGCCCGCGACCTCGGGCGTTTCAAGGGCGACGGCGCGGGCTTCCGCGGCTGGACCGCGACCATCGCCCGGCACCGGGCGCTGGACCACCTGCGTCGTCGGCGGGTGCGGCCCCAGGCGGGCGGTACCGACCAGGACGTACTGGATCTGGCGGGCCCGCACAACACTCATGAGCAGGCTCTGGAGTCCCTCTCCACGGAGTGGGCTCTGGAGTTGATCCGCGGACTGCCGCGGGACCAGGCCGAGGCCGTGCTGCTGCGGGTTGTGGTCGGCCTGGACGGTCCCGCCGCGGCGCGGGTCCTGGGCAAGCGGCCGGGTGCGGTGCGCACGGCCGCGCACCGGGGCCTGAGACGCCTCGGCCGTCAGCTGGGCATCGGCAGCGGAGTCGAGGAGGGTGTGACGGATGTGGCTTCCCGCGCGCTGGGGGAGTCGACATGAACGACAACCGCGGCAGGAACGACAGGCAGGCGTCGGATCCGGGGCGGCGGACGAATCGAAGCGGTCGGTCGGGAACGGAAGCGGACATGGGTGAACGGCTGGGCGGCGACGGGGGATGGGGCCGTCGACATGTGCAGCCCGACGGCGCCCCGTCCGACCCCGGGGACGCGGGTGACGACGCCGTGCTGGAGACGGCACTGGGCGCCGCCGTCCGCGCAGGCGATCTGGCGCCCCAGGGCGAGCAGCAGGCCATGGCCGCTTTCAGGGCCGCCCGCTCCTCGGGTGCGCATCGCGCACGTACCCGGCGCCGGGACGACTGGCGGCCTGCGGCAGAGCGGCGGGCCCGGCGCCCGGCGAAGCTGACGTTCGGCGTGGCCTTCGCCAGCCTCGCGCTGGGAGGTGTGGCGGTCGCGGCCATCGGTTCCGCCGGTTCCGCCGGTGAGGGCGCGGGCGACGGCAGGGGAACGGCGCACCCGTCGGCGGTCGCCTCGCCCCGGCCGGGAGCCGGGGCCGCGTCCCACCCGTCCGGAAGTGCTCGGCCGACGGACCGGCCCGCCACCGCCCAGGACACCGAAGCCCACTGCCGTGCCTACGACCAGGTCCAGGGACGCGGCAAGGCGCTAAGCGCGACGGCCTGGCAGCGACTGGTCGCGGCAGCCGGCGGTGCGGACAAGGTTGCCGTCTACTGTTCCGAGCAGTTGACACGAGAGACGGCCAAGCCGAGCCACTCGGCCGGTGCGGGCAAGTCCGGCAAGCATGCCGCGAACTCCGCCAACGGCACGGCGGGCGACACCAGCGCTTCCGGCAACGCGTCCGCAGGCAGCGAGGCGAACGGCGGGCAGGGCAAGGGCAAGGGCAAGAAAAAGTAGCCCCGCCTCCCCGCGTGGGCGGCCCATAGTGGTCGACAGCGGTGTGACCGCGGCGGGCGCCGAGAACACACCCTGGTCGGCCGGGTCGAAGTCCATGATGAGCGCTCGCGGCAAAGCGGCCGATCGTCGGCAGCACCCGGAATGCCTTGTGGCGGCCCAGCGGGCGGACAGCGGAAGTCGCACCGGTCGAGGGTGAGAATCGCGTCCACATGCGGAGCTCGATCGGTCCGCGGGCCACAAGACCGCCGCGGTCGCCCCGCCGGAACCGCCGTGTGGCCTTCCTCTCGGTGTTGGGGTCGCGGCGCTTTCGTCGGCATGTCGTCAGCTGATGGCGACGGCAGCCGCGCCCAAGCCGTCCAAGGAGGTCACGGCGCCGCGACCGGACGGACTCGACGGCAACACTGTGGCCCGGGAGAGCAATTCCTGTGGTGGGGAAGTGAGAAATCGACACGGCGCACGAGAAATATTCCTGAGGTGGGAGACGGCCGGGAATTGCTTGCCGCGTGGGGTCGCTCACGACGTGCTACTGTCAGTATCAGTTGCAGGTGTGGTTGCCAGAATGGTTTTTCCGGCGGCTGAGCATCACGGCGACACGGAAAGCGCACAGAGCGTATTCCTGACACCGTTTCCGAAGGAGAAATAAAATGGCTACTGGCACCGTGAAGTGGTTCAACGCGGAAAAGGGCTTCGGTTTCATCGAGCAGGACGGCGGCGGCGCCGACGTCTTCGCCCACTACTCCAACATCGCCGCCCAGGGCTTCCGTGAGCTGCTGGAAGGCCAGAAGGTTTCGTTCGACATCGCGCAGGGCCAGAAGGGCCCGACGGCCGAGAACATCGTTCCCGCGTGACGCGTCGGCACTGACGCATACTTCGCAGCTGGGGCCCGCACCTTGGGGTGCGGGCCCCAGCTCGCTTCATTTTCAGGGCGATGCAGCCCTGTTTTTTTTCGGCTCGTTCTCGCGATTCTCTGCGCCGTTCGTTTTGCTGCGGAAATTCCTTGATACGCGCCCACGTCGAGGAAGGTTCCACATGAACCGTGCACGCACGACTCGCACCCGCACGACTCGCACGTACGACCGCTTCGGAGGAAGTGCTGCCGGCGGCCGCTCCGGTGTTCAGAGCCGCTCCAAGGGCAACGGGAATCGGCGGGCCGCACAGGGTGAGTTCGCACCGCCGGAGACGACCACGCCGGCGTTGCCCGCCGTCGAGTCGTTCGCCGATCTCGCCATGCCGACGCCGTTGCTGGCCGCGCTCGGCCACGAGGGCGTGACCGTACCGTTCCCCATCCAGGCGGCGACCCTGCCGAACTCCCTGGCCGGCCGTGACGTACTCGGTCGTGGCCGTACCGGGTCGGGCAAGACGCTCGCCTTCGGCCTCGCGGTCATGGCCCGCACGGCAGGCCGGCGCGCCGAACCACGGGAGCCGCTGGCCCTGATCCTCGTACCCACCCGTGAACTCGCCCAGCAGGTCACCGACGCGCTCACCCCGTATGCCCGCGCCGTCCGGCTGCGGCTGGCCACCGTGGTCGGCGGAATGTCGATCGGCAGGCAGGCGAGTGCGCTGCGGGCCGGGGCCGAGGTCGTCGTCGCGACACCGGGGCGGCTCAAGGACCTGATCGACCGGGGCGACTGCCGACTGCGGGACGTCGCCGTCACTGTCCTGGACGAGGCCGACCAGATGACCGACATGGGCTTCATGCCCCAGGTCACCGCCCTGCTCGACCAGGTGCGGCCGGAGGGCCAGCGGATGCTCTTCTCGGCCACCCTGGACCGTAACGTGGACCTGTTGGTCCGTCGCTACCTGACCGACCCGGTGGTCCACTCCGTCGACCCGTCGGCCGGTGCCGTCACCACGATGGAGCACCACGTGCTCCACGTGCACGACGCGGACAAGCACCGGACGACCACCGAGATCGCGGCACGGGACGGCCGGGTCATCATGTTCCTGGACACCAAGCACGCCGTGGACCGCTTGACCAAGCACCTCCTCAGCAGCGGCGTCCGCGCCGCCGCCCTGCACGGTGGCAGGTCCCAGCCGCAGCGCACCCGGACCCTGGCTCAGTTCAAGGACGGTCACGTCACGGTGCTGGTCGCCACCAACGTCGCGGCCCGCGGCATCCATGTCGACAACCTCGACCTGGTCGTCAACGTGGATCCGCCCGGCGACCACAAGGACTACCTGCACCGTGGCGGTCGTACGGCCCGTGCGGGGGAGTCCGGCAGCGTCGTCACCCTGGTGACACCCGGCCAGCGCCGCGACATGAGCCGACTGATGGCCTCGGCCGGCATCACCCCGCGCATCACTCCGGTGCGCTCGGGTGAGGCGGAGCTGAGCCGCATCACCGGCGCCCAGGCGCCGTCCGGTGTCCCGGTCGTCATCACCGCTCCGGCCGTGGAGCGTCCCCGCCGCACGTCTTCCCCGTCCCGTGGCCGTCAGGGCCGCGCCGGCCAGGGGCGGCCCGCCGGCGCGGCGGTGCGCCGCAGGGCACAGCGGCGCACCGCCGTCGACTCGGCGGCCTAGGCCCTGCACGACCCCGGCGCCGCAGCGGTCTCCCCAGGCCCCAGTGGCCACCAAGCCGCCCAACCCGCATCGCAGGAGGCATTTTTGACGCCCACTCAGACGCAGTGCCGCACGGCGGAACCCGCATCGACGACCCTGGTCGACGGCATGGAAGGGTACGGGCCCTGGGTCTGTGACGACATGACCGTCGAGGTGGCTCTGGCCGTCATGGCGGGTGCACGTGTCGAGTACCTGACGGTGTGCGACGGGGACGACCAGAGCACGGGTTCGATCACTCTGGCCCGGCTCGCCGTTCTCCGTGCCAGTTCCACGTACACGGACCGCATCCGTCTGCGGGACGTCCTCGGCAGCCGGCTCCGGCCTGCTCCCGTCCGCGGCTGATCCTCGCCGTCCGGGTCAGTTCCTTTCCGTCATGCCTGGGAGGCATCATGCGTTGTGTCATCGCCCGGTACCCGTTCGACCTGACCAAGATCGGGGTGCTGGCCTCGATGAAGGGCGTCAAGCCCGAGCCGGTCACGGGCGCGTCCGTGACCATCGGCCGCCGCCGCTACCCCGTCAAGCAGGTGGGCCAGGTCACCACGGGACAGGACCGCCGTGACTTCACCGTCGGCGAAGTCACCCGGGCCATGGCGAGCCTCGGCTTCACCTGCCACGGCCCCGAGGCCGCGCCCGTGAGCGTTCCCCTTCCGCTCCGGACCCCGTCGGCACTGCTCGACGGCACCTGCCCTGTGGACGTGTGAGGGCGGGCGGGTAACGGACGGGCGGGTAACCGCCCTCAGGATCCCGGTGGGGGGTCTGTCGACGTGCGTCGAAAGAGCCCCCACCGCTGTGTCCTCGTCCGCTCGGGGACTCCTGGCCGAGCAGCGGGGCGGGGACGGCGTCTCACTGGTCGAAGTAGCTGAAATCACCCACGGTCCACGCGCTGACGTCCTTGATCGCGACTCGGTACATGCCGCCCGTCTCCGGGATCCCGAGGCTGCCCTGCAGGATCCGCGCGAGGTGGAAGTGCAGATGCGTGGGATCTCCGCCGCGGCCGGGCCGTTCCCCTCGCGGGCCGCCGGTGAAGACGTCGGAGAACGGGCCGAGGCGGTCCGATCCCTTCAGGACCTCCGCCACCCGCTCCCTCCACACGGCCTCGGGAGCCAGCCGGCCGGTGATGACGGCGCCGCCGACGACCACGGTCAGCGACATCTGATTGCTTCGCTCGGACTCCACCGCGGCCGAGAGAGCGACAAGCAGTTCATCAGGGTTCGACATGAGAGCAGATCCTATTCAGCTGCCTGTCTCGGGGCCGCCCCGCGGGGGGTGAAGCAGCTTCGCGGACGGCGGGAGGCGGTTCTTGACCGAGCGGCGGGGGCCCCATCCGCCGTCGCGCGACGACCTAGGGGGAGGACATCGTCGCAGGTGGCAGGATTCCTCCTCTGCCATGGGGGTGAAATCTACTCTTGCCAGAGTAGACATTGCCTGGCGGCGTAGTTATGCTTCTTGTCGTAGAACACGGTCGAACGAGACCCGGCAGAAACGAACTGGCGGGTAGCTGTACACGAAGTTCGCAGGTCAGTGCGGCTCTCGAGCCTCGAAGCCAAGGTTTCCCAGAACGGCGACGGCGCTGGGAGCCGCACTGGGCGGCTCGTATGTCGAGGAGCTGCCGCAGCAGTACCGCAGTGCCGATTCATCCAGTGGTTGGTTCAGAGAGGAACGGAGGAGCAGACGCCATCAGGATCGCCCGGCCCGAGAAGCACTCGGCCGGGTACCGCAAGACCCCGGAATGGATGGTGGTCCCCGGTCAAGCAGCTGCGATCCCCCGCTACCCCGCCCTCTGCCGGGCCGGGTAGCGGAAACAGAAGGTCGGCACAGCAGTAGGGCCGACAGATGGTGTTGAATTTCCTTCGGGGCCTTGGTGCCGTACGGCACCAAGGCCCCTCGACGCGTTGCACAGCGAGGTGACATGACAGCGGACAATCCTCTTAGTGATTTTCTGGACGACGACGACTACCCCGCCTACACGATGGGCCGGGCGGCCGAGATGCTCGGCACCACCCCGGGCTTCCTTCGGGCCATCGGCGAGGCTCGTCTGATCACTCCGCTCCGCTCGGAGGGCGGGCATCGCCGGTACTCCCGCTACCAACTGCGGATCGCCGCTCGCGCCCGCGAGCTCGTCGACAGGGGCACCCCGATCGACGCCGCCTGCCGCATCGTCATCCTCGAGGACCAGCTCGAGGAAGCTCAGCGCATCAACGCCGAGTACCGTCGCGCCGCGGACGAGGCGGCCGGCAGCTCCGGTTCCGGCTGATCGCGTGGGCGCGGGCCACCCGGTGCGCCTTACATTCGGCATCGGCTTCCCCGGCAAGACCCTCGGCGTCCGGCCCGTCGCGGCGGCGCGACCCACCGCCACGGAATCGAGTACCGACGTCCCCACCGAGACCTCTTCCGACAGCACCGGCACACCCCGTACCCGGCGAGAGCACCGTCAGATGCGCGCCGCCACGGAGAAGCGACTCGCCACCGCCCCACGCGAACTGCACCAGCTCTCGCGCCAGGTCCAGCGCGACCTGCGCAGCGTCCGACGGCACGGGGAGACCACCGCCGGCGTCGCCCGCTCGAACTTCGCCGAACTCGCGGTCCGGAGCATCAACCGGCTGACGGCCAACCTCCGCATCGACCGCACCGACCAGTGAGCGGTCAGCTCTCGCAGGGGAGCGGGGCAGCGTCCGGCTCAGACGACCGCTGCCCCGCCGTCCTCCGTCGCTGTGGGGTCCGCGTCAGGACGGTCGCAGGATGACCCCTGGTGGGTGAGGGTGGCGAAGCAGCGGTGGCCGCTCGTCCACTGGTCGGTGACGGTGAGGGCGAGCCCGGCGGCGATCCTGTGGAGCGCTGGTCGTCCGAGCCGCGCCCAGGGAAAGTACGGACCGGCCTGGCCCTGGACGTTCTCGAACCGGGCGGTGCACTGCTCTTGCACGTCCTGGGGGTCGACCTCGACGACGAGGCATCCGGTGGGGGCGATGAGGCCGCCGCAGCGGCTCAGCAGGCTGCGCGGGTCGCCTCCGATGCCGATGTTGCCGTCGATGAGCAGCACCGTCTGCCAGCCCTTCTCGGCCGGTAGCCGGTCGAAGACCGACGCCCGCAGTGCCAGCCCGCCCAGGGCGCAGGTCAGTTCGACCGCGCGAGGTGTGATGTCGACCCCGAGGGCGAAGACTCCCTGGCTCAGGAGTGCTCTGCACATGCGGCCCGGACCGCAGCCGATGTCGATGACAGGGCCGGTGCAGCGTTCCAGGACGGTGTTGTCGGCCGCCGTGGGCTGCTCGTGCCAGCGGTGGACGGGCATCCGGATGCGGCGCCCGTCGTCCAGCCGCAGGTACACCGGCTCACGGCCGGGTCGCAGGGCGAGCGCGTAGGGATCCTCGCCTGCGTCGTACAGCTCGTCCTCGTCCGTTGTCACGGTGCTGCGCCGTCCCCGGCAGGGGGCCGGCTCCCGTCGTCGCCGCCGGACCGGCGCCCACTGCGCAGTCTCACGGCGAAGGCGACCGCGGAGGCCGCGAAGAGCACGCCGGTGATCGCCAGCCATCGGCCGAGGTAGACGTCGTAGGACAACCCGGTGTCACCGGGGTAGGGGACCGCAAGCCGGAAGACGAGGGGGAACCAGACCAGCAGGAGCAGACCGGACAGGAAGGTGGGGACGCGCAGGTGGTTGATCCACGGCACCGTCGTTCCGGCGGTGGCGCGGTGCCGCAGTACGGAGAGGGCCGACAGGTCGGCCAGTGAGTACAGCGGCAGCAGGATCAGGTCGTGGAGGATGGCCGCCCCGACGAACCAGATCGCCACCTCCCAGGGCTGGACGGCGAACAGACGCACCAGGGCGTAGCCGGTGAGGGCGAACGAGGCGATCAGGACGAGCAGGTGCAGGGGTCCGGAGCCGTACCAGCGGCCGAATCGTGCCATGGTCACGCCCTGAAGGTGAGCCGGTGGACCCACTTGGTGTTGTTCACGCCGGGGTTGGCCGGGACGATGACGCGGGCCGGGTAGCCGTGGTCGAGCGAGAGGTCCGCGCCGTTGACGCGGAGGGCGAGCAGCGCCCGGGGGTCGTGGATCTGGTTGCCGCGCAGCACCACCCTGGTGAAGGGGCCGGGCGGTTGGATCGACTGGACCAGGACGCTTCCCGCACCGGGCAGGCCGGACAGGGCGGCGAGGTCGGCCAGCCGTAGGCCGCTCCACTGCTGGTCCTCGGTGGACCATCCCTCCACGCAGGCGATCGGCAGTGCGGCGGCGTGCTGGGGCATCGCCAGGAGCTGCTCGCGGGTGAGGATCCGTGGCGCCCCGCGTCCGTGGACCTCCAGTCGCCAGGTGGGGCCGACGAGTGCGGGGGTGATGCCGACCTTCGCCGCCGTCTTGTTGATCTGGAAGCTGTTCGGGCCGCCGGCGGGGTCGCGGTTGTGCGGTGCGAGCAGTGCGGTGGCGCGCAGCCGGCCGCCGATGCTCTGGCCGGCGGTCACGACGAGGAGCAGCAGTGATCCCGCTCCCACCATGCCGAGTGCGCCGCGGCGGGTCATCGTCGGTGGGGCGGGAGCGGTCGCCACCAGGCCGTCGGGATCTGGTGGTTCGGGCACGGTGTGAGCGAGGTCGGTGCGCAGTTCGGTACTCAGGCTGCGTGAGCGCAGGGCCCGGGTCATCCGGCCGAGTCTGAGGCACACGTGGACGACGAAGGCGGCGATGAACACCCAGGCCCCGTAGAAGTGCAGGCGGTAGAACGAGCCCGGGAAGACGTAGTAGAGCTGGATGTTCAGGATTCCGGTGACGAACTCGAAGATGACGCCCCCGACCAGCATCAGCAGGGACAACCGCTCGATGCCGTGGGCGACGGAGCGTACCGGCAGCCAGTCGAACAGCTTCGGGATCACCGACCACAGCTTGGCCAGCAGCACCGGTACGAGGACCACGCCCAGTGTCACGTGCACGCCCTGGAGCAGCCGGTAGAGCCAGTAGGGATGCGTGGGCCAGCTGAAGAGGTAGAAGCCCAGGACGCCCTTGTCAGGGGTCTCGTCGTTGAGGGGGCTCAGCCCGGGGTTGTAGGCGGCGTAGGAGAGCAGTCCGGTGATGAACAGCAGCGGAATGCCGACCAGGAGGACCAGGCCGAACACCGAGGTCAGCCATGCCCCGCGGATCGGACTGCGCCAGAATCCGGGGCGGAACGGACCCGGAGGCGGGGGCAGCTGCCCGACACGCTGTGCCGTTGTACGAGTCCGGGCACGGCCCGCAGCCGCGGCGGCAGCCACAGTGCCCCGTACGCGCTTCAGCCGCTTCGGCGCCGACGTCTCGTCCGGTCCCGGGCGTCGCGACCCACCGGTCGGGGCCGGACCCGACGGCCGTCCGCCACCTGCCATCGGCCGTCTCCTCCAGTCTTCGAGCCGTGCCCACTAGTGGACGGCCCTCAATGCCACGACCTGTTCCGGATAAACAGGGCACCCTCAAGCTGGCACAGGTCAGGTGGGCTGTCCGGGCCCGAGGTGCAAGCGGGTGTCCGTCTCCAGCCGAACGGCGGAACCACTGCCTCCGCGCCGCGTGCGGGGATGCCCTCGGCACGCTCGACGACAGAGGGGCCCGCATCCTTCGGCTGCCGGCCGCGCGCCCACCGGCGTCAGCGGAATTCCTGCCCTGGTGCCGATGGGCCTTCGCCACCTCTGCCGAACCCGCTGACATCCTCGCCGCTGTCGACGCACTGGGCTGACGATGCGGCACCGTGCCACGCTCGGTGGCCAAGACGGACGCTGCTTTTGGGCTGCGCGCGGCTGCTCCGGCCACTGGTGTCCCTACCGGTGTTCGGGGTTCTCGTAGTCGTGGCGGCAGCCGGCGTCCCAGGCGGTGCGCTGGTTGCCGTAGGCGGGGATGCCCCCGAGGTCCTTCAGCGCGCGGGCAAGGTGGAGCAGGTTCCAGGTCATGAAGGTGGTGTTGCGGTTGGTGAAGTCGTTCTCCGGGCCGCCGGAGCCGGGATCGAGGTAGGAGGGCCCCGGGCCCGCCTCGCCGATCCAGCCGGCGTCCGCCTGGGGCGGGATCGTGTAGCCCAGGTGCTGGAGGCTGTAGAGGACGTTCATGGCGCAGTGCTTGACGCCGTCCTCGTTGCCGGTGATCAGGCAGCCGCCGACCCGGCCGTAATAGGCGTACTGGCCCGCTTCGTTGAGCAGGCTGGAGCAGGCGTAGAGGCGTTCGATCACCTGCTTCGTCACGGAGCTGTTGTCGCCGAGCCAGATGGGGCCGGCCAGCACGAGGATGTCGGCCGCCATGACCTGCCGGTACAGGTCGGGCCAGGCGTCCGTCTCCCAGCCGTGCTCCCGCATGTCGGGCCAGACCCCGGTGGCGATGTCGTGGTCCACGGCCCGGACGACGTCGACCCGCACTCCTTGTGCGTCCAGGATGGCGGTGCTGCGGTCGATCAGCCCCTGGGTGTTGCTGGTCTCCGGCGAGCGCTTGAGGGTGCAGTTGATTACCAGCGCGCGCAGGTCGTCGTACCGGGCCGGCGGTGCGTCGGTGGCGGGCGACGAAGCGGTCACACGATCCTCCTGGAAGGCCTGCCATCACGTGGTGCGTGGCGAGTCGTCATGTCCGAGGTTCAGCGTGCGAGTCACCCACGTCAGGTGCCACAGCAGTGCCTCCGAATGGCCTCGCCCGCATCCGTCCGCTCGGGTTCGCGGTGGCCCGTCGGCCTGCTCCCGCCGGACCACACGTCCCGGACCGCGGCACGTCCTGAGCACCCCCCGGTCCAGCCACTCTCGCCTCCTCTCGTCACCCACTTCAGATTGCGAGAGCCTCGCCGCCTTTACCAAATCTTGGTAAGATCCGGCCACTTGTGCGAGGGTACGGACCCTCGTAGGGGAGGGAACATCACGTGGGCAGACACGCCCTGAGACGGGGCGGGCTGACCGCCGCCGTCTCCTCGCTCGTGGTCGCCGTCGTGGCCGCGTCCGTCGTCCTGTCGGAGGGCGACGGCTCCGCGGAAGCGACCGAGGCCGGCACCACCGCGATCACACTGGTCGACCCCAGCTCGACCACACCGCGCACCGACCGCCCGTACGTCGCGGGCGACACCGGCTTTCTGCACCGGCAGACCGGCAGGACCGGACTGCTGTGGACCGACTACGCGACCGGCAGGACCGTCACCGTCGAGAACGCCGACGGCGTCTACACCCCGGGCACCGGCTGCACGTCCATCGGCTCCGAGTGCCGTAAGGCCTGGTACGGCTCGGACGGCGACCTGGTCGCTCTGCCGACCACGGCCAACGACGCGTACGCCACCCTGTGGGATCCGGCGACGGCCACCTCCAAGAAGGTGAGCTGGAACAGCTCCGGCCAGTACGGGCAGGGCTACTACCGCGCCCTCGCAGGCGACACGATCGTCACCTCCCGGGCCCTGATCGACAAGGTCGACGGCGAGTGGCGCACCCGCGCGGTCACCGGTGACGTGGCGAGCGTGGGGGGTGACGTACGCGCGGCGGACTCCGACGGTGTGCTCTGGTCGGTCAGCACCAGCACGATCGGTTACATCGACGTCGGCTCGGCCGTGAACACCTACGCGTTCACCGACGCCACCTTCGCCTCGCACTACGTGATGAGCGAGGACCGCATCGGCTGGTACGACGCCGGCAAGGCCGAGCTGCACCTGAAGTCCCGCACCGACCTCGCCGCCGCCGAGCAGGTCGTCACGCTGCCCGCCTACCCGGGCGCGCTCGACGGCGACCCGGTCCTGGTCGGCGACTGGCTGCTGCTGCCGCTGTCCTCCAGCGCGCTCGGCTCCCGGCTGCTCGCGGTCGACGTCGACGATCCGTCGGTGCAGCAGACGCTGCTGGCGAGCGCCGGCCAGTACACGCTGGCGGCGGGTGACGGCAGTGCGCTGGTCACCGGCGGCACCGACGCCACCGACTGGTGGGTGCGGCGGGTGAAGCAGGCCGAGGACGGCACGCTGAAGGTGGAGAAGGTCCAGCAGACCCCGGCGGTGGAGAACGCCAAGACGGGCATCGCGCTCAGCCGCGGCAGCCTGCGGGTCGCCGAGGACGACCCGGACGCCACCGCGGACACCACGTCCGTGCGCACCCTCACCACCGACGGCTCCGCCACGCTGACAGCGTCCCAGGCCACGGCGAGCCGCTCGATCTACGCCGCCCTCTGCCCGTACGCGGGCACCACGTGCTCGGCGCTGTGGGGGAACCTCGACGCCCGGGACGTCTACCTCGACTCGAACGGCGGCACCGACGAGGGCGAGGGCCTCGGCGACGACCGGCTGGTGGAGATCGGCGGCAACGACCTGGACTTCGGCGGCCAGGGCGGCCACATCGTCGACGTCTCCGACCGCTACGCCGTCTTCGACTCCGGCGGCGCCTCCCCGGCGCAGTACGTCGGCGAGTTCGGCCAGGGCCAGAAGCTGAAGCGGTCCGTGCGCGCCGCCGCCCTGAACGGCTCCACCCTGTGGAGCGCCTCCACGACCGGCAAGCTGACCTCGTACAGCATCCCGCAGGAGAAGACGCTCACCACGGTGACCGTCCCGCGCCTGGCCTGCGTGCCGAGCGAACTCCAGGCGGCGGGCCGCTGGGTGTACTGGGCCTGCGGGACGGACTCCGCGGGCGTGTACGACACCAAGGCCGGTACGTCCAGGGCGGTCACCCCCGGCGACGTACTGCTCGGCGACGGCTTCACCGTCCGCCACGACCACGGTGCGGGCACGCTCGTCCTCACCGAGGCGGCCACCGGCACCACCCGCACGGTCGCCTCGGACCTGCCCGACAGGGGCTCAGTGGACCGCCGTTACCGCTGGACGGTCGACGAGTACACCGGTCTGGTCGCCTGGTTCGACGACTACGAGCGTACCCACGTCACCACCACGGGCATCGCCCCGTCCGCCGTGACCGCCTTCGAGACGTCAGCCGGCAGCTATGTGGACCCGGGGATGCCCTTCGAGGGCGCCTGGGTGCTGTCCCGCCCGGTCACCTCCTGGTCGCTCACCTTCACCTCGGTCCAGAGCGGCGCGAACGGCAAGGCCACCCGCACGCTCACCGGCGGCGCGACCCCCGGCCGGGTGACGGCGACCTGGAACGGCAAGGCGGCGAGCGGGAGCTATTTCCCCAACGGCCACTTCACCTGGACCCTGAAGGCGACCGGCCTCGGCACCGGCACGGCGAACACGGTGACCGGCGACGAGGGCTTCCTGCAGCGCGGAGCCGCGGTGCGCCGCGACTTCGTCAGCCCCGACGGCCCGGACGGCCGCGGCGACCTGCTCACCCTGAACTCCTCGGGCGGGCTGACCTTCCACAGCGGCACGGGGACGGGCAAGCTCGGCGACAGGTACACGGGCACCGGCTGGCCCAGGACCATCACGGCGATCCCCTTCGGCGACCTCAGCGGCGACCGCTGCAACGACGTCCTCGTGCGCTACAGCAGCGGCGCGCTGCGGCTGTACAAGCCGGGCTGCGGGGCGGCGGTCAAGCCGTCGACGTCGTACACGACCCTCGGGACCAGCGGCTGGACGCAGTACAACGTGCTCACCTCGCCCGGCGACGTGAGCGGCGACGGGCGCCCGGACCTGATCGCGAGGAACGCGTCCACCGGAGCGGTCTACCTCTACAAGGGGACGAGCGCCGGCAAGCTCGCCTCCCGCGTCAAGCTCTACGACAACTGGAAGGGCTACAAGAAGATCGTCGGCACCGGTGACATCACCGGCGACGGCAAGGCCGACCTCCTGGCCCAGGACACGTCCAACAACGTCTACCGCTACAACGGCAAGGGCGACGGCACGTTCGCGGCCCGCGTCAAGGTGCTGTCGAACTGGGGCGGCTCGTACAACGCGGTCGTCGGGGTCGGCGACATCACGGACGACGGCAGGCCGGACCTGGTCTCCCGCGACACCAGCGGCAACGTGTGGCGCACCAGCGGCGACGGAAAGGGCTCGTTCGGTGCGCGGGTGAAGATCGCGAGCGGCTGGAGCGGCTACAAGGTCCTTTCGTAGGCGCTGAGTACGGCCCGCCAAAGGCGCCCGGGGATTTGATGTCACCGGGCGCCTTTGCGCTTCCCGCGTTTTGCCGAGCTCATGGGCGGTACGCCGTAATACCCGCTATTGCAGGGCTGTGACGACGAGCGCACAGCCCTGTCACTCGCTGTGGGAAGACTTCTCTCATCGCGAAGGGCAGCAAGCCGACGGACCGGTTCAGGGCTCGGGGACGGCGGGCGGTTCCCGCGTAACTCTCGTCGCAGTGCCCATCACATTCCTGGGGGAACCTCGATGCCCGCTCGTAACCGTCGGAACACCGCAGCAGTCACCACCGCGGGCGCCGCCGCTCTGCTCACCCTGTGCGGCACGGCCGCAGCCGCGACGGCCGCCCCGTCCTCCGGCGGCGACGCCAAGGGCAGCGCCGCGATGGTCGCGGCGGCCGTGTCCGCCCACACGGTCACCGTGCCCAGGGGACTCTCCATCAGCGACGGCACCCGCCACGTCCTGGTCAACGGCAAGTCGATCGACTTCGGTACCACCGTCCGTGACCTGGCCTGGAACCCCAGCGGCAGCAAGGCCGCCTTCGTCGACGGGCACGGCGACCTCGTCGTCTCCAACCCCGACGGCAGCCACCGCGTCACCGTCGCCGCCAACCCGGGCGGGCAGACCTGGTCCCACCCCACCTGGCAGGTGACCGCCGCCGACCGGGCGAACCGGATCCCCGCGAAGAACAACCTCATCTTCTCGGCCAAGATCCACGGCAGCACCGTCCTGGAGGGCGTCAAGGCCACCAGCAACCACGGCAAGCCGACCAGGATCAGCCTGAACGGTGACCCGGGAGACGGCAACGTTCCCCAGACCGACAACACCTGGCCGAATGTCGGCGGCAACTACGGCTCGGCCGTCTACGAGAACACCCACACCGGCGAGGTCTACATCCGCGACGACTACCTGCGGCAGCAGGGCGGCGCGCTGACCAAGGGTTCCGAGCCCGCTCTCTCCCCCGACAACGAGGAGGTCGTCTTCGTCCGCTCCGTCCACGGGCACGATCACCTCTTCGTCGAGGACTTCGGCGGCTCCACCCACGTCGTCAAGGACGTCACCCCCAACGCCACCACCGACTACACCGAGCCCACCTGGTCGCCCAACGGCAAGACCATTGCCTTCCGCGCCCCGACCGGCACCTACACCATCACGAAGACCACCCACGGCTTCGGCAAGCCCGTCAAGGTCTCCAACCACACCGGCCTGCCCGCCTACCGCGGCTGACCGCCGCCCAACCGGCCTCCGGAGCGGGCGAGTTCGGCCTCCAGCTCGGGCAGGTGCTGGTCGGCGGTGTCGTGCGGCAGGTGCTCGACCACGTCGAGAAAGCGGAACAGGACCTGGGTCTTGGTGACGGCGAACTCGTAGTCGCCGTACCCCACCACGGCACCCATGTCCCCACGAACGGCGCCCCGGACGACATGCGCGGTCATGTCGTCCGGGCTCTGTGCCGTCAGCCCCCGCCGTGCGTTGGGCCGCGCCAGATACGGGCAGACCATCGAGGCGTAGAGCATGCACGCGCGGTGCCCCGGCGCCTCCAGCGTCGCCGCCATGTTGCGGTACGGCCGCCCGGCGGCGAGCGCGTCGCGGATCGCGGAACTCTCCGCGGCGCCGACCACCCGCCACACCGGACCCCTGGGGATCAGGGTGTTGCAGACGGAACACAGACGCTGTCGTGCGCACTCGGCGCTGCGCCCGTAGTCGGTGAGCGCGAACTGGGGCGCGTCGCCCTCCCACGGGGTGATGGCGGGCACGGGATAGCCGCGGCTGTCACGAGGTCTGGCCTCGACGGTCGCCGGCATGGGCACGGAATCGAATCGCACACCCCATGGTGAACCAGATGGCCTCGCCACCGCGACGGTTGTCGGGCAGGTACCTCGCCCGGCGTCCACCTCGCCCCTTCGTGCCCGTGCCGCGGTCACCCGTGGGCGTTCCAGAACGCGCAGTGGTGGCGGACCTCCGCCGTGTGGGTGGGGACGATGTGGTCCGGGGCCAGGGAGAGCACGGTCTGCCGGGGCCAGTGCGGCGACGAGGGGCCGTTGGGGTCGGCGGTGCGGGCGAAGCGGGTCCAGTAGTCGATCATGGTGTCGGCCAGTCGGTGCTGTGCCGCGGTCAGGTCGCGGGGGCGGCCGCCCAGGTCGAAGAGGTAGGGCAGTTCGCTCGCGTGCGGTGCGCCGAGCGGGAACGGGGGCGTGCCGGAGGTGAGCGGCGGGGCGTGCTCGTCGGCGAACTCGTAGCGCCAGGTGGGTACGTGGTCAGTGAGCAGGGCGTCGGTGCGCGCCGTCGGGCAGGCGAAGTCCGCGTCGCCGATGACCGCGCCGAACACCGGGCCCCCGTCGGTGCGGTGCACCGGGTATTCGCGGACGATCGCCTCGGCCTGCCCCGGGGAGGGGAAGAAGGCGGACACGACGTCGGGCCAGGTGCCGGGGGTGACCGGGTTGCCGGCCTGGATGATCCCGGCGGCCCAGCCGTTGCCCTCGTCGTGGTTGTCGCCGATGAGTACGGGGACGTGGTGGAAGCGGCCGGCGCTGATCGTGGCCGCGGGGTCACCGGGCAACAGCGGGGTGGCGTAGGCGGGTTGATGGTCGGCGTCCTGGGCCGCGAGCAGGCGGGGGACGGTCACGCGCCGGAGGCAGGCCATCACGTCGCGGGCGGAGCCGCAGCCGACCTTCGCCGCGAGGCCCGCGCCCGTGGCACGCGCCGTGGGCAGCGGAACGGCGGACGGCGCGAACGGGCGGTCGGGGCTGCCGGTGCACGGGCCGCTCTCGATGATCGCCCGGTCGAAGAGGCCCGCGGCGGCGGGCGAGGTGAGCTGGGCGCAGACGCTGTAGCCGCCCGCCGACTCACCGGCCAGCGTCACGTCGTGCGCGTTCCCGCCGAAGGCGCCGATCGCGGAGCGGACCCAGCGCAGCGCCGCCTGCTGGTCGGCCAGGCCGAAGGTGCCGGAGCCGGGCAGCCCGCTGTGGGCGAGGAAACCGAGGGCGCCGAGACGGTAGTCGACGGTGACGACCACGACGTCGCCTCGCGTGGCCATGCGGTGGGCGTCGTAGGAACTGCCCGCTCCGGTGGTGAAGCCGCCGCCGTGCAGCCACACGATCACCGGCCGGGGGTGTGCCGGTCCCGCGCTGTCGGGCGTGGTGACGTTCAGGTGGAGGCAGTCCTCGGAGGTGCTGCCGCCGGGCACCTCGCCGGCCGGCTGCGGGCAGGCGCTCGCGGGCCGCGTCGCGTCCCGCACCCCGGGCCAGGGGGCCGCGGGGCGGGGCGGTGCCCAGCGAAGGGTGCCGATCGGAGGCGCGGCGTAGGGAATGCCCTCGAAAGTGCGGTAGCCGTCGTGGCCGGTGCCCCGCACCAGGCCGTCGTGGACACGCACCGTCGGGGTGGCGGCCCGGGCGGGCTGGGGCGGTGGCGCTGCGGACCAGGCCGTCGCGAGGAAGGCGGTGAGGGCGCAGCCCAGGGTGGTCAGGACGCGGTGCTTGCTCATCGTTTTCCCCGTTCGGTCAGCTGCCGCCCATGCCGCCCTGTGCGGCGATCATGGTCATCGGCAGTGTGCGTACCGTTTTCTCCAGACCCGGCGCGAGCGCGGCCAGCGACCCCGTGCAGCTGTCGATACGGGCCCGGAAGGTCTTGTGGTCCTGTCGTGAGACCACCGAGCGGATGCCGCCCGCGGCGGCCAGTGCCAGCAGCGCGGCGTCGGCGGCGGGGAGCTCCCGCACGGGGCCGTCACCGTGCAGCGCCGCGGATACGCGGGCTCGGAGTGCGGCGGGCACGGCGGGGTCGCTCACGGTCAGGCGCCGGGTGCCGAAGCGGGTGCGGGGCGCCTTCACGGTGAGAACTCCCGCCGCGGCGAGCCGGTCCTCCACCCGGGTCAGGGTCTGCCTGCGGTGGCGGCGTACGAGACGCTTCCAGCCGTGCCCCGCGGCGGCGTCGCGCAGCACGCCGTCCAGGACCGGGTCACCGGTCGGTCCGGTGCCGGACACGGTGACCCTGCCGCCGTTCTCTCCCAGCCGGCCGCGCGACGCGAGGTCGACGAGGGCGGCGGCCCGCACCAGGAACCGGGTACGGGAACGGTCGAAGGGGCCTTCGGCCGCGGCGTCGTGGGCGAGCAGATACATGAGGCAGGCCAGGTCGTCGTTCACCCTTCGACGCTAGGGCCGGGCACCCCGGCCCCGGATCGGCTGCGGGAACGGAACGGCTCTGGGAACGCGGGAGGACCGCGGCCCGGCCTCCTCCCTGAGGAGGAGGCCGGCCGTCAGGGGCGGCGCGGCTGCACGAGGCCGTGGTCGTAGGCGGCGACGACGGCCTGGACGCGGTCGCGCAGGTCCAGTTTGCGCAGTACCGCGGTGACATGGTTCTTGACGGTGGCCTCCGACAGACGCAACCGCTCGGCGATCTCCGCGTTCGACAACGCCTGCCCGATCAGGGTGAGCACCTCCCGCTCGCGGCCGGAGAGGTCCCGCAGGGAGGGTGGCGGTGCCTGGTCGGGCGCGGTGCTCAGGAACCGGTCGAGGACGCGGCCCAGCACGGTCGGCGCCAGCAGCGCGTCACCGCGGGCGGTGACGCGGATCGCGTCGACGAGCTCGCCGGGACGCATGTCCTTGAGCAGGAAACCGCTCGCCCCGGCCCGCAGGGCGGCGACCACGTGCGCGTCCAGGTCCCAGGTGGTCAGCACGAGCACCCGGGCGCGACTGCCGTCCGCCACGATCCGCCGGGTCGCCTCGATGCCGTCCAGCACGGGCATGCGTACGTCCATCAGCACCACGTCAGGCGCCAGTTCCCGGGTCAGCCGCACCGCCTCCCGGCCGTCGGACGCCTCACCGACCACCTCCAGGTCGTCCCGGGCGTCGATGATCATGCGGAATCCGGTACGGACCAGGGCCTGGTCGTCGGCCACCACCACACGCAACGTCATGACACGCCCTCCACCGGCAGCCGCGCGGTCACCTCGAACCCGCCCCCGGACAGCGGACCGGCGCGCAGGCTGCCGCCCACGAGACGCGCCCGCTCCTTCATCCCCACCAGACCTCGTCCCTCGCCGGCCGGCACCGAACTCCCCTGGGGAGCATGTCCGTTGTCGGCCACCGTGATCTTCACGCACTCCCCGTCGACGGTCACGCGCACGCTCACCTCGTCGGCACCGGCCGCGTGGCGCAGCGTGTTGGTGAGGGCCTCCTGGACGATCCGGTACGCCGCCAGGTCCACCGTGGCCGGCAGCCCGTCGAGGACGCCCTCGCGGTGCACGCGCACGGTCATCCCGGTCGCGCGCACGGTGTCGGCCAGCTCGTCCAGGCGCGCGAGCGAGGGGCCCGGTCTGCGCTGCTCCCCGGCCTCGTCGTCGCGCGTATCGGGCCCGAACGCACGCAGCAGGAGCCGCAGTTCCCCCAGTGCCGAGCGGGCGCCCGTCTCAATGGCGCGCAGCGCCTGCCGGGCCTGGTCGGGCCGTGCCGCGAACACGTCGTCCGCGGCGCCCGCCTGAACGACCATCACGGACAGCGTGTGCGCCACCACGTCGTGCACTTCGCGTGCCATCCGCGCCCGTTCCTCGGCCACGGCCCGGCGCATCTCCGCCGTCCGCCGCGCCTGTTGCGCCCGGCGCCACTGCCCCGCGGTCCAGGCGAGGACCACGGCCAGCAGATAGACCGTCATCCCCGTGGGGCCACCGCCCGCCCGGAACGCCAGTGGCACCGGCAGGCACATCGCCGCGAGCGCCCACACCGAGGCCCGGCGCGGTCTGGTGGCCGACAGTACGCACAACGCGACCTGCGCCGCGAGCAGTGCGCCCGTCAAGGACACCGTGGGCAGCAGCGTCCACACCGCGAGCCCCGTCGCCGTGTTCACGGCCAGTACGGCGACCGGGGCGCGCACCTGCCACCGCAGAGCCCAGACCTGCACGAGAACCAGGACCACGGCCACGAGCAGTCGCTCTCCGCGATCCGCGCCGGCGACGAGCACCGAGGTGCCGAGTACGGCGAGCACCAGGCCGGCCGACCCCCACCACAGTGCCCGCACCGCGCGCGGCGACGGCTCACCCCCGGCTTCACCCGCGAACGCGTCGCCCGGCTGCCTGCTGCTGCGGTCCACGCTCCGACCCTACCCAGCGACCCGGTGAAGCCGGGCTGTCCGACGGCGCCGGTCGGCCGCCGTTCGGACGTCTCCCGGTGCCGGTACTCCGCACCGGGCCGCGCGCGGGAGGACCCGACATACGGATCGGCCGGAACGGGCCCATCACAGCGCACCGCCCATGGCGACGGGAATCCGGCGCGACGCCGGGCGACCGGTGGGTACCGGGTGAAGCAGGAATCCGGAGCCGGTGATCTCGATGACACGGGCCATGACCTGCGGCGGGTGGTGCAGTCGCAGGGTCATACCGGCATCCGTGACCAGCCGGTATGCGGTGAGGAAGGGATCAAGAGGAACAGGCGACTCTCGAGGTGGCGTGATCGGCCCGATCATGGACTCGGTGTCCGCCCTCGGAGTCCCAGACCGCCTCCACCGCCCGGTCGGCCTCGGACACCGTCCGCAGACGTGCCGCCTCCTCCATCAGCCGGCTCGCGGTCGACGTACCCAGTGGGTCGCTCGCGGCGGTCATCAGCCAGGCGGCCGACACCTGGTCCGTCCCCGGCGGTATCACCAGCAGGTTCCACCGGCCCACCCGGTAGGAGAGCAGCAGCAGTTCGTGTGGGTCCTGCTCGGCCAGGAACCAGCCGACGTTGACCACATGCCCGGCGACGGGCACCTTGTGTGGCACGACCGGCCAGTAGGTGGGATTCACCGTGACCCGGGTGATCCGCCCCCACAGCGGGTCCAGCACGGCGGTCAGGGTGGGGAGTTCCGCCCCGAGGTCACGGGAGCGGGGCCACCAGGCGCCGTCCAGGAGAGCCGGTGCACGACCGACGGGGGCCAGCGACAGGCGGAGCGGGGACGTAGAGGAAGACGAGGAGGAAGAGGAAGACGAGGAGGAAGAGGAGGGAGATGGTGCGGACGACGACAACCGGTCTTCGAGTGTCGGCGAGAAGGAAATGGCGGCAGTCATGACGCGAACCCTGCCCCGGGCCGACCGAGATCGGCCCGGCCTATTCAATCGCCGAAAACGACACGAGCGTGGCAGCCGGTGCGCGAAATATCCTCGGTAATTTCAGCCTACTCCTCGGACTGACCGAACGGACCGTCGCGCCGGCGTCCGGCGTATCGCCGGGGAGGGGACCTGGTCGCACGTCCCACTCCCAGCGCCCCGAGCGGAGCACGAAACCCCTGATGCCCGAAATGCGCATCAGGCATAGAGTGAAAAGCGGGTCGGCACACTCTCACGTGCGACCGACCTGGAAGGGCGACCCCGGTGTGTATACGCCGGGGTCGTTGGGGGACGGCGGGCGCGCGATCGGAAGCAGGGCGGGGCGCGGGTTCGGTTCGGTGGGAGCGATCTACGTGGTCACCACCGACCAGCGGGCCAGAGCCACCGTCGGCCCGGTTCGACCGGACCGGTGTCGCGGGTCCGGCCCGTTCACTGGCCGGCGTGCCCGCGTCCCCGTCGCTCTGGCGTCTTGTGGCGACGGGCAGTTGGGGGCGACATGCCGCCCATGGGCGTAATCGGCTCGTCGGACCGGTCGGCGATGCAAGCCTTGGCCGGGCCGCCCGGCGAAGACCGCGTTGGACGCGGCCGCCCCATGAGGTCCCCGGGCAGATCGCGATCCCGGCGTGAAGGGAAACAAGCAGCCATGACGGACGGTGGGTACAAGCCGGGCGGGATCAGGGTGGACCGCTCGGAAGGGTTCGGCGAACGACTGCTGGGTGTGCTGCTGGACCGGGCCCATGAGATGCCGCCGGAGTTGATCGCCCCACTCGTCGCGGAAGAGGTGGCCAGGGTCGGGGGGCGGGATGTCTCGATCCTCCTGCAGGACTACGAACAGGTGCTGCTGGTGCCGCTGCCGGGCCGGAGGCTGAGGGTCGGCGGCCCCGAGTCGGTCGAGGACTCGCCCGCCGGCAAGGCGTTCCTGAGCCGCAGAACGGTGGAGGTGCCACAGCACGGCAGTGTGCGGATGTACCTGCCGCTGCTGGACGGCAGCGACCAGATCGGGGCGATGGCCCTCACCCTGGACAGGGTCGACGACGACGACCGTCGACTGCTCCGCAGACTCGCGGGTCTGGTGGCGGACATGATCGTCACCAAGGACGCCTACACCGACCTGTTCTTCCAGGCCCGCCGGAGCGCCCCGATGAGCGTGGCCGCGGAGATCCAGTGGTCGCTGCTTCCCCCGCTGTCGATGACCGTTCCCCAGGTCGAGGTGGCCGGAATCCTGGAGCCCGCCTACGACGTGGCCGGAGACAGCTTCGACTACGCCCTCAACGGCGACATCCTGCACGTGGCCATGATCGACGCGATGGGCCACGGGCTGGATGCCGCGACGATGGCGACGGTGGCCATCGGTGCCTATCGCCACACGCGACGGGCCGACACGGACCTGTCCCAGGTGTACTCGTTCATGGACAGGGCCATCAACGAGCAGTTCGGCCCCGACCACTTCGTCACCGCGCAGATGATGGTTCTCGACATCGTCACCGGCCGGCTGCGTTGGGTCAACGCCGGCCACCCGGCGCCGTTCCTGATCCGGGACCGCACCGTGGTGGACCGGCTGGAGAGCCCGACCACGTTGCCGGTCGGCTTCGGCGGCGAGGAGCCGGTGGTCACCGAGCGGACGCTGCTCCCCGGGGACCGGCTGCTGTGCTTCACCGACGGCCTGTTCGAGGAGCACCAGGCCGGCGGGGAACAGTTCGGTGAGGAGCAGCTCGTCGAGTGGACCAACCGGATCCTCCGCGACCGCACCGAGGTACGGGCGGTGGTGCGATCCCTCTCCCACGCCCTGAAGGAACAACGTGGCGGCACCACGAGCGACGACGCGACCATCTTCCTCATCGAGTGGCGAGGCGGCGACGCCGAGCATCTGGCCGCCTTCGACTGACCTCGCGACGAAGACGCGCCGGGCCTCGGCGGGTGCGGTGGTCCCGCGCCTCACGAGGTCGACGGGCCCGCACGTGAGCGCTCGCGCCGGACCGGTACGGCGTGGCCACCCTCAAGCACCGGACTCCACGCCGAGGTCGGCGAGCAGGCCACGGACGCGGTTCTCGATCTCGTCGCGGATGGGACGTACGGCGTCGACGCCCTGCCCGGCCGGGTCGTCCAACGTCCAGTCCAGGTAGGTCTTGCCGGGGAAGACGGGGCATGTGTCGCCGCACCCCATCGTGATCACCACGTCCGACGCCCGGACGGCCTGCGTGGTCAGGATCTTGGGGGTCTCGGCGGAGACGTCGATGCCCACCTCGCTCATCGCCTCGACGACGGCGGGGTTGACCGTGTCCGCGGGCGCCGAGCCGGCTGAGCGGACCTCGACGGCGTCTGCGGCGAGGTGCGTGAGGAAGGCGGCGGCCATCTGGGAGCGGCCCGCGTTGTGGACGCAGACGAAGAGGACGGAGGGCCGGTCGCCGGCGGGAGTGCTGGTCATGGTGGTGGTTGCTTTCGGGGCGGTGGGTCAGGGGAGGGTGGGAGCGGCGAGTTCGGGCTCGCCATGCACCGGTGGCGTCGGTGCCCGCGTGGGGTCCGGGCGGCCGAAGAGCGCTGTCACGAGCGCCAGTCCGAGTGCCGCGCCGCCGGCCTGCGCGGCGATGAACGGAGCGACCGAGCCGGGCGCGATGCCGGCGAAGGTGTCCGTGAAGGCCCGGCCGATCGTCACCGCCGGGTTCGCGAACGACGTCGACGACGTGAACCAGTACGCGGCGCCGATGTACGACGCCACCGCCACCGGGGCGAAGCGGTCACGGCCGGCTCGGGCCAGGCCGAGGACCAGGAGGACGAGGCCTGCGGTGGCCACGGTCTCGCCCAGCAGCAGATGGCCCGCCGAGCGGTCGTGCGTCGACCAGCGCACCAGCGGCCTGCCGAACATGGCGTCGGCCAGGACCGCGCCCGCGATCGATCCCGCGATCTGGGCGGGAACGTACGCGGCGACGTCCCGGCCGCCGAGTCCGCCGCCCGCGCGCCGGCCGGTGAACCAGGCCGCGAGCGTGACCACGGGGTTGAAGTGAGCGCCCGAGACCGGGCCGAGCAACACGATGAGGACGCCGAGGCCGAAGACGGTGGCCAGGGAGTTGGCGAGCAGCCGGACGCCGACGTCGTGTGACAGTTCGGTGGCCTGGATGCCCGAACCGACCACGACCGTGACCAGCGCGGCGGCGCCGACGGCCTCGGCCAGGGCGCGGCGCCCCAGAGAGGTGCTCACGCCGCTGCCTTGGCGGCCGTCGGAGTCGTGAGGAACACGGCGAGCCGGTCGAGAGCCGGCGGGAGCACCCAGTAGTAGACCCAGGTGCCGCGGCGCTCGCAGTCGATGAGTCCGGCCTGCCGCAGCAGCTTGAGGTGGTGGGAGATGGTCGGCTGGGACAGGTCGAAGGCCGGGGTCAGCTCACAGACGCACACCTCGCCGCCCTCCCCGCGCGAGGCGATCATCGACAGCAGGCGGAGCCGGACCGGGTCCCCGAGGGCCTTGAACACCTTCGCCAGCTCGGCGGCCTGTTCCTCGTCCAGCGGCGCGGCGGTCAGCCCCGGGCAGCAGGCCGTGTCCTGGCCCAGCACCTCAAGCTCTTGTTTCGACATGCCTCTATGTTGACGTTTTTCGATCCAAGCCGCAAGGTTGCATCAACGAACGTCAATACAGGCCGTTCCGGGGTATCGCGATGCCCCGTCTCACCCAGGAGTGACGCCATGAGCGAGCAGTCCACCGACCTGCGCGAAACCGTCCGGCAGCGGTATGCCGCCGCAGCCGTGAAGGTCACCGGGGGCGGCACCGCCTGTTGCGGGCCCGAACCGGTCGAGGTCGACGAGAACTTCGGCTCCGCCCTCTACGCCGACGACGAGCGCGAGGCGCTGCCCGCCGAAGCGGTCGCCGCGTCCCTCGGCTGCGGCAACCCCACCGTCGTAGCCGAACTCCGCGAGGGCGAACGCGTCCTGGACCTCGGTTCCGGCGGCGGTATCGACGTCCTGCTCTCCGCTCGCCGCGTCGGCCCCACCGGCAAGGCGTACGGACTGGACATGACCGAGGAGATGCTCGCCCTGGCGCTCGGCAACGCGAGGAAATCGGGCGCGACCAACGTCGAGTTCCTCAAGGGCACCATCGAGGCCGTCCCGCTGCCCGCGAACACCATCGACGTCGTCATCTCCAACTGCGTGATCAACCTGTCCGTCGACAAGCCCGCCGTCTTCGCCGAGATCTTCCGCGTCCTGAAGCCCGGCGGCCGTATCGGCGTCTTCGACGTCGTCGCCGAAGACGTCCTCACCGCCGGGCAGCGGGCCGAACGCGGGGACTACGTCGGCTGCATCGCCGGTGCCCTGTCCTTCGCCGAGTACCGCGAGGGCCTGGCCGCCGCCGGCCTCACGGACGTCGAGATCACCCCGACGCACCTGGTCGCCGACGGCATGCACTCCGCCATCGTCCGCGCGGTCAAGCCCTCCGGCGTTGTCGAGGAGCGCGGTTCGGCTCCGGAAACGGGTACGTGCCGCGGTGTCTCCGCGTGCTGCTCCTCGGACGAGCGGGCCGCCGATCCCTCGGCCACGGTGGCCGAGGCCAAGGCCGCGTCGGGATGCGGCTGCCGGGGCTGACACGTCACTGCCGGCGGCGGGTCGGCGGAAACGGAGGCCGGCCGGTCGCAGGTGAAGCGGGCGGGCGCCGGGACGCCGAACGGCGACTCGATCGTTTCCCGCCCGATGCCCCTCCGTTTCGCGTCCGATACCCCTCCGGGAAAATCACCGATACCTCCATCGGTGGCGGAATTTCGTGTATCTTCACGACCGTCACACAAATCGCATCATCGCGTATTCGTGCATTTGTGCGCCCTTCTGAATCCGGTGGGGCGTCATTCGTTCGATTTATGTGAGGGCAGGGCAATCCGTGTACCGCGGTGCGTCCTTCCCTGGGGGGCACGTGAGAGCGCAGCAAGACAACGGGGTTCTGGGCCGTGACGACATCCTGACAGCCGCCGCCCGTGTGGTGCACGCCCTGGGCGCACCGGCGGCGGCCACCGCCGAACCGGGTTCCGAGCAGGTGTTTGAGCAGGTCGAACAAACGGTCAGGGATCGTCTGCCCGAGGTCGCCCGTCACTCGCCCGAGCGATGGCGGGCGGCGCTGCGGAAAATCCGCGAACAGGAGCGGCGGCACCTCTTTCCGGCGGGACGGGGGTGGCTCGCCACCGCACTCGCCGGCGGGGAAATGGCCGAGGCGACTTTCGTGGAATGCGGCTGCGAGAAAATCCGGATCAGCCGGGTCACGGGTGACACGGGTGACGCCTTTCCGAGCAGTCGCGTTCTTTTCGAAGCGGAATGGGACACCCTCCCGGCCGCCGAGGGAGATCGCTCCGCCGGCCGAATACGACGACTTTTCGAGCTGGCGTCGGGAAAGCCCACGGCCGAGGAATTCGACCGGTCCCTGGGCCGGGCGCTGGAACGGGCCCTGCGACGGCTGCCCGAGCCCCCGGCCGGGGACATACCGCTCGTCGTCGCCGTGCGCGCGGCCGGCTGGACCCGCCTGGAGCAGGCCGTCGAACGGCTCGCTCCGCCCACGGCCCTGCTGTGGCTGCGGCTCCCGGCCGGGTGGCCGGACGGCCCCGACGACCTGCTCGCCCCGACCCCGCTGCGCCGGACCCTGTGGTTCGCCGCCGCGCGCGTCCAGCCGTCCACCGGCGCGGTGCAGGTGGTGCGGCAGCCCCTGTTCTGGGCGGGCAGCACGGCACCTGTGCCGGGACGGGGGCCCGCGGAGCAGCTCGCCGAGGTAGAGGTGCAGGCCCACTCCGACGGCGAGGAACAGCCGCATGCCGGTGCCGTCGTCGTCACGGGACCGGTCGAGGACGCCCCAGCCGACTGGCACGCCGTCCGGGCCGACCGGCTGGTGCTCCCGGCCACGGGACAGGCGACACTGCGCTACCGGCTCGACGGGCCCGGACGGGTCCGGCTCCTGTACGAGGGCGGTCACCGGCCCGAGTCCACCGCCTGGACCACGCTCGTCGACAGACTGCCGCGCAGACTCGCACCCCCGCGCCCCCTCGACCTGGTCCTGGCCGTGGAAACCGCGGTCCGGCGCCGGCAGGGCGCGGCCCAGCTGGCCGCCCGCGTCCGCCGGGCGAAGGCCGTCGTCGAGGCCGTGCGGGACGGCACCCGCCACCCGGAGTCGCTGCGGGTCGCGCTCATCGGCTACCGGGACCACATGCCGCTGGCCGGCCCCGGCGACACCAGCCCCCTCCACTACCGGACCGGATTCTCCCCCGTCACCTCGGCGCTGCGGATCCTGGAGGAGTGGGAGCCCAGCCCGCTGCACCACGACTTCGCCACCGGCCTCGAACACGTCCCGCACGAACTGCACTCCTGGCAGGGCCGGTGGCGCCCCGGCAGTTTGCGCGGCCTGATCGTCGTCGGGTCGCGGCCGCCGCATCCGCACAGCCGGCAGCCGCAGGCGGTGCGCCGACGGGCCCCGGTGCGGGTCTGCCCCGACCGGCTGGACTGGGTGACCGCGCTGACCCGGCTCCGCCACGAGCAGCAGCTCAGCTGCCTCGCCCTGGTGGACGAGCCGGACTGGATGGACGACGACGGCGAACCGCTGGTGGCCCGCTGGGCCCGCCAGGCCTGGGCCCACATCGGCGCCCAGGGCTGTTTCGACGCGCACGAGGACCCGGAGCGGGTGGTGACGGGCCTGTTGCTCGACACCCGCGCCGGGACCGGTGACGCCGGGCTTCCGGGGCTCGCTCTGGCTGCGGGCCGGCCGGAGCGCTGGCTGCCGTACGTGCCGCCGCAGGCGCCCTGACACGACGTCGGGCGCCGCACACCGGCTTCCGCGCCGTGCGGAGGCCGCCGACCCAGGGGGAACATGAACGACCGAGACGACACCACCGAATCCGAACCGCAGCAGGCGGGGCGCAGCCGCGCCGAAAGCGGCCGCAAGAACCCCTATGCCGCCTTCGAACAGCACCTCGCGCTGCCCGGCCCCACGCCCTCGCCCAGCCCGCCCATGACGTTCCCCGTACAGGAGGACGCCCGGGGGGCGGAGGACGTGGAACCACGGACACCACCGCTGCCCCGCACCCGGCCGGGGCCGGGCAAGGAGCCGCCGGCGAAGTGGGCCGAGAGCACCGAGGAGTCCGTCGCCCCGGCCCCGACCGCCGACGGGACCGACACGGTCGCGTCCACCATCACGCTGTGGGGCGGCATGGGCAGCGGCAAGTCGACCCTGCTGGCCGCGCTCACCCGAGCGCTGATGGATCCCGAGTACGGCTCGTGGAACGTGTTTCCCGAGGACCACGCCTCCAAGCAGTACCTCAGCGATCTCGCCCACACCTTCTACCGCGAACGCGTCTTTCCCAGCGCCACCCAGGACGAGCAACTGCCCGTCCGGCTGACGCTGGTCGGGGACGTCGGCGGAACTCCCTACTCCAGCAGGCCCGGTGGCAGGCGGCGGTGGCGCCGCGGTGGGCAGCCCGCGGCGGACGTGCTCGAATTCCAGGTCTCCTTGCGGGACATGCCCGGGGAGGCCTTCGACCTGCGCTCGGAGATGGGTGCCCTGATGGGCCCGCGGCTGGTCACCGACCTGGCCGACTCGCGGGCCATGGTGTACGTCCTCGACGCGGCCCGCGAGTGGCGGGTCAACGGCGAGAACGGGCCCGTGGACGAGGACGAGCGGCAGAGCGCCGACTTCTTCACCGAGGTCCTGGACGGGGTGGCGACCGAGATCGCCATCCGCGGGCACCGCGACGGGCACCGGCTGCCGCACAGCATCGCCGTCTGCCTGGCCAAGTTCGACGACGACGACGTGTTCCGGTTCGCCTGCGAGCACGGCAACGTACGGCTCAACCCGCGCACCGGCCAGCCCGAGGCCGTAGACGCCAAACGGCTCTTCGACGACCTGTGCGACCGCTTCCCGCACGGCAGTCTCGGCGAGATCAGGAACCAGATCGGCCGCTACTTCGTGCCCGAGCGCGTCGGCTACTTCGTGTGCAGCGCGGTCGGCTTCTGGGTCGATCCGGACCGGGGCTTCGACTTCGACAACCCCTCGCTGGTCAACGCCGTCGACGACAAGGTCCGGTTCGTGGCCCCGCCCCGGCCGGTCAACGTCATGGAGCCCTTCCTGTTCCTGCGCGGCCTGTCCCGGCAGCGATGACGTCCCGAGCGAGAGAGGGAGGTGCGCCCATGTCGTCCGACGGCGCCGGGCTGAGCGCGGGCTGGGCGGTCTGGGGCAAGCGCCCCCACAGCCCGCAGGGTTTCCATGTGATGGCGGCCTGGCCACCGCAGTGGAGCAGTTACTACACCAAGGCGATCCAGCACTGGTCCCCGGGCACGCCCTCGCCCGCCGACCGGCTGCCGTGGGTCACGGTCGGCCCGGGCACGAACCCGGACAACCGGATGTCCCTCGGGGTCTTCGTCCTCGACCGGACCGAGACGGCCGACGTCCACAGCCGACCGATCAACCACGTCACCCACTTCTGGGTCTCCTACGAGGAGGCGGCCGACCGCGGTCTCGGCTGGAGCTCCCTGGCCCGCGCCGCCCTGGCCGGCCGGACCGGGCTCTCCAGGATCGCCGCGGGTGGCGAGTCCGGTGCGCTCCACCGCCCGGTAAGCCTGCCGCTGTCCACCGACGAACACCTGATGAACGGCTTCGACGAGGAGTTCGTCTCGGCCAGCGACTCCCTGCTGCACTGGCACGCGGCGGTCGCCGCCCTGCTGCTGGACGGGCCGGTGGTGGTGACCGGCGCACCGGAGGACGACCCGCTGGAACGGCTGCGACTGCTGGACAACATCGCCGCCATGCTGCCGTACGGCCTGCGCGCGTATCTGTCGGCCGCCACCGCCACCTCCTCCGGCGCCAACCACCGCATCGGCCTGTCCTGGGGGCGCCCCGCCCCCGGGCGGGCCTGTGTGCCCTGGGGCGGCGCGGTGGGCGTCGAGCGGCTGTCCTCCGTGGCGCGCCACTACCACGACCTGCTGATCCACGCCTGGGAGTCCCGGGGCGGCCACACGGTCCTGGACCATCTGGCCCGCTGCACGGCCCTGCCCGACAGCGCTCACGCCGGCCTGCCCACGGCACAGCAGGCGCATCGGTCGCTGTGCGCCATGGACCACGAACTCCAGGTCGAGGCGGAGGTGTTGCGCGGCGGGCCGGTGGCCGACGACGTGGTCGACGGCTTCCTGCGCGATCCGCGGACCAACCGCAGGACCGCCAGCATGATGGCCCGGGCAAAGCTCTCCGGGACCTCCACCGACCTGTCGCTGCTGCCTCCGTACCTGGACGATCCCCAGGTGGCGGCCTCGCTCCAGCTGCGGCTGCGCGAGGACCTGCGCGCCGGACGCTTCGCGGCCGCGCAGGAGAAGGTCAACAGCCTGCTGCGGGCCACCCGCGTGGAGGGCACCAACCTCGACGTCGTCGACCACGCCCTCGGCTACCTCGTGGCCCCCGTCGACGGACCCGACGAGGACATCGACATCACGGCCACCCTGAACCTGCTCCCGTCGCTGGAGCCGTTCACTCCCGGCACCATGCCCATCGCGCGCGGCGCGGTGGCCGCCCGGCCCGAGCTGACCTGGATCCTGCTGGACGGCGCGGCCGGCACCCCGGAGCCCGCCGGTTCGGTCCGCCGCTGGCTGGAGTGGCTCGACAGCGGGGCCCGTGAGGAACTGGCGCTGCTGTACGACCTGTTGCGGCCGGAGGCGATCGTCTGGCAGCCGCGATCCGGGTGGCGGCCCGCCAAGCATCCCGACGAGGCCGCGCGGCTGCTGAGCCTGGCCGTCGCCTGCGGACGCGGCGACACCCTGCTGACCTCGTCCTTCTTCGAGGATCTGAGCGACGCCCTGGGGTCGGGCGGGCCGGCCCGCGTCCTGCGCCTGCGCGGTGCGCGCACCGAACAGGAGGGGCTGCGGGCCACCCTGGCCGCCGGACCCCGCGCCGCCCTCGGCCTGGCCTCGCGAGCCCGCTGGGACCTGCTGTGCGCGCTGGCCGGTGAGGCCCCGAGCGCGCTGCCGCGCGACGCCGAGGCGCTGTCCAGGCAGGAGTTGAACCCCTATGCCGACACGCTGAAACGCCACCTGGACGAGCTGTCCCAGCATCGGCGCAAGACCGCCGCGAAGACCCTGCTGCGCTGTCTGCTGCGCTTCGACCCCGCCACCGGACGGCGCCCGGAAGCGGCGGCCCGGGCCGTGACCGAACGTCTGGTGCAGGAGCCGACGGACCCCGCACTGCGCCGCATCACCGCCGAGTCCGTCTCCGACCTGATGGCGGCGCCCGGCTGGCGTGCGCAGGGCGAGGAGACCGCGTGGCTGGAGCGGCTGGCGCAGTCCGTACCGCAGATCAGCGGCACACTGCGCCTGTACGCACTGGGCGAAGTGGCCCGGGACGGGGCCTTGAGCGCCGAGGAGTTCGGCAGGAGGCTGCGCTCGGCGCAGCGCGCCGGTGCGACCCGAGCCCAGCTCTGCGGCCCGCTGGCCGCCTGGGCGGACCGCCGGGCGCGCCCCGGGACGGCGGTGCTGGAGCTGCTGGACGCCTACCGGGAGGCCTACCGGGAACAGGGCGACCCGGCCGGACCGGAGCAACGGGCGCTGCTGGAGCAGGAGTTGTGGGAGCGGCTCGGCGAGCGGCTGTGGAGCGCGTACTTCGAGGCAGCCGAGGCCCACCTGCTGGACCAGGAGGAGCGGGCCACGGACGCCATCCGACGCAACGAGCAACTGCGCGAGGAGGCCCGGCATCGTCGGCAGGTGCTCAGAACGCTGCACCTGACCCGCCGCTGATCGACCCGACCACCGACCCCGTCCGTACGCGAACCACCCACCGCGCCGGGGGTGTTCACCACCCGCGAGTCTCGACCGGGCCATGCCCAGGAAGAGTTGGCACGTCATGATCACATCCGCTCCGTCCGCGCTGCGCGTACGCGCGAGTGCCACGGCCCTGTTCCTCACCGCCGCGATGCTCCTCGGCGCCTCGGCGCCCCGGGCCGACGACCTGCCCGCGGCGCCGTCCCCCGACGACATCTGCCGCTCCCTGCACGTCGACGACGTGCCCGCCTCGTACGTCGTCCTCGTCGACACCTCCTCCTCGATGGAGGACCGCGGCCCCGACGGCGCCACCCAGTACGACACCGTGCGGAAACGGCTGCGGTCGTTCCTCGCGGGACTCGGGCCCTCGGACCAGGTGGCGCTGGTTTCCTTCGGGCGCTCCGTCGGCGTCGTCCACCCGCTGGGCCCGGCGGCCGGCGCGCGGGACGCGGTCGACGACCTGCCCGCGCGGGCCACGGAGACCGCGAGCGACCCCGGCAGCGCCCTGGAGACCGCCGCCGACCAACTGCGCGACAGCCGTACGCCGGTGGCGGCGGTGCTGCTGCTCACCGACGGCGCGATCAACGCCCCTGACAGCGCATACGCCAAGCTGGGCTCGCCGAGCTGGCGCAAGCTCGGCGAGCGCTACCGCGCGCTGGGCCAGGACCGCACGGTGGTCGGCTACGGACTGCCGCTCGCCGACGACACGCACGTCTCCGACATCCTGGGCGCGGTCGTCGCGACGCCGCGCATCCTCCCTGTCGGCGCGGCCGCCCTGGGAACACAGCTGAACAGCGCCAAGGACCGGGTGCGGACCGACAAGGCGGTCCGCACCCTGCGCGACGACGCCGGCGCGGGGGTGCGGCTGTCCCTGACCGACGGCACCTCCGGCACCGGCTCCGACGCGCTCGACCTCGGCACCGGCGACCGCGAAGGCGCACGGCGGCAGACGGTACGGCTCACCGTCACCTCCACCGCCCACCACGTGCCGCTCCGGGTCCGGCTGCGCACCCGAACCGACGGGGGCGGCCCGTCCGTGACGTCCGTCGGACTTCCGGACGAGGCCGTCACCCTCGCACCGGGTGCGCGGCGTACCTACCGCCTGACCCTGCTCTGGCGTCAGGACCCGCGGTCCGCCCTCGCCCCTTCCACCAAGCCCTTCGAGACGGGACTGGCCGTCTCCGCCGAGGTGACGTCGTCGTGGACGCCCACGGTCCACGGGGCACTGGGCTACCCCGGTTTCCGGCTCGCCGATCCCGCCACGGCACGGGTGCGGCTGCACGGCCAGGTGCCCGGCGAACCGCCCGTGTGGCTGTACCCGGTGCTGGTCGTGCTGGTGCTCGGCGGGGTGCTGGCGGGGTGGACGGCGTACCGACGGCGCAACCACCCGCTGTCCGGGACGCTCGTCATCACGGACCTGCGCTCGGGCGACCGGGTCCACCATCCCCTGGACGGGCGGCTGTTCGCGAAGGACGTCGAGGTCGCACAGGTACGCGCCCGGGTCAGGGTCCGCGGACGGGGCCCGGCCGGGCGCACGGTGCTGGCCGTGGAGTGCGTGCGGGAACCCGTACGCGCCAACGCCCCCCGCCTGGTCGACAGCGGGGAGTGCGAACTCGGCAAGTCCACCGTCCTGTGCGGGATCGGCTTCTCCCACACGTCCGACCGGTGACGGGAGCACAGGTGAACCCCTCCGCGCCCGCGGTCCCGCACCCGGGTCCCGCCCCGATCGTCGCCCTGGAGCGGTCCGACCCCGCCGAGGCCGCGGGGTTCCGGCTGCTGGGCCGGCTGGCCACCGGCGGCTTCGGCCACATCTACCTGGGCAGACGGGCGGTCGACCACGCCGTGGACCCGGGCGGCGACCCGTACACGCTGGCGGCCGTGAAACTGCTCAAACAGGAGTACTCCGGCAACACCCTGCACGTGCAGCGCTTCCGTCAGGAGAGCAAGGCGCTCCTGCGGGGGGCCGGCGCCCGCATCCCCGAACTGCTGTCCTTCGAGTTCGACGCGGGCAGGCCGCCCGCCATCGCCACCCGGTTCATCCCCGGGCCCGCCCTGTACCGGGTGATGGCGGTGCACGGCGGAGCGCTGCCGGCCGAGACCGGTTACGCGGTGGGAGCCGACCTGGTCGACACCCTGCTCGCGGCGCACGACCAGGGCGTGTGGCATCGAGACCTGCACCCGGGGAACGTCCTGCTGACGGCGGACGGGCCGTGGATCATCGACTTCGGTCTGACCCGGATCCGCGGCCAGCAGCTGACCCGGCCCCTCGACCAGGCCTTCGGCAATCCCCACTACTGCGCGCCGGAGCAGCTGGAGGGCCTGGCCGAGACGGACGCGGCCACCGACGTCTTCGGGATCGCGGCGATCCTGCTGTACGTGCTGACCGGGCACGCGCCCTACCCGGGACCGCGGACCGCCGCCGGACGGGCGGCGGATCTGTCCGGGCTTCCGCGGGACCAGGCCGCGCGGACGGTCGCCGCCTGTCTCGCCGAACGCGCCGGCGACCGGCCCGCGCTCGGCGAACTGCGCTCGGCGCTCGGCGAGCCCGGCGCTCTCACGCTGCCGGCCGGTGTCCGGCGGGCCCTGGACACACACCGCGCCCTGCTCACGGAGTTCCTGCGGGGCGCCGACAACGAGGCCGACCTCACCGTGCCGTTCCGGCCGGGCCGCCGCAGCTGGAGCAGACGGGTGGGGGAGTGGGCGCACGCCCTCGCGGCCGTCGGGGACGACACCGTGGCCACCGCCGACGGAGCGGGCCGGCTGCACTGGCTGCACCCGGGGACGGGCGCGGTGGAACGCACCGATGTCGGATTCCGGCCGCCGTTGCGGCTGTACGCGGGAGAGCGGGCGATCCTCGTCCAGGACGCCGCCGGACGGCTGGAGGCCTGGGACACCGTGTCCCGGACGCGCCGCTGGTCGGTGCCCGAACCGGAGGGCCGGGGCCCGGCTCCGGCGCTGCTGCACGGACGCAATGTCCTGCTCGGCGACGCCGGGGGAAGGGTGCACCACTTCGACGCCGACACCCGTCTCGTGTGGTGGCAGGGCGAGCCGTTGCCGGGCGCCACCGCGCTGGCCGCCGGCCGGCAGCGGGTGTACGCGCTCGTCGACCACGGACGGCGGTTGCACGCCCTCGACGACGAGGACGGCAGGGTCGCCTGGGCGGCGCCGGTCGCTCTGCAGGCGCCGGTGCGGGCGATGCCGCTGCCGGAGAGGGACGCGGTGTACCTCGCCGACACGCGGGGCGCGTTGTACTGCGTTGCGGCCGCCGACGGCGCGCTGCGCTGGCGGGTACCGCTGGGGGCGCCGGTCGTCGCCGCGCCGGTGCGGGTGGGCGACGCGGTGGTCGTCGGCGACACGGCCGGAGTGGTGCACGCCCGTGATCTCGCCACGGGAGCGGAGAGGTGGCGGAGCGCCGGCCCGGGAGGGGACGAGGTCTTCGCGCTGTGTGCCACCGGAACCGTCGTGGTGTGGGGCGGGTGGCAGGGGCGCCTGCATGTCGTCGACGGGCTCGAGGGCACCTCACTGCAGAGTTTCGACGTGCGCGGCCAGGTGCTCGCCGTGGTCGGTGCCCCCTCGCAGGAGGCCGTGTACGCGGCGACCGCGAGTGGCGAGGTGCACGGCGTACCGCTGTGACCGAGGGGGGAGCTCCGCGGCCGCCGCAGTGACGACGGACGAACTCCGCGACCGCTTCACCGAGTCGACCGGGCCGGCTCCTCGACGAACCCACGGGCCGTACGGGGCTCCCGTACAGGCCGGGGACGCAACCGATCTGTCGCGTGCGGGCCGTCGCACGGCCCGTCGCATGGGCGGGCGGGCCGGGGGTAATCGCATCGCGTGTCGCAGGCTCAAGTGAAGGGAGACCCCTGGTGCTGATGGCTCACCCCGCGGTGTTGAAGGACCTGGTCGCGCAGTACGAGACGCTGCGCGTGCTGCACGCCGAGAACGGCAGCCGCGCCACCCAGCGGCGGATGGACGACATCGCCTACACACTGTGCGTCGCGACCGGCACCCGGGACGTCGACTTCGCCCTCGTCGCCGCCCGCCACCAGCTTCCCGGCGCCCGCCCCCAGGACGACTCCGTACTCGGCGTCGGCTGACCTCACGCCTTCGCGGCCTCCGGTCACCCCTGGTCACCGACCAGGGGTGACCGGAGGCCGCGGTGAAGTGCATCGTCACGTAGGTCATCAGGCCTGGGAAAGGCCATTCGGGGCGGGCCCTGATCATGGATGGCCGGGCGCCACGAGGCGCGGGGTCAGCGGCGCAGCATCATGACGACAACGACGATGACAATGATCACGACGATGGTACCCAGACCTATGTACACGAGTTTCTCCTTCTTCAGGGGGGCGGCACTCATCGGTGCCGCAGAAACCGGGTGCCCCCGTCAACGCTTTTCAGCCTTCAGACTTCTTCGGCATGTTCGACGGAAGGGCCCGGGGCCGGCGGAAGAACGCGGGCCGCGTGTCGTCACAGCCACATCCGTGTCCGCCACCGCAACACCGAACCCAGAGGGAACACGCGTCGACGCTCTCCCGTCCGCGAGATATCCGACCCAGGGCGCTCTTCTGGAAAACGCACGAGATGACAGCCCCGGTACGTAAATTCCGTTGATCGACGGGACGGTGGCTCGCTCTGTCCCGCTGGCCCGTCAGTGCCGCCCTACGCCGCCGGGTGGGAGGTGGTCACCGCGATGCCGGCAGCACGCCTCGAGGGCCGAAGAGGTTTTCAGGATTTTCTGCCGTGTTGATGTGTGGGGTTTCGGATCATGGGCACCCACTGTTTTGACAGAGCGTATCCGAATATCGCAGAGCCGCTGATCTGCTGCGTGCTTTCGGCTGTTCAGCGTGAAATCTCTGTCGTGAAATGTCTGTCGTGAAGTCTCTATGAGGGAGTAGTTTTATGAGTGACAACATCTGGGGCTACCAGCCGACTTCCGGCTACACCACCGGAATCGACCTGATCGGGTACAAGGTCGAAGCCACGGACGGCGCCATCGGCAAGGTCGACAAGCACTCGGACGACGTCAACTCCTCGTATCTGGTGGTCGACACCGGCGTCTGGATCTTCGGCAAGCACGTTCTGCTGCCGGCCGGCACCGTGCGCACCGTCGACCAGGCCGAACGGAAGATCTTCGTCGACCTCACCAAGGACGAGATCAAGAACTCGCCGGAGTTCGACAAGGACAAGCACGTGGGCGACGCGGGCTACCACGAGCAGGTGGGCAGCTACTACACGGACCAGCGCCGCATCTGACCCCTCGCCCGAACCCGCTCGGCGGGGGCCGACCGCGGAACACCGCGGTCGGCCCCCGCATTTGCGTGCGGCCGCCGTGTTGTCGCCGTCGCCGTCGCCGTCGTCGTCGTCGGCGAGGCGGACCGGCTGTGGGCGCCGGGGCTGCTACCAGGCGAGGGCGTCCCTCGCGTTGTCCTGCCAGTAGGTGACGGTGGCGGCGCTGTTGAAGAAGACACCGGCCTTCGGCAGCTTCAGGGTCTTCTCCTTGTTGATCGCGTTGCCCTTCCGGTCGGCGAAGAACACGCCCAAAGTCTTCTCCTTGGCTCCGCCTTCGCCTTCGGGGGAGGACGTCGTGATGCCCGCGTACGCGGACTGGCCGGGGTCGAGCGTCACCACGGCCTGCGGCGTGGTCTCCTCGGCCCACGGCAGCGGGGCCTGGGCGTCGGCGCCGGCCCTCAGGTAGGGGGCGATGTAGGCGTAGCAGGGCTTGGTACCGGTGTTGGTGGCCTTGAGCAGCAGGTGGTTGATCGGGCGGGACACCTCGGTGACGGTCAGCTTGGTGTTCGCCGTGGTGCAGGTGACGACCGACGTGGCCTTCTTGGTGGCGGCGGAGGCGGCCTGTTCGGTGGCCTGGAAGCCGACGAGGGCGAGGGCGGCGGCGACGACCATGGAGGAGGCGGCCGCGCGGGAGACGAGACGAGTGGCGATACGCATGAGTGAGCTGCTTTCTCGGAATATACGGAATGCGAACTTCCGGTTGTGGACTGTGCCGGACGGACCTGTCTTGGTGTGCTGCGTGTGGTGTGCGTGGGCGCGCCGGAAGTGCGGGCCGTGAACGCGGGGTTGAGCGAGGACGAGCCCCGTCCGGTGGGCGCCGTTCTCGATGACCGAAGCCTGTGCCCTGCGGCGTCCCGACCGCCATTCCCCTCGGGGGTTTCGGGACGCTGGAATGCCCATACCGGCGCTGAGCTGCAGAAACGCGGTCTCCCTGGAATGCCGAATGGAATGGCGGACCGTGCGGCCGGCTGACGAGACGGCTGGCTTTGACGTCGGCTTCCACGTCGGGTTCGGCGCCGGCTCCGGTGTTGGCTTCGGTGTTGGCTCCGCCATCGGCTCCGGCTTGGGCGCGGCTCCGTTTCCGGGACGGCAGGCCCTAATGTGATCCCCGTGAGGCAGGCAGGCGCTGGGAAGGATGATCGGCGATGACGCCCCTGAGCACCGGGGACCCGGAGTCCATAGGCGGCTACACCCTCCTCGGACGGCTCGGGACGGGCGGCATGGGAGTCGTCTATCTGGGAGTCTCCGCCTCGGGACGGCAGGTCGCGGTCAAGCTCGTACACGGTCCGTACGCCCAGGAAGAGGAGTTCCGCACGCGCTTCCGGCAGGAGATCGCGGCGGCGCGCAGAGTGAGCGGCGCCTTCACCGCGCCGGTCGTGGACGCCGACCCGGACGCCGACCGGCCGTGGATGGCGACGCTCTACGTGCCGGGGTTCAACCTCGCCGAAGTCGTGGAGAAGGACGGCCCGTTGAGCCGGCCGGAACTGCGCGCGCTGGGGCTGGGGCTCACCGAGGCGCTGCGCGACATCCACCGGGCGGGCCTGGTGCACCGGGACCTCAAACCGCGCAACGTCCTGATGACCGAGGACGGGCCACGCGTCATCGACTTCGGCATATCGCGCGCTTCCGACAACCAGAACCTCACCACGACCGGGCGGATGATCGGCACCCCGCCCTTCATGTCCCCGGAACAACTGGCCTCGCCCCGGGACGTCACCCCGGCCTCGGACGTGTTCTCGCTGGGGTCGCTGCTGGTGTTCGCGGCCGTCGGCACGGGACCGTTCGACGCCGACAGCCCGTACATAACCGGCTATCAGGTGGTGCACGGGACCCCTGACCTCGCCGGCGTGCCGGAAGCGTTCCTGGGCCTCGTCGAGCGCTGCCTGGACAAGGACCCGGCCGCACGGCCGGAACTGACGGACATCCACCGCATGCTCCAGGCGCTGCCGGAATCCGACGCCGCCGAGTCCCCGGGGGGCCGGGCCGCGGAACCACGCGTCCGCACCGCTCCTCGCAGCGCGGCCACCGCCTCCACGGGCGCCGCGGCCGGCACCGGCACCGGGAAGCGACGCCGGGCCCGGATACTGCTCACCGGCCTCGGCGCGGCGCTGGCCGTCGCGGGGCTGGCCGTCGGGGTGGGCGCCTTCGTCTCCGATCCGGACACCGCCGCCTCCCGGACCTCCGCCACGGACGCCACCGCCCGTCCCGCGTCACTGCCCGCCGGCTGGCGGCCGTGGCAGAAGGAACTGCGGTACGACGTGAAGGGTGTTCCTCTCGACTACGACAGCCCCGGATGCGTGGCGGCGGGAAGCGCCCTGTTCTGCGGCGGTACGGGTTTCACGGCCGCCAGGATCGACGCGGCCTCCGGCCGCACCCTGTGGCGGACCGGTACCCGCCCTCAGGGGGCGCAGCCGATCGGAGTCCGCGACGGGCTGGTCTATGTGTACGAGGATCCGGACGACAGGACCCGGCGCGTGGTGGCCCTCGACGCCACTACCGGGCACCGGCGGTGGCAACGCGACATCAACAAGTCCGAGGCCGCGGTCCTCTACGACGGCGGGCTGCTGACCCTGTCCCCCGACTACTCGTCGTTCGTGGCCTACGGGCCTTCCGGCAGGGAACTGTGGCAGGCGCCCTCGCTGGACGAGTACTGCACTCCGTCGGCGCTGGGAGGCGTCCCCTACGCCCTGTGCTCGGAGGGCACCGAGCCCGGCAACGCCCCGGTCGAGCTGATGAAGCTCGGACCCGGCAGCCTGACCTCGACCGCCACCCTGCCCAAGAAGGCGGAAGCGCTCGGCGCGGTCGGCGGACAGCCCCTGTTCCTCGCCCCCCAGACCGCCAAGGACGTGTACGAAGCCGGGTACGAGCGGCCGTACAACGCACTGCTGCGGGTGGTTCTGGAAACCGGGCAGGTCAGACGGACACCGCTGGCACATCCGCTGACCGGCGCGGCCACCCTGGTGGACGGCGTCGTCTACTTCGTCCGGTCCGACGGGTCGGTCACCGCGGTGTCGGCGGACAGCGGCAGGCAACTCTGGCACAAGGTGACGGACGTGGAGAGCCTGTCCGCGCCCGCGGTGTCGCCGACGTACCGGCGGGTCTACTTCTCCAACCGCTTCGGCCGTCTGCTGGCACTGGACAGCCGCACCGGAGCGGAGATCTGGCGCACCTCCGCGCTGGACGACCCCGGGGACAAGGCGCAGGGCTATCCGCCGCGAGTGCTGTTCGTCAAGGACGCGATCGTGGCGATGGCCGGTGACACGGCCTTCTCCCGGAGCCCGGCCGGACCCGGCTGAGGAGCCCGGACGGACCCGGCTGACGGACATCCCTCCCGGCAGGCATCTCCGGCCGCGTACATCCTCGGGGGACGGGTACTCGATGAGCCGCGAAGGTTACCCACTGGAGGAATCATGATCGCTCTCGGTGTCATTCTGCTCATCGTCGGATTCCTCACGGGAATCGGCATCCTCTGGACGATAGGAATCGTCCTGCTGGTCATCGGTCTCATCCTGTGGGTCCTGGGTTCCGTGGGCCACGCGGTGGGCGGTCGCCGCCACTACTGGTGACATACGCACCGCACCTCCGGTGCGCTCCTCGCGCCTGGGCCGGGACCGGGCCGTCGCGGCGGGCACCAGCCCGGAGCGCACGCGGCCCGGGCACACCACGGGCCGGAGGACACGGGCCGGAAGACACCGGCGTCCGGTCTGTCTTCCGGCCCGTACCGTCCCCGGCGTCGCCTTCCGCCCCCGGGTGCGGCACCCGCCGCCCGTACAGGGCGACCCTGGGCGGACGAACCGGGCCGACGGCGAGAGCCTGTGACGAAAAGAGCAAAGGACGACCTCAGGAAGAGTTCTATGGTCACCCCGCTGAAGAACCGGGCATCGGACGAACGGGAACCCGCGGCGCCGCTGCGCTACAGCGCCGCCTGGGGCAGGACGGACACATCGATCGCCGACGCGAGAGCGGCCGTACGCGTGCTGCTGGCGCGGGTTGGCCACCACCCCCAGCACCGGCCGAGCCAGGACGCCCAACTCGTCGTCAGTGAACTGGTCACCAACGCGCTGCGGCACGCACCCGGCCCGGTAGGCCTGGCGTTGGAGGTGTCACCCGACGCCGCGCTGTTGCGTATCACCGTGAGCGACAGTTCCCCTCGCCCGCCCGAACTGCGCGCACCCGACGCCGGCCGTGTCGGCGGACACGGCCTGTACCTGGTCACCCGGCTCTGCGGCCGGCTGCACACCGTCGCACGGGACACCGGCAAACAGGTCGTCGCTCACCTCCGGCTGCGCAAGCCCGCCACCCCTTGGGTATGACGGGCCCGCCACCCCCAGGTATCAGCAGGTGAGCATGCCCTCGCGCAGGCGGGCGAGGGTGCGGGACAGGAGCCGGGAGACGTGCATCTGCGAGACACCGAGGCGTTCGCCGATCTGGGCCTGGGTGAGTTCCTCCACGAACCGCATGTGGATGATCTGCCGGTCACGGTCGTCGAGTTCGGCGATCAGCGGGGCCAGGGTCTGGAAGTCCTCCACCAGTTCCAGCGCGGTGTCCTCGGCGCCGATGAAGTCCTGCAGTGCGCTTTCGCCCTCCTCGCCGGCGTTGATCGTGGCGTCCAGGGAGGAGGAGTTGTAGCCGTTGGCGGCCAGACGGGCCTCGCGCACCTCCTCCTCGGGCAGGCTCATCAGGTCCGAGAGTTCCCTGACCGTGGGGGTACGGCCGAGGCGGCTGCGGAGTTCCTCGGTGGCGCGGGCGAGTTGGACACGGGCTTCCTGGAGCCGGCGCGGGACGTGCACGGCCCAGGAGGTGTCGCGGAAGAAGCGCTTGATCTCGCCGACGATGTAGGGGATCGCGAAAGAGGTGAACTCGGCCTCCCGGGAGAGGTCGAAGCGGTCGATCGCCTTGATCAGGCCGATCATGCCGACCTGGACGATGTCCTCCATCTCCTCCGGCCCGCGGCTGCGGAACCGGCCGGCCGCGAAGCGGACCAGGGACATGTTCATCTCGATCAGCGTGTTGCGGGCGTACTGGTACTCGGGCGTGCCCTCCTCGACCACCGCCAGCTGGTCGAAGAACAGCTTCGACAACTCCCGCGCGTCCTTCGGCGCGACCTTGGAAGGGTCCGCTATCTCCGGAACTTCCACCGTCCGCCCGGCGGTCTGCAAGGTCGTCGTCGGCATGATGCGCCCTCCCAGTCGAATCGCCCTTGTCCTCGCCGGGTCGTCGCCCGGCAAGCACGCGTCTACCCTGGCCGCCGACAGGTATTCCTGGCACTTTTTCCCTGGGCGGCAGCCATGTGGGACAGCCGGGCGCCGGGTGTTCTCAGCCGTCCGGGATGGCCTCGTCGTTCGGGGGCATCCGGTAGGGCATGGCTACTGGATCGGCAACGGCAGGCGGACGCGGGCAGGCTCAACGTGCCGCGAACAGCAAAGCGGTCGCGGCGGCGGCGCGTGCGGGCTTCGTCGCCCGCGGGGTCATCTACGCACTGATCGGTGTTCTCTCCCTGCGGATCGCCTTCTCCGGCGGGGGCCAGCAGGCAGACCGGGGCGGCGCGATCGCCGAGATCGCCCAGAAGCCCTTCGGTGCCGTACTGCTGTGGCTGCTCGGCATCGCCCTGGCCGGGATGGCCCTGTGGCGGCTGTCCGAGGCCGCCTTCGGGCAGGCGGGTCCCGACGGCGGAAAGCCGGGCAAGAGGGCGGCGGCCGCGGGCCGTTTCGTCTTCTACGGATTCGTCGCCTACTCGGTGCTCTCCTACGCCGCCGGGGACAAGGGCAGCGGCAGCGGCAGTTCCGACAAGAACTCCCAGGACGTCACGGCGAGGGCGTTGGACTGGCCCGGCGGTCAGTGGATCGTCGGTGTCGCGGGTGCCGCGGTGACCGCTGCCGGCATCTGGATCGCCGTCCGGGCCGTGAGGCGCAAGTTCGAGAAGCACCTCAGGATGTCGGAGATGTCGGAGAAGACGCGTAAAGTCGTCTCCTTCCTCGGGGTGTTCGGCGGTGTGGCCCGGGGCATCGTCTTCGCCACCGCGGGCGGCTTCGCCATCGCCGCGGCCGTCCAGCACGAGCCCGGCAAGGCCAAGGGCATGGACAACACCCTGCGTACGTTCGCCGACACCCCCGCGGGCCCCTGGCTGCTGGCGCTGATAGCGGTCGGCCTCATGGCCTTCGGGGTCTTCTCCTGGGCCAACGCGCGCTGGCGCAGGGTCTGACGGGCGGTGGACGCGGCAGCCGCCCGGCGGGGAGGCCCGGGTGTGCCGCGGGTCAGAACCGCGGGGCCGGTGCCCCCGCGGCGATCACGATGAACTGGGCGTAGGAATCGGCGTTCATGAGGGCGCGGCGGCCCATGGAGTACCAGTTCGGCTGGCGGTTGGAGTCGTTGTTCTCACCGCTGTAGCCGGAGGGGTCCCGCAGGGCGCGCTTGGCGAGCGTGGCCGCGTCGCTCGCCGCCGCCGCGTCGGGGTCGACGGCGGCCATCCCGGCGTTGAAGTCCTCCTCCTGCAACTCCGAGGCGCGCGGGCTGTACTGGTAGTCCAGCGTGCCGGCGAACCGGTGCGTCGCCTCGTGGACGATGTACCAGGCGTTCTGGCCCTCGTCCGTGAGGTTGATGGGGCCGCTGCGGCCGGTGTCCAGGGTCGGGAGTTCCTCGCTCTTCTGCTGGTCCGGGTTGGTCACGCGGCTGTACACGTCGTACCAGCTGGAGCCGACCCAGCCGGCCACTCCGCGGGGGACGTTGCCTTCGCCCACCAGGGCGATCTCCGCCCCCTGGGCGTTCAGTCCCGCCTGGATGCGCCGCACGACCTCGACGATCCGCGGCAGGAAGGCGGCGACCTGCCCGGGTGTCGCGGCCCGGAACGCCGGGAAGCCCGACTGGAGTGCCGTCAGCAGCTGACCGCCCGGCGTGTCTCCCGCCGCCGTCAGCAGGGCGAGGGCCGTCGCGATGGCCTGCTTCGCCTCGACCAGGGCCCGGCGGGTCCGGGACTCGCGCTGCGGGTACTCCCGCTCCGGGATGGTGCCCTTCTTGGAGAACCTCGCGTTCGCGCTGCTGTGCACCTGGTGGGTCGCGTCGTCGTAGACGTCCCCGTGTCGCGGGGTGCCCTGGATGTTGATGCCCAGCTGGGTGGCGGTGCGGACGTCGTTCGGGTTGCTCCTGTCGCGCCAGCGGGTCTCCTGGCCCGAGCGGGGGTCGCTGAAACTGGCGGCCTGGTCGAACTCCCAGACCGCGCGCTGGACCGCCGCCGTGCCGCCGTGCGGGCCGCCGTCCCGTACCTCGGCCGTCCCGGCGTCCGGGACCCGCTGGGCCGTCCGCTCCGCGCCCGCGTCCTGGGCGACCGCGCGCTGCGCCACGGCCGACGGCGCGGTGGCCGCGCCCGCCGTGAAGGCGGCGCCGTCGGCGACGGCCGCGCGCTCCGAGCCCTGTCCCGGGTCGGTCACGGTGACACCGGCGCCGTTGTCGTTGCCCGTCTCGCGGATTCCCCGGAGGTTCTTGTCGAGGTGGCTGGTCTCGTGGGCGAGGATCTCGGTGTCGCCGACGGCCGACGAGCCGAGGAAGATGTGGCTCCCGATCGTCATGGCCCGCGCGCCCAGCGCCGCGGTGGCGCGCTGGGCGGTCGCGTTGTCGTGGACGCGGCCCACGGAGAGGGCGTCGTTGCCGTAGAACGACTTCGCCTTGGTGAGGAAGGGGCCCGGGAGCGGGCTGCTCGGCGTGGCCATCGCGGCGTCGATGAGGCTGCGTTGGTCCCCCGGCTGGGTCTCCTCGGCACCGTCGTGCCGGTGGCCGTGCGGGGCCTCCCGGCGCTGGACGGCCGGGTCCACGTGCTCGCATCCCGGGCCGTGCCGGTGCCGCTCCTGCTCGACCATGCGGGCCACCGCGGTGTTGCCCGCCGTCTGCTGGAGGTCCAGCATCCGCTGGACCAGCGGACTGGGCCGGATCACACGCTGGGCGGCGGCCCGTTCGTCCGACGACCGGTCCCGCTCTTCCCGCGCGTGCATGACGTTCCCTTCGCCCCGTACTGCTGCCTGTCCATCCTTACCGGAGCCCCGCCGTCGCCCACAGGTCCGCGAGGGCAGTTCCCGGGGCAGCCATGAGGGACGGTACGACGGTACGTCCGGGTTCCCGGACACCGGTGCGGGCGGGAGCGGACCCGGCGTCCGGCCGTCGCCGGGGCCGCTCCTCCCGACCCATAGGTCATGCACAGGTAAAATGCTACGATCCGGCCACTCGCCTGGGGGGGTGTCCGAACGTCGTAGGTGCCGCACGTCCATGACGTGGGGCTCGGTGGCGTGCGCGCGCATGTCTCCGAGGCTTTGTCCACCATCCCTGGAGAGGTCCTGCATGGGCAGACGTGCGCTCGTACGAGGCGCCACCGCCACCGCTGTTTCCTTCGCGCTCGCCCTCGGGCTCGGCCCGCTCACGGTCGGCAGTGCGCAGGGGGAGCCGGTCACCGGAGAGGTGGTCGTGCCGGCCACCACGGCCATGGTTCCCCGGACGGGCCTGCTGAGCGCGGGGCCCTCGGGGTTCCTCCGGTACGAGGAGGGGCGGGGGCAGCTGTGGACGACGTACGACGGTGTCGACACGGTCGTCGACGCGTCGGGCACGGACGCGTACGGCGTCACGAGTGCCGGCGCCGGCTCGGACGTCGTCGCCCGCTACGACAGCTCCGCCAGGACCGTGACGCTGCGGGACATGACGTCCGGTCAGGTCGGTACGGTCGCGCTCCCCGACGGGTACGCGTACTTCAGCACGCTCGGGTCGACGGTCGTCACGACGGCGGGAACCCCGGGCACCGACTCCGTGTGGCATCTGCTGGACGCGCGGGCCGACGGCTCCGTCTCGGACCGCACGGTGGAAGGCGTCCCCTCCGGCGTCTACCTGTGGACCGCCGCGGGGCTGGGCGACGCGCGCGGGCAGGTCGTGCGGTACCGCAAGGGCGACGACACGGTCACCGGGTGGCTCGACGTCGAGCAGGGGCGCTTCACCGCCCTGCCGTACGACGTGCTGCCGTGGTACGACCAGGTCGCTCTCAGCCCGACTCATCTGGTGTGGTGCTACGACGGCGTCCTGCACATCGCCTCCCGCCAGGACCCGGCCGCCGCCGTGCGGACCGTGCCGGTCGGCGACATCACGCAGGTGCTGGGCCTGGTCGGCGACAACGTCATCGTGTCCCGGTACGACTCCTCCCTGGGCAGCCGCGACACCAGCCGCGCGGTCTCCCGGGTCGAGGCCGTCCCCCTCGACGGCTCTACGCCGCGGACGCTGCTGGCCCGGACGGCACGGCAGGCCATGCCGGCTCCGGACGGCGGTCTCCTGGTCGCGGGCGGCGCCGACACGGACCACTGGGGCGTCTCCCTCGTCGAGGCCGCCACGGGCGGCGGGGTCACCATACGCAGGATCGCGGACGCCTACCCCCGGCGGACCGCCCACACGGTTTCCCAGCTGACCCTCTCCCAGGGGCGGTTGACCACTGTGGAGCAGGACCCCGTGAGTGACTGGTCGTATCTCCACACCAGGGAGACCGGCGTGGCCGGCTCCCCGACGGCGGGGGCACGCACCACCCGCGGCCGTATCACGCTGGAGGACTTCGCGGGCGGCCGCCCGGGTCTCCTCGAAACCGGCGACGGCCGGACGGTCATCTCCGGCTACGGCACGAGCGCCGCCCAGCAGCCCCAGCTCCTCGATGCCGGCCGCTCGCTGCCCGGCACCCGGATCGACAGCTCCCGCAGCTATCGGACCGCGACCGCCGCGAACGGCCGTTTCGCCGCCCTGACCAGGCCGTACGACAGCAAGGGAGTGGCCGAGACCCGGGTCGTCGACCTCGACTCCGGGCGCACGGTGTACACGACGACGGACAGCGTGCGGGCGATCTGGGGCACCACCGTGTGGGTGATGTCCGGCAACGACACCGTGGTCCCCTACGACCTGCTGACCGGGAAGCAGGGCGAGCCGGTGTGGTTCGGGCGCGGCTGCCTGCTGAACGACTTCCAGGCGGTCGGCCGGTGGCTGCTCTGGAACTGCGTGCTCGGCTCGGAGGGCCAGGGCGTCTACGACACCGTCACCAAGCGGAACCTGACGCTCGCGGGCTCCGACTGGGAACAGGCGCAGCTCGGTGACGGCTTCGTCGCGACCGTCGAGGCCGGGCAGCTCAAGGTGATCGACGTCCGCGACGGGACGGCCGTGTCGCACACCGCCGGGACGTTCGAGGGGAACGCCTGGGACGTCGACCCCTACACCGGCGTGATCGCCCAGCTCCGTTCCGACAACAGCGTCCGGCTGACCGCGAGCGACGTCCCCGTCTCCGCCCTCGCGCAACGCGACGCCACCGTCGCCGCCTCGGTGGACGTCAAGGGCGGCGCCGCGCAGTGGAGTCCGAAGTGGTGGCTGAACAAGCCCGCGGCCTCCTGGCAACTGGTGATCGGCAACAGGGCCGCTACGACGGTGCGCACGCTCTCCGGCGGTCCGGCGCGCGGTGTGGTCACCCCGCCGTGGAACGGCAAGGACGGCTCCGGCCGGCTGGTCCCCAACGGCGCCTACACCTGGAAGCTGACCGTCACCCCCGCGGACGGGCAGGGCACGGCGCTGACGAGGACGGGCACGGTCAAGGTCACCGGGGCCGCCGCGGCCCGCCGCGACTTCGTCGGGTCGGACGGCTTCGGCGAGTTGCTGACGCTGAACGGCTCGGGCGGGCTGTCGTACCAGTACGGGACGGGGAAGGGGACGTTCACCGGTAAGCGGACGGGCTCCGGGTGGCCGACCACGGTGAAGGCGGTGCCCTTCGGCGACCTGAGCGGAGACCGCTGCAACGACGTGCTCGTGCGGTCGAGCAGCGGTACGTTGCGCGCCTACCGGCCCGCGTGCGGGGCGGCGGTGACGCCGTCCACCGCGTACACCTCGCTGGGCACGGGCTGGAACCAGTACGACGTGCTGACCTCGCCGGGCGACGTCAGCGGGGACGGCCGGCCCGACCTGATCGCCCGCCAGGCCTCCACCGGGGACATCTACCTCTACAAGGCGACGAGCACGGGCAAGCTCTCCGCCCGGGTGAGGATCGCCTCCAAGTGGACGGGCTACAAGAAGATCCTGGGCGCGGGAGACCTCGACGGCGACGGTTACGGGGACCTGCTGGTCCAGGACAGGTCCAACGAGCTGTGGCGCTACGACTCCACCGCGCCCGGCAAGTTCCAGAGCCGCGTCAAGGTCTTCGACAACTGGGGTTCGTCGTACAACGTGATCGTGGGCGCCGGCGACATCACCGGTGACGGCAGAGCCGACCTCGTCTCCCGTGACACCTCCGGCACCCTCTGGCGCAACAACGGCAACGGCAAGGGCTCCTTCGGCGCCCGCACGAAGATCGCCACCGGCTGGCAGGGCTACAAGGGGGTGTTCTGAGCCGGCGGAAGAACCGCGGGGCGGCCGACCCTCACCTTGGTGAACCTCGGGTCGGGGCCCCGGGAGCCGCGCCCGGCACTCACGTCGACCGTCGTGGTGCCGGGCGCTCACTCGGTGGTGTGAACTTCGTCCCGTATATCCCCGGCGGGCGCCGAAGTTGAGATTTTCGGGGTGTTGTGCCCGGCCTGGACTCCGCGCACATGTCGCTCTGGCTGCTCAACCACTTCAGCACCCTCACGCTGGCCGTCGTCATGCGCAAACTGAGGGTCCAGATCCTGTTCGTCGCCTCGGTCGCCGGGCTCGTCGGCTTCAGCCTGCTCCTGGTCTTCGTCCTGGACCGCCCCTTCGCCGGCGACCTCAGCGTCAGCCCCACCCCGTATCGGGAAGGGGCCCTCGCCCGGTACTGGACCCGGTGAGCCGAGGCCACGACTGAGGCCGGGCCTCAGCTGGTGAAGGTGAAGTACTTCCAGGCGCCGTACGTCGTCGTGTTCACGCTGTCGCCCGAGCCGCTGACGTACGAGTCGCGGACCCGGAAGCGGTAGCCCTTGGGCGGGGTGCCCGTGAGCTTGACGGCGGACCTGCCCGCGGAGTCGAGCTTGAAGTACTCCTTGGCCGTGGTCTGCCAGACGCCCTCGGCGTAGATCTGGATCTGCAGCAGCTGCTTGCGGCCCGGGTACGGCGTCATCGTGGTCGTGACGAGCGGGTCCTTGGACTGGTGGAAGTAGTAGTACGTGTGCTTCCACGTGTACTTGGTCCTGTAGTGGCCGCTGAGTGCCGTGGAGACCTTGACCCGGGCGCCGGCCGTGCTCGTCGCCGTCCCCGGCGCGTAGCGGGCGTCGCCCGTGAACTTCGCCGTGAGCCTGGTCTTCCGCTTCAGGGTGAGGGCGACCGAGAGGTTGCCGCTGGAGTTGACCTTGCCGGACTTCACCAGGGTGTTGGGCTTGTCGGAGCCGTACGGGTCGGCCCAGATCTCGACCGTGCGGTTCTTGTAGGTCGTGCCGAGGTGCGCTGTGAACGTGACGGACTTGGCGTAGTCGTACACCTTGCCGTTGTTGTTCAGCGTCAGCGTGGGCGTGGCGCGCGAGACGCTGACGGTGTCCGAGGCCTTCGCCGCGGTGTGCGTGGCGTCACCGGCATACGTCACCGTGTACTTCACCGTGCCGCCGGCCGGCGGGGTGTCCGTGAAGGAGTACGCGCCGCCCGTGCCCAGGTACCTGGTGCCCAGGGACTTGCCGTTCGGCGACTCCAGGTCGGTGCGGGTGACCTGCAGCGGGGTGCCCGCGGGCAGCGCCAGGTTCGCGGTGAGCTTGCCCTTGACGGTGAGGGACTTGGCGCGGGTGGCCTTCGCCGGGGCGGCCGCCGTCAGGGTGGGGGCGTACATGCGGGGCGCGTCGACGGTCTGGAACCGCATGGCGTCGGCGGACCCGGTCAGCACGAACAGCCGCGAGCCGTCGGCCGACCAGATGGTGGAGTGGCCGCCCGGCATCCAGTCGCGCGACAGGTTGCGGACGCTGGCCGGCTGGGCCGGGTCGGTGCTGAAGACATACGTGTCGCCGACGTCGTCGGTGTCGAGGACGGTGGCCGCGAGCGTGCCGTCCGGGGCGATGCTGACCGTCTCCGGTACCGAGACGGTCGGGAAGGTGCGCACCTCGGACAGGTCGGAGAGACGGTACTCGGTGAGCGCCCGTGTCCCGGGTCCGGCGACGACCACGTTCTGGCCGTCCGGGGTGAGGGCCGCGTCGTTGAAGAAACCGTTTTTCTCGGCGGAGACGCGGATCACCGGGGTGCCGGAGGAGATGTCGTAGACGACCATCGGGCCGGAGCTGATGCCCGCGTCCAGCGCGAGCAGCGTGCCCGGGTTTTCGGGGTCGGCGTAGAGCACGGGCGGGCTGGAGAAGTCGTGACCGGCCGCCAGGTCCAGGGTCACCGTGGGCGTCTCGGCGCTCAGGTCGACCTCGCCGAGCCCGGAGTCCCACTGGTCGCCGTAACCGAACCACAGCCGGCCGTCGGCGTAGGCGAGGTGGGAGGGGACCGTCTTGTCCCCCGTCGGGTACTCGGCGCTCTGCGTGAGCTGCGCGGTGTCGATGGCGACGATCTTGTCGGCGCCGTGGACCGCGGCCCACAGCGTGTCGGAGTCCGGGCTCAGCTCCAGGTCACGGACCTCGGACAGGCCGGTGAGCTTGGTGACGACCTTGCCGGTGAAGTCGGTGACGACGATCTGGTTGTCGTAGCTGTCGCTGATGAACACCCGCTGGTGGACGCCGTCCACCACGGTGTCGTTCACGCCCCAGACCGGCAGGGACGTGCTGGAGTCGGCGGACGCCGGTGCGGTGAGCACCACCGAGCTGAACAGGGACGCCAGAGCCACGGTGGCCGCTGCGGCCGGAAGAGTGCGCAGACGCACGGTGTCGAACCCCCCGGAACGAAATGCGAGTGAGTGCCACCCGTGCGTCCGGTGTACGAACCATGAGCCGCGCGTGGCGAGTAAGCGAAGGGTAAGTGATGGTGCGGGGCGGCACAGTACAGGGGTCGCGGAAACCCGGGGTACGGGAGCGGCAGCGCCCCCCCGGACCCGATCGCGCGCGGGCACCCGCGGAGCGCGCAGTGGTGCCTGCCGCCGTACGGCAGGCGCGGCCGCTCTCCGTCCGGGACTTGCCGCGACGCGGTGGGAGCCCTTGGATGATCTGGTCCGGGGGGCGCTGCCGCTCCCGGACCACGGAACGGACGAGGAGTTGTCGGTGACCAGCGACAAGCGCACAGGACCGCCCGCCTTCGGAAGCGAACGCGACATGCTGCGGGCCTTTCTCGACTACCACCGGGCCACCCTCGCCATGAAGTGCGAAGGGCTCACCGACGAGGAGTTGCGGCAGCAGTCGATGCCGCCGTCCACGCTCTCGCTGCTCGGTCTGGTGCGGCACATGGCGGAAGTGGAACGGGCCTGGTTCCGGCGGGTGTTCGAGGACAACGACGCGCCCATGGTCTGGTCCGACGAGATCGACTTCCAGGCGGCGTACGACGCGAGCGCGTCGACCCGGGTCGAGGCGTTCACGGCCTGGGAGGCCGAGGTGGAGACCTCGCGCCGCATCGAGCGTGCCGCCGGCTCCCTGGACCGGGCCGGATACCAGCCCAGGTGGCAGGAGGAGGTGTCGCTCCGGAAGGTGATGACCCACGTCCTCCTGGAATATGGCCGCCACAACGGCCACGCGGACTTCCTGCGGGAGGGCATCGACGGGTCCGTGGGGGCCTGAACGCCCGGGCCGCTCGCGTCGGGCGCCGGTACACCAGCCAGGTGCCTAGACGATGTCGAGGCAGTCGAGGAACGGTGTCGCGGTGGCGGGGTCTCCCGTGATGCGGCAGTGGTCGCGCCAGGGTTTCCGGGTGGTGGCCCAGGCGATGAAGTCGAGTGCCGTGCTGCGGATCCGGGTCGTCGCGTCCGCGCCCGGAGCCACGGTCAGCTGCCCGTCCGGCCCGGTCGCGGGGAGGACGGTGACCGTGGTGGCGCCCGGACCGGTGAGGTCCAGGACGAGGGGGCCGCTGACGGTGGCGGTGAGTTCGGGGCCCTGCATCTGGGGAAGTCCGGCGAGCATGAAGTCGACGGCGGGGGCGACCAGTTCGTCGGTCGGTTCCGGCAGGGTGAAGGGGAGCGGGCCGTCGGGGGCGAGCATGTCGTTGCGCAGATGGCAGAAGACGTTGAAGGCCATGGTGTTCGCCAGGAGGTGGCGCGGATACGTGCCGAGCCCGGCCACCTCGACCGGCTCGTCGGCGGCGGGCGGCTCCTGGGCCGTTTCCAGGAGGTCCAGCTGCCGCGGGGTGCTGCGCCGCCACTCGTCCAGGACATCGGTGTGGCTCCAGCCCCGGCGTTGGTCGACGCGCAGGTCGTGGTAGCGCTCGCGGTTCTTCGGCAGCGACGGGTCGGGCGGCGGCGGGTTCACCGCCTCGGAGGCGAGGGCCGCGAGGTGGGCCATCATGTCGATGACCCGCCAGCCGGCGCATGCCGAGGGCAGCTCCCACTGCTCGTCGTCCGTCCGGGAGACGATCTCCGCCAGGTCCGCCGTGCAGGTACGCGCGGCGGCGATGCCGGTACGGGTCATGGTTCCTTCCTCTGGGGTTCCGGACGGGGTGTCAGGCGTCCTGGCCGATCCAGACGGTCTTCGCGTTCATGAACTCCCGCATGCCGAGGTCGGACAACTCGCGTCCGTAGCCGCTCCGTTTGAGGCCGCCGAAGGGGATCTCGGGGTAGCTGGTCGTGTTGCCGTTGATGAAGGCCATGCCCGACTGCACGTCGCGGACGAACAGCTCGCGTTCGGCATGGTCCTCGCTCCACAGGTTCGAACCGAGGCCGTAGGGGTGCCCGTTGGCCTCCCGCAGGGCCTCTTCCAGGGACGCGACCGTCCACACCTGGGCCACGGGGCCGAAGACCTCCTCGTGGTACATCCGCATCTCCGGGGTGATGTCGGTCAGCACGGTGGGCGGGTAGAACCAGCCCGGCCCGTCCGGGAGCCGGCCGCCGAGCAGCACCGTCGCGCCCTTGCTGACGGCGTCGTCGACGTAGGCCGCCACGTCCTGCCGGCCGGACTCGGTGGCCAGCGGGCCGACGTCGGTGCTCTCGTCCATCGGGTCGCCGACCGCCAGCGCGCCCATCTTCGCCACGAACATCTCGATGAACGCCTCACCGATGTCCTGGTGGACGAAGAACCGCTTGCCGTTGATGCAGGACTGCCCGTTGTTCAGGGTCCGCGCCTTGACGGCGACCTCGGTGGCCCGGTCCAGGTTCGTGGAGGGCATGACGATGAACGGGTCGGAGCCGCCGAGTTCGAGGACCACCTTCTTGATCTCGTCGCCGGCGATGGTCGCCACCGACCGTCCCGCCAGCTCGCTGCCGGTCAGCGTCGCGGCCGCCACCCGCGGGTCCCGCAGCACCTGCTCCACCCGCCCTGAGGAGATCAGCAGCGTCTGGAACACGTCGTCGGGGAAGCCCGCGTCACGGAAGAGCTCCTCCAGGTACAGGGCGCACTGCGGCACGTTCGAGGCGTGTTTGAGCAGGCCCACGTTCCCCGCCATCAGGGCGGGCGCCGCGAACCGCATGGCCTGCCACAGGGGCAGGTTCCACGGCATCACCGCGAGCACCACACCGATCGGCTGGTACGTCACGAACGTCTGCTTCGCCTGTACGCGTTCGGCGTCACCGTTCAGGTCCCGCAGGAACCCGGGGCCTTCGGCGGCGTAGAAGTGCAGCCCGTGCACGCACTTGGCCACCTCCTGCTCCGCCGCGCGGAAGGTCTTGCCCATCTCCTGGGTGATCATTTGGCTGACGCTCTCGACCTCCTTCTCCAGGCGTTCGGCCGCGTGCTGCAGCCATCCCGCCCGTTCCTCGATGCTCGTCAGCCGGTACGAGGCGGCCGCGGCCGCCGCCCGGGCGAGCTTGTCCTCCAGTTCCTCAGGGGTCAGTTCGTCGAACGTCCTGAGGACCTCACCTGTCACCGGACTCGTCGTTGCGATAGCCATGTCTGCCCCAGGGCGTCAAGGTGCGGCGAGAAATTCGAGTTGAAGGTTGTCGGGGCCGGCGGCGACAGGACTCATGACGTGCCTCCGGACAGGACGGCGACGAGTTCCTTGGCGAGGGGGCCCGAGGAAGCGGGGTTCTGCCCGGTGTGGAGGTTGCGGTCCGCGACCGTGTACGGCTCCCAGGCGGGGCCCCGTGAATACTCGGTGGGCAGCTTCTTCAGCTCGTCCTCCAGCAGCCACTTGGCCTTGTCGGCGAATCCGACGCCGGCCTCCTCCTCGTTGCAGAATCCCGTCAGACGGTAGTTCGCGAAGGGCGTGTCGCCGTTCGCGTCCCGGGTCGCGAGGAGGGCGGCCGGGGCGTGGCAGACGATGCCGAGCGGATTGCCGGACGCGAGTGCCCTGCGCAGCAGTTCGCCGGATTCGCGATCGACCGAGAGGTCTTCCATCGGGCCGTGTCCGCCGGGGTAGTAGACCGCGTCGTAGTCCTCCAGGCGCACGTCCTGGAGGGAGATGGGATGCCGCAGCTCGTCCGCCTTCTCGATGACGGCCTCCTCGCGGAGGGAGTTCTCCTCGCCGCCCGCCATCCGGGACTCCAGGCTCATCGTGTCCACAACAGGAACGACACCGTGCGGAGTTGCCACGGTGACTTCGTGTCCGGCGTCGGTGAACACGCTGTAGGGCGCCACGAACTCCTCGGCCCAGTAGCCGGTCGGATGTCGGTGCCCGTCCTTCAGGGTCCAGTAACTCGCGCCGGTCAGTACGCATAGGATCTTGGCCATGGGGAGCTCCGGAATTTCCGCGGATCAGGCATATGAAATCAGTCTGAGCTGGCCTCTTGGTGGTAGCAACTTGTGGCCGACCGGTGCGCTGGTGCATTTACGGATATCGGCATCGCGAGACACGGAGCGTAATTTGATTACCGCTTTCCTATTAGGGGAGGTCCCGGTTTGACCGCTGTCGATACGGGACTACGCTGATTTGGCTCCCTAATATCGACCCTTCGGCCCTCCCATTTCGCTGTGCACGTCGAGGAAGTGGAAGCACATGACCGCCTCTGGGATCTTGAAATCAGGCAAGGGCAGGCTGGCCCTCGGGGTGACGGTGCTGGCCGCCCTGACCGTGGTGCCGGCGCACGCGGCGGACGGCGCCGGCGGGGCGACCCCGCAGGGGCAGAGACCGACCGTGGTGCTCGTGCACGGAGCGTTCGCCGACGCGTCCAGCTGGAACGCGGTGGTGAAGCGCCTGCAGGCGGACGGCTACCACGTGATCGCCCCGGCCAACACGCTGCGCGGGATACCCCAGGACTCCACGTATCTGAACAGCCTGTTGAAGACGATCAAGGGGCCGATCGTCCTGGTCGGACACTCCTACGGCGGCGAGGTGATCTCGCAGGCGGCCGCCGGGCTCGACAACGTCAAGGCGCTCGTCTACATCAACGCGATCATGCCGGACAAGGGCGAGTCGTTCTCCAGTCTCTCCGCCAAGTTCCCGGCCGTCCCGCTCACCAGCGCGCTCCAGCAGGTGCCGTTCCGCAACGGCGACGGCACCACCGGCACGGACGTGTACGTCCAGCCCGGCAAGCTGCACGCCGTCTTCGCCCAGGACCTCCCGCAGCAGCAGACGGCCGTCCTGGCGGCGACGCAGCGTCCGATCGCGCAGTCCGCGTTCGGCGACAAGCTCACCGCGGCGGCCTGGCGGGACAAGCCGGTCTACGTGCTCGTCGGCAGCCAGGACCGGTCGATCAACCCGAGCCTGGAGAAGTACGAGGCCAAGCGCGCGCACGCGCGCAAGACCGTGGTGATCGACTCCTCACACGTGTCCCTGATCTCGCACCCCCAGGAGGTCACGGCCCTCATCGTGAGCGCGGCCCGGAACTCCGGACAGCAGTAGCAGGGAACAGATCGGCAATCCTTACGGGTCGCGGACGTCCAGGTGGTATGCCGGATTCGTCCGGTTGTCGCGGGCCCGGGCGACCTAACGTCTCAGTCATTCCGAACTTCCGTCCCACACACGGAGAATGACGATGACGCCTGCCCGCACTGTCCGGATCGCCGCCTCGATCGGCACCGCCGCGCTCGCCGTGGCCACCGCGTTCGCCGTCCCGGCCGCCGCCACCACCTCGCACCACACCGCACGTCACCACTCCGACCACTCCACGGTCTTCGTGCAGACCAACGGCCCGGCCGGGAACGCGATCGTCGCCTACGACCGCGGCGCCGACGGCACCCTCACCGCCGCGGGCCGCTACCCCACCGGCGGCCTGGGCGGCACCCTGGCCGGCTCGGTGGTGGACCACCTCGCCTCGCAGGGCTCGCTCGCCTACGACCGCGAGCACCAGCTCCTCTACGCCGTGAACGCGGGCAGCGACACCGTCACCGTGTTCGCCGTGCACGGCGACCGGCTCACGCGCACCCAGCAGGTGGCCTCCGGCGGCTCCTTCCCGGTCAGCATCGCCGTCCACGGCGACCGGGTCTACGTGCTCAACGCCCTCGACGGCGGCTCGGTGCAGGGGTTCGTCCGGGTCGGCGACCGCCTGGCCACTGTCCACTCCTGGAACCGCGGCCTGGGCCTGGACCCCACGGCCACGCCCCGGTTCACCCACACGCCGGGCCAGATCGCGTTCACCCCCGACGGCACCCGGCTGGTCGTCACCACCAAGGCCGCGACCAACAGCATCGACGTCTTCCCGCTGGACCGCTCCGGCGCCCCGGCCCGCACGCCGGTGGTGAACTCCGAGCCCGGGACCGTGCCCTTCGGCTTCGTCTTCGACGCCAAGGGCCGCCTCCAGGTCACCCAGGCCGGCACCAACGCCGTGGCCACCTACGCCGTGGCCCGTGACGGCAAGGTCACCCAGGTCGGCTCCCCCGCCGCCACCGGGCAGGCCGCGACCTGCTGGATCGTCCGGGACGGGCGCCACCTGTACGCGTCCAACGCCGGCAGCAACAGCCTGTCCGGCTTCCGCACCGGCGGGCAGCACGGCCTCGTCCCGCTCGGCGACACCGGCACCGACGGCGGCACCGTCGACGCCGCCGTCTCCTCGGACGGCCGCTACCTCTACGCGCAGACCGGCGCCAAGGGCGTCGTGGACGAGTTCCGGGTGAACCACGACGGCTCGCTGACCCCGATCGGCTCGGTCACCGTCCCGGACGCGGCCGGCGGCGAGGGCATCGTGGCCCGGTAGCCGCCGGCCGCCACTGTGGCGTACCCCGGGACGTCAGCTCCGCGGGCCCAGCAGGCGGATCGCGTCGGCGGCCACCGTCGCGTCGACGTCGTTGGTCAGCTCGACCGACGTGCCGAGACCGGCCGGCAGGTGGTACTCGCCGAGGGAGACCCAGGTGCCGCCGCGCGGATCGGCGGCCCCCGCCGTCCGCTGGTCGACCCGGACGGTCGTGGTCGTACCGTCCGCCTGCACGACGGTGTACGGGGCGTTGCTCGCGCGGGTGGCCGCCGGGGGATACGACGCCTGGATCTCGTACACGCCGTCCTGCGGTACGGCCGGCCGCCAGCGCACCTTCCGCGTGCCCGAACCGGCGGGCGCCGTGCGGTAGTTGCCCGACCAGAAGCCGGGGTCCGCCGTCGCCGTCGGCCAGCTGCCGGAGACCACCTCGAAGCCCAGCCGGTCGTTGTCCACGACCACCTCCGCGCGGACGTCGGCCGAGCCCGGCGCCTCGATCAGGCTGAGCGAGTCGAGGCCGAGCAGGGTTCCGCCGCCCCTGCCGGTCCCCGACACCGCGCACCGCACGGTGTGCCGCCCGGCACGCAGCCGGGCGGAGCCGAGGTGAGCCAGGTCGAAGCCGGCCGCCGTCTGCGCCGTGGTGTCGATCGCGTAGGCGGGCAGCCCGGTGCCGTCGTCCACCGTGACGGTCGCGAGGCCGCCGTCCGCCGAGCGGTGGTAGCGCAGCAGCAGCTCGTACTCGCCGGTGCGCGGCACCCGGATCGTGAACTCGACCGCGTCGCCGACCTGTTCGGGGGTCAGGACCAGTCGCTCGCCGCCGCGCGCCAGCGGGTCGCCGACGGTGGTCACCGCGCCGCCGCCCGTGACCTCGCGGTGCGTGCCGGCCAGGGCGACGACGGTCTCCCGGTAGTGGGGGCCGTGGCGCAGGCTGTCACGGCCGCGGGTCAGCCAGTCGAGCGAGAAACGGCAGACGTTGACCCGGAGCGGGACGCTCGCCGAGTCGCCGTCGCAGCCGTAGAGCAGGATCACGGTGCCGTCGGAGAGGTGGGCGAGATCCGAGTAGAAGGCACGGTTCTCGTTCACGACCCGTGAGTACCGGTACGAGTAGCCCTCGTCGTAGCTGACCGACACCGTCATGTTGCGTCTGACGGGGGAGTCGGGGCGGCTGAACAGTACCCGGTCGGTGTCGTGGCCGCCGGGGCCGCCGGTGTGGCGCAACAGGCTCGCGTCCACCGCGTTGAGCGAGCCGGTGCCCCCGTCGAGCGCCGGCTGCGACCAGGTCAGGCCGTCGTCCGCGCTGACGGAGACGATCCGCTGGCCTTCCCCGCCCGCCGCGGCGCGCCCGTTCACCAGCACGCTGCCGTCGGCGCGCTGCACCATCCGCGCCTCGTTGATGGGATAGGCGACCTGGACGGGCACTTCGCCGGTCGCCTGCCAGGTGGCGCCGTGGTCGTCGCTGTAGATCGGCGCGACGCCGTAGTACCGCTCGGCCACCGTGTTGCCGACGATCACCCTGCGGTGCAGGCAGTTGAGCAGCAGCCGGCCGGATCCCAGCTGGAGTCCGTGGCCCGGACCGGGGCCGTGCAGCGCCCAGTTGTAGGGAAACCCGTCGAACAGGCCTGCCAGGTGCCGTACTTCGCCCCACGTCCGGCCGCTGTCCCGGCTGGAGATCAGGTAGAGGTCGCCCGAGTCGCCCGAGCAGGAGGTGTTCTCCGGCAGCCGGAGCGAGAGCATGTAGAAGAGGAACACCTCCCGGGTCCGCCGGTCCACGACCAGCGCCGGATTGCCCCAGGACTCGCCGTCGACGGAGGCGACCAGGGTGCGGCTCTCCTCCCAGGTCCGGCCGCCGTCGGTACTGCGCCGCAGCAGCAGATCGCGCGGCCCGGCGTCGCACACCTCGTGCCGGCCCTCCGTCACGGCCAGGATCGTGTCGTCGGGCAGCACGGCGAGTGCGTGCACGTGGTAGTTCACGAGCGGGCCCTCGGCGGAGTCCCAGAGCGTCTGCTCCTGGAAGAAGGTGCCGTGCCGGCCGGACGCGGACGACCGGTCGGCGGCGTGGGCCGGGGACGCCAGGGCCGTGGGGCCGAAAGCGGCGGCCGCCGAGACGCCGGCGACGCCCAGGGCGAAGGATCTGCGGTTCATGGCGGTGTGCTGCGGTCCGTTGTCGGACATGGTGGGCCACCGTTCCTAGAGGCTGAGCGGGAGTGAGTCCTGTTGCCAGGATTCATGCTCAGCCGAGCGCCCCGGACGGTGTTGGGAGTTCTGGTCGACCGCGTTCGCTCCGCGTCCGGCGCCGACGGATCGTGTCCGTGGTCCGGGAATGCGGGGACGGTGTCCCTCACGCCCTGGGGCCACCGAACTGGCCTGGACGGTCCGATGCCCGGCACCATCGCTCTAATGGTGCCGGGGCGGTGCCGTCCGTCGCCGGATCGGGTGTCCCAGGGCGCGTCTTCCGATCGCCACGGCGGCTGCGTCGTGGCGGGTGGTCTTCCTGGTGTTGCTGGTGAGGGGTTTCTGCCAGTGCTGTGCGCCCCACTTGCTGGTGTAGGCGGGGTCGACGGCGATGACGGGGATGCCGAGTTCGGCCGCCATGGACACGAGCCGGGCCCGCAGCCGGGAGGTGGGCAGGCCGGAGATCAGCTTGCGGAACCGCTTCTTGCGGCCGTGCTTCTCCCGGGTCTTCTCCGCGGTGAAGTCGAGGTCCTCGACGGCGACCGCGAGACGATGGCGTCTGGCCCAGTGCAGCAGCCGGATCAGCGCGTGCCGGACCTGGGCGTCGCGATGCTGGGCGGTGCCGGAGAGGTCGTAGCCGAAGCGGAGCGGTTCACCGACGGGGTTGCCGTGCCGGTCCAAACGCCAGGCGGCGAGGTGGTCGGCGTTGGTATCGACGCCGACCAGGCCGTTCGCGCGGGCCGTCTCCAGCGGCACCGTCTGGACCGTTGGGATTGTCCAGGAGGCGGTCAGGTACCAGCGGCCCCGGCCCGTGTCTTCGTGAATGCGGTAGGCCACGGCCCGGTTCGCGGTGGTCCGGTCGGCCCACTGCTCGCCCCGGTGAGCGAACGACACCGTCGCGGCCAGGACGTACCGGCCGTGTGGGGCGTTGGCCAGGTGCGCCAGCGGCGCGGGGAGCTTGAGGGAGACCTCGCCGTCGGGGGTGACGCGGATGGTCTCGTTGCCGTATCGCTTGCCGGACTCGCCGTCGGCCTGGAGGAACCGTCGTTCGGCCCGCCACTGTTTGCGCCACTCCTCTTCGGTGAGCTGCGCTGCCTTCAGGTGGTGGCGGGTGGTCAGCAGGCGCTTGCCGCCGCGCACCACGTGCACGACGCCTGCCTGCCAGTCGGCCTGCGCCGCCTCCAGTCGGTCTTCGAGAACGTGCAGGCGGCGGGACTTGGCATGCCGCTCCTTGCGCGAGCGGTAGCCGCCCGGAGCGCGCTTGCCGCCCCTCTCGCCCAGAGGCAGGGACAACCGGTGCGCGATCGTCGCAATCCCCACCTGAAGGCTCTGGACGTGCGCGAGCTGACCACGCCGGGCCGGCGCCCACTGGTCGTGCGTGGCCTTCGTGACCGACCCGGCCCAGCGGGAGGACGACTCCCCGGACAGGACACGCTTACGCTGCGCCCACTGCTCACTGTCGTGGTCCAGCCCGGCCGCACACCGTGCCTTGAGATCACGAGAGGCAAGCGAACCCAGATGGTCACCGACCAGGCACGAACGGCGCCGCCACCTCCCGCAGTCCACCCACCGCCCGCACCCCCGCCCCGGTGTCGCCCCGGTGTCGCCGAAACCCGCCACCCCACCCAACGACCACCAACGGTGAAGGTCACGCATTCGACGCAAGAACTCCCGTTCCCTGCCGGAGCACGCCTGCCAGTGCCCGGGACCCTCGCTCATGCGCGCCGGAACGCGTTCGATCGACGCCGATCGCCAGCTGTTCACAACCCCTTTCGGGCGGAACGGAGGAGGCGGTACGGCGGAGCGGGCGCCGGCACGTACCGGGTCAGGAGCGAGGAGCGTGCGGGATCAGGCGCGTATGAGATGTGCGTCGAGGGGCGCGAGCAGGTCGAGCAGGGACTGTCGTTCCTCGTCGGAACACGGGGTGAAGGGGGCCGCGACATGCGGCGGGCACAGTCCTCGTGCGGCCAGGACGGCCTTCACCGCCGGCACCCCCGGTCGTACGGTGTGCAGCGCCAGCACCCGGTCGAGCAGCTGCTGCGCGCGGCGCGCGTCACCGTCCCGGCCGTCGCGGTGGGCCCCGAACAGCTCCACGGCGGCGCCCGGCGCCAGGTTGGCCACCCCGGGGACCACCCCGTCGGCCCCGAGGCGCAGCGCGTCCAGTGCCTGCCGCTCCGCGCCCTGGCTGACCCCGAAGTCGTCGCGCCGCCGGGCCGCGGTGAGGGCGTGGCCGAACAGCGCGGGGTCGCCCGAGCTGTCCTTGATGCCCACGAGGTGGGCGAGGCCGGTCAGTTCATCGAGCAGGGCGGGGGTCAGCGGGTTGCTGTAGCGGGGGGCGTTGTAGGCGACGACGGGAACGCCGAGGCCGGCCAGGGCCGCGTAGTGGGCGACGATCTCGTCGTGCCGGTGGTGGAAGTAGATCGGCGGGCTGAGCACCAGCGCGTCCGGTGCGGCGGGCAGCACGGCCTCCGCCCGCGCCAGCGCCCCGGCGGTGCCGGGTGCCGTGACGTTCACCAACACCGGTCCGCCGTCGACCAGGTGGCGCCAGCGTTCGGCCACCTCCACGGCGAACTCGCCCAGTTCCGCGGTGGGCAGCAGGGGGCCCTCGCCGTTGCTGCCGAAGAGCATGAGGCCGCGGGCGCCTTCCGCCGCCAGTGCGCCCAGCAGAGCGTCGGCGGCCTGGGCCGAGGGCCGTCCCGGGCGGTCCATCGGTGTGACCAGCGGGACGACGACACCGGACAGCAGCGTGCGGCCGTCGATCTGCCCCTTCTCGCCGTCGGCCGGGCGCTGCGCTGTGCGGGCCGCGATGTGTCGTCGTTCGGCTGCGGCGCCGTGGGGGCTGGTCGCGCAGTTCCCCGCGCCCCTTCGGGGCGCTGCGCCCGAACCTCGTCTTCCCTCGTCGGCCCCTGCGTCCTGGTTGTTCTGACCGCCCATCAGTACCCCTTGACCTCGGGCCAGGCCAGTTCGACTCCGGCGTGGGTGAGTTCGGTCTGGAAGCGGCTCAGCAACTCGGCGTCCTCGTACACCTGGTCGGCCTCCAGGCGGTTGTCGAGGCAGTGCGCCGCCAGTGATCCGGCCGCCTCGCCGATGTTCCACTCGACGGGGTGCAGCCGGTAACAGCCGTTGGTGATGTGGGTGGTGCCGATGTTCTTGCACACCGGCAGGAGATTGCGAAGCCGTACGGGGAGCAGGGCGCCCAGCGGGATCTGGAAGGGGCTGCTGGCGACATCGATGTAGGTGTCGCCGCCGGTGGAGGGGTGCAGGTCGATCCGGTACATCCCGATGCCGACGGAGTCCGGGTGGCGCACCGCGCCGCGCTTGCCCCGGACGGCCAGGGACAGGTCCTGTTCGACGATCCGGCGCCGGGCCACGATCCGCCGGGACTCCCGGATGTACGGGGCCTTCGCCAGCCCGTCGGCCGTACCGAACACGTCGCCGCGCAGCCGGAGCCCCGGCCAGCCGGTGCCGCCGTCGGGGCGCGGTGCCTCGGTCTGCAGCCAGTAGAGCATGCTCATGCTCAGCTCACGGGCCCCCGCCAGATGCCGGTCCCGCTCCTTGTCGTCCACCCCGATCAGCGGTCCGGGCAGATAGTCGATCATGGGCCAGTTGACGATGGTCACATCGCTCGCCGCGAAGCCCGGCCGGTACAGCTTCCGGGACACCACCCGGCGGAACTCCCACAGCTCCTTGTCCCCCGCGTCCTTGCCCTGGTCGGCAACCACCGGCCCCGCCGTATCGGCGTTCGGCGTGAAGCCGCGCTCCACGGTCTCCAGCGTCCTCGGGTCGGGCGCGCTCAGGCTCAGCAGCCGGTTCGGCCACTGCGGGGGGTGGTAGGCGGCCCAGGCGTCGTAACCGGCCGGCCGGTCGACGGTGTGGTCCTCCCCGGCCAGATGGTCGACGGCGAACACCCAGGAGAACGCCTGCATGTTGGCCGGCTGCGCCTCCTCCGGCCCGCTCGGCTCCCCGGTGTCCCGACGCGACTCGAAGCCCGTCACGTGCTCGGCGCCGGTCAGCGGCAGCAGGTCGCCGAGTTCCGTCGCGTCCAGGACGTACGGCGCCGACACCTCGACCCCGGCCCCGTCCGGGCCCTCGACCAGCACGGACCGCACCCGGTCGCCGTCCACGGAGGCGGCCACCGGCCGGTACCCGTACAGGATCCGCAGCCGGCCGGCCGCCACATAGGGCGCGACCATGGCCTCCAGGACGGCGGCGGCCACCCTCGGCTCGTGGCAGAGCGCGCTGACCCGCCCCTCACCCGGGTTGAGATACCGGCGTCGCCTGGCCTCCTCGGTGAGCGGATACCACCTCCGGTAGTGGTCGCGGATCGCCTCGCGCAGCGCCCGGTAGGTGCGGGTGGCGCCGAACTGCTCGATCCAGGTGTGCTCGTCGGGCGGTACGCCCTGGCTGGTGAGCTGACCGCCGATCCAATCGGTCTCCTCGGTGAGCAGGACCGACCGCCCCCGGTCGAGGGCGGCCAGCGCGGCGGCCACACCACCGAGGCCCCCGCCCACCACGAGGATGTCCGCGGTCGCCGACGTCTCCGCGCTCATGTCCCGCTCCCGTCCTGTGCGTCACGCCCGCCGTCCGGGCCGAACACGAAGCTCCGAGGTGCGCCCCGCACGTCCACCGGCACGGGCGGACCACCGCCCGGCGGGGTGACCAGGACGTCGCCGACACCCTCCGCGGTCCCGCTCACCCGGTCGCCGGTCAGCCGGTAGCCGCGTACGACGACCCCGGGCGCCATGTCGAGCAGCACCCGTCCGTCGAGGCCGACGGTGAGCCGGTCGGCCGCCCGGACGTCCAGGCGGCCCTCGCCGAGCGGCAGGTTGCACAGCTCGGCCGGCTCGCCCGGGTGCGCGAACCGCCAGCCGTCGGTCCGCGCGTCGGCCAGCTCGCCGAAGGCGAGATACGCCAGCAGGCCGCCCCAGGCCATCAGCCCGTCCGACCGCTTCTGGAGGCCTGTCAGGTTCTCGCCCGCCACGGCCGGATAGTTCTCCCTGACATGCCCGTAGTCCCGCCATTCGTCGAGGAACAGCCGCAGCAGGGCCCCGACCACCGGCCGGCTCAACTCGGTGAGTTCGTAACGCCGTAAACCGCGTACGGCGAGATAGGCCATCGGCGCCCAGATCCGGCCGCGCCAGTAGGTGGCGGCGAACCCGGGGTCGTCGCGCGCCACACTGGGCAACGGGCGCTCCCCGCCCAGTACTTCTGGCCGGAGCAGGTCGGTGGCCATGGCCACCGCACGGTCGGCGTCCGGCAACCCGCCGAGCAGCGCGTACAGCATGGTCGGCGAGACATGCGGATCGTGCGCACCCGCTGCCGTGAGATTGCGGTAGCCGCCGCGCTCCTCGTCCCACAGCAGCCGGTCGGCGTCCGCCCTGGCCGTCGCGGCCTCGGCGCGCAGCCGGCCGGCCGTCGCACCGTCCCCCAGGATGCCGGCGATCTCCGCCAGGGCCTCGGCATCGGCGATGTGCAGGGCGTTCAGGCCGACGTCGGCGAGATCCATGGTGTGGGTCTCCGGGTCGTAGCGGGCCTCGTCGTACATCGGCGAATCGTCCAGTCCCGACTCCCGCTTGGCCCGGTCCAGGGTCGCCGACGCGGGGTCGTCCAGGACCGGGTCGGAACCCCAGGCGAGCAGCCCGTGCGGTCCGCGCCGGGCCCGGGGCCACCAGTCGTGCCAGGCCAGCAGCGCCGGGAAGGTGTCGGCGAGGAGCGCCGCGTCACGGGTCCCGGGCGACAGGCCGCCCGCCAGATAGGCCTGGTGGACCGTGAGTGCGCCCACCGGCGGCTGCGAACGGTCGTCGGTGCGGCCCCGCTCGTCCGAGATCCGGTTCGGGATCATCCCGGCCGCGTCCGCATACGGGAGGATCTGCCCGAAGACGCCGCGCGCGTAGTCCCGGTCGACCGCGGAGGCGGCGAGGCCGGTGAAGAAGGTGTCCCAGGCGTGCAGGGCCCAGGTGCCGTAGAAGCCGTTGCGTTCGGCGCAGACGAAGTCCCGCGAGGTGGGCGTGAGAACGCGGTCGATGTCCGGGGCGTAGACGGTGTTCCAGGTGACGGCCCTGGTCAGGGCGGATGCGGCTGCGCCCAGCCAGCCGGTGGAGCGGAGCGAGGTGTGCTCCGTTGTCAGCGCCGTGATGCGTAGTCTTTCGGCTGCCGCGCGGTGGGGGCTTGTCGCGCAGTTCCCCGCGCCTCTTTGGGGCGCCATCCGCAGGTATACGGCGCTCTCACTCGCTTCGGCGTCGAAGGCCAGCGTCAGCGCTCCCTCCGGGGCCTCGATCCTGCGGGCCGGAGCCGAGACGGTGACGGTCCAACGGATGCCCCCCGCGCGGACGGTGGCCGTCAGGTCTGCCGAGTTTTCGATGGCGTCCAGGCCCTCCACCGACAGCACGATCACGCCCGTACTCTCGGCGCGCGCGTCCAGCACGTCGCCCGGGCCGCCCGCGAAGGTCAGGCGTAGGCGGTGGCCGGCCGCGCGTACCGTCACCTCGGCGTAGCTGCCGTCCACGGTGTGCGGGCCCAGGCGGTCGAGACCGTCGCGCCAGGTGAAGCCGTCGAGGACCGGGCCGTCGGGGCCCAGTACGCCGAACCGCACCCGTGGGCCGGACGGCAGCCTGCTCATACCCGTGTGCGTACGGACGTCCCAGGTGTTCCAGCCGGTCGGCGCCGGAGTCACCGCGGCGGGCCTCTCGCTCATACGGCAGCCTTGTCGTCGGCGGTGCCGTCGCCGGGCACCGAGTCGTCCAGGTCCAGCGCCGCGTCCAGCAGGGCCCGGGTGTACGCGTGCCGCGGTGCGGTCAGCACCTCGGCGGTCCGGCCCTCCTCCACGAGCACGCCCCGGTGCATCACCGCCACCCGGTCGGCGATCTGGTGCACCACCCCCAGGTCGTGGGAGATGAACAGCATCGCGAGCCGGTGCCTGCTCCGCAGGTCCACCAGCAGCCGCAGGATCTGGGCCTGCACCGACACGTCGAGCGCCGACACCGCCTCGTCGCAGACCAGCAGCCGGGGCCGTACCGCCAGCGCTCTGGCGATGCTGACCCGCTGGCACTGTCCGCCCGACAGGTCGCCCGCGCGCCGTGACGCCACCTCGGGGTCGAGCCCCATGTCGGCGAGGAGCCGGTGCAGGGCTTCGGTGCGGTCGCCCTCGGGCGCGGTGACCGGATGGGTGCGCCACACCTCGGCGATGATCGCGGCGACCGTCATCCGCGGGTTCAGGGAGGAACGCGGGTCCTGGAAGACCATCTGCACCGCGCGCTGCAACTCGGGGGGCCTGCGTCCCGCGCGGGCGAGCGGCCGGCCGTCGAAGGTGAGCGTTCCGGCGCCGGGCCGCAGCAGTCCGGCCACGCACCGGGCCACGGTCGTCTTGCCGGAGCCGGACTCGCCGACCAGGCCGAGTGTCTCCTCGGGTGCGACCGACAGGCTCACCCCGTCGACGGCGGCCGGACCGCCCCGGCGGCCCGGCCGCCGGCCGCCGTAACTGACGCGCAGATCACGCACATCGAGGAGCGGGGCCTCGCTCGTGCTCACGAACCCAGCACCTCCTTGGCGAAGTGGCAGGCGCTCCGGCGGCCCGGCGCCACCTCCCGTACCTCCGGTACTTCGGCGCGGCAGCGGGCGCGGGCGAGCGGGCAGCGTGGGTGGAAGGCGCAGCCGGCCGGCCGGTTCGCCGGTGTCGCCGGGGCGCCCGGCAGCGGGTCGGCGAGTGCGGTGCGGGTCCTGACGGCGGGCACGCTGCGGACCAGGGCGGCGGTGTAGGGGTGGGCGGGGCGTCGCAGCGCGTCGCGGGCGGGGCCGCGCTCGCAGACCCGCCCCGCGTACATGACCACGACCTGCTCGGCCACGTGCGACACGACCCTCAGGTCGTGGCTGACCAGCAGCATCGACAGGCCGTCCGCCGTCCGGATGTCGGCGAGCAGCCGCAGGATCCGGGACTGCACGGTGACGTCGAGCGCGGTGGTGGGCTCGTCGGCGAGCAGCAGGGTGGGCCGGCCGGCCAACGCCATGGCGATCATGGCGCGTTGGCGCAGGCCGCCGGAGAGTTCGTGCGGGTAGGCGCGCATCCGGCGCTCCGGGTCCGGCACACCGGCCCGGTCGAGGAGTTCGACGACCCGACGGGTCACCTCGGCGCGCGGCAGCCGGTCACGGCGGGGGATCTCGCCGACCTGTCGGCCGATCCGCTGGGTCGGGTTGAGCGCGGCGAGCGGGTCCTGGAAGATCATCGCGATCTCCCGGCCGCGCACGGCCCGGCGCCGGGCCGGGTCGGCGGCGGTCAGGTCCTCGCCGTGCCAGAGCAGCCGGCCCGCCAGGGTGGCGCCCTCGGGCGGCAGGCCCAGGACCGCGAGCGCGGTCATGGTCTTTCCGCTGCCCGACTCGCCGATCAGCCCGACGGTGGTGGCGCGTGGCACGTCGAAGGAGACGCCGTCCACCGCGCGCACCCGGGTGCCGTGCGGGCCGGGCAGTTCCACCACCAGGTCGTCGACGCGCAGCGGCGGCCCGTCGGTCGCGGGCGGGGCCGGTGCGGCGGCCCCGCGTTCGGGTGCGGTTCCGGCGGGGGTCACGAGCCGTCGGTCCGTACGGTGGTGAAGTCCGGCAGGCCGCTGGCGTCGGGGACGAAGCCCTTGAGGTCGCTGTTCCAGGCGTAGGCGATGCTCACCGACATCGGGTACATGCCGACGGCGTCCCGCCAGATGATCTGGCTCGCCCGGCCGTAGAGGTCGGTGCGCTGCTGCTTGTCGGCCGTCGCGCCGGCCGATGCCAGCAGTCCGTCCAGCTGCTTGTTGCAGTAGCCCATCCGGTTGGCGGCGCAGGTGTAGAGGCGGCCGAGGTTGCTGGCCGCGTCGTAGCTGGGGGTGGCCAGTTGCTGGAAGTTGATGTCCCACTTGAGGGCGATCAGGTCCTCCGTGAAGGTGGCCTGCTCCTTCTCCAGCGGGTCCGCCTGCACGCCGGCCTTCCGCAGGTCGGAGACGACGGCCTGGATGAAGGGCCGGAACTCGTCGTTGGCGAACTGGAGCCGCAGCTTCTTGGAGAAGTCGAAGCCCGCGGCGGTGAGCGCGGCCTTGGCGGCGGCCGGGTCGTAGGCCACCGGCGACTGCGGTACGTGGCCGAGGACGACGCCGGTCACGGGCGCGTCGGCCGGCTTGCCGGTCTCCGGATAGAGCTTGGCGATGATGGTCTTGAAGTCGACCGCCTGCCAGATCGCCTTGCGTACCTTCGCGTCCTTGAGGGCGGGGGTCGAGGAGTTGAACCACATGGTGAACTCGGCGCTGCTCGGCACCGTCCGCACGGTCAGGTCCTTGTCGCCCTTCAGTGCGGCGAGCTGGTCGTCGGGGATGCCCCAGACGACGTCCACCTCGCCGGTGCGCAGCGCGGTCAGGCGTGACGACAGGTCGGGGACGTTGCGCACGGTGACCTGGTGGAGCGCGGGCTTCGTGCCCCGGTACTTCTTGTTGGGCACCAGGACCAGCGACTGGCCCGGGGTGAACCCGTCGACGGTGAACGGGCCCGATCCCACGGGGTGGTTGAAGAAGGCGGTGTCCTCCTTGCCGACGCCGGAGGGGATGACGTAGAAGGTGCCGAGCTTGCCCGGAACGGACGCGTCGGGAGCCGGGCTCCTGAGGACCACCTCGGTGGGGGAGACCTTGGTCATGGTGTAGCCGGGGAAGTTGCCGGCGTTGGGGCCGTTCAGGGTGATCATCCGCTGGAAGGACGCCACCACGTCGTCGGCGTCGAGCGGGGAGCCGTCGGAGAAGGTCACGCCGGGGCGCAGTGTGAACGTCCACCGCGTGACGTCCTTGTTGGGCTTCCAGGCGGTGGCGAGGTCGCCCTCGAGGGTGCCGTCCGCGTCGGGTTTCACCAGTCTGCCGAAGATCTCCTGGGCGGCCAGCTGGGTCCCGGTGGAGGCGCCCTGGGCGCCGTGCGGGTCCAGGCTCTCGATCGGGTAGGTGCCCGCGACCGTCACGTCGCCCGAGGCCCCGCCCCCGTTGTCGTCGCCGGAGGTCGTCGAGCAGGCGGCGAGGAGGGCCGCGCCCGCCGTGCAGGTGGTGGCGAGCCGGATCAGCCGGCTCCGCCCGTACGCACGCGTCTTGGTCATGGAGGTGCTCCTGTCTGGGAACGAGAGCGGTGCGCGAAGTCCGGGAAGTTCAGTCGGAGCGGCCCCGCCCGTAGCGGGCGGTGAGCTGGTCACCGAGGATGCCGACGTTGATGATCAGGAAGGACAGGGCGATGCCGGGCAGGGTGGAGATCCACCACTGCGTTTCCAGGTACTCCTTGCCGTTGGCGATGGTCTGCCCCCAGGACACGGTCGACAGGGGCAGCCCGATACCGAGGAAGCTGAGACCGGCCTCCGCCAGCACCACCAGCGCGAACTCGAGGGTGGCGAGGGCCACGATCGGCCCCGCCGTGAACGGGAGGACGTGCCGGGCGAGGATCTTCCGGCCCGGCACCCCCAGCACCCGGGCCGCGTCGACCCAGGGCCGCTCCCTGAGGGAGAGCGCGACACCGCGGGTGACCCGGGCGAAGGTGATCCAGCCGGTCGCCGAGAGCGCGAGGACGACCAGCAGGACACTGCGCTCGAAGGCGCCCGCGATCACGATCGCCAGCAGGATCGCGGGAAACGCCAGCAGGATGTCGAAGAGCCGGGCGAGTACGGCGTCCACGGCACCGCGGACGTAACCGGCGACGGCACCGAGGAGGACCCCGACGAGGCAGGAGAGGGCGACCGTGGACACGCCGATGAGCACCGACGTCCTGGCCCCGTAGACGATCTGGGCCAGCAGGTCACGGCCGAGCCCGTCGGTGCCCAGCCAGGCCGTGCCCCCGGTGGAGGTCCGGGAGCCGGGGGAGAGCAGCCGGTCGTCCAGGGACGTGTGCACCGGGTCGTAGTGGATCAGCGGCGGTCCCACGGCGGCGACCAGCAGGTAGCAGCCCACGACCGCGGTGGGGACCCGGGAGAGCAGCCCGCGGCGCCGCGCCCGCGGCGGGGCCGCCGTCAGCGTTTCGGGGGCGGTGGCGAGGTCGGCCATCAGACGGCTCCCGTCCGGATCCGGGGGTCCAGCTGGGCGATGAGCAGGTCGGCCACCAGGTTGAGGACGACGACGATGCCGGCGACCAGAAGGGTGGCGCCCTGGACGACGGCGTAGTCGCGGTTGGCCACCGCGTCCACCACCAGCGAGCCGAGGCCGGGCCAGGCGAACACGTTCTCGACGATCACGGCGCCGCCGACCAGCGCCCCGACCTGGACGCCCACCACGGTCACCACCGGGATCAGCGAGTTGCGCAGAGCGTGCCCGAGCAGCACCTGACGTCCGGTCAGTCCCTTGGAGAGCGCGGTCTGGATGTAGCCCTCGCGCATCGTCTCCGCGAGGCTGGTCCGGGTCAGCCGGGCGATGATCGCGATGAACGGGAACGAGAGGGTGACGGCCGGCAGCACCAGATGCTGGGGTGTGCCGGATCCGGAACTGGGCAGCAGGCGCAGGCCCAGGGCGAAGACCAGCACCAGCATGATGCCGATCCAGAACGTGGGGAACGACTGGAGGGCGATCGTGCAGGCCGACACCACCCGGTCCACCACGCCGCCCGGCCGTCCGCCGGCCAGCATGCCCAGCGTCAGTCCCACGATCACCGCGATCACGGTGGCCGTCAGCGTGAGGTCGACGGTGGCGGGCAGCCGGTCGAGGACCGCGTCCATGGCGGGCCTGCCGAGCCGGTGCGACTCGCCGAAGTCAAGGCGGGAGACGTCACCGAGATAACTCAGGTACTGCGCGCCGAGCGGCCGGTCCAGTCCGAGCGAGGCGCGCAGACTGTCGATCTGGCTCTGGTCGGCGTCGGGTCCGAGCAGCACGGTCGCGGGGTCGCCGGGCGCGGCCCGGACGATGAGGAAGATCAGTGAGGCGGCGCCCCACATCACGAAGACGCCGACGAGCAGCCGGTGCACGATCATCCGGATCATGCGCCGGGCCTCCCGCCGGTACGGGCGGGTCCGATCGAGTCGCCGGGTACGAACGCGCAGGGCACCGTCAGCTGTCGTGGCTCGCAGATCTCCTGGTCGAGGAGTTCGATCAGCAGCCGCACTGCCTCACCCGCCATCTGGGCGCGGGGCAGGGAGAACCGGGTCCAGTTCCGCAACTCCGGCGTCCAGGACGGCGGATCGCCCAGCAGGGCCAGTGAGCAGTCCGCCGGGAACCGGATGCGCTCCGTGCCGGCCATCGTCGCCAGCGCCTCGGTGAGCCGGTTGTCCTCGGTCGGCTCGACCAGCAGCGCGGTGATCCCGAGCCCGCCGATCCAGTCCTCGACGTGTTCGACCGTCAGGTCCGCCGGGTCGGCCAGGCTCCGGATCAGCGCCTCGTCCAGGTCGAGGCCGGCCTCGGCGAGCCCGCGCCGGTATCCCTCCTCGCGGTCCCGGGTGGGCTCGCTGTCCTCCAGGGCCCGCAGATACAGGATCCGCCGGTGGCCGAGGAGTGCCAGTTCGGCGACGAGTGCCGCGGTCGCGGAGACGTAGTCGGCGGCCACGTAGGAGAGTTCACCGTCGTCCACCTCGCGGCGGCCGACGAAGACGAAGGGGAAGTCCTCCCGGACCAGGGCGGAGAGTTCCTCGCGGCGGACGTTCCGGCCGAGCAGCAGACAACCGTCCGCGATCTTCAGCCGGTTGGTCCCGCCGACGTAGATCGACCGTTCGGCCGCCGAGGGACCGGATCCGCCCCCGCCGGAACAGAACAGCAGCAGGTCGTATCCCTGCCGGGCCGTCTCCGCCTCCACGCCGAGCAGAAAGGGGTAGTAGAAATCGCGCTGGTCGGTCGGGAAGACCGACTCGAACGTGTACAGCCCGAGCAGCCGATTCCGGCCGCCTTTCAGACTGCGTGCGGCGACATTGGCCGCGTAGCCCAGTTCCTCGGCCGCCGCCAGCACGGCCCGGCGGGTCGGTTCCGCGATCTGCGCACTGGCCGCACCGCCGCTGATCACCAGTGACACCGTCGCCTGGGAGACGCCGGCGTGCCGGGCGATGTCCCGCTGGGTGGAGCGTCTACGCCGTTCGGGAGGGACCATGAGCACCCCCGGTTAATACGTATTAGCAAGTGCCGAATGACGCTACTCGGGCGTCGCGAAACGCGTCAAGACGCGTGAACTCCCTTTGCCGAGACCGTTTCCCGCGCATTTCGATCAGGCCGGGTGACAGGATTCGCCATCTCCGTGCGCGGGCGAGCCATGGCAGGCGGGTGCGCCGTTCAGGAACATCGGAATCACGGCCGTTCTCCGTCGTGGAGCCGATGCCCCGGCAGGAAAGGGAATGCGATGACCGTCCGGGCCCCTGTGGAAAACGATCTCCCCGCCCGCTTCGACCGGGACGGTTACGCCGTGCTGCCGGGCGCCCTGACACCGGACGAGGTGGCCGAGCTGCGCGCGGAGACCGTGCGCATCTGCCGTGGCGAACGGGGCGCCGTCGAGGGGGCACCGGTGCCGGTGGCGGCCGAGAGCGACGACGACACCGTGCGCCGGTTCCTGTGCGTGCACTATCCGCACAAGCTGTCGGCGCTCATGCTCGACACCATGCGCCATCCCGCCGTCGTCGGGCCGCTGACCGAGGTGATCGGACCCGACGTCAAGTCGATGCAGTCGATGCTGTTCGTCAAGTCCGAGGGCAGGCCGGGCCAGGCGTGGCACCAGGACGAGATGTTCATCCCCACCCGGGACCGGTCCCTGACCGCCGCCTGGCTCGCCCTGGACGACGCCACCGTCGACAACGGCTGCCTGTGGGTCCTGCCGGGCTCGCACCGGCCCGGCGTCATCTACCCCAACCGCGAGCACGACGACGCCCGTTACGACTGCACGGTCCAGTCCTACGGCTTCCCGTACGACGAGACGGACGCCGTACCCGTCGAGATCGCCGCCGGATCGGTACTGCTCTTCAACGGCTACCTGCTGCACAAGTCGCTGCCCCACACCGGCCGAAGGGGCTTTCGGCGAGCCCTGGTCAACCACTACATGAGCGCCTCGTCGCTGCTTCCCTGGGCGCCCCCCGACGCCGAAACGCCCATGGCCCAGGCCGACTTCCGGGACGTCGTGCTGGTCGCGGGGAGCGACCCGTACGCCTACAAGGGCACCACCGGCATCCGCACACCCCGGGTACGCCGCGACCGGTCCGGAGGCTGCGACCGGTGAGGCCATGACGGAGGACGCCGGGTCCGTCCCGCTCCCGGCTCCCGCACTCCTCGCCCGGCTGGGCCCCGCCGTCGCCGACTACCCGCCCGGGTCGGTCTTCGGCCCCCGGGAGGCGGGGTCGTACGAGTTCGTCTGGCTGCTGCACGGCAGCGCCCGCTGGGTCTGCGGTGATCTGACCGTGCCGCTGACGCCGAGCGCGCTGCTGCTCGTACGTCCCGGTATGCGCGACACCTTCCACTGGGACCCCAACCGGCCCACCCGGCACGGCTACACGCACTTCCGGCTGCCCCCGGCCGCACGGGGCGTACACCCCCCCGACGACACCGGCTGGCCCGTCGTCCGCGAACTCACGGGGCGGGGCGATCCGATGGCCGCGCTCTGCCAGTACCTCCTGACGCTCGGCGCGGCCCGCCGGCCGGCCTGGGAGCGGCACGCCGAGGAGACGCTGCGGCTGCTGCTCCTCACCTTCGTGCACGGCCCCGGCCCCGAGAGCGGCGCGGGCACGCTCCCTCCGCCGCTGGTCGCCATGATGGCCGCGGTCCGGGCCCACTGGTCGGACGGTGTCGCCCGGCCGCTCGCCCTGGAGCGGCTGGCGCGGGCGGCCGGGGTCTCGGAGAGCACGCTGTGCCGGATCTGCCGGCGGCGACTCGGTACCGGCCCCGTGGAAGCGCTGGAACGGCTCCGTCTGGCGCGCGCCGAACCACTGCTGTGGCTGAGCAACCTCTCGCTGCGCGCCATCGCGGTCCAGTGCGGCTTCGCCGACGCGTACCACTTCTCGCGCCGGTTCCGCGCGGTCTACGGCCTGCCCCCGAGCGTCTTCCGTGCCGTCCCGCCCGAGTCGGCGCCGCCGTCCCCGATCACGAACGGCGCGCTGTCCGCGCTCCAGGCACTGGCGCCGCCCGCGCACACCGCTTCCGGGCAGCCGGCGCCGGGTTCCGAGTCGGCCGCCGGGACCGGCGAGCGGGCTGATTACCGGCGATAGCGGTCGCGAAGCGGCCGGGACGTCACAAGGCCTTCACTGTTCCCCGGCCAGGGCCCACCGAAATCCGCACATTCGGTGGCCTGCCGCTCGCCCTCCTGTCCGCACCTCCCTGACCAGCAACAACCCTCGCTCTGCCACCCGTTGCCGCCCCGCCGTACCCGGTACCGCCCAACGGGTCGGCTGCCCTCACGGCTTGACGCGCAAGTCCGCTCCGCGTTTGCTTCCTTCACATCGTCGGTTGCGCATGATGTTCCCCCCACTCGGAAGGCGCCTGATGTGAGCGCTCCTGTCCTCTGCGGCACCCCCGTGCCCCGCATCGCACTGGCCCTGGCCGGCTTCACGTCCGCTCTCGCCCTCACCGCGTGCGGCGTCGTCGACGGCATCGGCGGGAGCGGTGACTCCGCGACCGCGGCGAAGGGCGACGACATCACGGTGGGTCTGCTCCTGCCCGACAAGGACACCGCCCGGTTCGAGGCCTTCGACCACCCCATCTTCAAGAAGGAGGTCGCCTCCCTGACCCACGGCAAGGGCAAGGTCGTCTACGCCAACGCCGAGTCGAGCCCGGCCACTCAGAGCCGGCAGTTCCAGCGGATGGTGGAGCAGAAGGTCGACATCATCCTGGTGGACGCGGTCGACGCCAAGGCCATCGCGCCGGAGGTCCGGAAGGCGAAGGACGCCGACATCCCCGTCATCGCCTACGACCGTCTCGCCCAGGGCCCGGTCGACGCCTACGTCTCCCACGACAACGAACTCGTCGGCGAGGTCCAGGGCCGCGCCATCACGGCGGCGCTCGGCAGCAAGGCCGAGACCAGCGAGATCGTCATGATGAACGGCGACCCCGCGGACCCGAACACGGCGAGCTTCAAGGACGGCGCCCTCGACGAACTCCGGAACAAGGTCCGGATAGCCAAGGCGTACGACACCGACAAGTGGTCGCCGGCGGTCGCCGGGGCGAACATGAAGAAGGCGATCCGGACCGTCGGCCTCAAGAACATCGCCGCCGTCTACTCGGCCAACGACGGCATGGCGGGCGCCGTCATCGACGCGATGAAGGAAGCGGGGGCCACCCGGATCCCGCCGGTCACCGGGCAGGACGCCAACCTGGACGCGGTGCAGCGGGTGGTCTCGGGCGAGCAGTACATGACCGTCTACAAGTCGTTCCTGGACGAGGCCACCCAGGCCGCCGAGATGGCGGTGTACAAGGTGCAGGGCAAGGACATCCAGTACGACGCGCTGACCCGCGACACGGTCGACGGCCCGAGCGGGCGGAAGATCCCCGCGACCCTCGTGCCGGTGGTTTCCCTCACCAGGGACAACATCAAGGACACGGTGGTCGCGGACGGCGTCTACTCCGTCGACGAGATCTGCACCCCGACGTACGCGGCGGACTGCGCGGCGATCGGCCTGAAGTGACGGACCGGCCGCGCTACGCGGCGATGACGGCGACCCCGGTCCTGCCCCCGTCGACATCCACCACGGTGCCGTGCACGAAGGACGCCTCGTCGCCGGCCAGCCAGACCACGGCATGGGCGATGGCGTCCGGGGTGCCGACCTGACCGGCCGGGGTGCCCTTCATCATGACCTCGCCCGGGTGGGGCTCCGCGCCCGGCTGGGTCGGGGGCAGGATCACGCCCGGTGAGACGGCGTTGACCCGCACCCCCTGGGGGCCGAACTCCGCAGCCCAGGCCCGGGTTCTCGACCCACCTCAGGGCGGCCCTCGACACCGGGATCGAGCACCTGCGCGTCAGCGGGCCGCCGACGGCACGGTCTTCTTGCGAGCCCGGTACGCGGCTGCCTTGATCCTGTTGCCGCAGGACTCCATCCCGCACCACTGCCGGCGCATCCCCCGGGAGCGGTCGATGTAGGTGCGGGTGCACTCCGGGTTCTCGCACTCCTTGAGCAGCGGCACGTCCGGCCCGCTCAGCAGCTCGACGGCGTGCCGCGCCACCAGGGAGAGGGCCTCCTCAGGCGTCGCCTGCGTCCAGCGCCCCGACGGGGTGAGCTGCGGCACCGCGGGCGGCCTGCGTGCCGCGTTGTTGACGACGGTCAGCGCCGCCCCGTCGTACTCCTCGCCCAGCCGCCGGGCGGTCACCAGTTTGTAGACGGCCTCGCGCACGGTCCTCGCCTGCTCGACGTCGGCCTCCTCGCCGGGCGAGACCGCGTCGACGATGCCCGACTCCACGTACCAGGCGTTCAGCCGGTCCGGCGTCACGAACATCTCGAAGCGCACCGAACGGCGCGCCCGGAGCGTGGCGGCGAAGTCGAGGGCCGGGTTTCCGCAGACGAATACGTGGGGGCTGTCGAGGTTCACATCACCATTCTGACGGGTGACTCCCCTGCCATCAAGGCCCGCACTCAGAGGCCCAGGTCGGCGGCGAGGCAGGAGAAGGACTGCCAGGACCCCTCGGGGTCGTAGGCGTACCGGGCCGGGTCGGCCGGGGTCGCGGTGTGCTCCTCGATCATGTCCTCGTAGCGGATGCGCACGGGCAGCGCCCCGAACCGCGCCCGCCGCAGCGCCGCCGCCGCGTCGTCCCCGGCGGCGGCAGCGCCCGTGAAGTCCGTGGTGTTCCGGCTCTCCATCGCTGAACTCCCTTCGTCCGACTCGATGCTCTGTGACTGTCGCATGGGAGAGCGTCACTGGTCAAGAGAGTGACGCCTATCAATGACTAGGTCCTCTGAGCTGTTCGCCGGTCTAATTCGTCACCGTCTTGACTGGTGACGCTAACCCCTGCAAGTATCCGATCACCGCTTCGACAGGTGACGAACAAGGGAGAACTGTCATGGCAGTCAGCTACACCGCCGTCGTGAACGTCGACGGAGAGGGCCGCAACGGCGGCCGGGTCCACTCCGCCGACGGGCTCCTTCACACCACGCTGGCCATCCCGAAGGAGCTGGGCGGCGCCGGCGACGCGACCAACCCCGAGCAGCTGTTCGCGGCGGGCTGGGCGGCCTGCTTCCTGGGCGCCGTGCGCCGCGCCGCCGCCGAGCGCAGGGTCCGGCTGACGAGCACCGCCATCACCGCCGAGGTCACCCTCCATCACGGTGACGACGGGGAGTTCGGCCTCGCCGCCGTACTCAATCTCGAACTCGGCGGCGTCGACCAGGCCACCGCCGCCGAGCTGGGTGCGGCCGCCCACCGGATCTGCCCCTACTCCAAGGCCACGCGTGGCAACATCCCGGTCACCGTCAACGCCACCGCCGCCGCGGCCTGACGCGACCGGCGCCCCCCAATTCCGGTCCCGCGGTGTGCGGCGTTGCCCCGGGGTGATTGTCTGGCCCCGGCAACCCGTCCCGACCCGGCCCCGCCGGCAGGAGGATCCCTCAGTCATGAGCAGTGCCTACGCGTACGAGTACAAGGTCGTCACCTTCCGGGAGTCGCTGATCGGCGACGCGCTGGACAGCGACAAGCTGGAGAAGGTCCTCAACAAGCACGCCGAGGACGGCTGGGGCCTCAAGGCCATCACCTCCGCCGACGTCAAGGGCCGGATAGGTCCCGGCGCCGTCGAGGGCCTGCTGCTCACCTTCGAGCGCCCGCGCGGCTGACCGAGCCGGAAGCACACGAAAGCGCCCCCCGACCCGCAGTGGGTCGGGGGGCGCTTTCGTGTGAACGGGTTACTTCACCGGCTCCGGCTCCGGCGCGCTCTCCTGCTCCGCCTCGCCCGCCGGGTCGACCGGCGTCTTCACGGAGTCGAGGAGCAGCTGGGCCACGTCGACCACCGTGATGGACTCCTTGGCCTTGCCGTCGTTCTTCTTGCCGTTGACCGAGTCGGTGAGCATCACCAGGCAGAACGGGCAGGCCGTCGAGACGATGTCGGGGTTCACCGACAGCGCCTCGTCCACGCGCTCGTTGTTGATGCGTTTGCCGATGCGCTCTTCCATCCACATCCGGGCACCGCCGGCGCCACAGCAGAAGCCGCGCTCCTTGTGGCGGTGCATCTCCTCGTTGCGCAGGCCCGGGACGCTGGCGATGATCTCGCGCGGCGGCGTGTAGATCTTGTTGTGGCGGCCCAGGTAGCAGGGGTCGTGGTAGGTGATGATGCCCTCGACCGGGGTGACCGGGACCAGCTTGCCCTCGTCCACCAGGTGCTGGAGCAGCTGGGTGTGGTGGATGACCTCGTAGTCGCCGCCGAGCTGCGGGTACTCGTTGCCGATCGTGTTGAGGCAGTGCGGGCAGGTGGCGACGATCTTCTTGGCCGACTTCGGCTTGCGGGACTCCTCGGTCACCTTGCCGTCGTCGTCCGTCTCCTCGCCGAACGCCATGTTCAGCGCCATGACGTTCTCCATGCCGAGCTCCTGGAACAGGGGCTCGTTGCCCAGGCGGCGGGCGGAGTCGCCGGTGCACTTCTCGTCGCCGCCCATGATCGCGAACTTGACGCCCGCGATGTGCAGCAGCTCGGCGAAGGCCTTGGTGGTCTTCTTGGCGCGGTCCTCCAGGGAGCCGGCGCAGCCCACCCAGTAGAGGTACTCGACCTCGGTGAGGTCCTCGATGTCCTTGCCGACGACCGGGACCTCGAAGTCGACCTCCTTGAGCCACTCCAGGCGCTGCTTCTTGGCCAGGCCCCAGGGGTTGCCCTTCTTCTCCAGGTTCTTGAGCATTGTGCCCGCCTCGGAGGGGAAGGCGCTCTCGATCATCACCTGGTAGCGGCGCATGTCGACGATGTGGTCGACGTGCTCGATGTCCACCGGGCACTGCTCGACGCAGGCACCGCAGGTGGTGCAGGACCACAGCACGTCCGGGTCGATGACGCCGTTCTCCTCGGCGGTGCCGATCAGCGGCCGCTCGGCCTCCGCGAGGGCGGCGGCGGGCACCCCGGCCAGCTGCTCCTCGCTCGCCTTCTCCTCGCCCTCCATGGTCTTGCCGCCGCCCGCGAGCAGGTAGGGCGCCTTGGCGTGGGCGTTGTCGCGCAGCGACATGATCAGCAGCTTGGGGGAGAGCGGCTTGCCGGTGTTCCAGGCCGGGCACTGCGACTGGCAGCGGCCGCACTCGGTGCAGGTGGAGAAGTCCAGCAGGCCCTTCCAGGAGAACTGCTCGACCTGGGAGACGCCGAAGACGTCGTCGTCACCGGGGTCGGTGAAGTCGATCGGCCGGCCCCCGGAGGTCATCGGCAGCAGGGCGCCCAGGGAGGTCTCACCGGTGGCGTTGCGCTTGAACCAGATGTTCGGGAAGGCCAGGAAGCGGTGCCAGGCGACGCCCATGTCGGTCTTGAGGGCGACCACGATCATCCAGATGAAGGAGGTCGCGATCTTCAGGCCGGCGAAGAAGTAGGTGAGGTTCTGGAGCGTGGAGACGTTCATGCCCCCGAGCCAGTGGACCACCGGGTAGGAGATGAAGAAGGAGGCCTCGTAGGAGTCCACGTGGTGCTGGGCGCCCTCCAGGGCGTGCAGCATGAAGATGCAGACGCCGACGATCAGGATGACCGTCTCGACGAAGTACGCCTGGCCGAAGTTGGAGCCGGCGAAGCGGGACTTGCGGCCGGGCCGGTTCGGCTTGCTCAGCTGGCGGATGACGATCAGCACCAGGATGCCGAGGACCGTCATGGTGCCGATGAACTCGACGAAGACGTTGTACGGCGCCCACTCGCCGATGACCGGCAGCAGCCAGTCGGCCTGGAACAGCTGGCCGATGGCGTTGACGATCGTCAGCAGCAGCGAGAAGAAGCCGACCGCGACGAACCAGTGCGCCACGCCGACGATGCCCCACCGGTTCATCCGGGTGTGGCCGAGGAACTCCCTGACCACCGTGACGGTCCGCTGCACGGGCTCGTCGGTACGGGTGCCGGCGGGCACGTTCTGGCCGAGCCGCATGAAGTTGTAGATCTGCAGGACGGCGCGGGCGAACAACGCCACGCCGACCACGATCAGAACCAGCGACACGATGATCGCGGCGAGTTGCATGGGGGCTCCTCGGGCCTGCGAGGGGTCTCTTCGGGTCTCTACGCGAGGGTGCCCGAAATTACTAAGCGGTAACTTATGCAGTCGGTCTGAGACTACCCGCATCTTTACTCGCACTGTAGTCAGGTGCGGGGTGATCTGAATCGCTGAGGTGTGCCTGACCTGCCGCTGCCTTGCGGCGGCAAAGTGATCGTGTTATTCGTGTTACTCGTACGGAATTGTTACATTTAGGTCTAATTTAGACCTGTGCTCTACGGGATCGCCGCCGCCACCACCGCCCTGCTGCTCGCCGCCGTCCTCGCCGCGCTGATCCGGCCGCTCGCGCTGCGGCTGGGGCTCGTCGACCGCCGGCGGGCGCGCCCCGTCCCGGTGCTCGGCGGGTTCGCCGTCGTGGGCGCCACCTGTCTGGTCGCCGGTGCCGGCGACTGGAGCGGGGTCGCCCCGCTCGGTACCGGGGTCGGGGAGCTGCTGGTCGCGGGGGGAGCCGTGGCGCTCCTCGGGCTGGTCGCCGACGTGTGGCGGCTGAAGACCCGGTTCCTGCTCTTCGGTACGGCCGTGGCGGCCGCGTGTGTGGTGCCGTACGGGGAGTTCGGGGTGGGCGAAGGGCTGCTCGGGGTCGGCTGGATCGCCTTCGTCGCCGTCGCCTTCAAGGGGCTCGACCACGCGGACGGACTGGCCGGGACCGTGGGGGTGATCACCGCCTTCGGGGTGGGGGCCTGCGCCGCCGCCGAGGTCATGGACGGGCTGGCCGTGCTGCTGAGCGTGCTCGCGGCGGCGCTCACCGGGTTCCTCATGCACAACTGGCACCCCGCGCGGATCGCGCTGGGCGCCACCGGCTCGCTGTTCGCCGGGTTCGTGCTGGCCGCGGCCGCGCTGATCACCCGGACCGGGTACGACCCCGGTGCCAGCGCGGGCGTGCTGTTCGCGCTCACCGCCGTCGCGAGCGCCGACGTCCTGCTCGTCGTGCTGTCGCGGCTGCTCGCCGGGCGGCCGGTGCTGCGGCGCGGGCCCGACCATCTCGCCCACCGGCTGCGGCGGCTCGGGCTCACCCCGCCGGGCGCGACCGTCGTCCTCGGCGCCGGAGCCTTCGCGGGGGTGCTCGTGGGGGTGCTCGTGCATGGTGGCTGGGTCGGGCGGACAGGCGCCACATGCGTCGCCTGCGTCACCGTCAGCGTCGTGCTGCTACTCCTTCGGGTGCCGGTGTACGGGCCTCGGCGTCTGGAGTCCACGCAGGTCAGCGGGCACTTGCGTGTAAGGAACGGATAAGAGTTGAGCCTTGACGACTCAGGTCTGTTGACCCCTGGCCGGGCTTGATGCACACTTGAGTCCGTTCCACTCAAGTCAGCTGGAGGAAATCACCATGGCACGTGCGGTCGGCATCGACCTGGGCACGACTAACTCTGTCGTCAGCGTTCTTGAAGGCGGCGAGCCCACCGTCATCACCAACGCCGAGGGTGCCCGGACCACGCCGTCCGTCGTCGCCTTCGCCAAGAACGGCGAGGTTCTGGTCGGCGAGGTCGCCAAGCGCCAGGCGGTCACCAACGTGGACCGCACCATCCGGTCCGTGAAGCGTCACATGGGCACCGACTGGAAGATCCAGCTGGACGGGAAGGACTTCAACCCGCAGCAGATCTCCGCGTTCATCCTGCAGAAGCTGAAGCGGGACGCGGAGGCCTACCTGGGTGAGAAGGTGACCGACGCGGTCATCACCGTCCCGGCCTACTTCAACGACTCCGAGCGCCAGGCGACGAAGGAGGCCGGCGAGATCGCGGGCCTGAACGTCCTGCGTATCGTCAACGAGCCCACCGCGGCCGCGCTCGCCTACGGCCTCGACAAGGACGACCAGACGATCCTCGTCTTCGACCTCGGTGGCGGCACCTTCGACGTGTCCCTCCTGGAGATCGGCGACGGCGTCGTCGAGGTGAAGGCCACCAACGGCGACAACCACCTCGGTGGTGACGACTGGGACCAGCGCGTCGTCGACTACCTGGTCAAGCAGTTCGCGGCCGGCCACGGCGTGGACCTCGGCAAGGACAAGATGGCCCTCCAGCGCCTCCGCGAGGCCGCCGAGAAGGCCAAGATCGAGCTGTCCAGCTCCACCGAGACCTCGATCAACCTGCCCTACATCACCGCCTCCGCCGAGGGCCCCCTGCACCTCGACGAGAAGCTCACCCGCGCCCAGTTCCAGCAGCTGACCGCGGACCTCCTGGAGCGCTGCAAGACGCCGTTCCACAACGTCATCAAGGACGCCGGCATCCAGCTCGGCGAGATCGACCACGTGGTCCTCGTCGGCGGCTCCACCCGTATGCCCGCCGTCGCCGAGCTCGTCAAGGAGCTGACCGGCGGAAAGGACGCCAACAAGGGCGTCAACCCGGACGAGGTCGTCGCCATCGGCGCCGCCCTCCAGGCCGGTGTCCTCAAGGGTGAGGTCAAGGACGTCCTGCTCCTCGACGTGACCCCGCTGTCCCTCGGTATCGAGACCAAGGGCGGCATCATGACCAAGCTCATCGAGCGGAACACGACGATCCCGACCAAGCGGTCCGAGATCTTCACCACCGCCGAGGACAACCAGCCCTCCGTCCAGATCCAGGTCTACCAGGGCGAGCGCGAGATCGCGGCGTACAACAAGAAGCTCGGCATGTTCGAGCTGACCGGTCTGCCGCCGGCCCCGCGCGGTGTCCCGCAGATCGAGGTCGCCTTCGACATCGACGCCAACGGCATCATGCACGTCACGGCCAAGGACCTCGGCACGGGCAAGGAGCAGAAGATGACCGTCACCGGCGGCTCCTCGCTGCCGAAGGACGAGGTCGACCGGATGCGCCAGGAGGCCGAGCAGTACGCGGAGGAGGACCACCGCCGCCGCGAGGCCGCCGAGACCCGCAACCAGGGCGAGCAGCTCGTCTACCAGACCGAGAAGTTCCTCAAGGACAACGAGGACAAGGTCCCGGGCGAGATCAAGACCGAGGTCGAGGAGTCCATCGCGGAGCTGAAGGAGACGCTCAAGGGCGAGGACACCGCCGAGATCCGCACCGCCACCGAGAAGGTCGCGGCCGTCTCCCAGAAGCTCGGCCAGGCCATGTACGCCGACGCCCAGGCCTCGCAGGCCGCCGCCGGCGGTCCCGCCGGTGAGGCCGCCGGTGACGCCGACGACGTGGTGGACGCCGAGATCGTCGACGACGAGCGCAAGGACGGTGCCGCGTGACGGAGGAGACCCCGGGCTTCGAGGAGAAGCCCGACGTCCCCTCCGGCGCCACCTCCGACGACGCCGAGCCGAAGGCCGCTCCCGCACAGGGGGCGGCCCCGGCCGGGGACGCAAACGCAGCAGAGCTGACCGGTCTGACGGCCCAGCTGGACCAGGTGCGCACCGCGCTCGGCGAGCGCACCGCGGACCTCCAGCGCCTCCAGGCCGAGTACCAGAACTACCGCCGCCGGGTGGACCGCGACCGGATCACGGTCCGGGAGATCGCCATCGCGAACCTCCTGACCGAACTCCTGCCGGTGCTCGACGACATCGGCCGGGCACGGGAACACGGCGAACTGGTCGGCGGTTTCAAGTCGGTGGCCGAGTCGCTCGAAACGGTCGCGGCGAAGATGGGCCTGCAGCAGTTCGGCAAGGAGGGCGAGCCCTTCGACCCGACGATCCACGAGGCGCTGATGCACAGCTACGCGCCGGACGTCACCGAGACGACGTGCGTGGCGATTCTGCAGCCCGGGTATCGCATCGGCGAGCGCACCATCCGCCCCGCGCGGGTGGCGGTCGCCGAACCGCAGCCGGGAGCGACCCCGGTGAAGGCCGAGGGGACCGAAGAGGCCGCCGCGGCCGGCGACGAGAAGGACAACGGCCCTGAGGAGGGCTGACGTAATAAGTACCGAGCGGAAGGAGGGGCGTCGGGGATGAGCACCAAGGACTTCATCGAGAAGGACTACTACAAGGTCCTCGGCGTCCCCAAGGACGCCACCGAGGCCGAGATCAAGAAGGCGTACCGGAAGCTCGCCCGCGAGTTCCACCCGGACGCCAACAAGGGCAACGCCAAGGCCGAGGAGCGCTTCAAGGAGATCTCCGAGGCGAACGACGTGCTCGGTGACCCCAAGAAGCGCAAGGAGTACGACGAGGCACGCGCCCTCTTCGGCAACGGCGGCTTCCGCCCGGGGCCGGGCGCGGGCGGCGGCAACTTCAACTTCGACCTGGGCGACCTCTTCGGGGGCACCGCGCAACAGCAGGGCGGGGGCGGTTTCGGCGGGGGCTTCGGCGACGTCCTGGGGGGCCTGTTCAACCGGGGCGGCGGCGCGGGCACGCGCACCCAGCCCCGGCGCGGCCAGGACATCGAGTCCGAGGTCACGCTGAGCTTCACGGAGGCCATCGAGGGCGCCACGGTCCCGCTGCGGATGTCCTCGCAGGCCCCCTGCAAGGCCTGTTCGGGCACCGGCGACAAGAACGGCACCCCGCGGGTGTGCCCGACCTGCGTCGGCACCGGCCAGGTGGCGCGGGGATCCGGCGGCGGCTTCTCGCTCACCGACCCCTGCCCGGACTGCAAGGGCCGCGGCCTGATCGCGGAACACCCCTGCCTCGACTGCAAGGGCAGCGGGCGCGCCAAGTCGTCCCGGACCATGCAGGTCCGCATCCCCGCCGGGGTGACGGACGGCCAGCGGATCCGGCTGCGCGGCAAGGGCGCGCCGGGCGAGCGCGGCGGTCCCGCGGGCGACCTGTACGTCATGGTCCACGTCGACACCCACCCGGTGTTCGGCCGCAAGGAGGACAACCTCACGGTGACCGTCCCGGTGACCTTCACCGAGGCGGCGCTCGGCGGCGAGGTCAGGGTGCCCACCCTGGGCGGACCGCCGGTCACCCTGAAGCTGCCCCCGGGCACGCCCAACGGCCGGACCATGCGTGCCCGTGGCAAGGGTGCGGTCCGCAAGGACGGCACCCGCGGCGACCTCCTGGTCACCGTCGAGGTGAGTGTCCCGAAGGACCTGTCGGGGAATGCTCGTGACGCACTGGAGGCGTATCGCGAGGCGACCGCGGGTGAGGACCCGCGTGCCGAGCTGTTCGAGGCCGCGAAGGGAGCATGACTGAGATGGACGGCCGTCGACGCAGTGACAATTTCCGCGGGCCGTATGAACTGACCGAGGAGACCCCGGTCTACGTCATCTCGGTGGCCGCCCAGCTCTCCGGACTGCACCCGCAGACGCTGCGCCAGTACGACCGCCTGGGCCTGGTCTCCCCGGACCGCACGGCCGGGCGGGGCCGGCGCTACTCGGCCCGCGACATCGAACTGCTCCGCCAGGTGCAGGCGTTGTCGCAGGACGAGGGCATCAACCTGGCCGGCATCAAGCGCATCATCGAACTGGAGAACCAGGTCGCCGCGCTCCAGGCCCGCGTGGCCGAGATGGAAGCGGCCCTGGACGGCGCGGCGGCCGCGATGCGGCAGCGCGAAGCGGCGGTACACGCCTCGTACCGCCGTGACCTGGTCCCGTACCAGGAGGTCCAGCAGACCAGCGCGCTGGTCGTGTGGCGGCCGAAGAAGGCCAAGGACTAGCGGTACCCGCGCGAAGGGGCCCGGAGGTGGTGAACCTCCGGGCCCCTTTTGCCTGCGCTCAGAGTCAGAAGTCCCAGATGCCGTACGCCGCCGACGTGATGGCGGCCTCGGCGCCCGAGGCGTCCAGGCGGACGACGCGGTAGTAGTAGAGGCCCAGCGAGTCCCCGGACACCGTGGTGTCCATGTAGTACGCGGTGTTGCCCGTAGGGCCCTCGGACAGGGTGACGTAGGAGGCCGCGGCCGGGTCCCAGCGCTCCACCCGGTAGGCGGCGAACCGGGAGCAGTCGCCGAGGCCGGAGCTCGCGGAGCAGTTCACGTACAGCTCCGGGTAACGGTCCGCACGGATCTCGGTCTTTGTCCAGCCGGGCGGCCGGGTGTCGGGCAGGGTGACCGAGACGGTGGTGGTGTGGAAGAAGTCGGGGCCCTCGTTCTCGTACAGGTGGAAACCGTCCGCGGCGGCCACGCGGTAGACGTGGGTGGCGCCGTCGGGGACGGTCGGGCAGACAATCCCGGTGGCTGCGGAGTTCGAGGTCCAGCAGTTCTTCTTCCAGACCGTCTCGCCGGTGTCCGGGTCGGTCATGCCCTGCCATACGTAGTACTCGGTGACGTCGTCGTCAGCGGGCGGTGTCCAGGTCAGGCGGACGCCCAGGGGGACGGGTTCGGCCGTCAGGTTCTCCACCGGAGCCGGGCGCACGGTGTCCGGCGTGGTCGCCGTGGCGGCCGGACCGGGCCGCGACTCGTGGCCGTACGGGTCGATCGTCACGACCGTGTAGTCGTACGTCGTCTCGGACGCGCCGGAGACGTCCCAGCAGACGCCGTTGATCTGCCGGTCCCCGGCGTACGCGGGGGCGTCGTCGCCGGTCCAGGTCCAATACGTCTCGGGATCCGCCGGCGGCAGGTCCTGCGAGTTGTTCGGCTTGCACCCGGTCACGGTGCTGCTGACGCCGGTCGCCTTGTCGGTGCGGACGATCCGGTAGGTGAGCAGCGGCCGGTCCTCGCCGAAGGTCCACGGGTCCGCGCTGCTCCACTCGACCATCACGCCCTCGTCGAACCGGTTCGCGGTGGTCCGGAACGCGGGGACGGCCTCGGTGCGGTCCGCCATCGTCAGCGTGACCTCCACCGGGGCCGCCGCGTTGCCCTGCGCGTCCACCGAGCGCACCGCGTACCGGTAGCTGTCGGCGACCGCGAGTTGCTGGAGCGGGACGACGTCGGTGTCCTTCGTGGTGTGGACGGCGGTGCCGGTGCCGGGCAGGGCGTCGACATAGCCGCCGGTCGCCGGGTCGTACTGGAGGACCTGGTAGGAGGCGGCGCCGTCGACCGGGGACCACACCAGGTGGGGCACGCCCGAGCGGTACCCGGACCGGGCGTCGGCCGCGGTCGCCGGAGGCGTCAGGTCGCTGGTGGTGAACGTGGTGGCGGCCGAGTACACGGACCAGTTCCCGGCGGCGTCGCGGGCCCGGCCCCGGTAGGTCACCTTGCTGCCGTCGGCCGGGTAACCGGTGTCGCAGATGGCGCCCTTGGCGCCGGTGTACACGGTGGTCCAGGCGCCGGTGACGGGGTTCCGTCGCTGCATCTCGTACCACGCGATGTCCGCCGCGTTCTCCGCGGTCGTGACGAGTTCCGGGGCCGCGTAGGGCTGGTCGGACGGGCACCCGTCCATCTCGACGAACGGCGCGGCCGGCGGGGTCTTGTCGGGGGTCGTGACGCCCAGATCGGCGCTGCCGGGGGACTGGTTGCCCGCCTTGTCGTGGGCGCGGACCTCGTAGTAGTAGGTGGCGCCGGTCTTCGGCGGGGTGTCGGTGTACGTGGCGGAGGCGGTCGTGGCCAGCGGCTTGCTGCCGAAGGAGCCGCCCTTGATCCGCCGGTAGACCCGGTAGCCGGCGAGGTCCAACTCCTTGTTCTTCGACCAGGTGAGCTTCGCCCTGCCGGCGGCCGTGTCGTACGAGACCGATGTCCCGCTCGGCGCGAGCGGCTTGACCTTGTCCACGGCGGCCGAAGTCCTCGGCGTGTACGTGAACTTGACCTTGGCGGCGCCGGTCCAGTTGGCGTAGTCGATCCGCAGGGTGTGCCGGCCCTTGGGGACGGTGACGTTGACGGTCTTGGTCACCGTCCTGCTGGTGTTCTTCCACAGGTCGACCTTGCGGCCGCCGTCGACGTACACCCGGATGCCGTCGAGTCCGGAGACGGCGAGGGCGAAGGGGCCGCCGGAGCCGAAGTCGCGGGTCACCGTCCAGCGGACGCCGAAGTTGTCCTTGGGCAGGCCGGAGGCGGGGGCGCCGCTCCAGCTCTCGCTGATCGCGGAGTCGCAGGCGGTCTTCTTCGGGGTGCCCTTGAACGTGGTGTTCGCGAACAGCTGCCGCTTGTAGACCGGTGCGGTGCAGGTCGTCGTGGCCGCCGAGGCGGACACGGTGGCGCCGCCGAGCAGGGTGCCGGCGGTGGCGAGCACCACGGCGCCGGCCGCGGTGCGTCTGGCTGACTTCATTCGATCCTCTGGTCGTTCCCGTTACGACGGAGATGGCCGTTGCGGATGTCGACTCATGAGGAAAGGAGTTGGTTGTACTGATCTTTGCCTGCCCGTGAACTCCCTTTGGATGGAGGGTCCGTAAAGAGTGTTTGCAGACGATTCCGCTTAGCCTTCACAGGTGCAGCGGAGGGTAGTGTTGCGCACTCGTTAAGTAGTTCCGCTTGACGCCGGGTGTGGCGTACGCGTTGTCTTTTCAGACATCTGGGTCGCAAGCAGCCCCATGTCCGGAACGCACCTGAAGTGAGCCCCCGAATGCGTCGTATAGCCATGTTTGTGGCCGCGTCCACGATGACCCTCTCGCTCGCCGGCTGCGGCGTGTTCAACGCGACGGGATCGTCGACCACCGCGACCCCCACCAAGGGCAACGACATCACGGTGGGTGTGCTGATGCCGGACATCATCAACACCCGGTACAAGAACTTCGACTACCCGATCATGAAGGCCAAGATCGCCGAGCTCACCAACAAGCAGGGCAAGGTCGACTACGAGAACGCCGGGTCCATCGCCTCCAAGCAGGCCGAGCAGATGCAGAAGATGATCGACGACAAGGTCGACGTCATCGTCCTGGACTCGGTCGACTCGCACGCCATCGCGCCCACGGTGAAGAAGGCCAAGGACGCGGGCATCCCGGTCATCGCCTACGACCGCCTCGCCGAGGGCCCGATCGACGCCTATGTCTCCTTCGACAACGAGCTGGTGGGCGAGGTGCAGGCTCGTACGCTCCTGGAGGGCCTCGGGTCGAACGTCGACACCTCCGACAAGGTCATCATGATCAACGGCTCGCCGACTGACCCGAACGCCAAGCAGTTCAAGACGGGCGCCCTGTCCGAGCTGACCGGCAAGGTGACGATTCCGGACGGCGCCATGTTCGACACCAAGGACTGGGACCCGCCGACCGCCGGGAAGGAGACCACCAAGGCGATCGACGCGATCGGCAAGGACAACGTCGCCGGCGTCTACTCCGCGAACGACGCGATGGCGGGCGAGATCATCAAGTCCCTCAAGGCGGCCGGCATCACCAACCTGCCGCCGGTCACCGGCCAGGACGCGGACCTCGACGCCATTCAGCGGATCCTCATCGGCGAGCAGTACATGACCGTCTACAAGCCCTACCCGGACGAGGCCGAGGCCGCCGCCCAGATGGCCGTCTACAAGGTGCAGGGCAAGGACATCCAGTTCGACGCGCTCACCCAGGACCAGGTCGACAGCCCGACCACCAAGGACATCCCGGCCCAGCTGGTGCAGGTCAACGCCGTGACGAAGAGCAAGATCAAGGACACCGTCGTCGCGGACGGCATCTACAAGATCTCGCAGATCTGCACGGCCGACTACAAGTCGGCGTGCGCGGCGGCGGGCCTCAAGTAGGCCCCGCCGCGGCGGGCGGCCCCGGTCCGCACCGGCCCCCGCCCGGCCCGCGAGCGCTGGGGCCTGTCCGACCATTCCCGTCTGCCTCGCCCTCCGGGCGACGACGGGAATGGTCGGACAGGCCCTAGGCGACCCTGGTGAACTCCACCGTCACCTCGGGAGTTCCAGCGGGGACCCCTCGGTAGATCCCCTTGTGGGGCGTGACGTCGTCGTAGTCCCGTCCCCGGGCCACCACCACGTGGGACTCGTCGACCCGTACCCGGTTCGTCGGGTCGTAGCCGCACCAGTCACCCGCCCAGTACTCGATCCAGGCGTGGCTCTGCCCGGCGACGGGACGGTGCAGCTCCGCCTCCCGCTCCGGGTGCAGATACCCCGAGACGTACCGGGCGGGCAGCCCCAGCCCCCGCAGCAGGGCGATCGTCAGATGCGTGATGTCCTGGCACACCCCCGCCCGCTGGGCCCACGCCTCGGCCGGTGACGTGTTCACACTGGTGGCCCCCGGCAGGTAGGCCACCCGGTCGGCCACCATCCCGGAGACGGCCACTGCGGCCTCGTGCGGCCCCAGCCCGGCCGCGGCCTCCCGCGCCTTCTTCACCAGCTTCTTCGGCACCGTCGTCCGGGACGTCCCGGTCACGAACTCCGACAGACGTGACCCGCCCGCCCGTCCGGTCACCTCCGCCCAGGCCGGCGGCTCCGGGAACGGCCCCGGCGCCGAGGTCTCCACCAGGCTCGACGCCGTGATGGTCAGATCCTCGTGCGGCTCCAGCAGATCGAACCCAGTGACCTGGGTCCCCCAGTAGTCCCAGTACGACCAGACGGTGGTCGCCGGCGTGACGGTGACCCGCGCGTCCAGCGTGGTCTGCCCCGGCAGGGTCAGCGGGGTCATCCGGACCTCGTTGTGCGAGGAGGCCGCGGGCCGGGCGTACGCGACGCGGGTGACGTGCCGGATCCGGAGGCGACGAGCCATGTCAGGCTCCTTCCTGGGCCCACTCGACGGGCCCCTGGTACGGGAAGAACCGTTCCGCCACCGCGTCGGCGGACGCCATGCAGGCCTGCTGCAGATCCCGCAGCAGCACCGGGAGCTGGTCCTCCAGGGTGTGCGTGTCCAGGTACTCCAGCCGGGTCCGCAGCCGCCCGACCGGCGACCGCGCCGGGTCCTGGCGCGGCCGGCCGAGAGCGGCCAGACACTCCTCCGCCGTGGTCAGGGCGTGCAGCACCGAGCGCGGGAAGTCCCGGTCCAGGAGCAGGAACCCGGCCACTCTCGGGGTGTCCCCGAACCCGCTGTGCACCCGCGCGTAGGCCTCGTCGGCGCCGCTCGCGCTGAGCAGCGTCGGCCAGTCCGGCGCGTGCGCCGCGTCCAGCACGCGCACCGACAGCAGCCGTACGGTCATGTCCACCCGCTCCAGGCTGCGGCCGAGGACGACGAACCGCCAGCTGTCGTCGCGGCTCATGGTGGAGTCGGCGAGGCCGAAGAAGAGGGCGGCCCGGCGCCGTACCAGCTCCAGGTAGGAGTACGGGCCGGTGCGGCGGGCCGCCAGGCGCTGCCCGGCCAGGGCGTGCCAGGTGGAGTTGAGGCACTCCCACATCTCGGAGGAGACGGACTCACGGGCGCTGCGCGCGTTCCGGCGGGCGGCGCCCAGCGCCCCCTCGATCGCCCCCGTCGAGCGGGCGTCGAAGGCGAGCTGCTCCAGGACCTGCTGCATGTCCACGGGCTCCGGGCCGGCGTCGACACCGAGGATCGCGTACAGCGACCGGCAGGCGGTGTCCTCGTCGCGCCAGGGGACCTCCAGCATCCGGTGCAGGTAGGCGTCGAGGATGCGGCCGGTGGCGTCGGCGCGCTCGACGTACCGTCCGGTCCAGGTCAGTGCCTCGGCGATACGGGAGAGGATCACGTCGCTCACTGCTGGTGCGCTCCTTCCGGTACGTCGGGACGGATGCCGTCGGGGCCCAGGCGGCGCGGGGCGATCTCCGGGACGGCGCCGGCCGGGGCGGGCGCGGGCCGCTCGGCGGGACCCTCGGCGAGCACCCAGGTGTCCTTGGAGCCGCCGCCCTGGCTGGAGTTGACGATCAGGTTGCCCTCCTGGAGGGCGACCCGGGTCAGTCCGCCGGGCAGCACCCAGATGTCGTCGCCGTCGTTCACGGCGAACGGGCGCAGGTCAATGTGGCGGGGTGCCATGCGTTCACCCGCGAGGGTGGGGGAGGTGGAGAGGGCGACCGGACGCTGCGCGATGAAGCCGCGCGGGTCGGCGAGGACGGCTTTGCGAGTGCGTTCCAGTGTCTCGGCGTCGGCCTTCGGCCCGATCACGATGCCCTGTCCGCCGGCGCCGTCGACGGGCTTTATGACCAGCTGGTCGAGCTGGTCCAGGACCGCCGCCAACTGGCCCGGTTCATCGGGGCGGTAGGACTCCACATTGGGGAGAATCGGTTCCTCGCCGAGGTAGTAGCGGATGAGGTCCGGGACGTAGGTGTAGAGGAGTTTGTCGTCCGCGATACCGTTGCCTACGGCGTTCGCGAGTGTGACGTGACCGGCGATGGCGGCGTTCAGGATGCCGGGACAGCCGATCACCGAGTCGGGGCGGAAATGGAGCGGGTCGAGGAAGTCGTCGTCGAGGCGCCGGTATACGACGTGCACGGGCACCTCGCCGCGGGTGGTCCGCATCCACACCCGGTTGTTGCGGCACACCAGGTCGTGGCCCTCGACCAGCTGCACGCCCATCAGCCGGGCCAGCAGGGCGTGTTCGAAGTAGGCCGCGTTGCCCGGCCCCGGGGTGAGCACCACGACCCGGGGGTCGCCGGCCGCCCCGCCGGGCGCGGCGGCGCGCAGCGCGGCGAGCAGCCGCCCGGCGTACCCGTCCACCGGCAGCACGTGCTGCTCGGCGAAGAGCGAGGGGAAGATCCGGGTCATCGCCCGCCGGTTCTCGATGACGTACGACACCCCGCTCGGCACCCGCACGTTGTCCTCGAGGACCCGGAACTCGCCGGCCTCGTCCCGCACCAGGTCGATTCCGGCCACGTGGATGCGCACCCCGCCGGGCGGTTCCACCGCGTGCGCCGCCCGGTGGAAGTGGGGCGAGGACAGCAGCAGCCGCCAGGGCACCACCCCGTCCTCGAAGGCCCGGGCGTGCCCGTAGGCGTCCGCGAGATAGGCCTCCAGGGCTCTGACGCGCTGGGCGACGCCTCTGCGTACGAGATCCCATTCCAGGGCGTCGAGGATCCTGGGCACCAGGTCCAGCGGCCAGGGCCGCTCCTCGCCCGCGAAGGCGTAGGTCACACCGCGGTCGGTGAAGGCACGGGCCATCTGGTCGGCCCGGAAGCGCAGTTCACTCGGCTCGATCGGCTGGAGTGCCGCCAGTACCGGCTCGTAGGCGGTCCTGACCTCACCCGGCCGCACAAACATCTCGTCCCACGCGTCGGCCAACGCGTACGCGTCAAATATGTCCGCCATGAAGGGACGTTAGAGCGGGCACGTAACACGGTGATCACCGGCGGATTTCGGGGATTCGCCAGGTCCCCGCGTGACGTGCCCGCGAGCGGCCCTCCCCGCAACGCGCCTCCCCCGTGGACGCGTTGCGGGGGCCCCGGGACCGATCGGGGGAGGCCGGACCGGGGCCCCTCCGGGTGTCCGGCGAACACCCGCGGGAAGCGGTGTCCACGATGCCCCGCAGGTCCCTCCACCAACACCGTCATCTTGTTGCAGTGCGGGCTGCGGAGGCCGGGAGATAGCGGGGCGTATGCGTGGATTACGACGCCCGGTGCGAGGGGAGCCGTGTTGCGGACCCGGTCCGGACCGCTCATAGTTGCGCTGCGGAAGAGGCAGCAAACCGGGGGTGGAATGGGCGATGGCCGGGCACGGGACGGACAAGCATCCACACGGTGCCGACCGACTGTGCGCCGCCGGGGATCGCGTGTATTCCCGTGCCGTGCGCCGGGGCCGGGTACCGCGCAAGGACGCCGACGCGGTGCCCTGTCTGCTGGAGCTGGCGCTGCTGCACCCGGACCCCGACGACATGGACTGGCTGGTGCCGACCTCCCCGCAGGAGGTCATGACCCGGCTGCTGCGCGGGGTCTACGACGAGGTCACCGACAGCCAGCGGCGGGTGGGCTCGGCGGTCGCGGCCTTCGAGTGGTACGCCGGTCTGGGACGGCAGTTGCAGGTCGCGTCGGCCTCCGCCGAGGGCACGGCGGCGATCCGGGTCCTGGACGGGCTGTCCCGGATCCAGGCGGCGATGGACGAGGCGACGGAGGCGTGCACCAGCGAGGTGCTGACCGTGCAGCCGGGCGGTATCCGCCGTGAGTCGGAGCTGACCGAGGGACTGCACCGGGCGGTCGCCCTGCGCGGCCGGGGCGTGCGCATGCGGGACCTGTACACCCATGTCGCCCGGCACGGCCAGGGCCTGCTCAACTACCTGGAGCTGATGGGCGACGCGGTGGAGGCCCGGACGCTCGACGAGGTCATCGACCGCCTCATCCTCTTCGACCGCACGGTCGCCTTCATCCCCGCCAACGCCGACCGCACGATGGCCCTGGAGCTGCGCCACCCCGCCCTGGTCGAGTACTTCGTCACCGTCTTCGAACGCCTGTGGCGTCTCGCGATCCCCCTCACCGCCCCGCTCCCCGACACCGGTATCGAGGGCATCTCACACAGGGAGCAGTCCATCGCTGCGCTCCTCGCGGAGGGCCACCAGGACGCGGTGATCGCCGAACGCCTGGGCATCAGCGTCCGTACCTGCCGTGCCCACATCGCCCGCCTCTCGGAGACGCTGGGCGCGGCCAGCCGTACCCAACTGGGCGTGCGGATAGCGCAGGTGGGGCTGGACCGGCCGCCGGGCGAGGCGAGCGGGGCGCCGGCCGTGGTCAGCCTTCCTGATCAAGGATCCCCGAGCGTCCGATGAGGTAGCCGAGCTGGGCGCGGCTTTCGCTGCCGAGGGTGGTGGCGAGTTTGGCGATGTGGACGCGGGCGGTGCGGATGTTCATGCCGAGGCGTTCGGCGATGACGGCGTCGGTGTGGCCTTCGACGAGCAGGGCGGCGATGGCCTGCTGGCGGGGGGTGATGCCGTTGACGGTGGGGCGTTGTTCGCGGTGCGGGTAGACGGGGGCGGCCAGTCGCCAGAGGCGATCGAAGACCGTGGCCAGGTAGGTGACCAGGGAGGGCTGGCGGATTTCGAGGGCGAGGCCGCCGTCTTCGCCCGCCGGGATGAAGGCGACGGTGCGGTCGATGACGATCAGCCGGTCCGGGGACTCGTCCAGACCGCGTACCTCGTTGTCGCCGGTCAGTATCTCGTTGTAGGCCAGGACACCCGGCAGATGGACCATGGAGTGCTGGATGAGGACCCGGATGCTGCCCCCTCGCTCGAGGAAGGCCTGGTCGCGTGCGAAGGAGGTCGAGTTGGCGATCTCGCCGCGCTCGCCGACCATACCCGCGTGGGGCTGGACGCAGCGGACCTCCCGCTGGGCGTCCGGCATGGCCTCGCCGATGGCCTCGTTGATCCGCCGGGTGCCGCTGAGCAGGCGTAGCGCTGGGGAGTCCGTCGTCGCGCCGGCCTGGCCTTCGATGTGCGTCAGTGGTTCGAACAGATCCACCAGCCGCTCCTCCAGTCGCCATTCGGCGGCGACGCGGGCGCGGGCGCCGCGCAGGAGCCGGGTGAGGGCGGCGGCGGGGGCGACGGGCTCCAGCCGGCCGGGGTCGTCCAGGGCCGGGTGGAGGAGGCCGAAGTCGGTGAGGCAGGGCGCGTCCACGGCATCCGCGATGCTGATGCCGCCCACGCGCACGGCGTGTTCGTACAGCTTCGTCCCGGTCGGGCACAGCTCCTCGACACTGTGTTCGTAGTGGGTCATGGACCTGCCTCCGGCTTGAGGATTCCTGACCGGCCGATGAGGCAGCCGAGCTGGGCGTGGCTGTCGCTGCCGAGGGTGGTGGCGAGCTTGGCCAGGTGGAGGCAGAGCAGTTCCTGGTCCCCCTCGGACATGGCGCTGGTGAGGGCGTCGTTGATGCGCGCCGTGCCGGTGTGGAGCCGCATCAGCGCAAGCCGGTGCCGGTGTCGGCGATCGGGTTGAGGTCCAGCCGGAGCAGGGGCTCGAACGTGTCCACCAGGAGGCCGCCGCGGCGGTGGGCATCCGCGAGCCCGGTCTCGACCAGGCAGGAAGACCTGGCGGACGTGGCGGCGTCCATGTGGCCCTGGCGTAGCGCCTGCTCGTACAGCCCGGCACCGGCCTCGCCCAACTTGGTGACGGCGTGATTCGGATGCGGTGGCGGGGGAGCTGCCTCCGGGGTCACCGCTCGCCCTCCGGACCGGCGGGAGGGCTGCCACTGTTCAGAATCCCCGACTGTGCGATCAGGTACCCGAGTTGGGCACGGCTGCCACTGCCCAGTGCCTGGGCCAGTTTGGCGATATGGGCGCGGCAGGTGCGGACGTTCATGCCGAGCCGGCGGGCGATGGCCTCGTCGACATGGCCCTCCACCAGCAGCTTCGCGATGGAATGCTGAATCTCTGTGATGCCGTCGGGTGCCGCTTCGTACGGCCCGTCGATGTTCAGGGGCACCGCGCGGCTCCACATGAACTCGAAGACCTTGATCAGATAGCGAACGAGGCCGGGGTGGCGTACTTCGAGTGCGACCTGCTGGTCGTCCCGGATGGGGATGAAGGCGACCGTCTCGTCGCAGATGATCAGGCGCTCCACGACTTCGTCGATCGTGCGGTACTCCGCCTTGCCGTCCGCGAGATAGGCGGCGTAGGCCAGCTTTTCCGGGTTGTGCCTGGCCGTGTGCTGGTACAGGGTGCGGATACGGACCCCTCGCTCGATGAGAGGCCGGTCACGCTCCATTCCGCGCAGCACGTTGCGCTCGGAGACGCGTTCGCTCGGATGGACGCTGAGCACCTCCGTCTGGCACTGTGCTGTCGCCAGGTTGAGCGCCGCGTTGATACGTTCGCCGCCTTCGAGGACGGCGATCGAGTCGCTGGTCGCCATGACCTGTGTGCTGAGCGTCATGAAGGGCTCGAATGTCTCGGCCAACTCGGTCGACAGACGCCGACGCTCGGAGATCTCGTGTTCGAGAGGGCCGAGCCGTCTTGCCAGAGCCACCGCAGGGGGCACCGGACGCAGCCAGTCGGGGTCGTCCGGATCCGGGTGGAGCAGGGCGAACTCCATCAGGCAGGGGACAGCCTCCACATCCCTACGCGCGACGCGTCCCGCGCGCAGAGCTGTGGAGTAGATGCGGGCACCGTCCTCACACAGTTCTGTCACCGCGTGGGGATGCGTCTCCTTTGTCTGATTCGTTATCAAATCTCCACCCCCCAGGGTCCTGAACATGCAGGAACATGATGCATTGATTGTGTGGCCACGACGTGCCCGAATGAGCCATCGTCGTACAAGACGAAGGAGCAGGGACCTTCAAGTGAGGACGAAGCCGAACATGCGCGGGAAATTGCTTCGGTCGGTGCTTGTCGCCGCCTGCTCCATCGTCGCGGCCCTTGTTGCGTGGAGTGGTGCTGTCGACGCGAAGGGTGACGTTCGGGCAAATACCAGCTGGCCGAGTGTTGCAGTGGACACCGTGGAAGGAACCGGGAGCTGACGTGACCACCCCACCCGACGACCGATCCTTCCGGCGTGAAATGGCCACCGCCTACCGCTCCGGCTGGCACTTCATCGACCTGGTCACCGCCATCCCCCACAGCGGTGACTCGCTGATGGTGACCGTCTTCGGTGAGCCGGTCGTCGTCACGCGGGACGAGGACGAGGACGTACGGGCCTACCGGTGCCTGCGCAAGCCCCGGGGTGCGCCGCAGCCCGTGCGGTGCGCCGTCCGGTACGGAATGATTTTTGTGAATCTGGACCAACGGGACCACCGGCTGGCTGAGCCGGACGTCCCGGACGTGAGGACCATCTCGGCCACCCCCCGCAGTGCCTGACGCGATTCCCCCGTCGTAAAAGATCGCTCAGGTACTTCCCCCCGCAGCGGCGTCACCGTGACCTGAACACGGTGACGCCGCTGCAGTTTCCGGGGACATTTCGGCGTATCGGCCGGTTTCGGCCAAGGTCCACCGTGGCTGAAACATGGCGCTGAACCGCCGAAAGAACGGGGCGGCCGCCCCGGGGGACCGGCTCGATACCGCTCCCAGGCCCCGGCATCCGCGTCACAGTGACCCCGGCGGCCGTCGCGGAGGGCGTTCCCCGTCCCCGGCGGCTCTCCCGTGCCGCTCCGCGCGCCTCCGCGGGCCTCCTCGTGCTTTCGCCGCCCGCTCCCGGCCGCCCCGGCCCGCCTTCTTGCGACCCCCGGGCCTCCCCGGTCCGCCTTCTTCCGGCCACCTGCCCCTCCGCGCCCACCCTCTCGGCCGGCCGGGTCCGCGTGCCCCGAAGCTGGTCCCCGGAAGGGGTCCCGTCTCCACCTTGAGTGGAATAGACTCAACTTTGTGTACGTTGGCTGAGTCAGCCGAACGACGCCGAGGAGGAGAACGCGAACGTGGACGCCGAGCTGACCAACAGGAGCCGGGACGCGATCAACGCGGCCAGCAGCCGGGCCGTGACCGAGGGGCACGCGGACCTCACGCCTGCCCACCTGCTGCTGGCTCTGCTGGCGGGGCAGGAGAACGAGAACATCACCGACCTGCTCGCGTCCGTGGACGCCGACCAGGCCGTCGTACGACAGGGCGCCGAGCGGGTGCTGGCCGCCCTGCCCAGCGTGACCGGCTCCACGGTCGCGCCCCCGCAGCCCAACCGCGAACTGCTCGCGGTCCTCGCCGACGCGGACGAGCGCGCCCGGGACCTCGGTGACGACTACCTCTCCACCGAGCACCTGCTCATCGGCATCGCCGCGAAGGGCGGCGCGGCCGGTGAGGTGCTCGACCGGCAGGGGGCCACCGCGAAGAAGCTGGTGGAGGCCTTCCAGAAGGCGCGCGGCGGCCGCCGGGTGACCACCGCCGACCCCGAGGGCCAGTACAAGGCGCTGGAGAAGTTCGGCACCGACTTCACGGCCGCCGCGCGGGACGGCAAGCTCGACCCCGTCATCGGACGGGACCAGGAGATCCGGCGGGTCGTGCAGGTGCTGTCCCGCCGTACCAAGAACAACCCCGTGCTCATCGGCGAGCCGGGCGTCGGCAAGACCGCCGTGGTCGAAGGGCTGGCCCAGCGGATCGTCAAGGGCGATGTGCCCGAGTCGCTGAAGAACAAGCGGCTGGTGGCGCTGGACCTCGGGGCCATGGTCGCGGGCGCGAAGTACCGGGGTGAGTTTGAGGAGCGGCTGAAGACCGTCCTCGCCGAGATCAAGGACTCCGACGGGCAGGTCATCACCTTCATCGACGAACTGCACACGGTCGTCGGCGCCGGAGCCGGCGGTGACTCCGCCATGGACGCCGGCAACATGCTGAAGCCGATGCTGGCCCGCGGCGAGCTGCGCATGGTCGGCGCGACCACCCTCGACGAGTACCGGGAACGGATCGAGAAGGACCCGGCGCTGGAGCGCCGCTTCCAGCAGGTGCTGGTGGCGGAGCCGACCGTCGAGGACACCATCGCCATCCTCCGTGGCCTGAAGGGCCGTTACGAGGCCCACCACAAGGTGCAGATCGCGGACAGCGCCCTGGTGGCCGCCGCGGCCCTCTCCGACCGTTACATCACCTCCCGGTTCCTCCCCGACAAGGCGATCGACCTGGTCGACGAGGCGGCCTCGCGGCTCCGCATGGAGATCGACTCCTCGCCCGTGGAGATCGACGAACTCCAGCGTGTCGTGGACCGGTTGAAGATGGAGGAGCTGGCGCTGGAGAAGGAGACCGACCCGGCCTCCCGGGAGCGCCTGGAGAAGCTGCGCCGCGACCTCGCCGACAAGGAGGAGGACCTGCGCGGCCTCAACGCCCGCTGGGAGCGCGAGAAGCAGTCACTGAACCGGGTCGGCGAGCTGAAGGAGAAGCTCGACGAACTCCGGGGCACCGCCGAACGCGCCCAGCGCGACGGCGACTTCGACACCGCCTCCAAGCTGCTGTACGGCGAGATCCCGCAGCTGGAGAAGGAGTTGGAGGCCGCCTCCGAGGCCGAGGTGGAGACCTCCCGGGACACCATGGTCAAGGACGAGGTCGGCTCCGACGACATCGCGGACGTGGTGGCCGCCTGGACCGGCATCCCCGCCGGGCGTCTCATGGAGGGCGAGACCCAGAAGCTGCTCCGCATGGAGGACGAGCTGGGCCGCCGGCTCATCGGCCAGACCCAGGCCGTACGCGCGGTCTCGGACGCCGTACGACGGTCCCGAGCCGGTATCGCCGACCCGGACCGCCCGACCGGCTCCTTCCTCTTCCTCGGCCCGACCGGTGTCGGCAAGACGGAACTGGCCAAGGCGCTCGCCGACTTCCTCTTCGACGACGAGCGGGCGATGGTCCGGATCGACATGTCGGAGTACAGCGAGAAGCACAGCGTGGCCCGGCTGGTCGGCGCCCCGCCCGGATACGTCGGCTACGAGGAGGGCGGCCAGCTGACCGAGGCGGTCCGCCGCCGCCCCTACACCGTGGTCCTCCTGGACGAGGTGGAGAAGGCCCACCCCGAGGTCTTCGACATCCTGCTCCAGGTGCTGGACGACGGCCGGCTCACCGACGGCCAGGGCCGCACGGTCGACTTCCGCAACACCATCCTGGTGCTGACGTCCAACCTGGGCAGCCAGTACCTGGTCGACCCGGTACTCGGCGAGGAGGAGAAGAAGCGGCAGGTTCTGGAGACGGTCCGGCATTCCTTCAAGCCGGAGTTCCTCAACCGCCTGGACGACCTGGTCGTCTTCTCGGCTCTGGCCAAGGACGAGCTGGCCCGGATCGCCCGGCTCCAGATCGACCGGCTGGCCAAGCGGCTGGCCGACCGCCGGCTCGCCCTGGAGATCACCCCGGAGGCCCTGGCCTGGCTCGCCGAGGAGGGCAACGACCCGGCGTACGGCGCCCGTCCGCTGCGCCGTCTGGTCCAGACCGCCATCGGCGACCGCCTCGCCAGGGAGATCCTGTCCGGCGAGGTCAAGGACGGCGACACGATCCGGGTGGACGCCTTCGGCGAGGGCCTGATCGTGGGCCCGGTGACGGCGGAGGAAGCGGCCGGTGAAACGGTCGGGGAATCGGCCGCCGAAACGGCCGGGGAAGCCGTCGAAAGCACCGGTCAGGAGACCGGAAAAACGCTCTGAGCGGAATTCCGCCAACGGGAGATGAACCCGCCGGGGCGGGGGTTGCCACCCCCCTCCCCGGATGGGGGAGGATGGCGGGATCCGTATGAAGGGAAAATCACGGTGACCATCGACCCGTCCTCGATTCCGAACTTCGGGGGCCAGCCCGAGCCGCAGCCCCAAGGACCGGCGGGCCCCGTCGTCCCGGATCAGGATCTTGTGAAGCAGCTCCTCGACCAGATGGAGCTCAAGTACGTCGTCGACGACGAGGGCGACCTCGCGGCGCCGTGGGAACAGTTCCGTACGTACTTCATGTTCCGCGGCGAGGACGAGCAGTCGGTCTTCTCGGTGCGGACGTTCTACGACCGTCCCCACAAGATCGACGAGAAGCCCCAGCTCCTGGAGTCCATCGACGACTGGAACCGCCGGACGCTGTGGCCCAAGGTCTACACCCACACCCATGACGACGGCACCGTCCGTCTCATCGGCGAGGCACAGATGCTGATCGGCATGGGTGTCGACATCAACCACTTCGTGTCGTCCACGGTCAGCTGGGTGCGGGCCGCGATCGAGTTCGACAAGTGGCTCGTCGAGCAGCTCGGCCTGGAGGAGGCCGTCAACGACGCCGACCAGCCCGAGGGCGACGACGAGGAGTAGGCAGCGCTACAGGGGTGTGCCGGCGAAGACGACCAGGTACGCGCCGTAGCCGAACGAGAGCCCGGCCAGGGCCGCGACCACCACGGACGCGTGCCAGGGCCGGGCTCTCGCCGTGCGGACCAGCGCCCGGGCCAGGGGGAGGAGCAGCGGGAAGGCCGGCAGGAGGAAGCGCGGCTTGGACTCGAAGAAGCCCGAGCCGCCGAGCGTGATCAGCAGGAGCACGGCGGTGTAGGCGACGAGCGGGAGCGGCGCCCGGTCCAGCAGCAGGAGCGCGAAGAGGACCACCGCCGCCGCCACGATCACCAGGGCCGTCGGGAAGACGAAGCGGTCGCCGCGCAGCAGCAGGTCGCGGACGAAGCGGAGCGAGCCCCGGCCGAAGTCGAAGCGCGACCCCCACAGGCGCTGTACGCCGAAGTAGCCGCCCAGCGGATCGCCGGCGCGGCGCCCCACCCACAGGACGTACGCGAGCCAGCCGAGCGGGGCGAGTGCCGCGCCCGTCCACAGCCTGTGGGCAACCCGGCCCCGGGAGCGGTGAATCTCGCGGACGGCGGCGAGCAGCACGGCCACCGCGACCGCGAAGCCGTTCGGCCGGGACAGGCCCGCCAGGGCGGCCAGGGTGCCCGCCCACAGCCAGTTTCCGGCCAGGACCGCGTACAGGGACCAGGCGGCGAACGCGGTCAGGACCGGTTCCGTGTACGCCATGGACAGCACCACGGAGTGCGGGAGCAGCCCCCAGAGCAGGACGAGGGCGGTGCCCACCGCGCGGCCGTGCAGCCGGGCGCCCAGCGCGTAGATGCCGGCGGCGGCGACGCCCGCGGCCGTCCAGGAGACCAGCAGGCCGGCGCCCGCCCCGCTCAGCGGGGTGACGGCCGTCAGTATCCGGATCAGGGCCGGGTAGAGCGGGAAGAACGCCAGGTCGCTGTGGATGACGTCGGGGCGGAAGTACAGGGTGCGGCCGTAGCCGTGCGCCGCGATGCCCAGGTACCAGACCGAGTCCCAGGACCGGCCGAGCAGGGTCAGCGGATGCCTGCCGCCCGCCCAGGCGGCCAGCGCGACCACGGCCATGCCGGTGAGCCGGGCGGCCGCGAACAGCCCCACCGCGACACCGCCCGCGGTGACGAGGGACGGGGCGAGAGCGGCGGTACCGGTGGTCGTGCCGGTGGTCGAATTGGCGGTGGTGCTGGCGTGGCTCACATTCGCACCCTGCGGGGGACCGGGGCGAAGTGCGAGAAATATGCGCCCGATGGGGTAGCGGAGGGGCACGCCTCCTGGCGTGGCGCGGGCCGCGGGCGAGCCCGGGGGTGGTATCGGGCGCGGCTACCCGAGCCGCCGTAGCCGCTCCGCCGCCTCCTTGAGCACCTCCGCACGCTTGCAGAACGCGAACCGTACGAATGGCGCACCCTGCTCGCGGTGGTCGTAGAAGACCGCGTTGGGGATCGCGACCACCCCGCAGCGCTCCGGCAGTGCACGGCAGAAGGCGAAACCGTCGCTCTCACCGAGGGGCCGGATGTCGGTGGTGATGAAGTACGTGCCGGCCGGGCGGAAGACCTTGAAGCCCGCCCGCTCCAGGCCCCCCGCGAGCAGGTCCCGCTTGGCCAGCATGTCCGCGCCGAAGGCCTCGAAGTACGAGTCGGGCAGGCGCAGGGCCTCGGCCACGGCGTACTGGAAGGGCCCGGAGGCGACATACGTCAGGTACTGCTTCGCCGAGCGCACCGCCGTGACCAGCTCCGGCGTCGAGGTCACCCAGCCGACCTTCCAGCCGGTGAAGGAGAACGTCTTGCCGGCCGACCCGATGGTGACCGTGCGCTCGCGCATGCCCGGGAAGGTCGCGAGGGGGAGGTGCCCGGCCTTGTCGAAGACCAGGTGCTCGTAGACCTCGTCGGTGACGACCAGCAGGTCCCGTTCGACCGCCAGTTCGGCGATCGCGGTCAGTTCGGCGCGGGTGAGGACCGTGCCGGTCGGGTTGTGCGGGGTGTTGATCAGCAGGAGCCGGGTGCGCGGGGTGACGGCGGCGCGCAGTTCGTCGAGGTCCAGGCGGAAGGCGGCGCCGTCCGGGCGGAGGGTGACCGGGACCCGGGTGCCGCCGGCCATCGCGATGCACGCCGCGTAGGAGTCGTAGTACGGCTCCAGGGCGACGACCTCGTCACCCGGCTCCACCAGGGCGAGCAGGGCCGCCGCGATCGCCTCCGTCGCGCCCGCCGTGACCAGCACCTCCGCGTCCGGGTCGTACGACAGCCCGTACCGGCGCTCCTGGTGTGCGGCGATCGCGGTGCGCAGTTCGGGGACGCCCGGCCCCGGCGGGTACTGGTTGCCGCGCCCCTCGCGCAGCGCCCGCACGGCCGCCTCCCTGACCTCCTCGGGGCCGTCGGTGTCCGGGAAGCCCTGCCCCAGGTTGATGGACCCGGTGCGCAGCGCCAGGGCGGACATCTCGGCGAAGATCGTGGTCCCGAACTCTGCGAGCCGGCGGTTCAGGAGAGGGCGTTCGCTGGAGGTCATGGCGGTCATCCTGCGCCCAAGCTCTGGAGTTCCTCAACTTACGTTCGGGGCGTGGTGTCTGCGGCGATACCCGATGCGGCTCCTCTGAGCTGGGCGAGGGCTGGTGTCATCTGTCGACGTTGGTCGTCGTTGGCCACCCTCGGCCCGGAGACGGCCCGAGGGTGGCCCACATGTCGTCAGTTGCCGTTGGCCTCGCGCATGGCGCGGGCTTCCTGTCGGCTGAACTCCTCGCCGCAGTTCAGACATGCCCAGTCGGTGTCGCGTGCTCCCAGGTGGAACTCCTGATCGAGATTATGGCGCTCGCATGCCGGACTTCCGGCGTCGATCCACCGTTGTCGGATCTTGGCAACATCACTGATTTGCACCATGTTTCGACCCTATGTCATCCCTGGTCCATGCATGCCCACGTGGCGTACGCGCATCGAGGCTGAACTGGCGAGACGCTGAACTGCGGGTTCTCGGGACACTCGCCGATGTTCCCCGCTGTTCCCCGCCATGCGTCGTCTGATGGTACGAAGGGGGCACGGGCGCCTTCTGATCCGTGTCCTCGCGGTTCTCCGGCTCAGCGGCGCGCGAAGCTAGCACGCTCTGGGCAGAAAATGCTTTGATCATCCGGTGACTGGCGCTGAGGGGGAACGGCGACGTAAGAGTTCCGCCGTTGTGCTTGGTGGATCGTCCGTGGCCTTCTGGTTCTGTTGTCCCTTTTGGATGCTGACGTGGGCTCTTGCCCTGCCGGCCGGTCTCGCTGGCCTCGCGCTCGGATGGGTCCAGTACCGCGCCGCGTCTCGCGAGGGCCTCAGCCGGACGCGACCCATAACCGGCATGGTGCTCGGCGCTGTGGGGACAGTTGCCGCCGTCGCTTACTTGATCTTTCTCATTAGCCATCCTGACCTGGATATCCAATAGCGGTCGGTGGAGATGCCGGGGCTTGGCGGCAAGGAGTGGAAGCCTGCTCTGGCGGTCGCGGGCCTCATTCCGCCGTCAGCGAGTGCATGGGGCATGCCGATCCGGCGATGACACTGCGGGTGTACGCCCACCTGACGCCCGACGGTCGCCAGCGTGCCCGCCACGCAATCGACCTGGTGTTCCAGCGCAGTTCCGGGGAGGACCAGGGCCGCGGCAGACACAGTGAAGCAGCCTGGCCTCGGCGCTATTGCGAGTGCGATCTGCCCGAATGGGACCTGACGGGCAGCCAGTCCTCGGATGCTGCCGGTTCGTCTCCGCATGCCAACTGGCGGTAGTCCACTGAGCACGTCATGCAGGATGAACACGGCCCGCAGACGGCCCAGCGACATCCGGTCGGCCCCTGAACTGCGTATGTGCGCAGGTCAGGGGCCATTTCCATGCAAGGACCCTCAGAAGTTCCTCAACTCCGCTTTGGCCGCCGGGCGGCCCGGGCATCACCGGGGCACGCCGCGGTCACGCGGCGGCCGGGGCGCCCACGGGGGGTCGCTCCGCGCGAACCGAAAGAAGGTGACGCCATGGGCATCGTCTTCATCGTGGCGGCGGCCGCGATCGTCTGCCTGGTGATCGTCGGGAGCGCGGCCCGCAAGGGTGGGGTGGGCAGGGGGGCGTCCGGCCGGGGCGGATCCTCCTCCTACGACAGCTCGGGCAGCTGGTGGGCCGGGGACTCGGGGTCGTCGTCGCACGGAGGCCACGGCGGGCACGGAGGCCACGGAGGTCACTCGTGCGGCGGAGGGCACTCCTCCTGCGGCGGCGGCTCGTCCTGTGGTGGCGGGGGTGGCTGCGGCGGGGGCAGCTGACCCGGAGCCTCGGTGACACGGGGGACACGGGGGACACGGGGGACACGGGGGGAGCGGGGCAGCAGGGGAGCGGGGCGTCCGGACGGCGAGTGGGTGGCTTTCTCCGGGCGCCCCGGCGTGCGCCAGAGGGAGCAGGGCGCACAACGTGGTTGAACAGTTGAGCTGTGGAGCCCTCTGAGGGATGGAAACCCCACGAAGTTGGGTAAAAACGCTGTGGCAGCGCCACAGTTCATGATTCCCTCTAAATCACGAAAGCAGCGCCTCGGACGTCCTGACGACACCCCTCCCCCGGCTGGGCCGACCGGGCCGATCTCCCGGTGTCCACCGAGGTGCGCCGGACCCCCCCTCCTCCTCCCCATTTGCGTGTTAGCGGAGCCGATCCATGCTCACGACCCTGAACACCACCTACACCGATACGCGCGCGGCCGACCTCGCCTGGGCCCTGGGGCGCGAGCCGCTGCCCGCCCTGGCCACCCTCGACCTGGAACTGTCCGGGGCGAAACTGCAGCTCAGACTGCTGGGCGCGTCCCATCAGGTACTCCTGGAGGAGGAGTGCGGCGGCTGTTCGGAGACGGTGGCGTGCATCCCGGGGTCCAGCACCCCGCTGCCGCTCGGGGTCGCCAAGCGCGTCGGCGACTGGGAGTACGAGTTCGCGGCCCGCGTCGAGGTGCTGTCACCGGGCTCCTTCGCCGGCCGCGCCCAGGAACTGCTCGCCCTCGTCTCCGAGCACCCACACGGACTCGCCGGGGTCTTCCCGGGCAGCCCACACGCGTTCACCGCGCTGCTCGCCCAGCGCCACGAGGGCCAGGTGCACTGGCGGACCTGGCACGCGTACCCGCAGGACGGCCAACTGGTGGCGACCCGGACAAGGGTCGGCATCCGGGTTCCGGTGGCCCGACACCTCCCCGGGTGACATAAACCAACGGGCCGTCAAGGCGGCCGATTTCCACACGTGTGGGTGACGAAGCGTACCGAGCGAGTGACGTAACGTCGCAGAGTGATCGATCCGCACGCACCCGCCCCTCCCGGCGCACCGCCGCCCTGGGGTGCCCCCGCGCCGCTGCCCGTGCGGCCGGGGACGGGCCGGTTCCTGGTCCTCGCGTGCGTCTTCGTCTGCGCGGCCTGCGGGCTGGTGTACGAACTCGAACTCGTCGCCCTCGCCTCGTACCTGATCGGCGACTCGGTCACCCAGGCCTCCGTGGTGCTGTCCGTGATGGTCTTCGCCATGGGCGTCGGCTCACTGGCCGCGAAGCGGCTGCGCTGGCACGCGGCGGCCGGATTCGGCGCGGTGGAGGCCGCGCTGGCACTGGTCGGCGGCTGCAGCGCCATGGCCCTGTACGCCGTCTTCGCCTGGACCGGCGGCTGGGGCGGCCTGTGGTCGGCCGGCCCGCGCTGCCTCCTGGTCGCCTTCTCCCTCTCCATCGGCCTGCTGATCGGCGCCGAGGTGCCGCTGCTGATGGAACTCATCCAGCGCATCCGCCGCCAGGACGCGGGCGGCGCGGTGGCCGACCTGTTCGCGGCGGACTACGTCGGCGCGCTGGTCGGCGGCCTGGCCTTCCCGTTCCTCCTGCTGCCCTTCCTCGGCCAGTTGACGGGCACCCTGCTCACCGGCACGGTCAACGTCGTGGCCGGCGGCGCCCTGGTCCTCGGCCTGTTCCGCCGCGACCTGTCCCGCCGGGCCCGCTGGACCCTCCTCGCCGTCAACGTGACCGTCCTCGGCGTCCTCGCCTCCGCCGCCGCCCACGTCGACGACTTCGAACGGGCCGCCCGGCACGCGGTCTACGGCGACGACGTCCGGGTCGCCCTCCAGACGGACGTCCAGGAGATAGTCCTCACCGGCGGCACCCACGGACGTCCCCTCGATCTCTTCCTCGACGGCCGGCTGCGCGTCGGCGGCCGCGACGAACGCCGGTACCACGAAGCCCTCGTCCACCCGGCGATGAGCGGCCCGCACGCGCGCGTGCTGATCCTCGGCGGCGGCGACGGCATGGCCGCGCGCGAGGTGCTCCGGCACACCGGCATCGACCGCGTCGACGTCGTCGAGCTGGACGCGGGCCTGGTCCGCCTCGCCCGCCACGACCCCGCCCTCTCCGCGCTCAACGGCCATGTCTACGACGACCCGCACGTCCACGTGGTCACCGCCGACGCCTTCTGCTGGCTGCGCCGGACCGCGCCGCCCGCCGCGTACGACGTCGTGATCGCCGACCTGCCCGACCCTGGCATCACGGCCAGCACCAAGCTGTACTCCGAGGAGTTCTACGGCCTGGCCCGCCGCGCCCTCGCCCCCGGCGGCCGCCTGGTCGTGCACGCCGGCCCGGTCCGGGCCCGCCCCCGCGACTTCTGGACGGTGGCGGCGACCATGCGCGCCGCCGGCCTGGCCACGACCCCCTACCGGGTCCTCGGCCGTGACCCCGGCTTCACCCCCGGCCCCGACCGCTCGGCGGGCGAGTCCAGGGCCCCGCACGACTGGGGCTTCCTCCTGGCGACGGAGGGTTCGCGCGGGCCCCGGCTGCGGCTGCCGGGCGACGGTCCGAGGCTGCACACGCTGACCCGGCGGGACCTGCGCGAAGACGCACTGGAGACCCCGCCGACGGAACTGCCGGCCTCCACGCTGGTGGATCCGCGGTACTGAGCGCGGACCCGGGCACGGGGGGCCCGGACCGCGGCAGCGTGCCGTGCGTCGCGGAGGGTACGTCGGCCTGACTCCTGGGTAGGCTCAGTCGGCATGGAGCACCAGGTGTACGTCCCGGCCCCGGCCTCGCGGCTCAGGGAGGCGCTGGCCGACCCCGCGCGGGTCGCCCGGGCGCTTCCCGGCCTCCAGCAGGACGCGGGCGCCGCGCCCGGCACCGGTCGCGTCAAGGTCCGCATCGGCAGCCACTCGATCACCTACCGGGGCTCCCTGCGCGTCAGCTCCCGTGCCGACGGTTCCTACGCGCTCGACGGCGACGCCACCGAGGCGCGCGGCGCCGGCACGGTGAAGCTGGCGCTCACGCTCCGCCTCACGGACACCGACGAGGGCTGCCAGGTCACGGTGACCGGCACGGCCTCCGCCGACGGGCGGGTCGCGGAACTGGCGCCGGAGGCCGTGGAGTCGGCGGCGACACGGCTGCTCAACCGCTTCGTGGAGGGCCTGGGGGAGGTGCGGCCCGAGGCCCCTGACCAACCGGTGTCGATCTTCGAGACGGAGGTCCCGCCGCCGTCGCTGGCGCCCGAACCGGTCGAGGAGCCGCTGCCCGAGATCTTCGCCGAGGCCGCCCATGCCCGCCGCACGATGATCGGCCGCAGCGCGGAGGAGGTCGACCACGCGCCGCCCCGCGGCCGCTATGCGCCGGTGCCGGCACCGCAGACGGTGGCGGCTGCCTCGGCACTGCGCTGGGCCGCACCGGCGGCGGCACTGGCCCTGGCGTCCGCGATCGTGGTGACGAGGGCGTTGCGGAGACGCCGCTGAGCGAGGCCGCCGCAGGAGGGGTTCCACTCGCCCGCGCTTGCGGGGTGCCTCCCCCCACTCTCGGCTTCGCTCGAGCGGGGGACCCCCCTCGCCCACCCGTGCCGCCCGGGGGCACCTTCCAGGCCCTTGAGGCACTGGGGGAGGCACGACGCCCGCAGCTACGACGGGCCCCGTAAGGGGTGCGGGGCTGTAATCGATGTGCGGCTCCGCCGCGTGGGCGCGACCAGGCCCCACAGACCGCACCCGAAACTCGGCGCCCCTCCCCAAGTACTGTCATCCCGTGAGTAACGAAGACATCACGCTGACCGCAGGCGACGCCGCCCTCCACCTGCACCCCGGCAACGGCGGGCGTATCGCCGGACTGGAAGTCGGTTCCCTCGAACTCCTCCGCCAGGGCGACCGCTTCGGCTGTTTCCCGATGGTGCCCTGGTGCGGCCGTATCCGGGACGGCCGGTTCCGCGACGGCGCCGACATCGTCCAGATGCCGCTCAACTCCCCGCCGCACGCCATCCACGGCACGGCCCGCGACGGCGCCTGGCGCATCGCCCGCCGCTCGGCGGACGAGGCCGTGATCACGTGCGAACTCGGCGACCCCTGGCCGCACCCCGCCCGCGTCACGCACGCGGTCCAGCTCACCGAGGACTCGTTGACGCTGACGATGGCCGTGGAGACGTACGACAACTCCTTCCCGGCGCAGATCGGCTGGCATCCCTGGTTCAACCGCAACCTCGGCGGCCAGGACGCCCAGGTCGACTTCGCCCCCGCCTGGCAGGAGGAGCGCGGCGCGGACCATCTGCCCACCGGCAACCGCATCGACCCCCAACCCGGCCCCTGGGACGACTGCTTCGGGATGCCCGACGGCGTCGACGTCACCCTCACCTGGCCGGGGCAGCTGGAGCTGAAGGTCGCCAGCCGCGAGCAGTGGGTCGTGGTCTACGACGAGCAGGAGGCGGCGGTGTGCGTGGAGCCGCAGACCGGTCCGCCGAACGGCCTCAACACGCTCCCCCGTCTCGTCACCCCGCTTGAGCCGCTGGAAGCCACCACCATCTGGACCTGGCGCCGCCTCTGAGCCCGCCGCCTCTAAGCTGGTCGGCATGACGGACGTACGCGCTGAGCTGCTGCAACAGATCAAGGACAAGGCCGTGGTGCACGGCAGGGTGACCCTGTCGTCGGGGCTGGAGGCGGACTACTACGTCGACCTCCGCCGTGTCACCCTCGACGGCACGGCCGCCCCGCTGGTCGGCCAGGTGCTGCTCGACCTGACCGACGGCCTGGAGTACGACGCCGTCGGCGGCCTCACCATGGGTGCCGACCCGGTCGCCGGCGCGATGCTGCACGCGGCCGCCGCGCGCGGTCGGCACCTCGACGCCTTCGTCGTCCGCAAGGCGGCGAAGGCGCACGGGCTGCAGCGCCGGGTGGAGGGGCCGGAGATCAAGGGCCGGCGGGTCCTCGTCGTGGAGGACACCTCCACCACCGGCGGCTCCCCGCTCGCCGCCGTGGAGGCCGTGCGCGAGGCCGGCGCCGAGGTCGTCGCCGTCGCGACCATCGTCGACCGGGCCACCGGCGCCGACGAGAAGATCCGCGAAGGTGCGGGCGTGCCGTATCTGTTCGCCTTCTCGAAGGATGAACTGGGGCTGGACTGACACCCCGGTCGCCGAGTGGGATTGACCCGGATGCGACCGGCGCCCGGCGCCCGGAGCATCGGTTCATGTCTGGAAAGATGGGGACGACGATGACGTCGTACCTCAAGGTCTAGGTCAGGGCCGTAGAGAACCAGCAGTACGCCGACCCGCACACTCAAGGAGCGGACAGATGCCCATCGCAACCCCCGAGGTCTACAACGAGATGCTCGACCGGGCGAAGGCAGGCAAGTTCGCCTACCCGGCCATCAACGTCACCTCGAGCCAGACCCTGAACGCTGCGCTGCGCGGCTTCGCGGAGGCGGAGAGCGACGGCATCGTCCAGATCTCTACCGGTGGTGCCGAGTTCCTCGGCGGCCAGTACAGCAAGGACATGGTGACCGGCGCGGTCGCGCTCGCCGAGTTCGCGCACGTCATCGCCGAGAAGTACCCGGTCAACATCGCGCTGCACACCGACCACTGCCCGAAGGACAAGCTCGACGGGTACGTACGGCCGCTGATCGCGATCTCCAAGAAGCGCGTCGAGGCCGGTCTGACCCCGCTGTTCCAGTCGCACATGTGGGACGGTTCCGCCGAGACCCTCGCGGACAACCTGGCCATCGCGCAGGAGCTGCTCGAGCAGGCCCGCGCGGCCAACATCATCCTCGAGGTCGAGATCACCCCGACCGGTGGCGAGGAGGACGGCGTCTCGCACGAGATCAACGACTCCCTCTACACCACCGTCGAGGACGCGATCCGCACCGCCGAGGCGCTGGGCCTGGGCGAGAAGGGCCGCTACCTGCTCGCCGCCTCCTTCGGCAACGTGCACGGCGTGTACAAGCCGGGCAACGTCGTGCTCCGCCCCGAGCTGCTGAAGGAGCTGGCCGACGGCGTGGCCGCGAAGTTCGGCAAGGCGTCCCCGTTCGACTTCGTCTTCCACGGCGGCTCCGGTTCCACCGAGCAGGAGATCGCCACCGCGCTGGAGAACGGCGTCGTGAAGATGAACCTGGACACCGACACCCAGTACGCCTTCACCCGTCCGGTCGCCGACCACATGTTCAAGAACTACGACGGCGTCCTGAAGGTCGACGGCGAGGTCGGCTCCAAGAAGACCTACGACCCGCGCACCTGGGGCAAGCTGGCCGAGGCGGGCATGGCCGCCCGCGTCGTCGAGGCCACCCAGCACCTGCGCTCGGCGGGCAACAAGATCAAGTAAGGCGTTCGTACGGCTGTCGTACGACAGCCACGTCGCGTTTCGGCGGACCCGGTGCTACGGCGCCGGGTCCGCTGTATACCTGGACCCATGTCCGACGTGCGGCTGGCCTCCTCGCAGGGCAAGTGGATCCTGTTCACCACCGTCCTCGGTTCCAGCATGGTGCTGCTGGACTCGACCGTGGTCAACGTCGCCCTGCCCACCATCGGCCGTGACCTGGGCACCAGCCTCTCGGCCCTGCAGTGGACGGTCAACGCGTACATGCTGACGCTGGCCGGCCTGATCCTGCTCGGCGGCTCGCTCGGCGACCAGTACGGCCGCCGGAAGATCTTCGTGCTCGGGGTCGTCTGGTTCGCCGCCGCCTCGCTGCTGTGCGGCCTGGCCCCCAACGACATCGTCCTGATCGCGGCCCGCGCCCTCCAGGGCATCGGCGGCGCCCTCCTCACACCGGGCTCCCTCGCCCTCATCCAGGCCTCCTTCCATCCGGACGACCGGGCGAAGGCGGTCGGCCTCTGGTCCGGGTTCGGCGGCATCGGGGCGGCCGTCGGGCCGTTCCTGGGCGGCTGGCTGGTGGACGGCCCCGGCTGGCGGTGGGTGTTCCTGCTGAACGTCCCGCTGGCCCTGCTCTGCGTCCCGGTCGCGCTGCGCCATGTCCCGGAGTCGGACGGGGGCACCTCCCGCTCGAGCGAGGCCGGGAGTGGGGGAGGGCGGACGCACGGCCGCTTCGACGTGCTCGGCGCGGTGCTGGCCGCCCTGACCCTCGGATTCGTGACCTACGCGCTGATCGAGGCCGGGACCACGTCCCTGCTCGCCCTCGCGGGCCTCGCGACCGGCGTGGCCTTCGTGTACGTCGAGAAGCGCCGCCAGGACCCGATGCTCCCGCTGGGCATCTTCGCCTCCCGCCAGTTCACCGCGCTGAACGTGGTCACCCTGTGCGTGTACGGCGCGTTCGGCGGCTACTTCTTCCTCACCGCGCTCCAACTCCAGGTGGTGGCGGGCTACTCGGCGCTGGCCGCCGGCACGGCCCTGCTGCCCTCCACCGCGCTGATGCTGCTCTTCTCGGCCCGCTCGGGTGCGCTGGCCGACAAGATCGGGCCCCGGCTGCCGCTGACCGTCGGACCCCTGCTCTGCGCCACGGCGATGATGCTGATGCTGAGGGTGGGCGAGCATGCGAACTACCTGACGGACGTCTTCCCGGCGGTCCTGGTCATGGGCGCCGGCATGGTCACCCTGGTGGCCCCGCTCACCGCCTCGGTCCTCGCCTCCGTGGACACCGCCCGGGCGGGTATCGCCAGCGGTATCAACAACGCGGCGGCCCGCGCGGGGAGCCTGATCGCGGTGGCGGCACTGCCGCTGCTCGCGGGGATGGGGCCGGAGGCCTACCGGTCGCCCGCGGCCTTCGACGCGGCGTTCGACCGGGCCATGCCGATCTGCGCGGGGGTGCTGGTGGTGGGGTCGGCCCTGGCGTTCGCGCTGGTTCGCAGGCCGACCCCGGGCTGTGTCCGCCCGGAGTGCCGCATCCACGGAAACGTGACCTCCCCACCGCTGGAGGCGAAGAGCCGGTAGCCGGAGGGCCGGAGGGCGGTGGCCGGTAGCCGGAGGGCGGTAGCCGTGGCCGGTGGCCGGAGGGCGATAGCCGTGACCGGAGGCGGTAGCCGTGACTGGAGGGCGGTAGCCGGTGGCCGGAGGGCCGGTGACCGGAGGGCGGTAGCCGGTGGCCGGAGGGGCGGTGGCCGGTGGCCGGAGGGCCGGTGGCGAAGGGCCGGTGGCCGGGGCCCTTCGCCTGTCGGCGCGCTATCCCTTCAGCTCGGCGTACGCCTCCGCGCTGCTGTCCTTCAGGAACTGCCAGCACCGCTCGTACTCGTCCTTCTCGCCGATCTCGCCCGCGGCCCGGCCGAGCGCGGCCAGGCAGCGCAGGAAGCCGCGGTTGGCCCGGTGATCCCAGGGAACGGGTCCGTGTCCCTTCCACCCGGCGCGGCGCAGGGCGTCCAGCCCACGGTGGTAGCCGGTACGCGCGTAGGCGTACGACTCGACCACCGCGCCGCGCTCGAACGCGTCGTCGGCGAGCAGCGCCCAGGCCAGCGAGAAGGTCGGGAACTTCGCCGCGACCTCGACCGGAGCCAGCTTCTCGTCGCCCAGCAGGCGGTACGCCTCTTCGTTCTCGGGCAGATAGGTCGGCTCCGGGCCGCCGAGCAGGTTCGTGTGCGTCGTCATGGCGCCAGTCTGCCACCGCCGCCCGCGGCGGGGCCCCGGGGAGGCCGCCGGGCGGGGGCAACCTCACCCCGCGTCCTGCCGTCTTCCAGACCGCCGCCCCGTACGTGACGGCAAGGGGGGAGCACACGTGCGTGATCCGATGCCCGGCGGGCAGTCGCCGGAGGCCCATGTCCTGGCCCGGTTCCTCACCGCGGACCCGGAGCAGTGGCCGCGGCTCGCCCCGCGGGTGACGGAGGCGGTCGGGATGGCGACGCTGGAGCGGATCGTGCACGCCACGGCCGCCCGGACCGGCGGGTTCGGCACCGTCACGGACAGCCCGGACGGCCTGATCGTGTCCGGCAGCACGGGCCGGGTGCGGGCCTGGGCCCAGGCGGGCCCGGACGGCGAACTCACCGCGTTGCGCATCGAAGGCGCCCCCTACACCCCGCCCCGCCGCCGCCCGCGCCTGCCGGCCTCCGTGACCTGGGCGGTCTGTGTGGGCCTGGTCGTCCTCTGGAACGTCCTGACCCTCTGGACCGCCGCCGACCGCACGGCCTGGACCGGTGACCTGGCGATCCTCGCCGCCTGCTTCGTGGTCGTCGAGGGCTGGGGCGCACCGGCGATGCACCCCCGCCCGCTGCGGCGCACGGTCGAGGCGGGCGCCGTCGTGGCCCTCGCCTCCGCGTGCCGGCTGCCCGGCCTGCCCACCGGGCACGGCGTGCTGCGCCTCGCCGGCGGCGCCCTGCTCCTCGCGGTGGCCGGGGGACTGGTCGTCGCCGCCCGGCTGCCCCGCCGGCGGGCCCCGCTGTCCCGGCCGCTGCTGTTTCCGCTGGAGGGCTCCTGGTACGTCGTCCAGGGCGGCGGCCGTCTGCTGAACCACCACACCCGGGTGCCCGAGCAGCGCGGCGCCCTGGACCTGGTCGCGCTCGGCCCGTACGGCACCCGTACCCGGCGGGGCTCCGAGCTGACCGCGTACGCCGCCTACGGGCGCCCGGTGCGGTCCCCCTGCGACGGCAGGGTGGTCTCCGCCGCCGACACCGTCGGGGACCAGAAACCCGGCGAGATCCGCTACCAGCCGCCCTACGGCAACCACGTCTTCCTGGACACCGGCCGGGAGATCGTCAAGCTCGCCCATCTGCGCCCCGGCTCGGTCACGGTGGCCGCGGGCGACACGGTCCGGGCGGGCCAGCCGATCGGCGAGGTCGGCAACACCGGCAACACCACCGAACCCCACCTGCACATCCACGCCGAACGCGACGGGGTCGGCCTGGACCTGGAGTTCACCGGCGTACCCGGCAGGCTGTACCGGGGGCGGACGGTCCGCGTGCGGCCGTAGCCCGGCCGGCTCCCGCGGCCCGGGGCGCTCGGCCGACCGGGTGATCCGGTGCCGGTGGTGACCGGTGTGGCCCGTCTGGCAGCGGGCGGGCCTTGCCGTGTGCGGGGTACGTTGCGGAAGATGCGGGTGGGGACCGGGGCCCCCGTGTCGAGAACGGCAGGGGCGGACCGCTACCCGGAGTACACAATCAGGAGACAGCGATGTCCCTTCAGGCTCAGCCCGACGAGGCTTCGGAGCCCGAGACCCCGCATCTCGACTTCGCCGGCACCACGCCGTACGAGGACTACGTCAAGGCGGACGTGCTCACCCATCTCCAGCACACCCTCTCCGACGATCCCGGAGAGATGGTCTTCCTGGTCACGACCCAGGTGATGGAGTTGTGGTTCACCGTCATCGTCCACGAGTGGGAGACCGCGGCGACCGCCCTGCGCGGCGACGACATCCCCACCGCGATCAACGCGCTGAAGCGTTCCACCCGGGAACTGGAGGCGCTGAACGCCTCCTGGAAACCACTCGGCCAGCTCACCCCCGCCCAGTTCAACTCCTACCGCTCGGCCCTCGGCGAGGGCTCCGGCTTCCAGTCGGCGATGTACCGGCGGATGGAGTTCCTGCTCGGTGAGAAGTCCGCGTCCATGCTCGTCCCGCACCGCGGCGCCCCCCGCGTCCACGCGGAACTGGAGAAGGCCCTGTACGAGCCGAGCCTCTACGACGAGGTGGTACGGCTCCTCGCGCGCCGCGGACACCCGGTCCCGGACGCGGTGCTCCAGCGTGACGTGTCCCGGCGGTACGACCCCTCGGACGCCGTCGAGGCCGCCTGGACGGCCGTCTACTCGGGCGACGGGGACGCCGAACTCGCCCGGCTCGGCGAGGCCTTGACCGACGTCGCCGAACTGGTCTGGCGCTGGCGCAACGACCATCTGGTCGCCACCCGCCGTGCCATGGGCGCCAAGGCCGGCACCGGCGGCTCGGCCGGAGTCGCCTGGCTGGAGAAGCGTGCCCGAAAGAACGTGTTCCCGGAGCTGTGGACGGCGAGGTCCCATGTCTGAACTGGCCCTGCGGGCGGAGAAACTGGACGCGGCGGACGAGCTTGCCGGGGTGCGCTCCCGCTTCGTCCTCGACACGGTGTCCGATCACGCGGCCGACGCCGCGGGCGTCTACCTGGACGGCAATTCGCTGGGCGCCCTGCCCGCGCACGTCCCCGGCCGGGTCGAGGACGTCGTCCGGCGGCAGTGGGGCGAGCTGCGCATCCGGTCCTGGGACGAGAGCGGCTGGTGGACGGCGCCGGAGCGGATCGGCGACCGGATCGCCCCGCTGGTCGGCGCGGCGGCCGGCCAGATCGTGGTCGGCGACTCCACAAGCGTCAACGTCTTCAAGGCACTTGTCGGCGCGGTACGGCTCGTGGGGGAGGAACGTACCGAGATCCTGGTCGACGCGACCACCTTCCCCACCGACGGCTACATCGCCGAGTCGGCGGCCCGGCTCACCGGCCGTACGCTGCGTCCGGTGGCGCCGGCGGACGTGCGCACCGCGCTGAGCGACCGTACGGCCGCCGTCCTGCTCAACCACGTCGACTACCGCACCGGCCGGCTGCACGACCTGCCGTCCCTCACCGCGGCGATCCACGCGGCGGGTGCCGTGGCCGTCTGGGACCTGTGCCACAGCGCGGGCGCGCTACCGGTCGGCCTCGACGAGCACGGGGTCGACCTGGCGGTCGGCTGCACCTACAAGTACCTGAACGGCGGCCCGGGTTCACCCGCGTACCTGTACGTCCGCCGCGACCTCCAGGACCGCTTCGACTCGCCGCTGCCCGGCTGGAACTCGCACGCCGAGCCGTTCGGCATGAGTCCGGCATACACCCCGGCCCCGGGCGCGGTGCGCGGCCGTGTCGGCACCCCGGACATCCTCTCCATGCTGGCCCTTGAGGCGGCGCTGGAGGTCTGGGACGAGGTGCCGGTGGCCGCCGTCCGTGCCAAGTCCCTGGCCCTGACGGACTTCTTCCTGGAGTGCGTCGAGGCGTACCTGCCGGCGGGCCGCGTCGAGTGCGTGACCCCGCTGGCGCACGAGGAGCGCGGCAGCCAGATCTCGCTGCGCTGCCCGGACGCCGGGGACGTGATGAAACGGCTGATCGAGCGCGGGGTGGTCGGGGACTTCCGGCATCCCGACGTCCTCCGCTTCGGCTTCACCCCGCTGTACGTCGGTTTCGCGGACGCGGAACGGGCGGCGCGGGTGCTCGCAGAGGCCGTGTAGCACCCTTCGGCGAGTCGACATACGGATACGACGACCCGGTCGGGAAAAACCGGGACGGTACAGAACCGTGTAATCCTCACCGTGCGTGACATCCACGTGTCGCCGCACGTCACCGGCCTGATACCGTCCCGGCCAACGGCCGAATTCCCCACCTGGTCCGCCAATGTCAATACGCCGCTGAGAGGTTGAGCATGCCGGACGCCGCAGCAGAACGGGCCGCCGCCGAGGAGGAGTCGGCCTTCTCGCACCCGCACGTCGCGCCCGACGCCACGGCGGCCTACGGCGACCACCCCGACCAGGTCATCGACTTCTACGTCCCGCGCGGTGACGAGACCACGGCCCCACTGGTCGTGGTCCTGCACGGAGGCGCGTGGCGGGCACCGTACGACCGCGGCCACATCACCCCCTTCGCCGACTTCCTGGCCCGGCGCGGCTTCGCGGTGGCCAACGTCGAGTACCGGCGCGGCGCGGCGCTTCCCGGGGAGGGCGGCTCGGCCCCGGTGGCCGGCCGCTGGCCGGACACCTTCGACGACATCGCGGCGGCGCTGGACGCCCTGCCCGCGCTGGCCCGCGAGGCCCTGCCCCAGGCGGACCTGCGCCGCACCGTCCTCACCGGCCACTCGGCCGGCGGCCACCTGGCGCTGTGGGCGGCGGCCCGGCACGTCCTCCCGGCGGACGCCGCATGGCGCACGTCCGGGCCGGCGTCGCTGCGGGGCGTGGTGGCGCTGGCCCCGATCGCGGACTTCGCGGTGGCGGAGAAGCTGGAGGTCTGCGGTCATGCGGCGCTCCAACTCCTCGGCGGAAGCGACCAGTTCACCGACCGGCAGCGCTACGCCGACCCGGCGCTGCTGCTTCCCACCGGCATCGCGACCACCCTGGTCCAGGGCCGCACGGACAACGTCGTCCCGCAGGCGGTCGCCGAGTCCTACGCGGAGGCGTCGGCGAAGGCGGGCGAGGTGGTGGGCCTGACGCTGCTGGAGGACGTCGGCCACTTCCCGCTCATCGACCCGGCGGCGGACGCGTGCGCGGTGGTGGCGGAGGAGATCGCCCAACTGGCGTATTGAGCCCGGCCGGCCTCGTGCCCGGGCCGACCTACCGGGCTCGGCCGACCTCGTGACGACCTGCTCCTGGGCCTCCCCCACATACCCGTAGTACCTGAGAGCTACCCGCCAGGTGAGTTCTCCGGCGGGACGCGAACGACGTCGCCCGCTCCGTAATTTCCCGATCAGACAAGCCCGACGGCCGGGCGGACTGAACGGGGAGGGGCCCACCATGGCGGGGGAGCGGGAGAGGTCTGTCCGGAGGCGCGGGGACTGGCGTCACAGGCTGCGCCGCACCACGCTCGCCGCCCTCCTCACCGCGGCCGTGGTCCTGCCCCTCTCCGCGGCCACCCGGCCCCCGATCCCGGCGCCGGCACCGGCCGCGCTCTCCGCGCCCCTCACCCCGGCCGCCGTCACCACCGCCTACCAGGCCAACCGCGAGAACGCCGCCGAGGCCGCCCGCATGGCCGCCGCCCACGGCGACCGCTCCCGCGCCGCCGCCGACCGCGCCCTCGCCTCCCCTTCCCGACGTCTCCTCCACTTCGACGCCCGGGGCACCGGCCAGGCCACCGAGGCCTTCGGCGACCTGGCGCACGCCGGCCGCGTCGCCGTCCTCGTCCCCGGTTCCGACACCACCCTCGACACCTACGCCCGCTTCCACACCGCGGCCGAGTCCCTCTACCGGCACCTCACCCGCGGGCACCCGCGGACCCGGACCGCCGTCGTTGCCTGGCTCGGCTACCGGACCCCCGCCACCATCAGCACCACCGTCCTCACCCCGGGCCGGGCCGAGCAGGCCGCCCCGCACCTGCGCGCGTTCATCCGTGAACTGCACACCCTCACCGCCCCCGGGCCCGCGGCGGTCTCCCTCCTCTGCCACTCCTACGGCACGGTGGTCTGCGCCCGTGCCGCCCCCGCCCTCACCGGCCTCGGTGTCACCGACATCGCGCTGGTCGGCAGTCCCGGCACCGGCGCCGACTCGGTCACGGCCCTGCACACGTCCGCCCGCGTCTGGGCGGCCCGAGGCGCCGGCGACTGGATAGCCGAGGTCCCGCACGTCACCGCCGACCTCTTCGGCACGACCGTCGGCTTCGGCACCGACCCCGTCTCCCCGGCCTTCGGCGCCCGCGTCTTCGCGGCGGGCCCCGGCGGCCACAGCGACTACTTCACCCCGGGCTCGGTCTCTCTGGCCAACCTCGCCCGGATCGTCCTCGGCGCGCCCACGGAGGTCACCCGTGCCTGAGTCACCGCCACCCCGCCTTCCGAACCGCATACGCCTTCTCGCCCACCGCATCGACACCGCCACCCCACCCGACCGGGACCGCGCCGTGGACGCCCTCCGCGCGTTCGCCATCCTCGGTGTGGTGCTCGGCCACTGGCTGGTCACGGCGCTGGTGGCGGACGGCGGCAGGCTGCACACCGGCAGCCCCCTCCAGCAGCTTCCCCGGCTGGCCCCGATCTCCTGGATCTTCCAGACCCTGGCGGTGTTCTTCCTGGTCGGCGGTCATGTGGCAACCCGCAGCCACCTCACCGCCCAGGCCGACGGCACCCCCTACCATCGTTGGCTGAAGTCCCGGCTGTCCCGTCTCTTCAAGCCGGTCGCCGCGGTTCTGGCCCTCTGGACGATCGCGGCCACCGCCCTCCTGCTCTCCGGCACCGACATCACCACCGTCCACACCCTCGTCAAACTCGCCCTGTCCCCGCTCTGGTTCCTGGTGGTCTTCGCGGCACTCACGGCGGCGACGCCGCTCGTCGCCCGGCTCAACCCCCTGTGCCCGCTGGCCGTCGTCCTTCATGTGGACCTTCTCCGTTTCGGCTTCGGCGCTCCGCCCGCCCTCGGCTGGGTGAACCTGGCGGCGGGCTGGCTGGTGCCGTACACCCTGGGCGCCGCCTGGACCCGTGGCGAACTGGACCAGCCACGCGCCGGCTGGGTCCTGCTCGTCGGCGGTACGGCGGCGACGGCCGGGCTCGTCGCGTGCGCGGGCTATCCGGCCTCGATGGTCGGCGTCCCCGGCGCGTCCGTCTCCAACCTCAACCCGCCCACGCTGGCCGCCGTCACCTTCGGCCTGGCCCAGTGCGGCCTGGCCCTGCTCCTGCGCGAGCGGCTGCGTCGTACGATGCGCCGCCCGCTCGCCTGGGCGGCGGTGGCCCTGGTGAACCTCTCCGCGATGACGATCTTCCTGTGGCATCAGACGGCCCTGATGGCGACCACCGCCACCGGCCTCCTGTTCGGCCGCCTCCCCGGCCTGCACACACCCCCCGACCACCTCACCTGGGCCGCGGCCCGCCTGATGTGGCTCCCGGTCTTCGCCCTGGCGCTCGCCGTCTGCTGGGCGGCGTTCCACACGTACGAGCGCCCCGGCACGCCACACCGCCGCCGCACCCGCTCGCGTGTCGCCGTCTCCCGTCCGGACACCACCCGCCCGCACATCGTCACGGACCAGCGCTCGTCCGATCGGGCGACACCGATCGGAGCCCGTCGTGTCTAGGCTGGCCGCCGTGACGGAAACGGGGAGCCGGCGGGCGTTCGCGGGCCGCGTCCTGCTCGGGCTGCGGATCCTGCGGGACGACCTGTGCACCGTCCGGGCGGACCCGCTGCCCCCCTCGGTGTGGCTGCGCTGGCTGCCGCACGGGGTGCTGTGGCTGACGGCTGTCGTCATCACGTTCGCCGGCCTGTCCGAGCTGCAGAACCACGGGCGTCTGGGCTTCGGCGGCGCCTTCCTGCTCGCGCTCTCGCAGGGCGGCGCGGTCGTCCTCGCCATGTCGCGGCCGATCCCGGCGTGGTGGCTGTCGACGGGCGGCATGCTGGTGGACGCGGTGACGCTGCTCGACCAGCTGGACATGCCCCCGGGAACGCGGTTCGCCTGGCCGTGGACGGTGTCCGGGATCATCGCGCAGCTGCTGGTCCTGCTGCTCCTCGCGCTACGGGTCCGGTTCCGGGTGGCCGTCGAGGCGCTGGTGCTGACCGCACTCGTCACCTTCTTCCTGGAGGGACAGCTGGGCGCGCGGCCGCATGCGTCGACCGCGGTGGTGACCGTCGCCCTGTCCGCGGTGGTCGTCCCGTTCGGCGCGGCGCTGCGCGGCCGCCGCGAGGCCCGCGCGGAGCTCAGCCACCAGGCCACGCTGACCGCCGAGGAGCGGGCCCGGCGCACCCTGCTGGAGGAACGCAGCCGGATCGCGCGCGAACTGCACGACGTGGTGGCCCACCACATGTCGGTCATCTCCATCCAGGCCCAGGTCGCCCCCCACCTGGTGGACAACCCGTCGGACGAACTGCGCGAGAACCTCGACGGCATCCGGCACAACGCCCTGGAGGCGCTGACCGAACTGCGCAGAGTCCTGGGCGTCCTGCGCGCGGAGAGCCCCGACGGGGACGCGCCCGACGACGCGGGCGTCGGCCCGCACAGCCCGCAGCCGACCCTGGACCGGCTGGACGCGCTGGTCGAGAACACCAGGGCGGCCGGTCTGACGGTCACCGCGCGGATCGTCGGCGACAGCCGGCCGCTGCCGCCGGGCGTGGAGCTGTCGGCGTACCGGATCGTGCAGGAGGCCCTGAGCAACGTCCTGCGACACGCGCCGGGGGCCACCGCCCATGTAGAGATCGAGTACATGTCGTACGGGCTGCTGGTGGGGGTCGGCAACACCCGGCCGACCCGGCCCGCTCCGCCGTCGCCGGGTGCCGGGCACGGACTGCTCGGGATGCGGGAGCGGGCGGCGATGCTGGGCGGCGCGCTGACGGCGGAACCCCGGCCGGACGGCGGCTACCAGGTCTTCGCACGGCTGCCGGCCGCCGGTGCCGACGCCGCCCTGGCGCCCCGCCGCACCCCCGGCATCCTGCCTGGTGCCACCGGTCGCACCGGCACCATCCCTGCCCTTGATTCGAAGGACGGTCGCGCATGACGAGCAGCAATGGCAGCAGCCCCATCCGCGTGGTCATCGCCGACGACCAGCAGATGGTCCGGCAGGGCTTCACCGTGCTGCTGAACGCCCAGCCCGGCATCGAGGTGGTCGGCCAGGCCGTGGACGGGCTGGAAGCCGTGGTGAAGGTCGCCGAACTCACCCCGGACGTCGTCCTCATGGACATCCGCATGCCCGAGCTCAACGGCATCGAGGCCACCCGCCGGATCGTCGGCGAACGCCCGGACATCAAGGTGCTGGTGCTGACCACCTTCGACCTGGACGAGTACGTCTACGAGGCGTTGCGGGCCGGGGCGTCCGGGTTCCTGCTCAAGGACGCGTCCGCGGACCAGCTCGCCGAGGCGGTCCGGGTGGTGGCGGCCGGCGACGCGCTGCTCGCGCCCGGCGTCACCCGTCGGCTGATCGCCCAGTTCTCCCAGCTGGACGGCGGCGGGGTGCGCGCCCCGCTGAAGACGCGCGTCGGCGAGCTGACCGAGCGCGAGACGGAGGTCCTCGCGCTGATCGCGCAGGGGCTGTCGAACGCGGAGATCGCCGAGCGGCTGGTCGTCGCCGAGCAGACCGTGAAGACCCATGTGGGCCGCATCCTGGTGAAGCTGGGCCTCCGGGACCGCACCCAGGCGGCGGTGTTCGCGTACGAGTCGGGGCTGGTACGGCCGTCGGGATACTGACGGCCCGGAGCCCTGTGGTGACGCCGCGGCCGGAACCCCGCAGTGACCCCCGTAGTACCTGAGGGGGATGCCGGAGAACCCGTCTCACTGGTGACGACGGCGACCCCGCCCGCCGCATACCGTCGTGAACGTGACCGAGACGACCCAGACGCACGCGATGCCATCGGAGCCGCCGGACGGCGCGTTCGAGCCGTACAAGCCGCGCAGTCCGGAGGTCCGGGCCGCGCTGGACGCCCTGCGCAGGCTGCGGCAGGACCTGTTCCAGGATGCCTTCGCCTACCGGCCGTTGCCCCCGCTGAGCAGCGACGGTCCGCGCATCCGCCGCCTGTCCGGCCGCATGCGGGAGTACGCGGTCTGGACCCCGCACATCGCGGTGGCCGCGGCCGGCGCGGTGGCGCTGCTGGCGACCGTCGCGGACCGCCCGCTGGGGTCGGCCGGGGGCCTGCTGGCCGGCCTGACCGTGCTGGCACCGGTGCTGCTCACGCTGGCGCGTCCGGTCGCCGCCTTCTGGCTGTCGCTCGTCGCGACCTGGGCCGGCACCCTGCTGGGCAGGTCCTGGGAGGACTGGCCGTGGACGACGGGCAACTTCATCTCCCACCTGGTGGTGCTCACGGTCGTCGCGGTCCGCACCCGTCCGCGCACGGCGGCCTGGATGTGGGCGATCACCGCGGTCTACGGCTTCACGTTCGTCTCGGTCCTCGGCGGGGGCCACTACACCAACGACGTCGGCCCGATGCTGGTCGTCTCCGCGATAGCCCTGCTGACCGTCACCGTCCGGCAGATCCGCCGGGAGGCCGAACAGACGGTGACCGCCCAGCAGTCGCAGACGGCGCACGAGCGGTCCCGGCGCACGCTCCTCGAAGAGCGCACGACGATCGCCCGCGAACTGCACGACGTGGTGGCCCACCACATGTCCGTCGTGGCCATTCAGGCGGAAGCGGCCCCGTACCGCGTGGAGAACCCGCCGCCGGAGCTGGAGAAGGCGTTCGTCACGATCCGGGAGAACGCGGTGGCGGCGCTCACCGAGCTGCGCCGCGTCCTGGGCGTGGTCCGCGCCGAGGACTACGAGGCCCCCGACGCCCCGCAGCCCACCCTCGCCGACCTGGACGCGCTGCTCGCCAACGTGCGGGAGGCGGGGCTGACCGTCGACAAGGCGGTGACCGGCGCGGTCCGTGAACTCCCGCAGGGCGTGGAGCTGTCGGCTTACCGGATCGTCCAGGAGGCTCTCAGCAACACCCTGCGCCACGCGCCGGGTGCCCCCGCCAGGGTGGAGATCGGATACGTCATCGGCGGCCTCGGCCTGCGCATAGTCAACGGGCCCCCGCCCCGGCCGGCCCTCCTCAAACCCTCTCCCGGCGCCGGCCACGGCATCACGGGCATGCGGGAGCGCGTGTCGATGCTGAACGGCGAGATGACAGCGGCCCCGACGGCCGAGGGAGGCTACGAGGTGACGGTCTTCCTGCCGGCCGTCACCCCTACCGAAGGTGATGCATGACCATCCGCGTACTGATCGCGGACGACCAGATGATGGTGCGCGAGGGCTTCTCGGTCCTGCTGAACGCGATGCCGGACATCGAGGTCGTCGGCGAGGCGGTCAACGGCCGTGAGGCGGTGGACCGCGTCCGTGAACTGGCGCCCGACGTGGTCCTGATGGACATCCGGATGCCCGAGCTGAACGGCATCGAGGCGACGAGGGAGATCGTGGCCGTCGACAGCGCGGCCAAGGTCCTGGTCCTGACCACCTTCGACCTGGACGAGTACGTCTACCAGGCCCTGCGCGCCGGAGCCTCAGGCTTCCTCCTGAAGGACGCCTCGGCCCGGCAACTGGCGGACGGCGTGCGGGTGGTGGCGGCGGGCGAGGCCCTGCTCGCCCCCTCGGTCACCAAGCGCCTGATCACGGAGTTCTCCAAGCTCTCCGGCGCCTCGCGTCTGATGCCCACGGCCCATGCCGCCTACGGCGACCTCACCGACCGTGAGACGGAGGTCCTGGTCCTCATCGCCCAGGGCCTCTCGAACGCGGAGATCGCCGAACGCCTGGTGGTGGCCGAGTCGACCATCAAGACCCATGTCAGCCGCATCCTGGTGAAGCTGGGCCTCAGGGACCGCACCCAGGCGGCGGTCTTCGCCTACGAGGCACGGCTGGTGACACCTGGCTAGCGCGGGGCGATGCGGTACAGCACGTTCGGACGCAGTGGCCCGTCGGGCTCGTTGGGGTCGTCGAAGTCGTCGGCCGGGTCCCGGGTCATGCCGATCCGGCCCATCACCGCCTGCGAACGGAGGTTGGCGGCTGTGGTGACGGCGAGGATCTCGGGAAGCGCGAGGGTGTCGAAGCCGTGGGCGAGGACGGTCAGCGCGGCCTCGGTGGCGTAGCCGTGGCCCCAGGCCGGACGGGCGAGCCGCCAGCCGATCTCCACTCCGGTGAACGGCATGTAGTCGTCCACGTCGTCCAGGCCCGCGAAGCCGATGAACTCGCCGGTGGCCCGCACCTCGACCGCCCACCACCCGTAGCCCCGCCGGTCGAACTCGGCCTGGAACCGCGCCACGGAGGCATCGCTCTGTTCGCGGGTGAGCAGGTCGCCCAAGTGCTCCCGAACCTCGGGGTCGGCGTTCATCGCCGCCCACGGTTCGAGGTCGGAGTCACGCCATCGGCGCAGGACGAGGCGATCGGTACGCAGTTCGGTCACGCCACCCAGCCAACGTGACCGCTGTTGCCCGGGCAATCCCTTTTCCCGGGACGGAACCGGGACGCGCATGCCACAAGCACGCTCGTCGTCGGCCCCGTGCACCACCCGTGCCGACCCGGGCGTTCCCACGCTCCAGCCGGGGCGCGCCAACGGCATCAGCCCGGTCGGCGGACAGGTGACCAGCGGCGCGAGCCAGATGACCGGGCCCTGCATGCCCCGAGAGGCGCCCTATCTGACCACGGCCGAGGCGCTGCGCGCGCAGCTACTGGAGCAGCACCACGTTCGGTGGTCCCAGTGATGATCACCCCGGGGCCGGTGAAACCGTTCCGCCAGTCGGGTGAAGCCGCTGCTCAGGGGCTGTCGGGGTGGGACCGGATCCCGCTACATCAAGAGACATGATCAAGCCCCTGGAGCATGGCCTGACCGCGCTCGCGCTGGCCGCCGTCCCCCTCCTGGTCACCGCCCTGCCGGTCCGGGCGACCTCGGTGCCGCAGTACTTCCAGATCATCACCCAGCTGAACGGCAAGTGCCTGGCCTCCGACGGCGACAACGTCGAGGTGCAGACCTGCAACGCGGGCACCGGCAACCAGCTCTGGTACTGGGCGGGCAAGAAGCTCGTCAACGGCGCCGAGCAGCACTGTCTCGACGTGCGGAACGGCGAGGTCAACGCCGCGGCCCAGGTGGTCGGCGACTGCCACGGACTGGCCAACCAGCGCTGGTACAAGGACGGCGGCTGGCTGCGCACGGACGTCGACAGCCAGTGCCTGAGCATCCAGAACAACGGCGACCAGCGCGAGCACGCGGGGATCAACCTCCGTAACTGCGGCTCCAACACCTGGCAGTGGTGGACCCTGCCCAACCCGTAGGGCCCTGAGACACCCCTGGTCAGGAGGGGGACCGGCGGTCTAACGTCCGTCCATGGCAGCCTTCGACCCCTGGGACCCGGACTTCCTCGCCGACCCGTACCCCGCCTACGCCGAGCTCCGCTCCCGGGGCCGGGTGCAGTACTACGAGCCCACGGACCAGTGGCTGGTCCCGCACCACGCCGACGTCTCGGCGCTGCTGCGGGACCGGCGGCTGGGGCGGGCGTACCAGCACAGGTTCAGCCACGAGGACTTCGGGCGGACCGCACCGCCGCCGGAGCACGAGCCGTTCCACACGCTCAACGACCACGGCATGCTCGACCTCGAACCCCCGGACCACACCCGCATCCGCCGCCTGGTGACGAAGGCGTTCACCCCGCGCACGGTCGAGCGGCTGAAACCGTACGTGGCGAAACTCGCCGGCGAACTCGTCGACGACCTGGTCCACAAGGGCGGCGGCGACCTGCTCGCCGACGTCGCCGAACCGCTGCCCGTCGCCGTCATCGCCGAGATGCTGGGCATCCCGGAGGCGGACCGGGCCCCGCTGCGGCCCTGGTCGGCGGACATCTGCGGAATGTACGAGCTGAACCCCTCCGAGGACACGGCCGCGAAGGCCGTCCGGGCCTCGGTGGAGTTCTCCGACTACCTGCGCGGGCTGATCGCCGAGCGGCGCACGGAGCCGGGCGAGGACCTGATCTCCGGGCTGATCGCCGCGCACGACGAGGGCGACCGGCTCACCGAGCAGGAGATGATCTCCACGGCCGTCCTGCTCCTCAACGCCGGCCACGAGGCGACCGTCAACGCCACGGTCAACGGCTGGTACGCCCTCTTCCGCAACCCCGCCCAGCTCGCCGCCCTGCGCGCCGACCACTCCCTGGTCCCCACCGCCGTCGAGGAGTTGATGCGCTACGACACCCCGCTCCAGCTCTTCGAACGCTGGGTGCTGGACGAGGTCGAGATCGACGGCACGACGATCCCGAGGGGCGCGGAGATCGCGATGCTCTTCGGCTCCGCCAACCACGACCCGGACGTGTTCGAACACCCCGGCGAACTCGACCTGACCCGCCGCGACAACCCCCACATTTCCTTCAGCGCCGGCATCCACTACTGCATCGGCGCCCCGCTCGCCCGTATCGAGCTGGCGGCCTCGATGACGGCCCTGCTGGAGAAGGCCCCGACGCTGAGCCTGGCGGCGGAGCCGCGGCGGAAGCCGAACTTCGTGATCAGGGGATTGGAAGGGTTGAGTGTCGGCGTTGAGTGATCACCCGTCGGCTGATCACTGACCGATTCCGATGGCCGGTCGCGAGTGTCGGGTCAAGCTGGTGCCTGCCTGCCTGCGAAGGGAGGCACCATGACGGTTATGGCAGAGCGCACCTCGTCCCAGATGTCGGTGGACGTGTTCGATCGGATCGCCGAATTCGCCGAGCGCGTGGACGACACCGTCGGGCTCGAATTCATCGACGGACGGCTCGGGGTCAAGAAGCTGACGAACGGCGACCACGGCTCGATCATCATGTGGTTGATCCGCCAGTGCATGCAGGCTCGGCCGGAGCTCGATCTCAACCCGACGCAGGGGCTGAAAGTGGAGGCGTACCACCGGGGCCGGGCCCGGCCCGAGGGCGCCCTCGCACCCGTGGGGCACTTCGCGGGGCAGGGGGATTGGGCCGAAACCCCGGGGGTGTTGATGGTCGTCGAGGTCACGTCGTACGACTCGGACACGCACAACCGGGACCGGGTCGAGAAACCCCGCGCCTACGCCGAGGCAGGTATCCCGGTCTATTGCTCATCGACCGCGACAACCTCTCGGTCCTCGTGCACAGCGACCCCGACCCGGAGGACGGATACCGGGACATCCACGTGGTGAGGCTCGGGGGCATGGTCACTCTCCCCGATCCCGTCGGCATCGAACTCGACACCGAGGAACTCAAGCAGTACGTCGATTGAGAGGCTGCCGTCAGCCGGTCATGTCCCGGCGTCTCAGTCCCGCGAGGCCGCCGCCCGCCAGGGCCACCGCCAGCCCGAGCAGGATCAGTACCGGCCCCCACTGCATCCCCCCGCCCGGCAGCTTCGGCAGGTGGCCGAAGGGGGAGAGGTCCAGGACGAGTCGGGGGGCGTTCAGGGCCGGGCCCACCCAGCCGATCAGCAGCACCGCCACCGCCACTGCCCAGGCCGCCGGGGCCAGCCGGGGCGCGACCCCGTACAGCAGCAGCGCGAGTCCGCCGACCACCCAGACCGCCGGGAGCTGGACGAGGCAGGCGCCCAGCAGCGGGCCCGCCTCCTTGCCGTAGCCGACCGCGAAGCCCAGGCCCGCCAGCAGCATGATCAGGACCGAGCCGCCGAAGGCGATGGTCAGATGCCCGGCCGCCCAGCGCAGCCGGCCCACCGCACAGGCCAGCAGCGGTTCGGCGCGGCCCGCGGTCTCCTCGCCGTTCAGCCGGAGGACCGACGCCACGACGTACAGCGTGGCGATCAGCCCCAGGATCCCGACCATCGAGGCGAGGAACGCGTTCGTCACCCCGCTCTGGCCGCCCATCCGCTCGAAGATCTCCCGGGCGTTCTCGTTGTCGCCGACCAGATCGGCCGCGCCCTCCGCCAGCCCGCCGAAGACCACGCCCGCCAGGAAGAAACCGAGCGACCAGCCGAGCACTCCGCCCCGCTGGAGCCTCCAGGCGAGCGCGGCGGCGGAGCCGAGGCCGCCGGTGGCCGGGCCCGGCCGGGCGGGGAAGAAGCTCATCCCCAGGTCACGGCGGCCCGCCAGGACGTAGGCCACCCCGGCCTGCACCAGCACCGCGGCCGTGAACAGCGCCAGCACCCACCAGCGTTCGGCGGCGAAGGGCCGGAGATTCTCCAGCCAGCCCAGCGGTGACAGCCAGGTCAGCGGTGACGACCCGGCACCGTCCGTGGAGTCACCCGCCGCGCGCAACACGAAGGCCGCGCCCAGGACCGCCGACGTCAGGCCGCGCGCCAGGCGTGCGCTCTCGGTCAGCTGCGCCACGATCGCCGCCGCCGTGGCGAAGACCATGCCGGTTCCGGCCAGACCGAGCCCGAAGGACAGCGCCCCGGCGCCCCCCTGTCCGGCCAGGCCCGCCGTGATCAGCAGGGCCGTCACGCCGTTCGCCACGGCCGCCGCCAGCAGGGCCGCCGTGAGCGACGCCCGCCGGCCCACCGCGCCGGACGCCAGCAGCTCCGCGCGGCCGGTCTCCTCCTCCTCGCGGGTGTGGCGTACGACGACGAGCAGACTGGTGACGGCCGCGAGGACACCGGCGTACACGCCCACCCGCCACGCCGTCAGACCGCCGAGCGAGGTGTCGTGGAGCGGGCCGATCAGAGCGCGGAAGGAGGCGTTGGTCTGCAACTGCCGGACCAGGTCGGCGCGTTCGGACTCCGTGCCGTACAGGGTCTTCAGCGTGTTCGGCATGGAGAGGACCATCAGCGCGTTCACCGCGATCCAGACCGGTGTCGTCACGCGGTCGCGGCGCAGCGCGAAGCGCAGCAGGGTACCGGTGCCCGTGAGGGTGGTCATCGGGCGGCCGCCTCGTCCTGGTAGTGACGCAGGAAGAGTTCTTCCAGGGTGGGCGGGGTGGAGGTCAGGGAGCGTACGCCGGTCTCGCTCAACGAGCGGAGCACGGCGGTGAGTTGCTCGGCATCGACCTGGAGGCGGACCCGGTGGCCCTGGACGTCGACGTCGTGCACGCCGGGGAGGCGGGCCAACCCGTCGGGCGGGCCGGCGAGTTCGGCGGTCACACTGGTCCGGGTGAGGTGGCGCAGGTCGGCGAGTGAACCGGACTCGACCGTACGGCCGTTACGGATGATGCTGACGCGGTCGCAGAGTTCCTCGACCTCGCTCAGGATGTGCGACGAGAGCAGGATCGTACGGCCGCGGTCGCGCTCCTCCTCCACACAGCGCTGGAAGACCTCCTCCATCAGGGGGTCCAGACCGGAGGTCGGCTCGTCCAGGATCAGCAGGTCCACGTCCGAGGCGAACGCGGCGACCAGGGCGACCTTCTGCCGGTTGCCCTTGCTGTAGGTGCGGCCCTTCTTGGCGGGGTCCAGTTCGAAGCGGTCGAGCAGATCGGCCCGGCGGCGGGCGTCGAGGCTGCCGCCGCGCAGCCGGCCGTAGAGGTCGATGACCTCGCCGCCCGAGAGGTTGCGCCAGAGGGTCACGTCTCCGGGGACGTAGGCGATCCTGCGGTGCACCGCCACGGCGTCCTTCCAAGGGTCGCGGCCGAGGATCTGCGCGGCGCCGGAGTCGGGGCGCAGCAGCCCGAGCAGGACCCGGATGGCGGTGGACTTCCCGGCGCCGTTGGGGCCGAGGAAGCCGTGCACCTCGCCGGCCTCGACGTCCAGGTCGAGGCCGTCCAGGGCATGGGTGCGGCCGAAGGACTTGTGGAGCCCGGCGACCGTGATTGCCTTCGTCATGGTTCCGAACGTACGCTGTCTTCAGAAAATTGTGAAGTTAAGGAAGCGTGGAAACCCCCGCTAGGCTGGTGACCATGACTACGGATGCGATGGGGCGCGATCAGGAGGCCGTCTCGAAGTTCGTCGAGAGCTTCGCGGCACAGCTCGTCGAGGCCGGGATGCAGCGCATGCCGGCCCGGATCTTCGCGGCCCTGCTGTCGTCCGACTCGGGCACCCTGACCTCGGCGGAACTGGGGGAGCAGTTGCAGGTCAGCCCGGCGGCGGTGTCCGGCGGAGTGCGCTATCTGGCCCAGCAGCACATGGTCGCGCGCGAGCGGGAGCCGGGCTCCCGGCGGGAGCGGTACCGGGTGCACAGCAACCAGTGGTACGAGGCCCTCACCAGCCGGGAGGCCGTGATCAAGCGGTGGGAGGGCGCCCTGCGGGAGGGCGTGAGCAGCCTCGGCGCGGACACCCCGGCGGGGCGGCGGATGGCCGAGACGCTCGCGTTCTTCGAGTTCGTGGACGCCGAGATCGCCCGGATGATGGAGCGCTGGCGGGTCCATCGGGAGAAACAGTTCGGGGACGCGCCCCGATAGGGGCGCGGGGAACCGCGCGAGCAACCAGAGGACGCTCCCGCAGGTGCGTACTCCCGCGCGGGAGCGTCGGGGCCGGTCGCGCCCACGCGACGGTAGCCGCACGTTCCATACGGCCTCGCGCCCCTGACGGGCGTTCAGCGCTCCCGCGTCTCCTCCAGCACCGTCCGTCCCAGCAGCGCGTACCGCTCCGGCGACCGGCGCTTGAGGTCCTGCGCGTAGCCGACGCCCGTCGCCGCCACCAGCGCCACCAGCCACGGGGTCGCCTTCAGCAGCAGTGAGCCGGACTCGGTGCCGGCCGCGACGCCCATGTTGGACACCAGCAGGACGACCACGGCGAGCATCGCGACGCCGCCGATGAGCGGGGCGGCGAAGGTCCTGAACCAGTGCCGGCTCTCGGGGTGGTTCTTCCGGAAGTAGACCAGCACCGCGAACGAGCACACGGCCTGCACGACCAGGATCGCCATCGTGCCGAGGATGGCCAGCAGCACGTAGAGGGCGTTGTACGGGTCCTTGCCCGCGGCCCAGAACGCCCCGATCAGGACGGCCGAGATCACCGTCTGGACCAGGCCCGCGATGTGCGGGGAGCCGTGCCGGGCATGGGTGCGGCCGACGGTGTTCTGGAGCGAGGGAAGCACCCCTTCCCGGCCCAGCGCGTACATGTAGCGGGCGGCGCAGTTGTGGAAGGCCATGCCGCAGGCCAGCGAGCCGGTGACCATCAGCCACTGCATGAGGACGACCGCCCAGTGGCCGACGTAGTGCTCGGTGGGGTCGAAGAAGAGGGCGAGCGGGTTCGCGGAGGAGGCGGCCTTGACGGCCTCCGTCTCGCCGTTGCCGATGATGGCCATCCAGGAGACGAAGACGTAGAAGACGCCGACGCCGAGGACCGAGATCATCGTCGCCTTGGGGATGATCTTCTTCGGGTCGCGGGACTCCTCGCCGTACATCGCCGTGGACTCGAAGCCGACCCACGACCAGAAGGCGAAGAAGAGACCGAGCCCCGCGGACGTGCCCTTGAAGGCGTTGACCGGGTTGACCGGGCCGAAGGTGAAGCCGTGCGGGCCGCCGCCGTGCAGGGCGACCGAGATCGCCATCGCGGCGAGGACGGTCACCTCGGTGCCGAGGAGGACGACGAGGAGCTTCTCGGCGACGCTGACGCCGAACCAGGTGCCGGTCGCGTTGACGGCGAGCATCAGGATCGCGAACGCCCACCACGGGACGTCAAGTCCGGTCTGGTCCTTCAGGGTCGTGTTGGCGAAGACCGAGAAGATGCCGATCAGCGCCGGCTCGAAGACGGCGTAGGCGAAGGTGGCGAGCAGCCCCGACGCCAGGCCCGCGGTGCGGCCGAGACCGTAGGAGATGAAGCCGTAGAAGGCGCCCGTCGACGTGATGTGCTTCGCCATCGACGTGAAACCGACGGAAAAGATTGCCAGGACGACCATTGCGACGAGGTAGCTCGCCGGGGCGCCTATGCCGTTGCCGGACGACACCATGAAGGGCACGTTGCCCGTCATCGCGGTGATCGGCGCGGCGGTCGCGACGGCCATGAAGACCACCCCGAGCAGGCCGATCGCGTTGGGCTTCAGCCGGTGGACCGTGCCGTCCCCGTCTGTCTTCGCCGCTGGGGCGACTCCCTCGTCCACTGCCATCGGGGTGGCCCCTCTCCTGCTGATCGCTGGCTGTACTGGACCGGAACTCTGTAGCCCGAATGAGTCGGTAGAGGGTCTCGGTGCGTTAAATGTTTGTCAACCAGACCTTTAGAAATCCGGCCGCAACACCCGGCCCGTACGGTCGCCGCCATGAGCACGTACACGGCCACCCTCGGCGGCGAACGCCACCGCTTCGACTCCCTGGCCCGCCTGCTGGCCGCCGCGAGTCCGGAACGCTCCGGCGACCGGCTGGCCGGCCTCGCCGCCGCGAGCGCGCGGGAGCGGGTCGCGGCCCGCTGGGCGCTGGCGGAGGTGCCGCTCGCCGCCTTCCTGACCGAGCCGGTGATCCCCTACGAGACCGACGACGTGACCCGGCTGATCCTCGACACGCACGACGCGGCGGCCTTCGCGCCGGTGGCCGGGCTGACGGTCGGCGAGTTCCGGGAGTGGCTGCTGGCCGCGGACACCGGGGCCCTCGCCGCGCTGGCGCCCGGGGTCACGCCGGAGATGGCCGCCGCCGTGTCCAAGCTGATGGGGAACGCCGACCTGGTGGCCGTCGCCCGCAAGGTGCGGGTGGTCACCGCCTTCCGCTCGACGATCGGCCTGCCCGGCCGCCTCGCCACCCGCCTCCAGCCCAACCACCCCACCGACGACCCGGCCGGAGTGGCGGCCGCCCTCCTGGACGGTCTGCTGCTCGGCTCCGGAGACGCGGTGATCGGCATCAACCCGGCCACCGACAGTCCGAAGGCGGTACGGGACCTGCTGGAACTCCTGGCCGAAGTGATCGACCGCTACGCGATCCCCACCCAGTCCTGCGTCCTCTGCCACGTCACGACGAGCGTGGACCTGATGGAGCGCGGCGCCCCGGTCGACCTCGTCTTCCAGTCCATCGCCGGCACCCAGGCGGCGAACGCCTCCTTCGGCGTCACCCTCGGCCTGCTGGACGAGGCGTACGAGGCGGCCCGCGGGCTGGGGCGGGGCACGGTCGGCGACCACGTCATGTACTTCGAGACCGGCCAGGGCAGCGCCCTGTCGGCGGACGCCCACCACGGCGTGGACCAGCAGACGGTGGAGGCGCGGGCGTACGCGGTGGCCCGCCGCTACCGGCCCCTCCTGGTGAACACCGTCGTGGGCTTCATCGGCCCGGAGTACCTCTACGACGGCCGGCAGATCCTGCGGGCCGCCCTGGAGGACCACTTCTGCGGCAAACTCCTCGGCCTGCCCATGGGCCTGGACATCTGCTACACGAACCACGCCGACGCGGACGACGACGACATCGCCACCATGCTGACCATGCTGGCCGTCGCGGGCGCCTCCTTCGTGATCTGCACACCGGGCGGCGACGACATCATGCTCAACTACCAGTCAGCCTCCTACCACGACGCGCTCTACCTGCGGGAGGTGCTCGGCCTGCGCCCGGCGCCGGAGTTCGAGGCGTGGCTGGAGTCGATCGGGCTGCTGGACGGGGACGGCGGCCTGCGCGAGGTCAGCGGCCATCCGCTGACGGCGATCGGAAGGGAACTGGCCGCATGACCGACCTGACCGAGGCGCCCACCGCCGGACCCGACGACCTGTGGCCGCTGTTGCGCCGCCACACCCAGGCCAGGATCGGCCTCGGCCGCTCCGGCTCCGCGCTCCCCACCCGGCACCGGCTGGGCCTCCAGTCCGCGCACGCGGCCGCCCGGGACGCGGTGCACTCGCCGTTCGACCCGGACGCGGTGGCGGCGGGGCTGGCGGGGCTGGCGACGGTACGGGTCCGCAGCGCGGCCGGCGACCGGACGACCTACCTCCAGCGCCCCGACCTGGGCCGCCGGCTCCACCCGGTGGACCGGGCGCACCTGCCGGCCGGTGACTGGGACGTCGTCTTCGTGGTCGCCGACGGGCTGTCCAGCCGGGCGGTGCACGAGCACGGGGCGGCGATGGTGCGGGCCACCGCGGCCCGCCTCCCCGGCCGGCGCATCGCCCCGGTCGTCCTGGCCGAGCAGGCCCGGGTGGCCCTCGGTGACGACATCGCCCACGCGATGGGTACGGCCCTGGTGGTGGTCCTGATCGGCGAACGCCCCGGGATGTCGGCGGCGGACTCCCTGGGCGCCTATCTCACGTACCGGCCGGTGCCGGGCGTGACCACGGACGCGGACCGGAACTGTCTGAGCAACATCCGGCCGCCGCTGGGGCTGACCTACGAGGCGGCGGCGGGGAAGCTGGCCGCGTTGCTGAGCAGGGCGCGGGAGCTGGGGGTCACGGGCGTGGCACTGAAGGACGAATCCGCATCCGAGCCCGACCAGGGGAACGTACCCGAGCGGCTCCACTGAGCCACAGCGGTCCCACGCCACCAGGAGTTTTCCCGCGCCGTGGGGTGGCATGGGGAGTCTCCTGTGCTGCGGGGTGGCACGGGGAGTTCTCCGGTGTCGCGGAGTGGTGCGGGGCGTGAGTCCCCCGCGTCGCCGAGCCCGCTGCCCCGCGTCGCCGAGCCCGCGCTGCCCCGCGGCGCCGAGCCCGCGCTGCCTCTCGGCGCCGAGACCGCGCTGCCCCGCGGCGCCGAGACCGCTACGAGGCCCCCGGCACCGTGAGTCCCCAGGCTCCCTCCACCACCCGCCAGGTCCGTCGCCGTACCGGACCCGTCACCCCCACGTCGGCCCGGTACCGGAAGTCCGCGCCCGTCACCGTCACCGTCCGCCCGGCGGCCCGCAGCGGCGTCGCCTCCGCGCCCACCGACAGCGGTCGTACCTCCACCTCGGCCAGCCCGTCGCGGCCGCCCGGGGTCACCGAGATCCCCTCCACCGGCTGGTCCAGGTCCACCACCGTCTGCCCGTCGACCTCGACCCGCAGCCGGGCGGGCCCGGGGCGGGGCACGGTCGGGAGCGGGCGGGCGGACAGGGACCGTACGAGGGTCTGGTAGGGCCGCAGCCACCCCCGGGCCCCAACCGGCACCGCGGCCACCGGCACCGCCGCCAGCGCCGGGATCCGCAGCGCGCCCAGCACCACCCCGTCGCTGTCGTCGACCAGCAGGTCCAGACGCCGTTCCACCCCGTCCAGGACGGCCCGCGCGGCCGCCACCGCACCGGTGGGCACCCCCAGCGCGTGCGCGACGCCCAGCGTGCCCCCCACCGGGACCACGGAGAGCACACATCCGGCCAATTCCCGCCGCCGGTGCAGAAAGGTCACGGCACGGATCAGCGCGCCGTCGTCGCCCACCACCACCGGCCGCCGAGACCCCCTGCGGGAAAGTACCCGGGCGAATTCCTCGGGCCCGTCCGGCAGACACACCTTCGTGGTCGCACCCGCGCTGAGCACGTCTTTCACGATCCGGACGGACTCACCGTCCGTCTGCCGTGCCGCCGGATCGATGATCACCAGCAGCTGATCGGACGTCGCGAATGTCGCCACCTCGGTCGTGCCTCGCTTCCTCGGGTAGCATCACTGTGCAAGAGCCCCTTGCGCTATTGCGCCAGGGGCTTCGTCTATTCCGGGGCATCCGGTCCGACGGTTGTGCGGCCAAAGACGGTCGCGGTGGTACGCGGCGCCGAACCTTACGCGTACGCCCCTGACCTTGGACATGCCCCGCCCGGAAGGGGTGTACGCGCGTGCCCGCACTTGTGCTGCTCGGTGCTCAGTGGGGTGACGAAGGCAAGGGAAAGGCGACGGATCTGCTAGGCGGCTCCGTCGACTACGTGGTGCGTTACCAGGGTGGCAACAACGCCGGCCACACGGTCGTCGTCGGCGACCAGAAGTATGCGCTCCACCTCCTCCCTTCCGGAATCCTCTCGCCTACGTGTGTTCCGGTCATCGGCAACGGTGTCGTCGTCGACCCGTCGGTCCTGCTCTCCGAGCTGAGCGGTCTGAACGAGCGTGGCGTCGACACGTCCAAGCTCCTGATCAGCGGTAACGCGCACATCATCACGCCGTACAACGTCACCGTCGACAAGGTGACGGAACGCTTCCTCGGCAAGCGGAAGATCGGTACGACCGGGCGCGGCATCGGGCCGACCTACGCGGACAAGATCAACCGCGTCGGCATCCGGGTCCAGGACCTCTACGACGAGTCGATCCTGACCCAGAAGGTCGAGGCGGCCCTCGACGTCAAGAACCAGGTCCTCACCAAGCTCTACAACCGGCGCGCGATCGCCATCGAGCAGGTCGTCGAGGAGCTGCTGACGTACGCGGACAAGCTCGCCCCGTACGTCGCCGACACGGTCCTGGTCCTCAACCAGGCCCTGGAGGAGAACAAGGTCGTCCTCTTCGAGGGCGGCCAGGGCACGCTCCTGGACATCGACCACGGCACGTACCCCTTCGTCACCTCCTCGAACCCGACGGCCGGCGGTGCCTGCACCGGCTCCGGCGTGGGTCCGACGAAGATCAGCCGGGTCATCGGCATCCTCAAGGCGTACACGACCCGCGTCGGCGCCGGCCCGTTCCCGACCGAGCTGTTCGACGCGGACGGCGAGGCGCTGCGCCGGATCGGCGGCGAGCGGGGTGTCACCACCGGCCGGGACCGCCGCTGCGGCTGGTTCGACGCGGTGATCGCCCGCTACGCGACCCGCGTGAACGGCCTGACCGACTTCTTCCTCACCAAGCTGGACGTCCTCACCGGCTGGGAGCAGATCCCGGTCTGTGTCGCGTACGAGATCGACGGCAAGCGCGTCGAGGAACTCCCCTACTCCCAGACCGACTTCCACCACGCGAAGCCGGTCTACGAGACGCTGCCCGGCTGGTCCGAGGACATCACCAAGGCCAAGTCCTTCTCGGACCTCCCGAAGAACGCGCAGGCGTACGTCAAGGCCCTGGAGGAGATGTCCGGCGCCCCGATCTCCGCGATCGGGGTGGGCCCGGGCCGCGACGAGACGATCGAGATCAACTCGTTCCTGTAAGTGATGTGTACGCACGTCCACTTGGGCCGGTCTTGGGAATCCTTGACCGGCCCTTGGGGTATCCGTGGTTACGCCGGTAACGGGCGAGGGTCAGCATCTACGCGGGTAGCCCGCCGCGGCCCGCACGTCTCACCCGTCCTCTGTGCCTTTCCAGGAGTCCTGAATGCCCGTCAATCCCATGAACCGACGTGAGTTCGTGCAGAAGTCGGCCGTCACCTCGGCGGCCGTGGCCGTCGCGGGAACCGTCGGCGCCGGCAGTGCCCAGGCCGCCGAGCGGGGCCACGGTCACGCCAAGCCCCCGAAGGCGCCCAAGACCTGGAGCTTCTCCATCCTGGGCACCACCGACCTGCACAGCCACGTCTTCAACTGGGACTACTACACCAACGCGGCGCCCGTGGACTCCAAGGGCAACACCTACGGCATCGCGCGCATCGCCACGCTGGTGAAGAACATCCGCAAGGAGAAGGGCGAGGACCGGGTCCTCCTCGTCGACGCCGGCGACATCATCCAGGGGACGTCCCTCGCCTCGTACTACGCGAGCGTCGACCCGATCACGGGCAAGGACGGCAAGCGCGGCCCCAAGCACCCCATGGCGATAGCCATGAACGAGATGCGCTACGACGCGGCCGCCCTCGGCAACCACGAGTTCAACTACGGCATCGAGGTCGTCCGCACCTTCGAGAAGCAGTGCGACTTCCCGCTGCTCGGTGCCAACGCCCTGGACGCCAAGACGCTCAAGCCCGCCTTCCGGCCCTACACCGTCAAGCACATCAAGGTCCCGCACGGCCCGGACATCAAGGTCGGCATCCTCGGCCTCACCAACCCGGGCATCGCCCTGTGGGACAAGGACAACGTCTCCGGGAAGATGGCCTTCACGGGCCTGGTCGAGCAGGCGAAGAAGTACGTCCCGCGGCTGCGCGCCCTCGGCTGTGACGTCGTCTTCCTCACCGACCACTCGGGCCTGGACGGCTCGACGTCGTGGGGCGACGAACTCCCCTACGTGGAGAACGCGTCGAACCTGGTCGCCGAGCAGGTGCCCGGCATCGACGCGATCCTCGTCGGCCACACCCACGTCGACGTCCCGTCGTACACGGTGAAGAACGCGGAGACCGGGGAGGACGTCCTCCTCTCCGAGCCGTACTGCTACGGCTACCGCCTCTCCCGCTTCGACTTCGAGCTGGAGCACGTGCGCGGCTCCTGGAAGGTCACCAAGAAGACGGCCACCACCCTGAACAGCAACACGGTCGCCGAGGACCCGCGGATCACCGAACTCCTCACCGCCGACCACAACCTGGTCGTCAAGTACGTCAACACCGCGATCGGCACCTGTACCGCGGCGATGTCGACGGCGGAGGCCTGCTGGAAGGACGTCCCCGCCATCGACTTCATCCAGCAGGTCCAGATGGACGCGGTGAAGGCGGGCCTGTCGGCGGCGGACGCCGCGCTCCCGCTGATCTCGGTGGCCGCCTGCTTCAGCCGTACGGCCACCATCCCGGCCGGCGACGTGACAATCCGCGACGTGGCGGGCCTCTACGTCTACGAGAACACCCTGTACGGCAAGAAGCTCACCGGCGCCCAGCTCAAGGACTACCTGGAGTACGCGGCGAAGTACTACCACCAGGTCCCGGCCGGCACGGCGGTGAACACCGCCACTCTCACCAACGCCAACAGCTTCTGGGACTACATGTACGACATGGCGGCCGGCGTCGACTACGAGATCGACATCGCGGCCGCCGAGGGCTCGCGCATCAAGAACCTGACCTACAACGGCACGCCGGTCGCCGACGACCAGGTCTTCGTCGTCGCCGTCAACAACTACCGCGCCAACGGCGGCTCCGGCTACCCGCACATCGCCGCCGCGGAGATCGCCTACAGCTCCACCAACCAGGTCCGCGACCTGATGGTCGCCTACGCCACGGCGAAGGGCACCATCGACCCGTCGACGTTCGCGGCGACCAACTGGAAGCTGACGCAGAACGGCACGCCGGTCTTCTAGAACACCCGTTGTCGCGGGACAAGCAGGGAAAACGGAAGGGGCCTCTTCGCGAGGCCCCTTCCGCTTTCCGCGTTTCACTCGCCGGAGTGAAATGTGTGAACTAAAGCCCAGGAAAAGGGCGTTCCGGCTTGCGCGCGCCACTTTGCGTGGCCTTAGAGTCACGATCAACAAGATTGCCCCCGCGGTGCGCCAACACCCGGGGGCTCGACACCGGGAGAGCTGACTCCGGATGCGCATTCATCGTACGGCGCCCCTGCGCGCCTTCGCAGCCTTCGCCAACTCCCGTTTCAGGGACCGCCGTCTGTCCTGGGCGGCGACGGGCGTACTGGCGTACCTCCTGAGTCTTCCGAACGGCTCGTGGATCACGGAGCGCATGCTCGCGGCGCGGCGCCGGGAAGGGTGCATGACGGTCGTCGCCTCCCTGCGTGAGCTGGAGGAACGGGGTTATCTACGGCGGGTGGTGCGACGCGATCCGGTGACCCGGCAGTACTCGACGACCTGCGAGGTGTTCGAGAGGCCGTGCGAATCCGGATCACCAACGGGTGAACTGCGGAAAATTCACCCGGTGGCGGCGTAGGAACCAGAGAAAGGAACGTCGATGGCTGTCGCACTCGTACGTCCAGAGACGGTATACCGACAGTATACTGTCCTCATGGCTGACACCACGATCAAGGTCGACCCGGCTGTCCGTGACCGCCTCCAGGAGCTCGCCCGGGAACGCGGAATGAGCATGCGGGACCTCGTGGCGGAGCTGGCCGGGGCCACACCCACCAAGGAAGAGCAGCGCAAGCGGTACGAGGAGACGAAGGCGTACGTCGAGGAGCACTTCCTCGGCCGGCCGTACACGGAAGAGGACGAGAAGGCCGGCGAGAAGCTGTGGGCCGACATCGAGTCGGGGCGCATCGGGGAGGTCCAGTGACAGGGGAGGAGCGGTACCCGCTGCCGCGTGCCGTCATTTTGGACGACACGGCGGCCCTCGCGCTCGGCGCCGGGAACAGTACGGCCTCGCGGCTGGTCGTCGAGGCTGAGAAGGACCCCGCGCTGAGGGTCTACATCCCGGCGGTGAGCCTGGCCGCCGCAGAGCGGGAGCGGGCCGGTGTCGCCGAGCACGTCGGAGCCCTGCCGTCCGTCGACATCGAAGCGCTCGACTTCGCGGCGGCCACTGCCGTGGGCAAGCGCCTGCGCGCGGCGGAGGACGGCAAGGACGAGCCCGACTGGAGCGGCGCCCATGTGCTGCACCTCGCCCTGCCGACCGTCGAATGGCCGCGCGGCCGTGCCGTGCTGACCAGGACCCCGATGCGCTACCGGGGCACCGGCATCCGCACGATCCGCATCGTCGAGCAGAACTGACGTACGCCGGGCCTCCTTCGCCTCAGCTGAACACGATCATCGACCCCTGGGCCAGGCTGCGGGTCGCCGCCGCGTGCAGGCCCAGCCAGACGTGGCGTTCACGGGCGAAAGGGCTCGGGTCGTAGGGGGCCGGAATCGCCGGTTCCTCCAGGTCGGTGGGGGCGGAAGGGGCCTGCGGGGCCGCCGGCGGGTTCGCCGGGTCGATGCCGATCGACGGGGCGACGTACTCCAGCTCGCGCAGCAGGCTCTGCGAGGAGCCCAGCGGGCCGCCGCTCGCAAGGAGTTCGTCGCTGGACAGCGGGTTCGGGAAGTCGACCGGCACGTACGCGCCCGCGTGGTCGTAGTGCCAGACCAGGTGCGACTGCTGGGCCGTCGACTCGAACATCTCCAGGAGCTGCTCGTAGTCGCCGCCCAGGTCGTCCACCGGGGTGACGGGCAGACCGCAGACCTGGAGGAGATAGGCGCGGCGCAGGAAGTGGAGCGCGTCGTAGTCGAAGCCGGCCACCGGGGCGACCTCGCCGGACAGCCCCGGCATGTACTGGTACACCGGCACCGGCGGCAGCCCGGCCTCGGCGAGCACCTTGTTGTATTGCGCGAGTTCCTCGGCGAACGGGTTGTCGGGCGTGTGGCACAACACGTCGACGAGCGGTACCAGCCAGAGGTCACAGGCCAAAGAGGGCTCCTCGTATCAGCGCGATATCAGCGCGTTCACGGCAAGTGTTCAGCTAGGTGGTCAGGGAAGAGTAATCGGTGCGGCGCCGGTCAGCTCCCCTCGTGCAGGTCCCATACCCAGACCCCACCGGTCCACTTACCGGGTTTTCCGGTCAGAGCCTGGACCGCCTGCCGCAGCTTGTCGTCGTTGGGCTGCGGGGCGACCACCAGGACGCCCGCCTTCCAGTACGCGAAGTCCTTCGCCGCCTGCGCCCGCCAGTTCTTGCCGATCACCGGCACCTTCCCGCTGTAGCGGACGTCACGCAGCATGGAGGAGGTGAAGCGCGGGACGGCACCGTAGATACCGATGCGGTCATCGCCGTAGGGGCCGTTGAAGTATCCGCCGGGGAGCTTGAAGCCGAGGTCCGCCGTCGTCTGCCAGTGCAGGGCCTCCGCGTACCCGGGATCGGGGAGGGGAAGGGGGACGAGGGACTCGCCCTTTCCCACGTACGACTTCCACATCCCGCTCGTGATGAACTCCGGGACCGCCGTGCGCTGCTCGGACTTGAGGGGGGCGGGGACGATCGGGAGCAGCGCGAGGGCGATGGCGAGCAGGCCGAAGTACTGGTTGCCGATACGACGGGTGCCCAGCACCTTCTCGAGCCCGAGCGCGAGCAGGACGCCCAGCGCCGGGGCGCAGATCATCGCGACCCGGCCCTCGATCACCGACTCGAAGAGCGGCAGCTTCCGCACCAGCGCCCAGGGGCCGGGATACACCGTGTCCGTCAGCGGGATCCGGATCTTCGGGCCCATGGACAGGACGGCGGCGGCCAGGGAGGTGAACGCCAGCGCCTTGACCAGGGGCCGCGACCACAGCCGTACCACGATCGCGAAGGCGAGCAGGACCAGCGGCCAGCCGTAGAAGGCGTTCTGCTCGGTGGGGTTGAGGGACAGCTCGTTGGCCCGGGCCGCGTCCCCGAAGAGCATCGAGCGTTCGGAGAAGGCGAGCAGCGAGAGCGGGCTGTTTCCGGCGTTGTCGCCGTGCAGGACGCTGTGGTAGCTCTGCGGGCCGCTGAACTGCCAGTACAGGGGGTAGATCACGAGCGGCAGACAGACCGCTCCGGCGATCAGCAGACCCTTGCCCAGCGGGCGCCAGGACTCCTTGGCCACCTGCGGACGTACGGCCGCGTAGGCGACGGCGAACAGCGCCATGCCCAGCGCCGCCAGCAGGAACGGCTCCTCGCCCAGGAAGACCTGGTAGGCCGCCATCAGGCCGAGCACGATCCCGTCCCGCCGGACCCGGGTGCCCGCGGCCAGACGCAGGGCGCGGTCGATGATCAGCGGGACCATGAACAGGATCACGAAGTTGGGGTGCGCGTTGGCGTGGCTGACCATCGGCGGCGCGAAGGCCGCCAGGGCCGCGCCGAGGAAGGCGGCACCCCGGTGCCGTACCACCCGCTTCACGATCAGCCAGTACCAGGCGACGGCGGTCGCGGCCAGGCCGAGCGCCATGCACACGCTGAGCGAGACCGCCGGCCCGGCGAGCAGCGTCAGCGGGGCGAAGGGGACGGAGATGCCCAGCATGACCGTGTTGGCCATCAGGTTGACGCCGTCGGGAAAGTTCTGGAGGTCGGAGAAGAACGGGTTCCGGAAGTGCGCGAGGTTGTCCGCGGTCACCGCGAAGAACCACTCCCACTGGTTCTGGTCCTGGAGGGAGTCGGTGAGATAGCGGTGGCCCGGGTCGAAGAAGCGGCCCGAGTAGAGGGCGATCGACAGGGCCAGGAAGACCACCGGGACCAGCAGGTCGGCCGGGCGCAGGCGGCGCAGCCGGAGGCGGGCCAGGTCCGCGAGGACCTTCGGGTAGGCCAGCGGGCCGACCTTGGAGCCGGGCTGGTGGCTCCAGCGGACCGGCACCTCGGCGATGGATCCGCCGTCCCGGTGCAGATGCTGGAGGACCTCGACGTCGATGCCCCAGCCGTCGAGACGGGAGCCGGCGAAGGCCTCCCGGGCCCGGTCGCCGTCGAACAGCTTGAAACCGCACTGGGTGTCCTTGATGCCGGGCACCGCGGTGGCCCGTATCAGCAGGTTCCCGGCGCGGCCGAGCAGCTCGCGCAGCCGGTGCTGGTGGTCGGATATCTCGGCGCCCGGCACCGCGCGCGAGCCGATGGCCGCCGCGTGACCCTCACCGAGCGCCTTGTCGAGCGGCTCCAGCTCCTCGATCGGGGCCGCGAGGTCGGCGTCGGTGACCAGCACCCGGCGGCCGCCGCTGGCGGCTACCCCGAGGCGCAGGGCGTTGCCCTTGCCGCGGTTGCGGTCGGCGGTGACCAGACGGACGTGCGGATGCCCTAAGGCCGCGACCTCGCGCGTCCCGTCGGTGGAACCGTCGTCGGAGACGATCACTTCCCAGGTGCCGAAGCGGGACTCGTTGTCGGCGAGGTAACGGGTGACGGCGTCGAGCGTCGGGCCGAGCCGGCCCTCCTCGTTGTACGCGGGAATGACCACGGACAGGTCGACGGTCTCCGGGGGCGCGGTCATCCGTTCTCCGACAGACGCTCGATGAGGGCGAGGGAGTGTGTGTTGTACGCGGCGACGATCCCCCGGGCGGCCTCGGTGTCCCGCCGGGACAGCGCGTCGACCAACTCGGTGTGCCGGGACCACAGATACCCGCGTAGATCGGGGAGGCGGCGCAGCTGCTGCACCGCGCACACCCAGGACTGCACGCGCAGCCGGTGCAGGAAGTCGCCGAGGTAGGGGTTGCCGAACAGCGCGGACAGTTCCCGCCAGAAGCGCAGGTCGTAGCCGATCAGGACGGTGAGGTCGCCGGCGGTCGCGGCCCGCTGGGCCTCCTCGCCGCGTCGGCGGACCGCGGCCAGGGCGGCGGCGACCCGCGGCTCCTGGGGGTCCTTGAAGGCGGGGTGACGGCCGTCGGCGAGGGCGTGGAACATACCGTCGACGACCAGGCTGCGGGCCTCGATCATGCCCCGGTAGTCGGTGAGGGAGTACTCCGGGACCCGGAAACCGCGGTGCTGGTCGGCGTCGAGGACGCCCTGCGCGGACAGGTCGACCAGGGCCTCGCGGACCGGCGTGGCGGAGACTCCGTACTGCTCGGCGATCTCCTTGACCGTGAACTCCCGGCCCGGCTGGAGGCGCCCGGCGAGCACCTCGTCACGGAGCGCGTCCGCGATCTGCTGGCGCAGGGTACTGCGGGTCACAGCGCCGTTGCCGGGCATCGTCGGGTGCCTCTCCTCACGCGTTCGGGTGACGTGCTCGCTTACATGTACATCTACGAGCACGCCACCTTACGCGTTCGGGTTCCTTGAACGCCCCTTCAGGGGCGCGGGGAACTGCGCAACCTCAGCCCCCGCATCCCGCCACCCGGAAGCGCCGCTGTCACACCGTGTACTCGTCGGCCACGCTCAGCGCGGCGTCGAGCGCGGCGAAGCCCTCCTTCAGCTCGGCCTCGGTGACGTTGCACGGCGGCACGACATGCGTCCGGTTCATGTTCACGAACGGCCACAGACCCTGCTGTCTGGCGGCAGCCGTGAACGCGGCCATCGGTGCGTTGGCCTCCCCGGCCGCGTTGTACGGCACCAGCGGCTCCCGGGTCTCCCGGCTCTTCACCAGGTCCAGCGCCCAGAACATGCCGGTGCCGCGCACCTCGCCGACGCTCGGGTGCCGCTCTGCCAGCGCGGCCAGGGCGGGCCCGACGACGTCCGCGCCGAGCCGCTTGGCGTTCTCGACGACGCCTTCCTCCGCCATCACGTTGATGGTGGCGACGGCGGCGGCACAGGCCAGCGGATGCCCGGAGTACGTCAGCCCGCCCGGGTAGGGCCGCCTGGCGAAGGTCTCGGCGATCCGCCCGCTGATGGCGACACCGCCCAGCGGCACGTAACCGCTGTTCACGCCCTTGGCGAAGGTCATCAGGTCGGGTACGACCCCGAACAGGTCGGCGGCGAACCACTCACCCGTGCGCCCGAACCCGGCCATGACCTCGTCCAGGACGAAGACGATCCCGTGCTTGTCGCAGATCTCCCGGACGCCGGCCAGGTACCCGGCGGGCGGCACCATGATCCCGGCGGTCCCGGGGATGGTCTCCAGGACGATCGCCGCGACCGTGCCCGGCCCCTCGAACGCGATCGTGGTCTCCAGGTGCTCCAGCGCCCGCGCGGTCTCCTGCTCCTCGGTCTCCGCGTAGAAGCGGGAGCGGTACAGGAAGGGCGCCCAGAAGTGCACGACCCCGGCGGCGGCGCCGTCGGAGGCCCAGCGGCGCGGGTCTCCGGTGATGTTGATCGCCTGCTGGGTGCCGCCGTGGTACGAGCGGTAGGCGGACAGCACCTTCGGGCGCCCGGTGTGCAGCCGGGCCATGCGCACGGCGTGCTCGATCGCGTCCGCGCCGCCGTTGGTGAAGAAGATCTTGTCCAGGTCACCGGGGGTCCGCTCGGCGATCAGCCGGGCCGCCTCCGACCGGGCCTCCACGGCGAAGGCGGGCGCGAAGGTGGTCATCTTCGCGGCCTGCTCCTGGATCGCGGCGACGACCTTCGGATGCTGGTAGCCGATGTTGGTGAAGACGAGCCCGCTGGTGAAATCCAGGTAACGCCTGCCGTCGTAGTCCCAGAAGTACGACCCTTCGGCGCCGGCCACGGCCAGCGGGTCGATGAGGTCCTGCGCGGACCAGGAGTGGAAGACATGCGCACGGTCGGCCGCCTTGACGGCGGCTCCGGCCTGGGGATTGGGCTGAGGGGTCATGGCGCCGAGCCTAGGAGTATCCGGTGCGGACGCGATATCGGCGACATGTTCCATGGCCAGGGGGATTCCGCGACAGGTTGTCCACAGCCCGTGGATACACCGGAGCGACCGGTACCTGTTACGGAACCGTAGACAAGGCGGGTCCCGGCCGCCGGAGCTGCCGGAATATTCTCGGCTCGATCACAAGTGTGGAGAAGGGGCGGATCTGCCATGGAGAAGCTGGGGCCCGGGGATCCGCAGCACATCGGGAAGTACCGGCTGCTGGCGCGGCTGGGCGCGGGCGGCATGGGGCACGTGTACCTCGCCCGGTCGGAGCGCGGCCGTACCGTCGCCGTGAAGCTGGTACGGGCGGAGCTCGCCGCACAGGAGGACTTCCGGGCCCGCTTCCGGCAGGAGGTGCGCAACGCCCAGCGGGTCGGCGGGTTCTGGACCGCGCCCGTCCTCGACGCCGACACCGAGGCCGCGGTGCCCTGGGTGGCCACCGGCTATGTCGCCGGGCCGAGCCTCCAGCGGGTCGTCGAGCACGACCACGGGCCACTGCCCGAGCGGTCGGTGCGCATCCTGGCCGCCGGGCTGGCGCACGCGCTCACCAACATCCACGCCGCCGGGATCGTCCACCGCGACCTCAAGCCCTCCAACGTGATGCTCACCATAGAGGGGCCCCGGGTCATCGACTTCGGGATCGCGCGGGCGCTGGAGACCCTCCCCGGCGAGGGCATCACCCAGACCGGGTCACTCGTCGGCTCGCCGGGCTTCATGGCCCCCGAGCAGGTGCGCGGCGACCGGATGACCCCGGCCTCCGACGTCTTCAGCCTCGGCTCGGTGCTCGCCTACGCGGCCACCGGCCGGCTCCCCTTCGGCTCGACAGAGGGCGGGCCGCACGCGCAGATGTTCCGCATCGCCCAGGAGGAACCGAACCTGTCCGGGCTTCCCGAGGGCATCGCCGACGTGGTCCGCGACTGCCTCCGCAAGGACCCGGCGACCCGCCCCTCCCTGGACGCGATCCTGGCGAGAACGGGAGCGGTCGACACGATCGAGGAGGGCCGCTCCAGGGACCCCTGGCTACCGGGTTCGCTGGTGGCCCAACTGGGCCGCCACGCGGTCGAACTGCTGGAGGTGGAGGATCCGACGGTGCAGGGGCCCCGGCAGGGCTCGGCCAGTGAATGGGCGCGGGGGCCGGCCGGCCAAGGGGCGCGGGGCGGTGCTGAATCCGCGGCTGCCGGCGCGGGGGCGCGACCAGCCGCGACCCACCCGCAGCCGGCACCTGACCCGCCTTCCCCCGAACACGCCCCGGCCTCGCACCCGGCCTACGGCTACCCGAACCAACCCCACCAGCACCCGCAGCCGTACAACCCCTACAGCAATCCCTACAACACCCCCCATACCACCGTCGCCACCCCCGAGCCCGTCCAGCCGCCGCTCTACACACCCCCGCCACCCCCGCCGTACGACCCGACCCCCGACGGCGAGTCGCGCCGTACCCGCCGTTCCACCGCGCTTCTCGTCATCGTCGCCGCGGTCGTGGTGCTGGCCGCCGGCGGCTCCGTGTACGCGCTCATGAACAACGGCGACGACGACAAGGCGGGCGGCACCCCCACCCCCACCCCCTCGGCGACCGCCCAGACCTCCTCCGGGGAGCCGACGCCCAGCGAGTCGCCCTCCTCCTCGGCCTCCTCCGGCACCGTGCCCACCGCCTTCCTCGGCACCTGGACCACGGCGATAGACAACTCCACCGGCCACAACACCCGCGAACTGACCATCCGCCAGGGCGCCGTGGGCGACTCGGTCCTCACCCTGGTCGCGGACGGCCCCGGCTACCACTGCGAGTTCGACGCGAAGCTCGCCGAGAAGCCCGGCTCGGGCGGCCCGTTGGAGATCGGTCCTTCCACGGTCACGACGGGCAAGCCCCGTTCGTCGTGCAGCGCCGGAGAGGCCACCGAGGTGACCCTGCTGTCGGACGGCAGGCTGAAGCGGGAGAGGAAGGACGGCGAGGAGAGCCTTACGTACAGCAAGCGGTGAACTCCCGCGACGCCTGGGGTAGTTGAACGTTCGGGGAACATTCGTCCAGGTGTCCGAATTATCCCGTACCGGCCCCTCCGTGCCCCTTACGGTGACCGCACCATTCGACTCCGGGGAGTGGCGGGGGCACCCACATGGAGTGGCTGAGCGCGGAGAACATCGTGGCCGTCGGCACCGCGGTGGCGGGCATCGTCGCGTCGGCGGCCATCTTCTGGTTCGAGCGGCGCGTCCCACGCCGTAAACGGATCGGCTACCGCGTGCAGATGGACAACCCGATCGGCGACGACGTCCGTTCGGGCCGGCTCGGCCGGCGCCTCGGCCTCTTCGACGAGGCCCCGGACATGGCCGACGCCACCCTCGTCCTGCTGCGCATCGAGAACGACGGCTCGCAGGGCATCGGCCGCGACGACTACACCAGCCCCGAACTGCACGGCCTCACCGCGGTGTTCAGCGACCGGACGATCCGCGGCGTCTCGGTCACCCAGCCGACCGACAGCCACCACCTCATGCCGCACTTCACCCCGGAGCGCGGCTTCGGCTACTCGGGCAACTCCCTGCGCATCCCGCGCGTCCCGCTCAACCACGGTGAGCACTTCAAGCTGCTCGTGCTGCTGTCCGGAGGCGACGTCGGCCGGGAGATCAGGCTCATAGGCGGTATCCACGACGGCGAGGTGCACCCCAACCGCAGTGCCACCCCGGACGACGCGACCCCGCTGTTCAGCCGCGCCTCCCGGCTGATCGCCACCATGCTGACGCTCAGTGTCGTCACCCTGGCCACGATCGTCGTGGCCCGCGACGACAGTCCGCCGCCGATCGGCTGCGCGAAGGGCTCGTTGAAGGTCTACGGCTCGACGGCGTTCGCGCCGGTGATCACGGACGCCGCCAAGAAGTACGAAGGGGACTGCGAGGGGGCCTCCATCCGCGTCGACGCGCACGGGTCGACGGCCGGGATCAGGGACCTGAACAGCGCGGGGGCCGACGGGAAGACGAAGGGCTCCCCCTCGGTCGTGGCGCTCTCGGACGGCCCCAAGCCGCCCGGCATGCCCGAACTGCGCGAGAACCGGATCGCCCTGGTGGTCTTCGCCCTGGTCGTGAACGACGACGTGAAGCTGGCGGACCTCGCCACGGCCGACGTACGCCGGCTGTACCGGGGCGAGATCACCAACTGGAAGCAGCTGGGCGGCCCCGACCTGCCGGTGAAGCTGGTCAGCCGGGACGCCAACTCCGGGACCCGGCAGGTGTTCCAGCGGCGGGTGCTGAAGCGTGGCGAGATCGCCAACTCCTCCGTCGACTGCGTGCACAAGGACGACCCGACGGCGAAGGTGATCCGCTGCGAGCTGGACTCGACCGACCAGGTGCTGTCGGAAGTGGCCCAGCTGAAGGGCGCGGTCGGCTACGCCGAGCTGAACGTGGCGGCCGGGGCGAAGGGCCTGCACATTCTCTCCCTGGACCACGACGCCCCGTCCGTGGAGGCGATCGAGGGCGGCCTCAGCCCGTACCCGTACCGCGAGATCGAGTACGCGTACACCTACGGCCGGCCCGCGGTCGGCACACTGGCGTCGAGCTTCCTGTCGTACGTCGTCAGGGGCAACGGCCAGGACGTGATCCGCACGCACGGGCATGTGCCCTGTTACACCCCGGTGGGGATGAAGCTCTGCCGGTGATGCCGGTGAGGCGCGGGGGTCAGCCGAGACTCACCCAGGTGCCCCCGGCGGCCGAGCGGCTCATCGCGTCGAGGGCGGCCGCGCTGTGCACGGCGTCCCGCAGGGTCGGCCCGTACGGGGTGTCCTCCGCTATGGAGCGCAGGAAGTTGCGGGCCTCGACGACCTTGAGGTCGTCGTAGCCCATGGCGTTGGCCGCGCCGGGCTGGAAGGCGCCGTACTCGCCGTGCCCGGGGCCCACGTGGACCGTGCTGACGGGCTGGTCCTGGTAGGAGGTGCCGCGGCTGACGCCGAGTTCGCCCATCCGCCGGTAGTCCCAGAAGACGGCGCCCTTGGTGCCGTGCACCTCGAAGCCGTAGTTGTTCTGCTCGCCGACCGAGACCCGGCACGCCTCCAGGACGCCCCGGGCGCCGGAGGCGAAGCGCAGCAGGCAGTTGACGTAGTCCTCGTTCTCGACCGGGCCGAGTACGCCGCCGGTGGCCAGGGTGTGGCCGGCGGTGGCGCCGGTGGGGCGGGCGCGCTCCGGGATGAAGACAGCGGTGTCGGCGGCGAGCGCGGTGATCTCCCCGAGCAGGAAGCGGGCCAGGTCGACACCGTGCGAGGCGAGGTCGCCAAGAACCCCGCCACCGCCGCGGGCCCGCTCGTAGCGCCAGGTCAGGGCGCCGTCCGGGTGGGCCGCGTAGTCGCTGAAGAGGCGGATGCGCACGTGTGTGACGGTGCCCAGCTCGCCGGCGGCGATGAGATCACGGGCGTACGCGACGGCGGGCGCGTTGCGGTAGTTGAAGCCGACGGTGCCCTGGACGCCCGCCTTCGCGACGGCGTCGGCGACCGCGCCGGCGTCCTCCGCGGTCAGCCCGACCGGCTTCTCGATCCAGATGTGCTTGCCGGCCTCGGCCATGGCGACGCCGATCTCCCGGTGCAGGAAGTTCGGCGCGGTGATGCTGACGGCATCCACGCGCGGGTCGGCGACGACCTCACGCCAGTCGCGGGTGGTGGACGCGAACCCGAACTGCGCGGCGGCCTCCTCGGCCCGGCCCGGCACCTCCTCGGCGACGGTCACCAGCTCGGGGCGTACGGGCAGCTGCGGGAAGTGGTGGGGGACCCGCTGGTAGGCCTGGGTGTGCACCCGCCCCATCCAGCCGAACCCGACGACGGCGACGCCGAGCCTACGCACCATGTGGCTGCCCCTCTTCGGACCGTTCCGCGGACTGTCCGCTCACGATGCGGGGCCGGTTCCGTCGATGTCAAGACATTAGGCCGTCGTGACAAATCTGCTCACGGGGGCCCGGCCGGGACATCGCCTGGACCAGCCGGGGCCTTGCCGGGCCTCGCCGGGACCTGGCCATGACATCGCCTGGACCAGGCAGGACCGCGCCGGGGTCAGCCGGGTCTCGCCGGGTCAGCCGGGACCTTGCCGGGTCTCGCCGGGTCAGCCGGGACCTCACCGGGACTTGCCGAGGGCTTCACCGCGGCTCCGGTGGCCGTTGTCTGGGCATGTTCGGGCGGGTTCCGTTCGTGCCCGGGGGCAGCGGGAAGCGGCCGTTCAGATGTCCCGCGTCCGCGCGCGGCCCCGCCGTCACCGTCGCCTGCATGCCGAGCGGCGCCGGTCCGGTCCGGAACTCCACCATCCAGTCGGCCGTCTCCGTGCGGACCAGCTCGGTCACGTCCTCCGAGAACCGCCGCAGCACCGCCAGGCACCGCTCGGCCGCCTCGCTCGCCGTGCCCTCCGCCGGTCCCAGCACCTCCCGGACGCTCTCCGACGCCCAGTCGAACTGGAGCACCTGGAGCCGTCGCTGCACGGCCTGCGCGGTCGCCATGTCCCTTATCCAGCCGGAGGTCACCCCGAAGAACCGGTCGACGCCGACGCATGCCACCGCCAGCAGCAGCGCGAGATACCCCCAGGGCGCGACCCCGCCGACCACGCCGGTGAGGTCAAGGAGCGGCAGCGCGGCACCCAGCACCGCGCCCACGGCCGCCCCGCACCGCAGCGCCCGCGCCCCCCGCCGCTTCCACACCCGGTCCGCCAAGTACCACGCGGCGGTCTGCAGCGCCCCGCGCTCCACCCACCGGTACAGCTCGTCGAGCCGCTCGGCCGGTTCACCCCAGTCCCCGAGCGGGAACGGCCGCCCGGTCAGGTCACCCGGCCGCAGTCCGGCCGCGCCCTCGCCCCGCCCGTCCTGAGGCGGCCCCTCGGGCTGCATCTCCGGCTGGCCCACCCGGCACTCCCTACTGATCACAACCGATCACGTTCCGTGACATCGGACCGTCGTTGCGCATGGCGTCGGCCATGGCACTGCACGTGACAATGGATGCTGACAACGGGAACCCTTCCTACCGCCCAATGGGTGGCGAAGGCCTTGCTTTCGCCTCTTTTCCGCTCGGAAGTGGGCCTTGATCAGGTATAGGGCCGTCAGGATTCTCACTCGAAAGAGTGGCGGGGCGATGGCTGCGTCGACCACGTAGGCTCATCCACAGCAGAGCAGAACCAGACACGGATGCGGACCCAGGAGCTGATCGTGATCCCCGGTGGTGGCCAGCCCAACATGCAGCAGCTGCTCCAGCAGGCCCAGAAGATGCAGGAAGACCTGGCACGGGCCCAGGAGGAGCTGGCGAACACGGAGGTCGACGGGCAGGCGGGCGGCGGCCTGGTGACGGCCACCGTGACCGGCGCCGGCGAGCTGCGCACGCTGAAGATCGACCCGAAGGCGGTGGACCCTGAGGACACCGAGACCCTCGCCGACCTGGTCGTCGCGGCCGTCCAGGCGGCCAACGCGAACGCCCAGGCGCTCCAGCAGCAGAAGCTCGGCCCGCTGACGCAGGGTCTGGGCGGCGGCAGCGGTATTCCCGGTCTGCCGTTCTGATCCCCGGGCGGTTTCCGCCACCGCTCTGATCTCGCCGTTCTGATGTTCGTCGCCCGCGCGACACCCGCACCGCCTTCCTAGGACAGGCGGCAGCCAACTACGGTACGTACCGAAAGACTCCAGGAAGGGCAGTCCGTTGTACGAAGGCGTGGTCCAGGACCTCATCGACGAGTTGGGGCGGTTGCCCGGCGTCGGTCCGAAGAGCGCGCAGCGGATCGCCTTCCACATCCTGCAGGCCGAGCCGACGGACGTACGGCGGCTCGCCCAGGCCCTCCTGGAGGTCAAGGCGAAGGTCCGGTTCTGCGCGACCTGCGGCAACGTGGCGCAGGAGGAGCTGTGCAACATCTGCCGTGACACGCGCCGCGACCCGACGGTGATCTGCGTGGTCGAGGAGCCCAAGGACGTGGTCGCCATCGAGCGCACCCGTGAGTTCCGCGGCCGTTACCACGTGCTCGGCGGCGCGATCAGCCCGATCGAGGGCGTCGGCCCCGACGATCTGCGGATCAGGGAGCTGCTCGCCCGGCTCGCCGACGGCGCGGTCACCGAGCTCATCCTGGCCACGGACCCGAACCTGGAGGGCGAGGCGACCGCCACCTACCTCGCCCGCATGATCAAACCCATGGGCCTGAAGGTCACCCGCCTGGCCAGCGGCCTCCCGGTGGGTGGCGACCTGGAATACGCGGACGAGGTCACCCTCGGTCGCGCCTTCGAGGGGAGACGACTCCTAGATGTCTGACGCCACACTGCACGCGACCGCCCAGGACCCCGACGACTTCGCGGTCCAGATCGCCGACCAGGTCGAGAGCTTCCTGGTGGCCGTCACGGAGGTGGCCAAGGGCGACGAGCCGGACTCGGCGGTCCCCTTCCTCCTCCTGGAGGTCTCCCAGCTGCTGCTGGCCGGCGGCCGCCTCGGCGCGCACGAGGACATCGTCCCCGACGAGCGCTACGAGCCGGACCTCGGCCCCGAGCCGGACGTCGACCAGCTCCGCGAGAACTTCGCGCGCCTCCTGGAGCCCATCGACGTCTACTCCGAGGTCTTCGACCCGTACGAGCCCCGCAGGGCGCCCGTGCCGGCCCGTCTCTCGGACGACCTGGCCGACATCATCACCGACCTCCGCCACGGCATGGCCCACTACCGGGCCGGCCGCACCACCGAGGCCCTGTGGTGGTGGCAGTTCTCCTACTTCTCCAACTGGGGCCCCACCGCCTCCGCCACCCTGCGCGCCCTCCAGTCCATCCTCATCCACGTCCGCCTCGACCAGCCCCTGGCGGAGCTGAACGGCTTGGACACGGACCAGGACACGATCGGCGACGAGACACTGGAGTTCGAGGCCGGCCAGGTCATGCAGGAGGAGATCGGCGGACAGCTGGGCCTCAGGGCCAAGTGAGCCGGGGCTTCGGCCCGGAAAAAGGTCTTCCTTTTCGTCCTCGTCGTGCCGTCGCGCCAGTCACTGTGAGCCACCGCACTTTCCTGCGTGGTGTGCCGCGAGCTGGGCATGTTCCGTCCCGGAAGCGAGCGGCGGAACACCCCGCCAGGACGTCTCACCATGCGGGAGCACGCTGGTGGAATTCGACCGCTCGTTAAACTGAGCCGACACAGACAAACCGAGCGAGGAGCGCACGTGGGCCTTGTCGTGCAGAAGTACGGAGGTTCCTCCGTTGCCGATGCCGAGGGCATCAAGCGCGTCGCCAAGCGAATCGTGGAAGCGAAGAAGAACGGCAACCAGGTGGTTGTCGTCGTTTCCGCGATGGGCGACACGACGGACGAGCTGATCGATCTGGCCGAGCAGGTATCCCCGATGCCTGCCGGGCGTGAGTTCGACATGCTGCTGACCGCCGGAGAGCGTATCTCCATGGCACTGCTGGCCATGGCGATCAAAAACCTGGGCCACGAGGCCCAGTCGTTCACCGGCAGCCAGGCAGGCGTCATCACCGACTCGGTCCACAACAAAGCCCGGATCATCGACGTCACGCCGGGGCGGATCAGGACGGCGCTGGACGAGGGCAACATCGCCATCGTGGCCGGGTTCCAGGGCGTCAGCGCGGACAAGAAGGACATCACCACGCTGGGGCGCGGCGGGTCCGACACCACGGCCGTGGCGCTTGCCGCCGCGCTGGACGCCGAGGTCTGTGAGATCTACACCGACGTCGACGGTGTGTTCACCGCCGACCCGCGCGTGGTGAAGAAGGCGCGGAAGATCGACTGGATCTCCTTCGAGGACATGCTGGAGCTCGCCGCCTCCGGTTCCAAGGTGCTGCTCCACCGCTGTGTGGAGTACGCCCGCCGTTACAACATCCCGATCCACGTCCGGTCCAGCTTCAGCGGACTTCAGGGCACGTGGGTCAGCAGTCAGCCGATTGGGGACAAGAAGGTGGAGCAGGCCATCATCTCCGGTGTCGCGCACGACACCTCCGAGGCCAAGATCACGGTCGTCGGTGTGCCGGACAAGCCGGGTGAGGCCGCCGCGATCTTCCGGACCATCGCCGACGCCCAGGTCAACATCGACATGGTCGTGCAGAACGTGTCCGCCGCGGCCACCGGCCTGACCGACATCTCCTTCACGCTGCCGAAGACCGAGGGCCGCAAGGCCATCGACGCCCTGGAGCGCAACCGGCCGGGCATCGGCTTCGACTCACTGCGCTACGACGACCAGATCGGCAAGATCTCGCTGGTCGGCGCGGGTATGAAGACCAACCCCGGAGTCACCGCCTCGTTCTTCGAGGCGCTGTCCGACGCGGGCGTGAACATCGAGCTGATCTCGACCTCCGAGATCCGTATCTCGGTCGTCACCCGCGCCGACGACGTGCCGGAGGCCGTGCGCGCCGTGCACACCGCCTTCGGGCTCGACTCCGACAGCGACGAGGCCGTGGTCTACGGAGGCACCGGCCGATGACTGCCAAGCCGACGCTCGCGGTCGTTGGGGCGACCGGGGCCGTCGGCACGGTCATGCTCCAGATCCTGTCCCAGCGGGCGGACGTCTGGGGCGAGATCCGCCTGATCGCCTCCGCGCGCTCGGCCGGCCGCAAGCTGACCGTGCGCGGGGAGGAGGTCGAGGTCGTCGCCCTGTCGGAGGAGGCCTTCGACGGGATCGACGTCGCGATGTTCGACGTGCCCGACGAGATCTCCGCGCGCTGGGCGCCGGTCGCCGCCGCCCGGGGCGTGGTCGTCGTGGACAACTCCGGGGCCTTCCGGATGGACCCCGAGGTGCCCCTGGTGGTGCCCGAGGTCAATCCGCACTGCGCCCGCAGCCGGCCGCGCGGGATCATCGCCAACCCCAACTGCACCACCCTGTCGATGATCGTCGCCCTGGGCGCGCTGCACGCCGAGTTCGGGCTGCGCGAGCTGGTGGTGTCGTCGTACCAGGCGGTGAGCGGGGCAGGGCGGGCCGGCGTGGAGACCCTGCGGGCCCAGCTGTCGATGGTCGCCGGTACCGAGCTGGGCACCAAGCCCGGTGACGTACGGCGGGCCGTCGGGGACAGCACCGGGCCGTTCCCGGAGCCGGTCGCGCTGAACGTCGTACCGTGGGCCGGGTCGCTGCGCGAGGACGGCTGGTCGTCGGAGGAGATGAAGGTGCGGGACGAGTCCCGCAAGATCCTCGGGCTGCCGAAGCTTCCGGTCGCCGTGACCTGCGTCCGGGTCCCGGTGATCACCACGCACTCCCTGACCGTGCACGCCCGCTTCCAGGGCGAGGTCACGGTCGAGGGCGCCCGGGAGATCCTGGACACCGCCCCGGGGGTCGTCCTCTTCGACAACCCGGCCGCCGGGGAGTTCCCGACCCCGGCCGACGTGGTGGGCACCGATCCGACCTGGGTGGGGCGGGTGCGGCGGGCGCTCGACGACCCGACCGCGCTGGAACTCTTCGTCTGCGGGGACAATCTTCGCAAAGGTGCCGCCCTGAACACCGCGCAGATCGCCGAGCTGGTGGCGGCGGAACTGACTGGCCGTTCAGGTATGGCGGAGTTCGCGTGAACAGCCGGTGACCACGGGAAACGTCCTGGGTGGGAGCGGGCCCACAAGTAGGGGCCGAGTAAGAAATGTGGCCATGAGCATGGTCCAAACCACTTGAACCCCGGCCCCTCGTCGTTCGAAGATTTTCCTCCCCGTCCTCCGCAACCACGCGGGCGGCGGGGAGCGTCTTTGCGATCGCCCTCTTACGGGGCGCTTACGCGGCCGGCCCTCGGGTCGTGGGACGCATGATCCTGGCGTGGGGACGCCGTGATCAGGGCGTGGGGACGCCCGTTCATATGGGACACAAGGGAAGAGCGGGACGCATGACGGCATGTGAGGCACCGTCGGGTGTACTGCCGGACGCGCGGAGAACGGTCTCGACCGCGCGGGCCGGCCGGCCCGGCATGCCCGGCGCGAACCCGCCCGGCGCGCCTGACACGAAAGTGATGCCCGGCACGTACAACCCCGAAGGGGGTAGACGTGTCCAACTGACGTGGCAGAGGTACTCGAACTCAGTGCGCCCCTCGGCGCGACGGCCTTGCGGCCGCCCCGCGCGGGCCTGCGCCCTCGTATGTCCGGCGCGGCCGGCGGCATGCCGGTGATCGCGCCCATGCCCGCAGCGCGGCCCACCCGCATACCCAGCCAGCGCGACGGCGCCGAGGAGACGGCGGCGGCCGGTACCACCGTCGACCACCTCACCGAGACCTACCGGGCGCACTATCGTTCACTGCTCGGCCTCGCCGCGCTCCTCCTCGACGACACCGCCTCCTGCGAGGACGTCGTGCAGGAGGCGTTCATCCGTGTCCACTCGGCCCGCAAACGCGTCCGCGACCCGGAGAAGACCCTGGCCTACCTGCGCCAGACGGTCGTCAACCTCTCCCGCTCCGCGCTGCGCCGCCGCATCCTCGGCCTCAAGCTCCTCTCCAAGCCGATGCCCGACATGGCGAGCGCCGAGGAAGGCGCCTACGACCAGCTGGAGCGGCGCGACCTGATCAAGGCGATGAAGGGCCTGCAGCGCCGGCAGCGCGAGGTCCTGGTGCTGCGCTACTTCGCCGACATGACCGAGGCCCAGGTCGCCGAGACGCTCGGCATATCGCTGGGGTCGGTGAAGGCGTACGGCTCGCGCGGCATCGCGGCGCTACGGGTGGCGATGGAGTCGGCGGCATGACGGACAGCCCCCAGGGAGGCGACTCACATGATCGCCACGAGCCCTACGCCTGGCACGAGCCGACACGGGACGGTGCGCCACGCGCCGGCCGCGAGTCGCACGGTTCTCACGGCTCGGGAGAGCCGCACGGTCCGGGGGAGCCGGCCCGGGACCACGGGCCTGCCGGCCGGCGAGAGCCGGCGCGGGACCACGAGCAAGAGCACAAGCAATCGCACGCTGGGAACGGAACTGTGAACCACGGCCCCGACGAAAAGGGCCCCGAGGAGCTCGGACAGGGCTTCGACGGGCTCGGCGCCGGCCATGACGGGCTCGGTGCCGACGAACTTGCGCTGCGCCGGATGCTGCACTCCGCGGTCGACGATCTCGCACCGCGCGACGGCGTCCTCGACCACCTGCGCCGCGCCGTCCCGGCCCGCCGGGCCCGCAAGCGCCAGGCCGCCGTGGGCATGGCGGCCGCGGCCCTCTTCATCGGCACCGCGGTCCCCGCCCTCGTGCACGTCTCCAACTCCGGCGGCATCGACCCCAACACCTCGATGGCCGGCCAGGCCTCCCAGGCCCAGGGCGGCTCCGCGGGCGGCAAGAACCCGGACGGCGGCTCCAGCACCGCGGGCGCCAGCAGCGGCCAGGCCACCGACCAGCAGACCGGCGGCGCCAAGGACGGCGGCAAGGACGAGACCACCGGCGCCGTCGGCGGCACCAAGGTCGTCCCCTCGGCCAGCGCCGACACCACGGCCCCGGTCTGCACCTCGGACCAGCTCGCCACCCCGACCGCCACCGTCGACGCCCCCGACTCGACGGGCGTCGTCTACGGCACCTTCCGGGTGGTGAACGTCTCGAAGACGAGCTGTACGGTCGGCGGCCCCGGCAGCGTGGGCCTGCTCGCGCAGGGCGCGGCCGACGCCACCAAGCTCAGCGCGGTCCGGCACACCTCGGGCGACGCGGCGGCCGGGCTCCCCGACCCGTCCACCGAGCTGACCGGCCTGGTCCTGGCCCCCGGCGCGGCCTACGACGAGAAGTTCGGCTTCGTCCCCCTGGAGACCTGCCCGACCAGCGGCTCCGGCACCGACGGCTCCACCGACACCGGCGGCACCGGCGGCAGCACGCCCTCCCCGACCCCCTCCGAGGACCCCGGCAGCAGCACCGGTACGACCACGTCGGGGTCGGACGGCGTCACCGCCCAGCTGCTCACCGAGGACGGCACGGCCGACGGCGGCGTCGCGGTCTCGTACACCCCGGAGGCCGGGTCCCCGACCGGCTCCGCGACGGTGACGAACGCGTGCGCCGGGACGGTCTACTGGACCGGGGTCCTGCCGGCGGTGTGACCGGCGCCGCGGGGGCGGCGCCGTCGGCGTCCGTCAGACGGCGCTCGGCTGCCGGGCCTGGGTCTCCTCGTCCGGCACCAGGCCGAGCGCCGCGTCCCGGGCGAACTCCACCTCGCGGCGCAGCAGTCGGAACCACATGAACACCGTGAACCCCGCGAACACGAACCACTCGCCGGTGTAGCCGAGGTTCTGGAACGCCTTCAGGTCGAGCCCCGAGTTGTCCGGCGCGATCGCCGGGACGGCCGTCATCCCCGAGTCGGCCTTCTCCAGCGTGATCCACGCGTCGTACACCCGGTACGGCACCAGGTTCACCAGCGAGGCCGCGCTGATCGCCGCCGTCTGCCCGGACGGCAGCCCGCCCTGGGTGCTGACGCCGTTGTCCCCGGGCGTCTCGGAGGCCTGCAGCGCCCCGGTGACGGTGACCTCGCCGGCCGGCGGGGCGGGCGCCTCGGCCGCGTCGGCCTTGCCGGGCAGCCAGCCGCGGACGACGGGCAGGGCCTGGCCGGAGTCGGTGCGCAGCAGGGTCAGGACGTAGAAGCCGTCCTTGCCGTCGAGCTGCCGGTCGGGCACCAGCAGCTGCTTGGCGTACCGGCCGCTGACGGTGGCCCGCTTCCCGGAGGTCGACTGGTCGACGGGGAGCAGGTCGGCCAGGGGCCGGGCCGCTTCCGTCCGGGCGGTCTCGACCTGCTTGTCGGCGCTGCGGTGCGCCTCGACCCGCGACTCGAAGCGGCTCAGCTGCCAGGACCCCATGAAGATGCAGAACGGGATGGCGAGCAGCACGAAGACGTTGATGCCCCACCAACGGGGTGTCAGCAGAAAGCGGTACACGCCTTCCACGGTACGGGGCGCTTTGCGGCGGGTTGGGAGTGGGGTCGGCCCCGTGCGGGCGGCCGCGCGCAAAGTTATCCACAGGCTGAGGACGCCCGCCAGCGCATTGTGGGCGGGTGCGGGCACTATGGGGCCATGACTGCGGCCATGAGTGAGAGCGACATGCCGGACTGGGAGAAGCGCTTCCGCGCCCCTCGGGTCTCCCTGCCCGACTGGGCGGAGGACGCCCCCGACCGTTCCCTGTTCGTGTCGAACGCGACGGGGACGTATGAGCTGTACGCCTGGGACCGCGCGAGCGGAGAGCAGCGCCAGGCGACGAACCGGCCGAACGGCACGACGGACGGGCTGCTCTCCCCGGACGGGGCGTGGATCTGGTGGTTCGACGACAAGGACGGCGACGAGTTCGGCGTCTGGCGCCGCCAGCCCTTCGGCGGCGGCGCGGACGAGGAGGCGACACCGGGCCTGGAGCCGTCGTACCCCTCGGGCCTGGCCCTGGGCCGGGACGGCCGTACGGCGGTCGTGGGCCGTTCCACCGACGACGAGGGTACGACGATCTACCTGGTCAGAGCGGGGGAGAAGCCGCGGGAGATCTACCGCCACCATGAGTCGGCGGGCGTCGGCGACCTCTCCCACGACGGCTCGCTGATCGCCATCGAGCACACCGAGCACGGCGACGCGATGCACTCGGCGCTGCGCGTGATCCGCCCGGACGCCACGCCGGTCGCCGAGCTGGACGACACCAGGGGCGGCGCGGAGGAACTGGGCCTGGAGGTGCTGGGCTTCGCCCCGGTCGAAGGCGATCCGCGGCTGCTCATCGGCCACCAGCGTCGCGGCCGCTGGGAGCCGCTGGTCTGGGACGTCGTGACCGGCGAACAGACGGACCTGACCCTGGACCTGCCGGGCGACGTGAGCGCGGAGTGGTATCCGGACGGCAGCGCTCTGCTGATCGCCCACAGCCACAAGGCCCGCAGCGAACTGTTCCGCTACGACCTGGCGACGCACGAGCTGACCGGGATCCCGACCCCGGCGGGCTCGGTCTCCGGGGCGACGGCCCGCCCCGACGGAAGCGTCGAGTACCTCTGGTCCTCCGCCGCCGAGCCGCCGGTGGTCCGCTCGACGACGGGCGAGGTGGTCCTGGATCCGCCGGGCATGAAGTGCCCCCCGTCCGTCCCGGTCTCGGACGCGTGGGTGGAGGGCCCCGGCGGCCGTATCCACGCGCTGATCCAGAAGCCGGCGGGAGCGGAGGGGCCGCTGCCGACCGTCTTCGACCTGCACGGCGGCCCGACCTGGCACGACAGTGACAGCTTCGCGGCGGGCCCGGCGGCCTGGGTGGACCACGGTTACGCGGTGGTCCGCATCAACTACCGGGGCTCCACGGGCTACGGCCGGGCCTGGACGGACGCGCTGAAGCACCGGGTGGGCCTGATCGAGCTGGAGGACGTGGCGGCGGTACGGGACTGGGCGGTGGAGTCCGGCCTGGCCGACCCCGACCGGCTGATCCTGACCGGCGGCTCCTGGGGCGGTTACCTGACCCTGCTGGGCCTGGGCACCCAGCCCGATTCCTGGGCGGTGGGCATCGCGGTCGTCCCGGTCGCCGACTACGTCACGGCGTACCACGACGAGATGGAGTCCCTGAAGGCCATGGACCGCACGCTGCTGGGCGGCACGCCGGAGGAGGTCCCGGACCGCTTCGCCGCGAGTTCACCCCTGACGTACGTGGACGACGTCAAGGCACCGGTCTACATCTCGGCCGGCGTCAACGACCCCCGCTGCCCCATCCGCCAGATCGACAACTACGTCACCCGCCTGGCAGCCCGCTCGGCCCCCCACGAGGTCTACCGCTACGACGCGGGCCACGGCTCCCTGGTGGTCGACGAACGGATCAAGCAGCTGAGACTGGAGATGGAGTTCGCGGAAACCCACCTCATGCCCACGGCGACAGCGCCGACGGACTGACCCGGACTCGGCGCCCCGCAAGGGGCGCGGGGCTGCATCGATGTGCGGCTGCCGCCGCGTGGGCGCGACCGGTCGCCACGCACCCGCGCGGAACCGCACCACCGCAACCCACCCACCCCCATCTCTCAACCGAGCGAGTCCGGGGGGTGGGTGGGCGGCACCCGGCGGCCGGACAACTCCGCCAGCCCCCGTCGAGTGACCGCGACCAGCACCCGGTCCCCATCTCTCAGCAGATAGTCCCCGGCGACCGGCCGCCCCTCGAGCGCCAGCACCCGCCACGCCCCCGGCCGGAACGCCCCGTCCACCGTCCGCCCCTCCAACTGCGGATGCCCGCCCACATCCACCGCCGCCACCAGCAACACCTTCCGCTCCACCGGAATCGCCCCGAGGATCTGCCGCCCCAGCATCGCCCCCGCGAAGGACGGCGCCGCCAGATAGGACACACTCCGGCTCCGGGTGACCGCACGCGGATGCGCGGCCCGCAGCGTCCGGTACACGGCCGTCGCGAAGTCGTCGTCGTACAGCCGCAGCACCGCCTTCAGGTCCGGCCGTACCGCCCGCGCGTACAGCACGGCCTCCAGATTCGTCGTATCCGCGCTGGTCACCGCGAGCAGCGCCTGCGCCCGATGGATCTTGGCGGCCTCCAGGACCCCCTCCTGGGTGACATCCCCGAGCACCACCGGCACCCGCAGCCGCCGGGCCACCGCAAGCCCGCGCGCGTCCGGATCGGACTCGACGCACACCACGGGGACCTGCAGTTCGCGCAGTCGCGTCAGCACCCGCGTCCCGATCTTGCCCAGCCCGAGCAGCACCACATGCCCGCTCAGCCCCCGCGGCGGCTTCCGCAGCGTGGAAGCCGTCCGGAAGGTACCGAGCGCTTCGAGCACCGCCGCCAGCAGCACCGGCAGCAGCAGCAACCCCATCAACCCGGAGAGCAGTTGAAGGATCTGCCGCCCGAGCGACTGACCGATCGCGGGATCGTCGATGGCGAACAGATCGAGGAGCGTGTAGTAGAAAGCCCGTACCGGATGAATACCCGTCACCACCGACAGCGCGACCGCGAGCGCGACCACACACCCCACGACCCCGGCCAGCGACCACCGCAGCCGCCGCGAGAACAGCGAGACGAGCAGCGGCACGACCCCGGCCCCGAACCCGGCCCGGTGCCGGTCCTGCGAGGCCGCCGCGGACGAGGACGAGGACACCTGCTCCAGCACCATCACGCCACGCTCACCCGCGGCCCGTACCTCCGCGTCGTCGGGCAGCAGCCGCGGCCCCTGCTCCCAGGCGCCCTCAACCGGTTCGGGACCGTTGTTGTTCGCCGAGAACAGTGCCAGCGTGCACAGCCCCTGGCCGGCGTCCGGCCCGGCGAGAGCCCCCGGCGGCAGGTCCACCGCCCGCAGCACCAGCCCGTCCGTCTGGACGACCTTGCCGGTCCCGGCGAGCGCGGTGGCGGCGAGCGCGGGGGCGGCGGTGTCGGCGTCGGAGAGTACGGTCGTGGACGTGTCGCCCGCACCGCCGTCCAGGTCGCCGACCGCCAACACGGCGGCCTGGTCCAGGAGTTCCTCGATGTGCTGCCCCAACCGCCGGTTGTACAGCCGCAGCACCAGCCGCAGTCGGGGGTTCAGCCGGCGCGCGGTGAGAGCGGCCCGGATGTTGGTCTCGTCGTCGTCGTACACCAGCGCGAGCGCGGCGGCCCGCTCCACGCCCGCCTCCGCGAGCACGGCCTCGGTGGCCTCGACGGCCTCCAGCACCCGCTCCCCGCGCGGGCCTTCACCGACGGCCGGGACGGTGCCGCCGCCCGCACCGTTGCCGCCGTTCCCGTCGGCGCGTCCGACGGTGGCGCTGACCACCCGGTCGAGGAGCGCGGCCGAGGCGGCCCGGGCCCGTCCGACCACCGGCGGCCTGACGATCCGCACGTTCGGCGGCACGACAAGCGTGACCTGTTCGCCGTACACCACGCGCAACTCGGCCGCCAGCCGGTGCGCGAGCCCGTCGTCGCCGCAGACCACCATGTGCGCCGGGGCGCCACCACCTTGATACGGAACGCTCGCCACAAGGGAAAAGACTGCCTCAACAGCACGCATGGTTCCAGCAACGAGGTGAACAGCCGCCCCCGGCCGCCCGTAGGGAAGGGCAGGGAGCATAATCCCGGATCTGACCGAAGTGCCGGAGGTATCCCACCCGTGGCCATCACCGAAGAAGCCGCCCCGCCCGGCCACGCGTCCGAGGACGGGACACCGGGCGAGGGCAGCCGCACCCCGCCCGGCCAGGAGGGCTGGCATCTCAGCTCCCCCCTGGCCCTGACCCTGCTGCTCCTGCTGGTCGTGGTGTTCCAGGGCCCGGTGCGCGGCGCGCTGTCGACGCCGGTGATGCAGAGCTGGATGACGGTGTTCGTGGCGGTGGTCGTCCAGGCGCTCCCCTTCCTCGTCCTCGGTGTGCTTCTCTCGGCGGCGATCGCGGTCTTCGTGCCCCCGTCCTTCTTCGCCCGTGCCCTGCCCGGCCGCCCCGCGCTGGCCGTCCCGGTCGCGGGGCTGGCCGGCGCCGTACTGCCGGGCTGCGAGTGCGCCTCCGTCCCGGTGGCCGGCGCCCTGGTCCGCCGGGGCGTCACCCCGGCCGCGGCCATCGCCTTCCTGCTCTCCGCCCCCGCGATCAACCCGATCGTGCTGACGGCGACAGCGGTGGCGTTCCCACGCAACCCCGAGATGGTGCTGGCGCGGTTCGCCGGCAGCCTGCTGGTGGCGTGCGGGATGGGCTGGCTGTGGCAGCGCCTCGGCCGTACCGACTGGCTGCGCCTGCCGGCGCACGCGCACCACGAGGGCGAGACCAGGGCGGAGGCGTTCTGGGACTCGGTCCGCCACGACACCGTGCACGCGGGCGGCTTCCTGGTCCTCGGCGCGATGGCGGCGGCGACCCTGAAGGCGGTGGCCCCGGCGGAATGGCTGCGCACGGCCGCCGCCAACCCGCTGATCGCGATCCTCGCCCTGTCGATCCTCGCGGTGCTCCTCTCCATCTGCTCGGAGGCGGACGCGTTCGTGGCGGCGTCCCTGACCCAGTTCTCGCTCACCGCGAAGCTGGCGTTCCTGATCGTGGGCCCGATGATCGACCTCAAACTCTTCGCGATGCAGGCGGGCACCTTCGGCCGCGGCTTCGCCCTGCGCTTCGCCCCGGCCACCTTCGCCGCGGCGATCACCGGCGCGGTCCTGACCGGGGCGGTGCTGCTGTGAACCGGCAGGCCCAGGCGGCGATGATGTTCCTGGTGGGGGCGGCCCTGCTGCACGCGGGCGCCACCGACCTCTATCTGCGCTACGTGAAGGCGGGTCTGCGCCCGCTGCTGCTGGCGGCGGGCGCGGTCCTGATCGTCTCGGCCCTGGCGACGGCCTGGTACGAGTGGCGCCGCAGCCGCCGTCGTACCGCCGCTGCCGGCACGGAGCACAGCCACCCCGAACCCCGGATCTCCTGGCTCCTGGTCCTTCCCCTCCTGGCCCTGATCCTCATCGCCCCGCCCGCGCTCGGCTCCTACAGCGCGATGCGCGCGGGTACGGCCCTGCAACAGCCGTACGGCTACACGAAGCTGCCGACCGGGGACCCGATCCCGCTCGCCCTGGTCGACTACGCGGGCCGGGCGGTGTACGACCACGGGCGTTCGCTCGACGGCCACCGCGTCCGCATCTCCGGCTTCGTGGCCGTGGACCCCGCCGGCACCCCCTACCTGGTCCGGATGGCCCTCAACTGCTGTGCGGCGGACGCCCAGCCGGTGAAGGTCGCCCTGACCGGCAAGATACCCCCGGTCCTCCAGCCGGACGCCTGGCTCCAGGTGACGGGCACGTACACCGCCCGCCAGACCCGCGACCCGGTCAACGGCGGCCCGATCCCGTTCCTGAAGGTCACCGAGGCCAAGCCGATCCCGACGCCGGCCGACCCTTACGACGAGACCTGGAACAACTGACCGGTCCTGGGACGGGCTCCAGTAAATGCTTGATCAAGAAGCGGCAGGTCTGTTCGAACCCGGTGTTACGCTCCGCCTGCTCCGCGGCCGGGGACCGCGGCACACGGGGAGGACGACACCATGAACAGACCCACGCACAGACGCGCCCGGCTGGCCTTGCTGCTGGCAGGCGCGCTGGCGGCCATGCTCCCGGCGACGGTGGCGTCCGCCGACGAGACTCCCGTCGACCCGGCGCTGCCGACGCCCACCGTGCCGGCCGGCACGGGCTGCGGCACCGCGGACAGCCCGGTCTGGCGCACCGCCTCCACCTCGTCGCCCGAGGGTTTCAGCGTGTCGATCGGTGTCCCGCGGCCGACCGTGAACGGGGTGAAGTACCAGGGCGTCGTACACGCCTGGGACGCGGACGGCGCACAGTCGGCTGACGGTTCGGTCGACGGCCTGCCGGTGCTCTCCCAGTCCGTCTACGTGCCCTTGCCGCTGACGAACGGTCACGCCTACGGCTGGCACGCCTCGACGTACGACGGCACGTCCTACTCGAACCCGACCGACCCCTGCTACTTCCAGGTGGACAGCAGCGCACCGGTCACGCCCACCGTCACGAACCCGGACTTCCCGCCGCCGGGAGCGGGAACGCCGACGAAGGCGGCCGGGCAGCCGACCACCTTCACCTTCGCCTCCGCCGAGTCGCTGCCCGAGGGCTGCACGACGGCGGGCGCCCCGGACTGCCGGACCAGCGGCCTGGACCACTTCGTCTACGGCCTCGACCAGGCACCCGGCATCGGCGCGCCCCAGGTCGCGGCCGACGCGCAGGGCAGGGCGAGCCTGACGACCGCGTTCTCGTGGGGTGTCCACACCCTCTACGTCGCGGCCGTCGACGTGGCGGGCAACATCTCCCAGGCCCCCGCCGCCTACACCTTCACGGTCCCGTACCAACTCCCGCCCGCGACCCCCACCCTCGCCCTCACCGCCCCGGCCAAGTCGAACAGGGCGGCCTCGCTGACGGTCACCGGCCAGTTGTCGGCGGCGCCCTACGCCTCAGGCGAGACCGTGCACGTGACCAGGACGGACCGGGCCCACCCCGCCGGCGTCGCCCTTCCCGATGCGGCCCTGGCCCCGAACGGCACGCTGCGCTTCACCGACGTCCCGCAGGACGCCGGCGCCGACACCTACACGGTGACCTACCCGGGCGACTCCACGCACGAGCCGGCGACCGCGTCGGCGACGGTCCAGGTCGCCCGCACACCCACGGCGCTGAGCCTGACCACGAACGCCGCCTCCTACGGCTACGGCGCGACGGCGCGACTCACCGCCCACCTGGGCAAGACGTATGACGACCGCACCGTTGCCCTCTACGCCCAGCCGTACGGCGGCAGTAAGAAGCTGGTCAAGGCGGCCAAGACCGACAGCCACGGCAACCTGACCGCGACGTACCGGGTCACCCGCCGGACCGTGTTCACCGCGGAGTTCAAGGGCGACGAGCATTACGCCCCCGCGACGGCCACGAAGACGGTGACGGCCCGGGCGAAGGTCGCGGAGTCCCTGACGGGCAACTACACGACGACCCACTACGGCACCGTCCTCTACCGCGTCTACCACCACACGGCCAAGGCCAAGCTGGCCGTCACGGTCGCCCCGGCCAAACCGGCCCAGTGCGTCCGCTTCCAGACCCAGCGCTACCAGGACGGCGCCTGGCACACCGGGACCACGTCGACGTGCCACTCCCTGACGTCGAAGAGCACCACCGACCTGTCGACGGCCCTGACCAGGTCGACGGGCGGCAGATTCCGGATCCGGGCCGAGTACGTCCCGAGCGCCAAGGACACCGGGAACCTCAGCACGTGGGGAGCGTGGCAGTACTTCACCGTGCGCCAGTGAGCCTCACCGGAAGATGCCGGCCGGCCACCCGACCGCCGGGGTGACCTGTCTTCAGGCCCGGCGGACAGTGGCCGGTTCCTCCGCGCCGGCCGGGACGGGCACGGTGCCCTCGGCCGGTAGGGGTTCCGCAGTCCCCGACCGCCGGGTGAGGCGGCGGGCCAGGGGCTCGGTGTAGCGGGCGGTGAGGGGGCCGAGGACGACCAGGATCAGGACGTAGGCGGTGGCCAGCGGTCCCAGGGAGGGTTCGATGCCGGCGGTGACGGCGAGGCCCGCGATGACGATGGAGAACTCGCCGCGGGCGACCAGCGTGCCGCCGGCCCGCCAGCGGCCCTTGCGGAGATCCCGGCGCGCTTCGCGGCCCCTACCCGGTGGCGATCTTCGTCAGCGCGGTGACCACCGCCAGGGCGAGCGCGGGCGACAGCACCGGCGGACTGCTCGCCGGGTCGGTGTGCAGAGCCTGACGGCCGACGGCATGACACCGACGAACGGTTCGCAGGGGTGCGCGGGATCAGCGGTTCGAGCAGGGGCCGGAGCAGGGCGGACATGACCGAGCCGGAGTGCGCCTCGGTTCGCCTCGGTTCCGCGTGGGCCGGGCGGCCGTCAGGTCGGATACGGCGCGTAACAGTCCAGAGCCGGGTGGTAGAGGGCCTGCCAGGTGCGGCCCTCGATCACGCCGCTCTCCGGGAGGCCGTGGCAGACCTGGATCCACTCGATCTTCTTCTGCGTGAGGGTGCCGTAGACGCCGTCGGGGTCGAGTCGGGGCGGCTCGCCGCCCCACGCGTTGCTGAGGCACTGGGCCTGCTGGACCGCCGCGCCGCTGTCGCCGTAGGTGAGGGTGGGCCGGAAGCCCGACGACACGTAGGAACAGCTGTGGTCGGTGGCGGCCGCGGCGGTGTGGGGCACCGCCAGGCCCAGTGCGGCGGCCGCGCTCAGTGCCGCGGCCGAGGTGAGCAGTCGGTTCCGTCGCATGCGCGCTCCTTCAGGGCCGGCTCATGCCATGGTCGCGCGCGAGCGGCGACCTCCGCGAGTCGGACACGCAGCCTGGACCGGAGGACCGGAGGACCGGAGGACCGCGGGACCGCAGGAGCGTCTACGAGCCGCCGCTCACGCCCACCGCGTCGGCTGCCGTTTCGTCCGCCGTTTCGCCTGCCGTCCCGGCCGCCGCCCGGTGGTGCGCGGTACGGCGGTCGCGCATGCCGACGATCCCGCCGAGCAGCGCCATCGCCAGGCAGCCGAGCACGACGACGGTGGACGACGACTTCAGCATCGACAGCCCCGACCCGGTCAGCAGGACGACCAGCGCCCAGCGCACCGCGCCGCCGGCGACCCGGCTGGAGATGACGGAGCCGAGCAGGACACCCGGAACCGCGCCGATCAGGACGGTGGCCGCGAGTCGCAGGTCTGCGTCGCCGACGAGCAGGTGCCCCAGGGCCGCGGCGGCCACCATGGGGATGGCCTGCACCAGGTCCGTACCGACGAGATGGTTCGCCTTGAGACGCGGGTGGGCCAGCATCAGCATCACGATGATCAGGGAGCCCGAACCGACCGAGGTCATCCGCACGATCGCCCCGCCCGCCAGCCCGATGAGCAGCGTCGGCACCGGCCGTACCGGGACATGGGCGTCCTCCGCGTCGGCTCCGGTGGCGGCGCGGCGGCGGTCCAGCCACAGCCGGGTGAGCATGCCGACGACAGCGAGCAGCAACGCCGTACCGACGCCGTACTTGACGCGTTGTTGCAGGTCGTCGCCGTCGCCGAGGGCGCGGAGCAGGAAGACACCGCCGAAGGCCGCCGGGACCGCGGTGGGCAGCAGCCGGCGCACGATGTCCCAGCGCACGGTGCCGGCCCGCTGGTGCACCAGCGCGCCGAACGGCTTCATGAACACGGACGCGGCCAGGTCGCTGCCGACGGCCGCCGTCGGGTTCACCCCGAACACCATGACCATGATCGGGGTCATCAGGGCTCCGCCGCCCATGCGGGTGAGACCCACGGCGAACCCGACCAGGGCTCCCGCGATGATGATCGGGCCGGTGGAATCCATGGGGCGGACCTTAAACACCATTCCTAATGGGAAAGGTGTGGAACTGTCTTCTCCGCTTCCCTGGGGCCGTCCGCCGGACCTCCGTGAGGCCGTCCGTCGAAACCGTCCGCCGGAACCTGCGAGGCCGTCCGCCGTATCCTCTGAAACCCTGCGCTGAAACCCTCCGCCCCGCGCTGAAACCCGGCTGAAGCCGTGCTGAACCGCCGCGGCCGCAAGCTCTGCGGCATGACGACGACAGACAACGAACAACTCGCCATCGCGGCGACCGGGTTGCGCAAGGCCTACGGGGACAAGACCGTCCTCGACGGCATCGACATCCGGGTACCGGCCGGCACGATCTTCTCCCTCCTCGGACCGAACGGCGCCGGCAAGACCACGGCGGTCAACATCCTCTCCACCCTGATCTCCGCCGACGGCGGCCAGGCCCGGATCGCAGGCCACGACATCACCACGCAGGCCCAGTCGGTACGGGCCGCCATCGGGGTCACCGGACAGTTCTCCGCCGTGGACGGTCTGATCACCGGCGAGGAGAACATGCTCCTCATGGCCGACCTGCACCACCTCTCCAAGAGCGAGGGACGGCGGGTCACCGCCGAACTGCTGGAGCGCTTCGACCTCACCGAGGCCGCGAACAAGGCCGCGTCCACCTACTCCGGCGGCATGAAGCGCCGCCTCGACATCGCCATGACCCTGGTCGGCAGCCCGCGGATCATCTTCCTCGACGAGCCGACCACCGGCCTCGACCCGCGCTCCCGCCACACCATGTGGCAGATCATCCGCGAGCTGGTCTCCGGCGGGACCACCGTCTTCCTCACCACCCAGTACCTGGAGGAGGCCGACCAGCTCGCCGACCGCATCGCGGTGCTCAACGGCGGCAGGCTCGTCGCCGAGGGCAGCGCAGGGGAACTCAAGCGGCTCGTCCCCGGCGGCCACGTACGGCTGCGGTTCTCCGACCCGGTGGCCTACGAGCAGGCGGCCACCGCCCTGCGCGAGACCACCCGCGACGACGAGGCGCTCGCCCTGCAGATCCCGAGCGGCGGCACCCAGCGCGAACTGCGCGCCATCCTCGACTGGCTGGACGCCGCCGGCATCGAGGCCGACGAACTCTCCGTGCACACCCCCGACCTGGACGACGTGTTCTTCGCCCTGACGGGCAGCCCCGCGCCCGTCACCGGCACGGAGACCGCCGCCTCCACCGGCAAGCAGACCGCCGCCTCCACCGACAAGGAGACCGTCCGATGAACACCGCACCCCATTCCCTGCGGGCCTACCCCTTCCGCGACAACCTCACCATGCTGCGGCGCAACCTCCTGCACGCCCGCCGCTACCCCTCCCTCACCCTGAACCTCCTGCTCACCCCGGTCATCCTGCTGCTCCTCTTCGTCTACGTCTTCGGCAGCGTGATGAGCGCCGGCATCACCGGCGGCCACGCCGACCGGTCCGACTACGTCGCCTACCTCGTCCCCGGCATCCTCTTCCTGACCGTGGCGATGACCTCGCTCGGCACCGCGGTGTCCGTGTGCACCGACATGACCGAGGGCATCATGGCCCGGTTCCGCACCATGGCGATCTCCCGCCCCTCCGTGCTGGTCGGTCACGTGATCGGCAGCGTGATCCAGACGATGATGGCGCTGGTGGTGGTCCTGGGCATCGGACTGGCCATCGGCTTCCGGCCCGACGCGACGCCGGTGGAGTGGCTCGCGGCGGTCGGGCTGATGGCCCTGGTCAGCCTCGCGATGACCTGGCTCGCGGTCGGCATCGGTCTGATCAGCCCCAACCCCGAGGGGGCCAGCAACATCGGGACGCCGCTGGTCATGCTGCCGTTCCTGTCCAGCGCGTTCGTGCCGGTGGACGCCATGCCGGGCTGGTTCCGCTGGTTCGCCGAGTACCAGCCCTTCTCGCCCTTCATCGAGACCCTGCGCGGTCTGCTGCTGGGCAGCGGGATCGGTACGAAGAACGCCGTGCTGGCCCTGGCCTGGGGCCTGGGGCTGACCGTGCTGGGCTACCTGTGGTCCAGGGCGCGGTTCACCCGCGAGCCCCGGCAGTGAGCTCGTGCAGGGCCGCGACCCGCAGTTGATCCCGCCCCAGGGCCGCGTACTCCGACCTCGCGTCGGCGTACGCGGCCCGATCCGCGTGCTCGGCCGCCGCCCGGGAGCGGTCCAGGGACAGCGTGGGGAACTCCCTCACCACCGGCATCCGTTCGGACAGCGCCAGCAGCCGTACGGCCGCCGGATCGCCCTTGGCCAGCCGGGCGTGTCCCAGCGCCAGCAACAGCGTGCCGTACACCGGCAGTTCCACCGGGGACCCCTCGGCCGGTGCACCGTCGGCCGGGCCGCCGGCCAGCAGCCCCAGCAGGTACGCCCCCAACTCCTCGGTGAGCGCGGCGACCGGATCCGGCCGGCCGTGCTGCGCGTGCGCGGCCACCGCCGCCGACTGCAGCTGAAGGACCCACGAGTCCACGAAGGGATCGTCGGGGAACAGCGCACCGGCCCGCCGTACCCGCTCCGCGGCCCGGCGCCACAGCCCGAGCCCGACCTCGGTCAGTCCCCGGGCCAGCGCGATCTCCGCCCTGGCCGGCAGCTCGGGGCTGAATATCTGGTCCGACTCCGGCGGCTGGTCCACGGCGGCGAGGCCCAGCCAGTACTCGGCCTCGTCGATCTCGCCCATGTGCAGACAGGCCAGCACCAGCCCCCAGCGGATGCCGAGGGTGTCCGCCCCGTCGCCGAACGCGTCGAGCGCGCTCAGTGCGGCACGCAGATGGTCGTACGCCTCCGCGCCCCGCTCGGACTGCAGGCACAGCTCGCTGACCCGGCCGTGGCTGAGCAGGTGCATGGCCGGGTTGTTCAGCGGGGCGAGCGCGTCGAGCATCCGCCGGGCGCTCTCCAGGGCCCGCTCCATGTCGTGCCCGGCCTCCCAGACGTAACTGGCGACGGCCGAGGCGATGCCCGCCAGCATCGGCTCTTCGGCCTCGCACAACTCCTGGAGCCGAGCGAACTCCGGCGGCCTGATGTCCGGCACTGCGCACAGCACGACGGACAGGGCCCGCAGCACGGTGTCCGGCTGGGCGGGCGGCAGCCGGCGCAGGGTCACCAACTGGCGGACGGCGTGCGGGCCGTGGCCCATGAAGAGACTCGCCGCACACACCGCCGCCGCGCTGCGGGCCGGTTCCACGTCCGCGGGGTTCTCGGGCCGGAAGTGGGAGAGGGGGCCCGCGGTGTCGGCGGCCAGCGAGGCCAGCCGGCCGTAGTGGGAGCCGGTGGACCACAAGGAGGACAGTACGGCGGTGACGCCCGCGGTGGTGGGTCCGTCGGCGCGGGCCAGCGCGTACCGCAGGGCGAGGACGAGGTTGTCCTGCTCGGCGCGGATACGGCTCCAGGCGGGCCCCGGACGGTGGCTGAACAGCAGGTCGTGGTGGGCCCGCCCGAACTCCCGGGCCCAGACCAGGAACCGGTCGGTCACCGCCGCCTCCTCGCCGGCCTCGGCGCGCCGGCCGGCACCGAACTCCCGCAGCGTCTCCAGCATGTGGAAACGCACTCCGGACGGGCTGTCACCCACCTTGAGCAGGGACTGACCGGCCAGTTGCTCCAGCAGGGCCAGCACGTCACCGCTCTCCCCGAGCAGGTACTCGGCCGCCTCCTCGGTGAAGCCGCCGGGAAACACCGACAGGGCACGCAGCGCGGCCTGACCGTCGGGCTCCAGGAGGTTCCAGCTCCACTCCACCACCGCCCGCAGGGTGCGATGCCGCTCGGGCGCGTCCCGGGCGCCGCCGCGCAGCAGCGTGAATCGGTCCTGCAACCGGCGCGCGATGTCGGCCACCGACAGCACCCGCACCCGGGCAGCGGCCAGCTCCACGGCCAGTGGCAGCCCGTCCAGGTGCCGGCAGATCTCGGCCACCCGGTCGGCGGGCAGCTCCACACCCGGCCGGGCGGCCCGCGCCCGCTGCCCGAACAGCTCGACCGACATCGCCGGTGAGAGCTCCGGCAGGGCGTACACGGACTCCGAGGTCAGCCCCAGCGGAGCCCGGCTGGTGACCAGTACCCGCAGCTCCTTGGACCGCGAGACCAGCGTCTGTACGAGACCGGCGGCGCCGGCGATCACCTGCTCGCAGTTGTCCAGCACCAGCAGCGCTGGTCCCGTGCCCAGCGCGGCGACGATGCCGGTCACCGCGTCCCCGCCGCCGCTGAACCGGCCGCCCTCCCCGGCACCGACGGCCGAGGCCACCTCACCGGCCACGTCGTCGTCGACGAGGACACCGGCGAGGGTGACGAAGTACACCACGGGCTGCTCGGCCGCGCGGCTCACCGCGTGGGAGAGCCGGGTCTTGCCGAGACCGCCGGGACCGACGACGCTGACCACCCGGAACGTGCGCAGCAGCCCGCCCACGGCGGCGACATCCGCGTCCCGCCCGAGCAGGGGGTTCGGCTCGTGCGGAACCCCGTGCCGGACCCTCGGCACGTCCGACCGCACCAGCTCCTGGTACGCCGATCTGAGCCCGGGTCCCGGGTCGGTGCCCAGCTCGTCCCGCAGCCTGCGGCGGTAGGCGTCGTAGCGGGTCAGCGCCGCGGCCCGCCCGGCGGTAGCGGCCTCGCACCGCAGCAGCTCCGCCAGCACCTCCTCGTCCCGCGGCAGCTCCCGGGCGAGCGCGGTCAGCGGCGCCGCGGCCTCCGCCCGCCGGTCCAGCCGGGCGAGTGCGAGCGCCCGGGCCCGGACCAGCGCGCGATGCGCCCGGACCCGCCCGGCGCGCAGCGCCACCAGCGGATCGTGCAGGTCCTCGCCCGCACCGGCGCCCACGCTCCCGTCCCAGAGCGCCAGCCCGGCCTCGGCCTGTGCCAGGGAGCCTTCGTGATCCCCGGCCCGCGCCCGCTCGGCACCGTCCGCCTCGTGCAGCAGCAGGGCGGAACTGTCGACCTGCGTCTCGTCCAGCGCCAGCCGGTACCCCGTCGGCGTACTCACGATCAGCTCGGCACCCAGCTGCGACCTGAGCCGCGACACCAGGATCTGCACGGCCTTGCCGGGCCGCTCGGGCAACTCCTCCGCCCACAGCCCCTCCACCAGCCGGCCGGTGCTGCAGCCACCGCGCAGATCCTCCGCGAGCAACGCCAGCAGTCCGCGCAGCCGGGGCGCGGTGATCTCCCGTCCACGGCAGGCGACTCGGGGCAGCAGGATCAGCTCGGTGGTCACCCGTGCAGAGTAGCCATCCTCCTCAACGCCGTGCGGAGACGACGTAGTAGTCCAGCAGTCCGTCGCGATAGGCCGGCAGGAAGTTCCGCGGCCACTGCACGGGCAGGTCGATGCCGGACAGGAAATGATCCAGACCCGCCCAGACCTGACCACCGATCGACTCGGCTCGTACGTCGGTCAGCCCGGCGGCGTCCAGGGCGTCGAGCAGCGAGACAAGCGAGTGGGCCACATCCAGCCCGGACGCGAAGCTGTCCAGCCGCGCGGCCAGCTCCGCACCCACGTCTTCGGCCCCGGCCGGCAGGAAGAAACTGGTGACGGCGAGCCGGCCCCCGGGCCGCAGCACCCGCGCTGCCTCCCGCCCGAACGCGCCCAGGTCACGAAAGTGCTGGGCGGCCTCAACGGAGTACAGGCACGCGAACCGACCGTCCTCGAACGGCATCTCCTCCGCCGCCCCCTGAATGAACCGAAGCCGCTCCGGCACCCGGCCGAGCAGCTCGGCGTTGACCCGCCGGGCCCGCTCCAGCTGCTCGGGGTGGACATCCAGTCCGGTCACGGAGGTGAACCCGTGTTCCACCAGCGCGAGTGCCGCACCGAGCCCGAGCCCACAGCCCACCTCGACGGCATGGCCGCCGGCCGCGCCCATCGTGCCCAGCACACGGCGGTACAGGTCCTGCTGGCTCCGCACCCGGTCCTCGGCGGTCAGAGGCCCGTCGAGCGGAATCCCCTCCCAGTGACCGAAGTTGATGAACCCGCCCCCGAACGCCGGTGCGGAGCTGAGGTCCTGGGGCCCGTAGACGGCGCGCACGGCGGGCGCGACGTCGTGGCGGATACCGTCCACACGATCTCCCTGTCCACGATGAGGGTGCTCGGCCTCTGGAACGCATCGTGCCCCGCCCCGGTCACGACATCCAGACCACCTGCCTCAGACCGTCGCATCAACCGATTGGCCCTCAGAACCCCCGGATGGCTTCCCCGATGAGCGCAGGGCGGGATGTCGATCTAGCCTCCGAAATGAGCGCTAAGTGGATCTTCTGATGGTGCGCTCCACTTGTCCCGAGGAGGAGAAATGAACAGTTTCCGTAAGGTTGCCGTTGCGGTCGCGATCATAAGCGGTGTCAGCTTCATGGGCGTCAGCCCTGCCAGTGCCCAGGTCGCCTACGGTGGGCATGGCGGCGGGTGCAGGTCCCATGACCTGAACCTCGACATCCTCGGCGAGGTGGGCATCTTCAACGGTCTGGGCGGAAACCTGATCAACGGCGAAGGCAGCCCAGGTGCCCAGGTCACCGAGCTGGGTTCCGACTGCGATCGCGGCTGGTAGTCGACTCGCTGGTGTTCATGTCGAAGTAGATGTCAAAAGCCCCGCGCCATGACGGCGGATTCGAGGGCCTCTCGCGAATCGCCCGGCTGGGATTTCCCAGCCGGGCGATTCGCGTGACCGCTCGGCTAGGAATCGCTGAACCAGGAGCCGATCGGGTTCCATTGGAAGGCATCCCGCCAGGCGGTCTCGCCCGCCGCCCAGCCTGCCAGGGCCGCGATGACCTTGTCCGCCGAGAGTGTCCGTGTCTGATAGTGCTCGGCGGGATCGCGATCACGGTGTTCGAGCTGGTAAGTGCCGTCAGGGCGGAGCCAGACCTGGGCGTAACAGTCCGCCTCCGCAGCGCACCGCAGCACAAGGTGCCCGTCGCGGGGGAGGTTCCACACCGCCGCTTCCAGTCGGGCGCCGCGTGGGCAGTTCTGCTCGGGGCGGTGGCCCGGGTGCGCAGGGGGGTCCACGGCTGCGGGATCTTCTCGGACCGTCTCCGCCGACGGCAGCCCGCAGGCATCGATCAGCTCGAAGAGGAGGTTCTCCACGAGGGGGTCCGCCCTCTTGGCCAGGACCACGCGCAGCGCCTCACGATCCGCCGTGTACCCGCTCTCGGCTGCCCAGACCGCTATCTCCTCCGCTGTCCGGGGCACGTCCGCGAGCAGCCGGCGGACCCTCCTGTCTTTGTCGGTCTCCTCCTGTGGTGCCTCGTCCTCCGAGGGCGGCGACACCGACACCCCGTAGTCGGCGGCCATCACCGGATCAAGGAAGGCCGACCAGGCCACCCCGGACGGAGTGAGACCGCGGACGTAGCAGACGTCGCTGTCCAGGACGCTTGCGATCATGACCGGCGAGCCGGTCGCGGTGACCAGCCGGTGCAGCCACCGGTCGTCGTCGTTCTCCGGCAGATAGTCGTTCACCTGCAGCGTCCGCCAGCCCCCGGGGCGTGGCGGGCACTCGTGGAAGCGTTCGGTGCGCTCGTCGACGCACCACTCCGGGTCGTCGAACACAGACAGGTCCGGCAGCGGGGAATCGCTGCGCACCAGAACGAAATCGCCTGAGTAACCCATGCTTCCTCCCCGGAGACTGCCGCGATGCTAGCGACAGGGACCGACACCGGCCGAGTCACCCATGCGGCGGGGGAGCGGAAAGGGCCGAGGCAGAGGCGAGGAACAGGCTCAGGACCCGAGGGTTGCCGACCGGCCTGCTGCGGCGAAGAACTGACGGCCCGGCAGCCGGGTGGCGGTGAAGATCGTCGGTGGGGTCGGCTGCGAAGTGTGGTGGAACACGATTCGTCGGAAGCTCACGTCCGTCGCCCCCGAAGGCTGTTCGGACTCACCAAGTACCTTCCGACACAAGCGTGTTGGAATGCCTTCATGGCCACTCCCGCTGACGGAACCACCCACCTGAGTCCGGACGAGCCCGAGCGGCGCCTGCGTGCCGAGATCGAGCGGCTGAGGGACGAGGCGACGCGCCAGAGGACGCTCGCCCACCGCCGGGCCGAGTTCTGGACCAAGATGGACATCGCCCTCGGTTTCCCCGCGGCCCTGCTCGCCGGCACGGCGGGAACGGCGGGACTGGCCTCCGCGGACGCGCGCGTTCCCGCCGCCCTCGCCGCTCTGACCTCCGCCGGGTTCGCGGCGGGAGCGGGCTTCCTGCGCAGCGACAGCCGGCGCCGCGCCAACAAGCGCGCCCGGCACGCATGGGCCTCCGTCGAGGCCAGGGCCACGGTGGCACTGACCCAGGAGCACGTGACCCCCGAGATCCTCGGCAGCCTGCTGGAGTGCCGCCAGGCTGCACTGGTGGCCTACGACGGCGAGGAGCCCCGGCCGGGAGCGTCGTGATCCGCAGCCCTTCGACTACCGCTCCCTGTCGAGGAACTCGGAGTTGGTGACCTGGCAGGCTCCGCTGACGACGGGTATCCAGCAGCGCGGTCGGGCTCCGGTACCGGCGTCCGCAGTGTGAGCTGAACCGGGACGTGAAAGGGCCGCCGATACTTCCGGGATCACGCACTGCGCGATCGTTGCCGCGGTGTCACCCTTGCGCGTGCGGCACACGAAACGTGGCCGTCGGGGGCTCTGCAGAGGCGGGCGAGTGCGGTGGGGGACTTTCTCGGGGCGGTCACGGCGTATCCGACCGTGGTCTTCACCTTCGCGCTCGTCGTGGTGGCGGTCTACTGGCTGCTGGTGCTCCTGGGGGGCGCCCACTTCCACGGGGTGCGCGGAGGACACCACGGCCACGGCCACGGCCACGGCCACGGCCACGGCCACGGCCACGGGCATGGTGGGGGACGCCATGGCCACGGGGGACTGCAGAAGGTGCTGGGCCTGGGCGGGGTGCCGATCACCGTGGCGGTGTCGCTGGTGGTCGCCTTCGCCTGGTTCAGCGCGCTCAGCGGCCGGGTCGTGTTCGGCGGCGGCCACGGGGGAGTCCTGCTGCCGGCCGCCCTGGCCGGCGGGTGGGCGGGGGCGCGGCTGCTGGCGTGGCCGCTGCGGCGGCTGATGCCGGCCCCCGCCCCGCCGCCCTCGCGCCGGGACTTCGTCGGCCTCGGCTGCGTGATCCGCACCGGACGGGTCGGCCCCGACTTCGGACAGGCCGAGGTCCATGCGGCCGACGGCTCCTCCGCGGTCGTACAGGTCCGGCAGAGCCTCGACGACGCGGCGGGGCCGGGCGGCGTACTCCGTGCCGGGGCGTCGGCACTCATCTACGACTACGACGACGCGGGCGAGTACTTCTGGGTCATGCCCGCCGTGCCGGCCACCGGCTGACGCGGCCTCACCCCCCTGCTTCGTTCGGGCGTCGAGTACGCCCACAGTTCGCCCATCCATCCACGACAAGGTCGGCCAAGGGAACAGCCATGTCTGTCGTCACCATCGGAATCGGCGTGTTGGTCGCCGTCCTGCTGCTCATCGGCCTGGGCACACTGCTGCTCTTCGGCCGGCTGTTCCGCAAGGTCGTCCAGGGCGAGGCGCTGATCGTCTCCCGGCCCAAGAGCGTCGACGTCACCTTCACCGGAGCCCTGGTGCTGCCGATGCTGCACCGGGCCGAGGTCATGGACATCTCGGTGAAGACCATCGAGATCACCCGCACCGGGCGGGAGGGCATGATCTGCAAGGACAACATCCGCGCCGACATCCAGATCACGTTCTTCGTCCGGGTCAACAAGACGGTCGAGGACGTCGTCAAGGTGGCGCAGGCGATCGGCACGGAGCGGGCCAGCCACCAGGAGACCCTGCAGAACCTGTTCAGCGCGAAGTTCGCCGAGGCGCTGCGGACGGTGGGCAAGCAGCTCGACTTCGCCGACCTCTACACCAAGCGCGAGGAGTTCAGGGACCGCATCGTCGCGGCCATCGGCACCGACCTGAACGGCTACCACCTCGAGGACGCCGCGATCGACCACCTGGAGCAGACCCCGCTGGAGCAGCTCGACGCCTCCAACATCCTCGATGCCCAGGGCATCCGGAAGATCACCGAACTGACGGCGCTGGAGCACATCCGCACCAACGACTTCCAGCGCAACGAGGAGATGGAGATCACCCGCCAGAACGTGGACGCGCGCGAGGCCGTCCTGGAGCTGGAACGGCGGCGCGCGGAGGCGGAGATCCGGCAGCGCAAGGGGATCGAGACCCTGCGCGCGCAGGAGGAGGCGGCCACCGCGCAGGTCCAGGAGGAGGAGCGGCTCAAGGCGCACAGCGCCCTGCTGCGGACCGAGGAACTGCTCGGTGTCCAGCGGGAGAACCAGGTGCGGGAGATCGCGGTCGCCGAGAAGAACCGGGAGCGGGTCCTCGCGGTGGAGAGCGAGCGCATCGAGAAGGACCGGTTGATGGAGGTCGTCAACCGGGAGCGGGAGGTGGAGCTCGCCAGGGCGGAGAAGGAACGGCAGGTCGAGGTGGAGCGCCGGGGCGTGGCCGATGTGGTGCGCGAGCGGATCGCGGTGGACCGCACGGTCGCGGAGCAGGAAGAGGAGATCAAGAGGGTCCGGGTGGTCCAGGAGGCCGAGCGCACCCGGCAGACCGTGATCATCGCCGCCGAGGCGGAGGCGCAGGAGCAGCTGGTCAAGGACATCAAGGCGGCCGAGGCCGCCGAGCAGGCCGCGCACCTGCGGGCCAAGGAGCAGCTGGTGCTGGCCGAGGCCGGGCAGAAGCGCGCGGAGCTGGAGGCCGCCGCCAACGTACGCCGGGCGGAGGGCGAGCGCGCCCTGGCCGGGGCGGCCGGTCTGGCCCAGGCCGAGGTGGCGGAGCGGCAGGCCATGGCCGAGGCGGCCGGCGTGCGGGCCCGCCTGGAGGGCGAGGCCGCGGGCCTGAAGGAGAAGGCGGAGGCCGTCGAGAAGGTCGGGCTCGCCGAGGCCGCGGTCGCGGAGAGCAAGGCGAACGCGGAGGCGGCGGGCATCCGGGAGAGGCTCCTTGGCGAGGCCGCCGGTCTCAAGGAGAAGGCGGCGGCGATGGCCGCGCTGGACGAGGTGTCCCGGAGCCACGAGGAGTTCCGGCTGCGGCTGGCCGCGGACAAGGAGGTCCGGATGGCCGCGCTGGAGGTCCAGAGCAAGGTGGCCGAGGCCCAGGCGGCAGTGCTGGCCGCCGGACTGGAGAGCGCGGACATCGACATCGTCGGCGGCGACAGCGTGTTCCTGGAGCGGCTGGTCGGCGCGGTGTCCTTCGGCAAGTCCATCGACGGCGCGGTGCAGGGCTCGGAGACGGTGCAGGCCCTCGGGGCGGACTGGCTGAACGGCGAGAAGAGCTTCAGCGGCGACGCGACGGAGGTGCTGCGCTCGCTGGCGGCCGGCGGCCCGTGGAACCTGGCCCTGCTGATGAAGCTGCTGGGCGGCCAGCAGAGTGGGGACCCCGTATCGGCCGACCCGGTACAGCTCGCCAACGGCACTGCCCCATAGCGACCACGACAGCGCCCCTTCAGGGGCGCGGGGCTGTATTGATGTGCGGCCACCGCCGCGCGGGCGCGACCAGCCACGACGGCGCCGCAGACGATCGACGGCGCGGCGCTGTCAGCGCTCGGGCCAGAGAGAACGGGAAGCAGTCATGGGCGTCGAGGACGGCACCTACCAGATCCTGCGGGCAAGGCTCGCCGACCGCGCCGCGGAACTCGGCCGGCGGGCCGCCTCGCTGAACTCCCGGCGACAGGAGGCGTTCGGCTCCCGCCCGCTGGAGCTCGCGGGCTCGGCCCGACCCCGCTCCGACGGCGCGGCCACCGCATGCGGCGTGGTCGCCGTACGGCCCGACGTCCTCCTGCTCGGGACCTCCGCACCCGACCTCGACGCCGGCCTGCTGTCGCTGCACACCCTGGACGGTTCGCCCCTGGGACCCGAGAAGGTCCCCGGACTGCTCGACGACGAGCGGTTCCACCGCGACTTGGCCGAGCTGCTGCGCTACTACCGGGACGCGCGCCTCACCGACCTGAGGCGTACCGCGTCGGGGCGGCTGCTCGCCGTGTTCCGCACCGGCGAGAACGAGGGCGATCTGCGGGTCCTGAGCTGGCAGTTGGGGACCGACCGGGTCGAGTACCTGGGCAACCACGGTGAACGCGACCTGCCGCAGCCGCCCGTCTCCGAGCTGCCGTGGACGACGACCGGACGCGAACACCACGCGGACGGAAGGATCCTGATCCAAGGCGGTGAGGGCGCGGTCTCGGTCGCCACCACCGGCGGCAGCCTCACGGTCCGGGCACATCCCGGTGACAGGTCGCTGTTCCGGGAAGCGGTCGACGAGCCGCTGCAGAGTCTGGCCGACGCCACGGTCGCCTACGCGGCGACCGGACCCCTGCTGCTTCTGCGGATCCGCCCCTACAACGAACCTGCGGACCGCTACCTGGTCGTCAACACCCGTACCGGTTCGGTGCGTCGACAGGACTCGCTGGGCCGCGGTGCCAGGCTGCTCCCCGCCGAACAGGGCCTGATCTTCCCCGGCGGTTACGAATTGGCGGACGGCAGCCATCGGGTCTTCCGCATCGGCGGCGGGGCGGCTGGAACGGGCGGTGCGTCCAGTGCGGGTGGTGTGGGTAGTGCGGGCGGTACGGCGGGTGCGGGTGCCGGTTCCGTGGCCGACCGGTCCGCCGCGGACGAGCTGCGCTTCGACGCGGTGCTCCCCTCACCCAACGGCGAGGACCTGCTCTACGTCCTGAGCCGGCCTGGCCGTGCCCAGGTCCTGCTGCTGCCGTGGAACACCGTCCGCCGCGAGGCCGCGAGCGCCCTGCACGGCGCGGCGTACGCCCTGCTGCCGGACGGCACTCTCGTTCTCCTCAAACCGGACCACGAGCCCGTGCGCACGCACGAACTCCAGCTGTGGCAGACCCCTTTCCAGTCCGCCGACCACGCCGCCGCCCAGCCGGTCGGGGACGGTCCGCTGGCGCGGATCGGCAACGCCGACCTGGTCGCGGGCATCGCCGACTGCCTCGACGTGGTCCGCGGCGCGACCGCCGCCGCGCAGGAGAACCGGACGACGGCCTCCCCGGAGCTGATCCTCGACGCCTGCGCCAAGGCGACGGACCGCCACTACTGGCTGGCCGACACCGGCCTGCTCGAACCACTTGCCGAACTGCGGGCCACGGCGGAGCAGTTGGTCGCAGAGCAAGCCAGGCTCCGGCAACTTTCCGCGCGCGCCGCGCAGGCGCTGGACCAGGCGGCTGCGGAGGCCGCCGCGCTGGTCCGCCGCTCCCACGGCGAACCGCCCGCCGACGCGGACGCCTGGACCGTACTCCTCACCGAACTGCGCAGGGCCCAGGGCCGTACCCGCACGCTGCGCGAGCTGCCCCAGCTCGACCTGGCCGCCCTGGACGGGGTCGAGGCGGACCTGGCCGCCGAGCTCGCGGCGGCGACCGAGCGCGCCTTCGCCTTCTTCGCCGGTCCCGACGCCTTCGCCGCCCCCCTCGCCGCCGCGCGGCGCGCCGCCGAGGAAGCCGCCTCGATCGCCACCGCCGCCGAGGCCGCGCGGCTCGCCGACCGCCTCACCGAGCAGGCGGACGCCCTGGCCACCGTCACCGACCTGGTCACCGGCGCGGCCGATGCCGACCCGAGCGCGGGAACAGCCGTACTGCTGGCCATCGGCGAGGTCCTGGCAGCCGTCAACCGTGCCCGGGCGGTGCTGACCACCCGCCGACGCGTCCTGCTCGACGCCGAGCACCGCGCCGCGCATGCCGCGGAGTCGGCGCTGCTCGCCCAGGCGACGACCGCCGCCCTGTCCGCGGCCGACAGCCCGGCCGCCTGCGACGACCAACTCGCCCGTCTGCTGCTGCGGGTGGACGCGTTGGAGGCCCGCTTCGCCGAGGCCGAGGATCTCGCCGCCGACCTGGCCCTGCGCCGGGAGGAGATCCGGCAGGCGTTCGCCGCCCGCCGCCAGACCCTGCTGGACGAGGCCGCCGCCCGCGCCGACCGGGCCGCCGCCTCCGCCCGCCGGGCCCTTCAGGCGCTGAGCCGCAGGCTCGCCGGGCTCGGCTCGGCGGCCGACATCCACGCCGCCCAGGCCGCCGACCCGATGGCGCTGCGCGTCCGCGCCGCCGCCGGGGAACTGCGCGGCCTCGACGACCGGGTACGCGCCCAGGAACTGGAGGACGGCCTGCTCGGTGCCGTCCGCACCGCCCTGCGCGAGCTGCGCGACCGCGCCGACCTGTCCGAGGACGGCGGCGCCACCGTCCGGCTGGGCCGCCACCGCTTCGCCGTCCGCCGCGAACCGGTGGAACTCACCCTCCAGCCGGACGGCGACGACGGTCTGGCCTTCGTGATCACCGGTACCGGCTACCGCCGGCCCGCCGACCTCCCCGAAATGCCGGCCGGCCGCGAGTTCTGGACACAGCCCCTGGTCAGCGAGTCACCGACGCTCTACCGTGCCGAGTACCTGGCCGCCTCACTGCTGGCCACGGCCACCGGTGAACCGGGTGAACCGCTGCTCGACCAGGTCCGCCGCGCGGCCGAGCGGGGCTACGACGAGGGGTACGAGCGCGGCGTCCACGACCACGATGCCGCGGCCATCCTCGGCGCGCTGCTGCGGCTGCGAGCCGGTGCCGGTCTGCTGCGGCACCCCGCCGAAGTGCGCGCCACCGCCCAGCTGTTCTGGGCCCACGGCGCGACCGACGCCCAACGGGCCGCCTGGCAGCGCCGCGCCCGCTCCCTGGCGCTGGCCCGCGTCCACTTCGGAGCCGAGGGCCACTTCAGACCCGACGGTGCCGCGCCGGCGACCGCCCCGTCCGCGCAGGCGACTGCCTCCTCCGAGCTGGCGGCCGAACTCACGGACGCGGTCGCCGAGTTCACCGCCGCAGTCGGACTACCGCCGGTGCCACGGGCCGGCGACTACCTCCAGGAGGAACTCGCCGACCCGCAGGAGGGATTCGCCACCGGCGTCGCCGCGCGCACCCTCCTGGACGGGTTCCGCCACACCGCCGCCGCCCCCGTCCTCACCTCGGACCTGGTCGCGCTCGGCACCGACCTGCCCGCACGGCACCAGCTCGCCGGCGCCTGGCTGGGCTCGTACGCGGCCATGCACGCGGAGGGCGACGGCGTGCCGGAGGGCGTGGCGCACCTGTGCGCACCCGACCTGCCGCGTTACGAGATCACCGCGCCCGTCGGCGAGACCGTCGACGGCCTCCTCGGCACCCACCCCCGCGTCCGCGACGGCCGACTGACCGTACGCATCGACGAACTGCCCCAGCGCGCACGGGTGTTCCGTGAGCAGCGAGCCCCGGCCTTCCGGGCCTTCCAGCGACAGCGCGCGAACGTCCTGGTCGCCGAGCGGGCCCGGCTGCGCCTGGACGACCACTGCCCCCGCCCGCTCGCCGGCTTCGTCCGCAACCAGCTCATCGACCAGGTGTATCTCCCACTGGTCGGCGAAAACCTGGCCAAGCAGCTCGGCACCCTCGACACCACCGGCCCCGCCGACCGAAGCGGCCTGCTGCTGCTCCTGTCCCCGCCCGGCTACGGCAAGACCACCCTGCTGGAATACGTCGCCGACCGCCTCGGCCTGCTCATGGTCCGCGTCGACGGCCCCGCGCTCGGAACCGGCACCACCTCACTCGACCCGGACCGCGCCCCCGACGCGGCCGCCCGCCGCGAGGTCGAGAAGATCGTGTTCGCCCTGGAGGCGGGCAGCAACGTCCTGCTGCACGTGGACGACATCCAGCACGTCTCCGCCGAACTGCTTCAGAAGTTCATCCCGCTGTGCGACGCGCAGCGCCGTGTCGAGGCCGTCAGCGACGGCGTGGCCCGCAGCTTCGACCTGCGTGGGCGCCGTTTCGCCGTCTGCCTCGCCGGAAACCCCTACACCGCGAACGGGCGGCGCTTCCAGATCCCCGACATGCTCGCCAACCGCGCCGACGTCTGGAACCTCGGCGAGGTCCTCACCGGCCACCAGGACCTGTTCGCCCTCTCCTTCCTGGAGAACGCCCTCGCCGCCAACCCGGTGCTGGCACCGCTCGCCGGAACCGACCCGGCCGACCTCGCCCTGCTGGCCGCCCTCGCCGACGGCGACCCGGGCGCACAGGCCGACCAGCTCGCCCACCCGGTGCACGACCTGGACCGGGTGCTGGCGACTCTCACCCGGCTGCGCCGTGTCCAACAGACCGTCCTGGCCGTCAACAGCGCCTACATCGCCTCCGCCGCCCAAGAGGACACCGACCGCCTCGAACCGCCGTTCCTGCTCCAGGGCTCCTACCGCACCATGGTCCACCTGGCCGCCCGGATCGACCCCGTCCAGAGCGACACCGAGATCGAGGCCCTGCTCGACGACCACTACCTCGCCGAGGCACGGAGCCTCGGCAGCGCCGCCGAGGCCAACCTGCTCAAACTCGCCCGGCTCCGCGGCCGGTCCACCCCCGAACAAACGGCCCGCTGGCACGCGCTGTGCGCCGCGTACGCGTCCGCCGCCCAGCCGTCCGCCGGCTCGCCCTCCGCTTCCTACTCGTCCGTCGACTGATCCGGCCACCCCAGCAGCCGCGCACCGAACACCGCCGTCTCCAGGGTGTAGCGCTGCAGCGCGTCGTCCGGATCCAGGCCCGTGAGCCGGACGATGTGCGCGATGCGGTACGCCAAGGCGCGGACACTCAGTCCGAGCCGGCGTGCCGCCTCCGCCGCGACGTAGCGCGACTCCGCGTAGGCGGTCAGGGTCTCCAGCAGCAGCTGCGCCCCTCCACGCGCCTTCCGCAACGGTCCCAACACCCCGTGCACCAGCTCCTCCAGGGCCTCCCGGTCCCGCAACAGCACCGGCAGGACCAGCAGATCGGCCGCGTTCAGCAACTTCCCGTCCAGCCCCAGCTGGGCCGCCTGCTCCAACGCGTTCCGCGCCTCCTCGTAGGAGTGCACGACACCGCCGGGCCCGCTGTGCGGACGGCCCACCACGACCCGCCGCCCCTGCGTCAACTCCGCGAACGCCTTGACCGCCGCGGCCTCACCCGGGCCGGAGGGCACGATGCACACCAGCCGGCCGTGCTTCACCGCCAGCAGGACCTCCTCCTCACCGAAGCGGCCGAGCAACTGCCGCTCCAGCGCCCGCACCTGGGGATCCTCCAGGTCGTAGCCGTCGCCCTCGGCGACCGCGACGACATGCGCGCACGCCAGATTGAGCCCGAAGCGCTCGGCGTGTTCAGCCAGCCGTCCCAGGTCGCTGCGGCTGCTCAGCAGATCCGCCACGAACTCCCGCCGCCCGGCCTCCTCCCGGCGCAGCCGTTCCCGGTAGGCCCGCCCGTGCCCCGCGGCGAGCGCGGCCACCGCCGCCCGCAGCGCCGCCATCGACGCCGCGTCCACCGGCTGCCCCTCCCAGACCCTGCCGGTCGCGGCCAGCCGCTCGTCGACCAGCTCGGGGAGCCCCCGCCCCTCCTCGGCGGCCCGGTCGCCGTATGCGCGCAGCGACTCCAACTCCTCGCGACGCAGCCGCCGTCCGCTCCTGGCCACGTCCTCCAGCAACCGCCCCCACGAACCGTCCTCGGACGAAACGGACACGCCCGAGGCCGCTCTGTCCGTAGCCAACTCCCGCTTCCTCCCCCGTACTGCCACAGCGACGTGCCAGCGTACGCCGCACCGCGGACACCCGACACCTGAGGTCACGTTTTCCACGTGCGGATCAAATCCGCTTGGCCCCCTGCCGCACATGGCGAAGGGCGCCCCGGGGGTTCCCGGCGCGCCCTTCGCGGTGGTCGTCAGAGAAGGCTGGTCAGCGCACGTCCACGTAGTCGTGGTAGCTCTCGGCGTCCACGTAGGAGCCGGACGCGAGGTAGACCCCGACCCAGGTGCCGTCCTGCCTCGCGGTGAAGCGGGCCGTGAAGCGGCCATGCGAGTCGGTCTTGACGGAGCCCAACTGCGTCCAGGACTTCTTGCCCTTGGCCTGGAAGAGGATGTAGACGCGCTGCTTGCCGAACGCCACCCACTTCGAGCCGCTGAGCCGCTGCAAGGTGCCGGTGGCGGTCACGGTGTGGCCCTTGCGTACCGGCTCGGGGCCGGCGTTGAAGCCGGCGATCCTGGTGGCGGTGCGGTTGAAGTGCACGGAGTTGGAGTAGCCGGATTGGTAGTCCGACGAGCCCGCCGAGTACAGCCGCCAGTAGCCCTTGGGCACCGACACGTACGCGTCGAGGTTGAAGGTGCCGTCGGACTTCGCGGTGAACCAGCCGAGCGACTTCCAACCGGACTTGCCGTTGGCCGACTGCTGGAGGTACAGCTTCCGGTTCGGCGGCACCTTGCCGTTGCTGGCGCTCATGCTGCCCTGGATGTGCAGGTCGGAGTACTCGTCGAGCCAGCTCGAACAGAAGCAGATGTTCGTCCGGTTGATGACGTCGACCTTGAACCGCGCGTCCGAGTCGGACAGATACGGGTCGGTCAGGTAGCTGTCCCGACTGGTCTCCACCGTGAACGTGGTGTCGTCGGACAGCAGGTACGGGTAGGTGAGCTTGAAGCGCCCGTCGGCACCGCTGGTCGCCTTGGCGTAGTAGTTCATCTCGAGCGCGACGCCCTTGGCCGGCTGCCAGGTGCCGTCGTACAGGTACTCCACGACACCGGATGAGGACGCCTTGGCACCGTACTTGATCTGCGCGCTGGAGTGGTCCAGCCGAATCCGGCTCGGGCTGACCACGACCGGCAGGGTCTTGTCGTCGACCAGCACATAGGTGTTCGTGCCGTCGGGGTTCGCGATCCAGAAGGAGAGCGAGACCGGCACGGACGTGGTGTTCTCGCCGTTCAGCTGCGGAGCCACGTCGATCGCGTAGCTGCCGTCGGCGGCGGTGACGGCGCTGTAGGCGTACTCGGCCGTCACACTCAGCGGCTTCCCGGCCAGCGGCGAGGTGTCGCCGGTGATCGGGTCGAAGAGCGAGATACGGCCGCTGAGCTTGACGTGCGTGTGCTCCACGTCCAGCACGGCGGGGCTGATGCTGCGGTCGGCGAAGACCGGCGTCGGCTCGACGTCCACGGTGGTGGTGTCCGCCGCCGAGGTGCTGTCGCCGTCGCTGTCCCGGGCGCTGACCGTCACGTCGTAGCTGCCGTACGAAGGCAGTTGCGACATGCGCGGCGAGCGCCAGACGCCGTCCTGCGGCGTGCCGGAGACGAGCGTGAAGCCGGTGACCGCGACGGTCACCGGGTCCGCGCCGTGCAGCTCGGTCAGCTCGGCGGACACCTCGGTGATCGCGGAGTCGGAGGAGACGGCGACCGTCAGGAAACCGTCGTCGGAAGGGTCGGAGCCGACGTCGCCGAACACCGGGGCGCCGGTACCGTCGGCAGGCGCACTGCTGCTGGGGTCGGGCGTCGGGTTGGTGGAGGGCGTGTCGGACGGGGTCGGGGTGTCCGACGATTCGCCGGTGGGCGTGTCGGACGGGGTCGGGGTGTCCGAAGGACTGTCGGACGGGGCGCCGGTTGGTGTGTCCGAAGGAGTGTCGGACGGGGCGCCGGTGGGTGTGTCCGCCGGCGTCGAATCGGGCGTCGGGTTCGCGGTCGCGGTGGCCGCCGGGTCCTGCCCGGCCGTGCCGCCGTCGGCCCCGTACGCCAGCGTGGGCGCGGCGAGGAGCGCGGCGCCCAGCGCGGCGGATACGGCCGCCGACACCAAAGAGCGTGTTCTCACTGCTGGATTCCCCCCACGGGAACGGCGCGGCTTCGCTGCCCCGGTTATGCGGAGGCCGACCGCGCTCTTTGTACGGTTGCTGTGAACATCACGCAACGCATCGAACTCTAGTGCCCACCTCCGATACGGGAGCAAGGGGGTTTGTGGAACCTGCGCAGGGGGGCGGTGCGTCCGGCACACAGTCGGGATCTGCGCCGTCGACGCCGGACGCACCGAGGGCGTCACCACCCGAACCAAGATGATCAAGAGACAGATGCACAGCCGAGCCGGGTTCCCCCGCTCTCCGACCACGGCATCCCCCGACCCGGAGGAGAGCGGCGCCGGAGCCTGATCAAATCCGTTTGGCCCCCTGTTTGACCCCCCGGACACGTCAGAGGCCGGATAGTAAATTTACTATCCGGCCTCTGACCAGCGTCGGGGTGGCGGGATTTGAACCCACGACCTCTTCGTCCCGAACGAAGCGCGCTGCCAAGCTGCGCTACACCCCGGTGTCGCTGCTGTCCTGCTTGTCGCGGCGACGTCGTTTACTTTAGCCCACCGGTGGCCGGAGACGAAATCCGGTTTATGGGCGGCGGCCGACCGGGTTCGGGCGGGTGTGGTCCAGGGCCACCAGGAGGACCGCCAGGGCGTAGAAGGCGAGGCCCAGGAGGAGGGCGTTGGCGAGCGCGCCGCGGTAGCCGCGCTCCTCCGCGTCCAGGAAGGGGTAGAGGTAGCGGCCCGGCGTTCCGGGCAGCAACAGCTCCGCTCGGGTCAGGAAGAACGCCAGGTAGGCCAGGGGGTAGAGCATCCAGGCCGCCGTCTGGCGGAGGTGGAGGCGGCCGGGCGGCGTGAGGATCAGCCAGTCCACGAGGGCCGCGACGGGTGCCGCCGTATAGAGGAGCTGCAGGGCCAGCCACTGGCCGTGCCAGGCCACCGGCGGGTGTGTCGCGCCCGTCATGGAGAAGGGGGGCGTGGTGTGGCCCAGGAGCAGGTGGTAGACCAGCCCCGAGATCACGATGTAGAGCAGTGCCGCGCCCGTCAGGGACGAGGGCAGCGGACGGGACGCCTGCCAGGCGCGGCGGGCCGAGGCCAGGCTGACCAGGGTCAGGAGTATCGCCGCCTGGACGCCGAAGTAGCTCATGATCTGGCCCGGGCTGCCCAGCAGCAGCTCCAGGGCTACGCCCGCCGACGCCAGTGCGGCTGTCAGGAGGCGGAACACCGCGGTCGCGGGGCGGCGGGTCGGGGCCACCACCGCCGTCGCCGGAACGTAGCCGGGCAGCAGCACGGGCGTGCCCGGGACCGCGGGGAGGTCCGGGATGTCCCGGGGTATGGGAGCCGTCATGCCCTCAAAGTATGAATAAAGGGGCATGTCCGGCATTTTGTTCTACGCCGAGTGGGTTACAGGAAGGGGACGAAAAGAGAGGGGAGGGGGCTCCCCCTTGATCTCTTCCTACTCCCGGCCCACCAACGTCAGCAGCGTCGCCTCCGGGGGGCAAGCGAAGCGGACCGGGGTGTAGCGGTTCGTGCCGCAGCCCGCCGAGACGTGGAGGTACGACGTACGACCCTCCGCCGTGTGCCGCGAGAGGCCCTTCACGCGGTCCGCGTCCAGGTCGCAGTTGGTGACCAGGGCGCCGTAGAAGGGGACGCAGAGCTGGCCGCCGTGCGTGTGGCCGGCCAGGACCAGCGGGTAGCCGTCGGCCGTGAAGGCGTCCAGGACGCGCAGGTACGGGGCGTGGACCACGCCCATCGAGAAGTCCGCCGTACTGGACGGGCCGCCCGCCACCTGCACGTACCGGTCCCGCTTGATGTGCGGGTCGTCCAGTCCCGTCAGCTCCACCGAGACGCCCTCGATCTTCAGGACACCGCGGGTGTTCGTCAGGTTCAGCCAGCCCGCCCCGTCGAACGCGTCCCGCAGGTCCTCCCACGGGAGGTGGATCGCGCCGACCACCGGCGGATTGCCGTTGAGGCCGTGCCTGCCGCTCGTCTTCTCCAGCAAGTAGCGGGCGGGGTTGCGGGGTTTGGGGCCGTAGTAGTCGTTGGAGCCGAAGACGTACGCGCCGGGGAAGTCCATCAGGGGCCCGAGCGCGTCCAGGACCTCGGGGATGCCCTCCGGGTCGGACAGGTTGTCGCCCGTGTTGATCACGAAGTCCGGGCGCAGGCCCGCCAGCGACTGCAGCCAGCGCTGCTTCTTGCGCTGCCCGCTCACCATGTGGATGTCGGAGACCTGGAGCACGCGCAGCGGGCGCATCCCCGGCGGGAGGACCGGGACCGTCACCCGGCGCAGGCGGAACGAACGGACCTCGAAGCCGGCCGCGTACAACACACCGGCGGCACCGAACGCCGCGATTCCCAGGGGTACTCCGTATCGAGCGCGCATACAACCATCGTGTCAGACGCGCGGCGGGACTCATGACCGGCCGCCGACCGGGCGGTAAATCGGCGGGCGGTCCGCATGCGGCACCTGCGACAATCGGAACCATGACCACCACGCTCAAGTCGAAGCTGCACGACGACCTCAACTCCGCGATCAAGGCACGCGACGAGCTCCGCTCCTCGACGCTCCGGCTGACGCTCGCCGCGATCACCAAGGAGGAGGTCGCGGGCAAGGAGAAGCGCGAGCTCTCCGACGACGAGGTGCTCAAGGTGATCGCCAAGGAGGCGAAGAAGCGCCGGGAGGCGGCCGAGGCCTTCGCGCAGGGCGGCCGCGCCGAGAGCGCGGAGCGGGAGAAGGCGGAAGGCGAGCTCCTCGACGAGTACCTGCCCAAGCAGCTCAGCGACGAGGAGCTGGCGGGGATCGTCGCCGCGGCCGTCGAGGAGGCGAAGGCGGCGGGCGCCGAGGGGCCGCGTGCCATGGGCGCCGTCATGAAGATCGTGAACCCGAAGGTGGCCGGGCTGGCCGAGGGCGGCCGCGTCGCCGCCGCGGTGAAGAAGCGGCTCCAGGGCTGACACCGGAAGCGCCAGTAGCACCGGAAACACCAGTAGCACCAGAAGCACTGGCAGCACTGGCAGCACCAGAAGCACCCGCAGCGCCGGAAGCTTCGGGCGGCGGTACGACGGCGGGGAAGGAGAACGTCGGGTTCGGGGTGGTGGTGCCGGCGGTGGTCGCGCCGTCCGTCGTGCCGCC